>NZ_NOJY02000057.1 GCF_002250835.2 Romboutsia weinsteinii
GAATAAAAAGTGTTCTATAGAATTTTGGTTAGTTGATGATGAGGTTGTATTTTATAGGCTTGATTATAACTTTATGGGGTAGTAGATAATAAAAAGCAACAATACTTATTTTAATATAGAAGTATTGTTGCTTTTTAATCAATTAAACTTATAGAATTAACTGATACAACTTTCTTAGAGAGAACTGAGTGAACTACATATGTATTATCACCTTGGTTTATAGAATAATCTTTTTTTGATGTAAATTCCAATTTTCTTTCTCTATTAAAATCTATAACTGTAATACAATAATAACTTGAATTTTTACCAGTTTCTTTATGTATTTCAGTACAAGTACCTTCTAATGAAGTAAATAAGTTAAAAATACTATCAATAAGAGAAAGTACGTGAAATGTTAAGAAAGATAAAACCATTATACAAAAAAGTAAAAAGACAGGTGTATGTACAAATTTAATGAAAAATAAAGAAATTATTGTTATGTATAATATACTTCTATTTAGAATCTTTTTTCTGTATTTAAATTCTACTCTTTCTTTTGGTTCATGCCAAATCTTATATTTCCAAAGCCGACTTTTTTTATCAGCCTCTTTATAAGAAATACCAGTAACACTTTCTAGCCATAATGCTTTTCTATCATATAAGCAAGCTATAAAATACACTTTCATGCCAAAACATATTATTAAGCTTATCAATATAGAAAATAGGCCAGTAATAGTCAAAGCCCTATCTTTAGTAATGTACAAAACAGTTAAATTTAGAATTATTGTTATAACTATAAATAACTTGTATATTACAAGTTTTTTATTTATTTTATTATTTTTATTTTCATCTTCAATTATAATAGTTTTACTTAAAATTGTTTTAAGTCCATAGTATAAAAGTGATAATAGTAGAAGTAGAAATATAATTGATGTTGCTATTCCTATTCCTCCAGAAGTATTATGTTCAAATCTATACTTAGATAGATTTTTAAATACTATTTCTGAACTTATTAGACTTTGTATTGGAAATATTAAAAATATAAAATATAAAAAATATAAGAAACCACATATTTTGGCCGCGTCATATTTTGTTTGCAAAACTATTCACCCCCCACTCATAGTTTGGAAACTTTAAAATTCTTAATAATATTTTACCACTTAAATTTCAATGTCAAAAGCTTTATCTATTAATTACCTTAAATTAAATTATTTAAGTAATAGTAATATTTACTTGATACTAATAACTCTTTCATCAATTATTTCCTCAGCAATTGCTAGATAAGAAGGGGAGTTTTCACTATTTGATTCTTTTCTGTATTTAACCTTTTTAATTATTATTTTTATATAATTACTATATTTAGATGGAACAGGGAATATATCAGTCTTACTTTTAAACTTGCCAGTTTTAGATTCACTTATTTGTATTTCCTCACCATGTTCATCATAAATATGTAACTCATAATCCAAGGCAGTGTCAGCAGTCTGAGTTGAAAAATCATTTTCAGTTGGGAGATTTGATTTTAAAATCATACCAAAGGGAGTTATAGAAATATCTTTAATTTTGTAATTATCAACTCTATAATTTAACTTTATACTCTTTTTATAATTATGAGAGTAGATATTTTGATCAGTTGAATCAAATAGATTTCCTATAAGAGGAATTTTTGAAGCTAGGGCAGGGCTAGATATTCCAATTGTTATCATACCTACTAAAATTATTGCTGTTATCTTTAGTAATTTATTTTTAATTATTATGTTATCAAAATATTTATTACTCATTAAAATCATCTCCATTAATATAAACTTAATCTGTATTAACTCTTATACTTATTAGACGATTTAAATTAATAAAAAGTTTCATAGTTTTATAAAAAATCATTATTATAAATAGAAAATTTGATATTATCACAAAAAGAGTGTGATTTTAGATAAAACCACACTCTTAAAATTATTATTTATTTTTACAAGATGATATATTAGCAGATAGATTATCTATGCTAGAAGTTAAACTAAGTAGCTTGTTTTCAATTCTAATCAATAAATACATTGAAATAGCAATTGGAAAACCTACATTAGCTATTAAAGTCTGCATATTATCCATAAAATCACTTCCTATCCAATAACTAAATCATATCCAATAACTAAATCATATCCAATAACTAAATCATATCCAGTAGTGTCAGTCTTAACAACCCTAGCCTCAAAAGCCTCTACTAAAGAAGCTCCATTTGGTGAAAATATATCTTGTGCAATTATTAGATCCATAACATCTTTTATATCTTGCTCACTTACATCAGCTCTTGGGTCATCTAAAGTTAAAGATACCTTATTTCCTGCTGTAGTTTTAAAAGTCATTACAAGTTTTAACGAAACATCCATAATTAATTACCCCCTAAATTTTAAAAATTATTCTGCTAAAGTAGTATTGTCTACTCTAGATACATCAAATAAGTCATGTTCCTGAAGATTGGATAAAGCTTTTGCAACAGCATATAAAGAATCATTTGAAGCTACTGGTTTTACGTTTGGATAACTTTTAGTTTTAATTATCGCCTTTCCATGAGTATCAGCCCCGTGATTAAATTTAATCTTAAGACTAGATGGTTCTTTTAGTGAAACAATTGCCATAGTAATTACCTCCTATTAATTTATTTGTTAACTTAATAGTATCTTGAAATCTGTACACGTAGTGGACACATAGGAGAGGAACATTTTGGGGATAAAAAGTTTATATATATCTTAATTATTCAAAAGTTTCTTAATATCTTCCTCTATAGAGCTTGGCTTTACTATTGGTGCATATCTTTTAATTACATTACCCTTTGAATCTACTAAAAACTTTGTAAAATTCCACTTTATCTCCTTACTTAAAATACCCTTTGATTGATTTTTTAAGTATTGGTATAATGGGTGTGCGTTGCTTCCATTTACATCTATTTTTTCAAACATAGTGAAAGTAACACCGTAGTTTAACTGACAAAATGAATGTATTTCATCATTACTCCCAGAATCTTGTTTTGCAAATTGATTGCATGGAAAACCTAAAATCTCAAGTCCTTGATCTTTATATTTTTTATATAACTCTTCTAGTTCCTCGAATTGAGGAGTAAGACCACATTTACTTGCTGTATTTACTATTAAAAGAACTTTACCTTCATAATCTTTCATACTAATTTCTTGCTGATTCATTTTCTTTGCTTTAAAATCATAAAATTTCATATTGTACCTCCAAGTTGATTTATATAAATTTAATTTTATTAAATTGAATTTATTATTTTTTTAGTTAGATTAACAATTAACATAATCATTAATCTAACTTATTTAAAAATTTATCTAAATATTTCTTTAGTAAAAGCAATTCTTCATCATTTCCAAACTGACAATATAAACTTTCAGGGACTTCAAGAATTTCATCTTTTAATAAGCCTCCTTTTGGTATTAGCTCAACTATTACCATTCTATCATCATTTTTATCTCTATACTTAGTTATTAACTCCATTGCCTCTAATTTTTTTAATACAGGAGTCAGGGTTCCTGAATCTAAGTGAAGTCTTTTTGCTAAATCTTTAAACACAATTTTTTCTTCTTCCCATATAACTAGCATAGTTACGTACTGAGTATAGGTAAGGTTATGTTTGTCTAATAAAGGTTTATATAGTTTTATAACTTCTCTTGAAAGAGCATAAAGAGAAAAACATACTTGATTATCTAACTTTATTTTTTCGTATTTATCCATTTGATACCTCTAATTACTTTTTTAAAATTTAATTTGACTCAATTGAATTTCGATGAGTTTATTTTACTACGTATAGTTTATCTTGTCAATTACAATATTATACATGTAGTGGTAACAAAAAGATGTAACTTATTTTTCTGTAAATGTTAGAGCATAGTCTATAAAATTATTTATAAAAGGAGTGATTGAGGTGGGAATTTTTATAGATGACATACCGGCAAACCTGCAGGGCTTGCTTGAGATAGTAGGAGAGGATAAGTTTGATCAGATTGTTAGGTACTATGGGGGAGAAAAAGTATATATACCTACTTATAATACTTTGATTAAGCCATCAAGAAATAGAGATATTATAAAGAGATACAATGGAGTCAATGCAGGTATACTTGGAAGAGAGTATAATATTACAGCTAATCAAGTAAAGAGAATTGCTAATATATAGATATAAAAAATTTTCCATTGTAATTATATCATAAAATATATATCTAGTAGATTTAGTGAAAAGTAAATACAATTATTTAAGAATCTCCACTTACATATTAATATCTAGAAAATCAATAAAAACTAACTAGAAGATAAGAATATACTATAAATGAATTTAATAGTATAATGAATATACAAAATATTACAATTATATTATTAATTTATGATAAATGTCATGAAAAAAGTTAAAGGGGGATTAATATGGTTAAGGTTAATTTCTATAGATTAGATGAAATAGAAGATAATAAACTACTTTTTGCAGTTATAGTTTCAAGGTTTAATGGTAAGTGGGTACTATCAAAACACAAAGAAAGAATAACATGGGAGATACCAGGAGGACATAGGGAAGATGGAGAAGATATAGACAAAGCAGCTACTAGAGAGCTGTATGAGGAGACTGGGGCGATAACGTTTAAAATAGATCCTGTTTGTATATATTCAGTTACAAAAGAAGATGTTGACACTTCTAGACATCCAGTAGATACATATGGCAAGTTATACTTTGCTGAGATAGAAGAGTTAGGTGAGCTACCAAATCTTGAGATTGGAGAAATTAACTATTTTGATGAAATGCCGGATGAATTAACTTATCAAGAGATACAACCTAAGTTACTAGATAAGGTTAATAGTTATCTTAGCGATAAATAGTTAAATCAGAGATACTAATCAAAGAATAGATGTACATAAAAAATAAAAGGGGATTCTTATGAAAACTAATAATTTAACTAGATTAGAAGATATTTTAGAACATAATAAAAAATTCGTAGAAAATAAAGAGTATGAAGAATATGAGACAACAAAAACTCCAGATAAGAAAGTAGTAATTTTATCTTGTATGGATACCAGGCTAACTGAACTACTGCCAAAAGCAATGAACATAAAAAATGGTGATGCAAAAATAATTAAAAATGCAGGTGCAACTGTAATGCATCCCTTTGGAAGTATTATTAGAAGCTTGATTGTTGCTGTGTATGAGTTTGATGCAAAGGATATAATGGTTGTTGGACATTATGGATGTGGGATGAGTAATTTAGATACTAATAGTATTGTTGATAAGATGGTAAATAGGGGAGTAAGTAAGGATACTTTGTCTACTATAAATAGTTGTGGGATAGATATTAACAAATGGTTGCATGGATTTGATTCTGTAGAAGATTCAATAAAAGAAAGTGTAACATCAATTAAAAATCATCCATTGATGCCAAATGATGTAAATGTTAGTGGACTTATTATAGATCCATACACAGGTAAGTTAGAGGTTGTAGAACAATTATAGTACATAATTTTATTTTATGATGAAATAAAGGTTATACTCTAGAGTCCTAGTTTATAACCTTTATTTTTATATATAGTTTTTTATAATTGTTAGATAAGATTTACATATTCTTCAAGGAAAATATTCTTATAAGTATGATATTTATCTAAGTTTGCTACTCCACTGTCATGTATGCACCACACGGTACTTTGCATTGGGATTGCTATCTTGTAGTTATTTCTCTTAAATTCAATACATTGTGATATATCATAGAAATGACACCCTGAAAATAAATCTTCTCTCCATTCAGTATCATATTGAGTAATCATTATTAATCCATCTACAGCTTCAACATATTCAATAGGTTTTGAAGGATTATAATTAATTAGTTTTAGATTTCCGCTACTACTTTCAATTATTCGCCCTACTTTCTGTATAGAGTCCCACCAGATTCCGTTAGTAGGAATTTTTTTGCAACCTATTACTCCAAGCATGCCAATATCAGGATTTTTAATAAAAATTTCTAATATAGAACTTATAAAGTTTATATATACTATTAATGTGTCCTGATGTAAATATACTTTGTACTTAGCATCACTTTGTTGAATGGCTTTATTGTAAGAGTTGCAGATATTTGGTGAATCTCTTATAGGTATTATCTCAATTTCGTAATTGTAAGGAATAAATAAATTATTTATTCTATCCAGACATGTAGAGTAGACATCCTCATTATTAACGCAAGTAATAAAAGCTATTTTATTATTATTTGGCATATTAAATTACCTCATCAAAGTTATATATATTTGTAATTATTATGCTATGTAATATAATTATAGAATAAAATTATTCAATTAAATTAACAAAATTTATATACAATAAATATCCTCCATATAGGGAAAATTATAATAAGTAATTAGATAAGTATTATTGGAGGTAAAAAAATGAAAAAATTAATAGCTACAACGATGAGCTTTTTTATAATATTTACTACTATATCCTTTGCATCGCCCAATGAAGTAGTATCTAGTTCAATCAATGATTTAACTAGAATTGGTAACGACATAGATATAATTTTAAAGAAAATAATATTAGACGATAAAGTTAGTGAGGAAGAAATAAAAAAGATGGTTAATTTTGATAGAACATTAATAGATGAAATATTAATAAATATTGGTAGAGAATATAAAAATACTGATGATTTAAAAATAAAACGTAATTATAATGGAATTACAACCATTGCATCAATATATGGAGCATCATTAAATGCAATTTTAATACAAATTCAAAATAAATCAGATATAACGTATTTGTATAATGCTATATCAGAATATAGTGCTGGAAAAACTTCACTAGATGAACTTATAAATCAAGCAGATAAGTAGCTTAAATTACTTTTGTTATAATATATAAATATTATTTACCAGCTCAAATTTACACAATAATATAAAATTTAAAGATGTCTATATAAAAATAGCTGTATAATCATATACAGCTATTTTTATATAGAAAACATAAAGGAAATGACAATACTTATGTATAATTTTATAGAAATAAAGAATAAAAGTAATTATTATAAAGGTGGTAGAAAATATATGAAAAGATTTGGAGAGTTAGAGTTTGAAATTATAAAAGAAAAAGACATTGATGAGTTAACTCCTATAATGAAGAGGTCATTTGATGAAGATACAAGAATACATCTTAATGAACCTAAAAGAGGTCCTACTGGATATGATAATGGAGATTTTCTACGTAAATTTGCTCTAGATGAAGGATCTATTGCATATAAAATATCTATAAATAATAACTTAGTAGGTGGAATAATCTTATGGATAAATATGAATCTAGCTATATTTTAGAAAAAATAAAAAGTTAATTAAAATACAAAGCATTTAGGTGATTGGGGGTATTAGATGAGTAGACTAAGATTGGTTTTACCAAGCCCAAAATTCAAAGATGATCTAATGGACTATAAAAGAGAGTTTATTGAAAATAGGGATAGTATGGATGGCAGTGCAGGATTAAGAGATAGTAAAACCTTTGAAGAGTGGTATAAAGCATTTTTAGATAATCTGAAAGAGGAAACAGTTAGAGACGGATTAGTTCCAGCAACTACATATTTAGCTATAAGTGATGATGGTAAGATCGTTGGAATGATTGATATTAGACATAGATTAAATGATTATTTATTAAGAGTTGGTGGGCACATAGGTTATAGCACTAGAAAATGTGAAAGAAAAAAGGGATATGCAACTGAAATGTTAGGGTTAGCATTAAAAGAATGCATAAAATTAGGTATAAAAGAAGTTTTAATTACTTGTGACAAGAATAATATTGCATCTGCAAAAACCATAATTAATAATGGCGGGAAAATGGAGAATGAGATTTATGAAGGAGATAGAATAACACAAAGATACTGGATTGACTTAGGCTAATTTATTCTAGTACTTATTTTTTACAAGATATGTCTAAGGTAAATAGGAAAAGTATAGATAAAACAAGGGGGTAGATTTATGATTTTAAAAGAGGTATCAAAGAACATATATTATTTACCGCATGATGAAACTACTGACCGTCCAACTTTAGGATATATTAGAGGAAAAGAATTTTCTGTAATGATTGATTCTGGTAATTCTAAAAGACATGTTGACCTATTTTACAATGGGTTAAAAGAAAGAGGACTTGAACCACCTAAGTTTGTAATAATAACTCACTGGCATTGGGATCATACATTTGGAATTGCCTCACTTAACTCTAAAGTAATTGCAAACAAACTAACAAACAGGCAACTTAAGAAAATTGAGTCTTGGAAGTGGACAGACAAGGATATGAAAGAGCGTCTTGAAAGTGGAGAAGAAATAGAATTTTGTGATAAATATATTAGACTTGAATATAAAGACTTAAATGAGATAAAAGTAAAAACTGCAGATATTATATTTGATAAAAGCCTTACATTAGATTTGGGAAATTTACATTGTGAAATATTATTAGTTGGAGGACCTCATTCTAAGGATTCAACGATAGTATGGATTCCTGAAGAAAAAGTTTTATTCTCGGGTGATGCTGATTGTGAGGGCTGTTATAGTGGTGAAGAAAATTATAATAAATATGAATTAGCAAGGTATTTAAACATACTAAGGGAAACTGAATTTGAAACATATATACATGGACACTGTGAGCCTATGTCTAAAACTAAACTAATAAATGAATTAGAAGAAGAGCTTAAATCACTATAGATTATGAAATAAATAGGGTGGATACTATGGAAAAATTGATGGATAAAGATTTGGAATTGATTAATAGGGCAAAGGAAGTTATAGGTAAAAACTACGACAAAGATAAGTTTAAACATACGGTGGGTTCAGCAGTAAGATGCAAAAGTGGAAATATATATGTAGGTGTTAATGTTTATACAGTATCTGGAGCTTGTGCTGAGATGATTGCTATTGGTTCAGCTATATCCTCAGGGGAAAGAGATTTTGATTGTATAGTTGCAGTACTAGGAGAACAAGGTGAAGAGGTACTGCCCCCTTGTGGAAATTGTAGACAATTACTTAATGATTATATGTTAGGTGGTGATGTTATAATTAATACAGAAGTAGGTCTTATGAAAGCAAAGGTACAAGAATTATTACCTTACGCATACTGTGTTGAAGGTTAGTTAATTTAGGGGTGAATACTGGAACAAATATATCAGCCCATCAGAGGGTCCAGCTGATTGGACAAAGGATAAACTTGATTTTTTGGAAAATAAGTAATACATAATTATAAACTTAAAAATTAAAGTTGCAATGCTATAAAACAATGTGGAATATATATGCTAAATAATAAGGTAACTATAGACATACAGTTTTTATAAGTCAATAAACAGGCAAAAATGGTGTTAGGGGTGATTAAATATGAATATAGAATTCAAAGCAATTGATAGAAGTAATTACGATAAATGTATAAAATTAAAAACCAGTGAAAGACAAAAAAGATTTGTAGCTTCAAATATGTTTTCTTTAGTCCAATCAGCATATGAACCAAATTTATATCCATTAGGAGTTTATAAAGATAACAAAATGGTAGGTTTTATTTTATATGATTTTGATGATGAGCTCAATGGATGGTCCATGAGTAGATTTATGATTGATGAAAAGTTCCAAAATCAAGGAATAGGAAAAGCAACATTGCAGAAATTCATAGAATTTTTTATTGAAAGATACGGGCATGTAGAACTTTATACAAGTGCAGAGGTTGATAATACTATTGCCATTAACTTATATGAAAATATTGGATTTAAGAAAAGAGAAGTATTTGAATATGAATATGGAGGAGTAACTTATAGAGAACTTCGAATGGTTGCTCAGTTATAGTATGATATTTTAAAGTATTAATTATTTTAACATAAAGATTAGAAATACAGTATAAAATTGCTTAACTTCAATTTGCTATAAATTTTAATTAAAGTTAAACAATTTTATAGCGGAGGTGTGTCTTATGAAAAGAAAATCTTTAGCTGATATGGCATTGGTAATTTCAGTAATCTCAATGGTATTAGTGTTTTTAAAATTATTTGGTTTGATTGAAATACCATTAGTAGTTATAAATTTACTATTCATAACTCTACTAAGCATGATGACATGGATAAATTATAAGAACAATAAAAAAATACAAATGTTTGCTGGAATTTTTATTCTTTTGATTTATATGGGTTTTAGCATTTTATAAAGGTTAAATAAAATTTTCATATTAAAGTGGGAGCAACATATTCAACCAGATAAAAAGGGGGAGAATAGTGACACAGTTATTTATAAATAATGAAAATTTGAAAGTACGGGTTTGTGAATGGGGGAGTAAGAAAAATCCTACAATTATTTGTATTCATGGTTTAGGTAGTACAAATCTGAGTTTTTTAGAATTAGGTGAGTTGTTGAGTGATAAATACCATGTATTATCTATTGATTTGCCAGGTCATGGAATGACACCTGCATTTGAAAATGATGAAGATTATGCAATTCCAAATTTAATCCAGTGGGTTTCTGATGTAATAAACTTATTTGTAAAAGATAGTTTTTACTTAATGGCTCATTCTTGGGGTGGATGCATTGCTCTTCATTTCTCAGTTCAATACCCAGAGAGAATACAGAAAATACTCCTTTTAGATGGAGGTTATCATATAAAACAATATCAATACGATTATTTTACTAAAGTTGATAAAAGTCAACTATCATTTAAACCAGATTGTTCATTGGATGAAGAAATAAAATCGTATGAAACTGATTTTGATGGGTATGTATTTTCTAATTGGGATGAATTTTTAGCTGAAGAAGAAAACAATTATTTAAGATGGTCAGAGTTATTGGAAATTTCGGCTAGAGATTTGATGAAAGCAGATAATGATAAAATTAGATTTTGTACTACTGGAGGTACTGCTAGAGGTGCCATCAAATCTATGTATGATTACCCAACAAATAAACTGTATCGCAAAATAAAGACCCCCATATTACTATTAGTGGCTACTCTTCCTGAATCATGGATGGAAATTAGAAACTTACAAGTGGAAGAATTTAAAAAGATAAGTAATTCTGTAGTCAAAAGAATACCTGAAACCACACATCTAATGCATTGGGATAAACCGCTAGTAATAGAGGCATATGCTAGAAGTTGGTTTAAGTAATCATGTAAAATAATTATTGAACACCAAAAAGGGGATATCAATTTGATAAACCCTCTTTTAGTATCTATTACCTTTATATTAAGAATATTTAACTATAAAACTCTTTTTAGCAATATAAAACTTTCTTAATAAAACTACACTTAAAATTAAATAATTCATCATTAAACCAATATATACACTATTTAATCCACCATTTAATATACACACTAATATGTATATTAGTGCCGTAGAAAAAATTGAAGTTATAGATGAATATACAAATACGATTTTTTCTTCACCTAAAGCTTGCAAACTAAATTTTAGTACACAGCTAGGTATATTCATAATATTTGCAGTAACTATAACAAACATATATTTAGATGAATTTATAATTAAATCAGTATTATTAGTTATTATCATAGGTATTTGGTTTTTAAAAATTAATATTACCATACATATAACGCAATAAAATCCTGTTGCTCTAAAAATACAACTTTTAATAGTTTTGTCTATTTCAGCTGTATTCTTAGCTCCAATGTCCTCACTTATTATGTTTAATGCTGCATGAGAGTATGCATACATTGGCATCAACGCTATATTTATTATGCTAAAAAGTAAATTATATATAGAAACTTCTAACAGACCTATTTGAGATAATATATAGTTCATCGTAAATACCACTATTATTGATTCTACAAACTCTTGTAAAATTATAGGAGTAGATATCTTTAAAATCTTTTTTGTATTTTTAAATAGATTAATTTTAGTTTTAGCAATTAAATTATATTTTTTAATTATAATAATATAAAATGCTAGGCAAAGTATTAATGACATAACCGAGCCAATAGCATTTCCTACTATACCTAATTTAGGAACCCCAAACTTACCAAATATAAGTATATAATCAAATAGTAAATTTGATATACATGAAATTATATTTCCATACAATATATATTTAGTTTTGCTCATTATCTTAAAATATGACGAGATGTTAAATAAGACTAGGTTTATCCCAAGTGATAAACTAAATATATGAAGATACAAAGTCGCATCTTTCAGTGTATTCCCATATATATTGAAGTAATTTTGTAAAATGTATTCGCCCCTAAAGATACATAATCCAAAGAAAATAACCCCTATAATGATACTAATAATAAGGCTAAAAAATAAACTGTTATTTAAATCTGTGCTATCATCTCTTCCTTTTGCCTTTGAACCTAATATATTAAATCCTACAGAAATAGCACCTAATACACCTGTTATACTGTATATATTACTTCCGATTATACCAACTGAAGCAAATCCTTCTAAATAAGTTCTACCAACCATAGCTTGGTCACATATATTTATAATAGTAGAAGAAATACTATTTAGCATCAGTGGAATTGCCAATTTATTTATTTTCATGATTAATCACCCTTCTTTTTTTATTATTAAAAAAGAAGGGATGAACCAAGCAGATACAAAAGACCACCTCCAAATTTTAATGTAATTTAAATCATTATAATAAGTACTAATTTAATTATAGCAGATTTAATATTATTAAGATGTTCACTAAGATATATGTTTTAATAAACACTTACTAAACTATAGTTTTATATAATCAAGACAATAACTATTTAAAAGAATTGCTGGATATCCAGTTAATATATGATTTATGATATAATTAGAATACAATTTTTAGATATTATGAAGGGGGAATGGATATGGTTTTATTGGTTGTTGATACACAAAAACTAATAACAAATGAAAAGTTATATAACTTCCATGAATTTGTATCAAATGTAGAAGAACTAATTGATACAGCGAGAGAAAATAATATTGAAGTTATATATGTACGTCATGATGATGGAGAGGGGAGTGAGTTAACTAAGGGAAGTGATGGTTTTGAAATATATGAGAAGTTCAAGCCATGTAATAATGAAAAAATATTTGATAAAAAGGTAAATAGTGCCTTTAAGGATACTGGTTTATTAGATTATTTAACAACAAAAAAAGAAAAAGATATAATTGTTGTTGGACTTCAAACAGATTATTGTATTGATGCAACTATAAAATGCGGATTTGAACATGGATTTAATATAGTAGTTCCAGCCTATTCAAATACAACTGTTGACAATGTATTTATATCAGCAGAGCAATCATATAAATATCATAATGAATTTATGTGGAATAGAAGGTATGCAGAGTGTATTTCATTGAATGAAACAATCAAAAGAATGAAATAAGTTTGTTTAATAAAAGTAAATTATTATGATATTAAATAAAAGGTATGGAGGATCAAATGGAAATCAGAAAGATAAAAGTAGAAGATGCTAATAATTACTTAGAGATGCTTTTAAATTTAGATAATGAAACTAAATTTATGATGTTTGAGCCTGGGGAACGTCCTACTGATATTAATATAGCAAAAAATAGAATCGAAAAAAGTATCAATGGTGATAATTTAGTTTTAGTAGCTACTGATGAAGAAAATATTGTTGGTTTTCTTTCTGTTCAAAGAGGAGGACCTAAAAGAATTAAACATACTGGCTATATTGTTGTTGGAATACGTGAAAAATATAGAGGGAAGGGAATTGGAAGTAAATTATTCTCTGAATTAGATAGATGGGCTATAAAAAATAAGATTACAAGGCTTGAACTTAGTGTGATTTGTTCTAATAGTATAGCAAAACACCTTTATGAAAAAAATGGATTTGAAGTAGAAGGTGTTAAGAAAAATGCAATGATTATAGATGGTAAATATGTAGATGAATTTTCTATGGCAAAAATATATAATAGTTAAATTGTAAGATTAGAAAGTTAACCGCTTACTTAAACAATGAATTTATCAGCATTTTAAAAGAGTTTTAGGATTTATTTTATCACTGATTTACCATGAATGAATGAGCCTTGATATGATATTAAGAAATGAAAGATGCTTTCAAAATGGAAGTATCTTTTTTTAATTCCAAGGAAATTATAATACCTAAAAGTCTGTGGAAAACTTGTATATTAAAGTAATATCAATGCATTCAAAAAAGTGAAAAGTGACAAAAATATTCTAAATACAATAGGAAAATATAGTTAGTGTTATAATATAATAAAGGTCGCAATTGTTATATAATGCGAAACAATTATACTTTTGATATGATATAGATAAATTAGGGGGGATTTTAGTGATAATAAG
>NZ_NOJY02000058.1 GCF_002250835.2 Romboutsia weinsteinii
ACCAATAATAAGTGGACTGTTAGTAAGTGGATGGCAAGGAGCAGCGGTACAAATATTGGCAATATTAGCATCTACGTTAATATACATACCATTTGTTAAGGCGTTAGATAATCAATATAGAAAAGAAGAGTTAGGCACAAATAATAATTAAAAGATAATGTTAATCATAATACATAAATTAAGTTTATAACATTTTGAGGAGGATAAAAATATGAGAATAATGTTAGCTTGTTCGGCAGGTATGTCAACTAGTTTATTAGTAACAAAGATGAAAAAGGCAGCTGAGGAAAATGGAATCGAAGCTAAAATATGGGCTATATCAGAGGTAAATTTAGCTAGTGAAGTCGAAAATTGTGATGTTATCCTTTTAGGACCGCAAGTTAGATATATATTAAATAAGGCTACAGATATAGCTAATCCATACAATGTCCCAGTAGAGGTGATAAATATGATGCACTATGGTTCTTGTGATGGAAAAGCAGTTCTTGATAGAGCTATAGAATTATATAACGGAAAATAAATTTTAGGAGTACTAGATATGAGTGAAAAAATATTTGAAATATCATTTGGGATAATATCATATGCAGGTGATGCAAAGGGTTTAGCATTTGAAGCGATATCTTTAGCTAAAGAAGGTAAGATAGATGAAGCTAGAGAAACTATGATAAAGTCTAAAGAAGGAATAACTAAGGCTCATAGATTTCAAACTGAATTGATACAAGGTGAAGCTAGCGGAAATAAAACTGAAATGAGTGTTATTTTAGTTCATGCGCAGGATCATTTAATGAATGCTATGAATTTCCAACAATTAGCTGATGAATTCATAGATTTATATGAGAGAATAGAAAGTAAGTAATAATAAACATAAAGTGAACTCTACTTGCTAGAGTTCACTTTGTCATATAATAAATATAGAAATAGGATAAAGATATGAATTTACATAAGAGAATTTCACTAAATGCAAGAAATTTAACTAAGTTAGAGAAAGATATATTACACGAATTATTAGAAAATAAAAGCAGGTTTACATATAAAAAATTTACTATAACTAATATAGCAGATGAACTTTTAGTTAGTAAGACAAGTGTTCATAGATTATCAGAAAAATTAGGGTATGATAGTTTTATACAATTTAAAGATGATTATTTTAAAAGAAATGAAGAGAACGTAGATAAATCTAGTGAAAAAGATAATAATTTTGTGAATTTGATGTTAGATACATACAGTTTAGTTTCTGAATATATAAGTGAAGAAATAATAGATAGAATAAATACTTGCAAGAAAATAAATATATATGGTATGGGGATGAGTAATTACTTAGGAAAAATATTTCAAATAAAATTACAACTTCTTGGAATACCTGCGGAACAACATGATGACTCAAGGTTTATGAGACTATCTAGCCGTATATTAAGAAAAGAAGATGATTTAGTAATACTACTTTCAAGAAGTGGTGAAACACCTGAACTTTTAGAAGTATTAGTGGAAGCAAACCTTAGAGAAATAGATGTTGTATTAATAACAGAAACAAGAGGTTCTACTTTTGAAAGAATGAGTAAGTATATAATATATACCGGATGCACTCAAGATTCAGATGCTGATATTGACACAAGACTTAATTTTCATATAGCTATGGACATGCTTATAAAAAAATTTATAGAAAAATATAAAAAGAAGGTATAGATATGTACAATTTTGAAGAAATATTATCTCGAGAAGGTAATGGATCTAAAAAGTGGAATACAGAATATATAAATAGGAGATTTCCTAATCATAAAACTCCGTATTATCCGTTATTTATAGCAGATATGGATTATAAATTGCCACGAGAAATAAATATTAAATCAATGGAGTTTATTCAAAAAGGAGATTTTGGGTACTTTGACGTATTGAATAAATTTAGTGAATCTATATTTAACTGGTACAAAAACTTTAACGGAATATATATAAATAAAAACTGGATAATGCCTGGTATAGGAACATTAGCTTCTATGAATTTAGTAGTTAAAACTATGCTAAATCAAAATGATAATGTTTTAATATTTACTCCGGTTTATGGACCTTTTAAAGATATAGTAATAAACAATGAAGTAAATCTAATTACTCAAGCACTAAACCTTGTAAATAATAGGTATTACATTGATTTTGATGAGTTGGAAAGAAATATACTAAAAAATAATATAAAGTCTATATTAATGTGTAATCCACATAATCCATCAGGAAGAGTATGGAGTTATGATGAATTAAGTGAATTAGTAATTCTATGTAAAAAGCACAATATACTTTTAATATCTGATGAAGTTCATAGTGACTTAATACTAAACAACAATAAGTTTACTTCTATTATAGAGTTTAATAAAACATACGAAAATATAGTAGTTTGTTCATCTCCAAATAAAACATTTAATCTTGCAGGACTTAATTCTTCATTCTTACTTATGCCTAATATGGAAATATATGAAAAAATATCAAATTCATTTTTAAACAATAAGTTAGGTATAAATAGAGTGGGATATGAGTTTTTAGGTATTTGCTATGATAATGGGGAGACTTGGGTAAGGGAATTGGTAAAAAATATAGAATCTAATATAAATTTAGTAAAAGGTATATTAGATGTAGAAGGAATAATTATTATGAATCCGGAATCTGGATATCTATTATGGATAAAATTAGATAAAGTTGATGATGACTTAAATTTTGTAGAAAAACTAGCTAGAGAAACTGGGGTATTAGTGGAAACTGGAACTAGATTTGTAGCTAGTGAAAGTGGATATATAAGGATAAATATAGCTACTAGTAAACAAATTTTAGAAGAAGCAATGAATAAATTAGTAAAATTTTATTTAGAATTTATTAAAGAATAATTTTTATAAATTATAGAAGAAGATATTGATCAAATGGTCAATATCTTTTTTATTATATAGGAGCTATAATGATTTAAGATCTATGAAAAATTTAATGGTAATCAAATTCTTTACCAATGAATATAAAAAACATCTACGTGCTATAATAGTTTAAACTAATGAACGAAAGGTAGATGAAGGCATATGAAATACCAGCATATAATTGAAGTTAATAAAGATCTTTGCATTGGATGTGGACTTTGTAAAAATGACTGTCCAGTAAATAATATAGTTATAGAAAATAAAAAATCAGTAATTAAAAATCAAGACTGTCTAATGTGTGGGCACTGTGCAGCAATTTGTCCAGTGAGTGCTATTACACTTACAGGATTTGATGAACCACCAATAGAACTTACAGAAAAACCTAACTTAGATTCAGATGAATTACTAATGGCAATTAAATCAAGAAGAACGATACGTAATTTTAAAGATAAAGAAGTTTCGCCAGAGATTGTAAATCAAATTATTGAAGCGGGTAGATATACACCTAGTGCTAAAAATTCACAAGATGTTTCATATATTGTTTTAGATAAAGAAAAAGCAGTGTATGAGGAAGCAGCAGTGAAATTTTTTAGAAAAATAAAACCTGTTGCAAATATTGCAGTTAAATATTCAAAGGAAGTTTCAATTGATGACAACTTCTTTTTTAAGCATGCACCTATTGCAATAATGGTAGTTACAAAAGATAAGATTAGTGGTTCACTTGCAGCATCAAATATGGCGCTAATGGCAGAATCTTACGGTTTGGGGGTTTTATTTAGTGGATTGTTTTCAGATGTAGCAAATAATTCGCTAAATTTACGAAAGCTTTTAACTTTAAAACACGGTGATCATGTTATTACAACGCTAGTGATTGGGTACCCAAATGTTAAATATAGGCGTACTGTACAAAAAGAGGCAGCGAATGTTAGATATTTATAAGTAATGGAGGATATCATGGAAAAAGAATGTCAGGAAAGAATACAAGAAATAACATCTAAATTTAAAGGATGTCGTAAAGCTATTTCTGCTATGGGTGATGAAACTAGACAGTTGATTTTAATTACGCTTCTAGAGAGTGATTTTAATGGCATACGAGTGGGAGAAATTACAGAAAAAACACATCTTTCTCGTCCTGCTGTATCTCATCATCTTAAAATATTGAAAGAAGCAGAAATAGTTAATGTACGTAGAGAAGGAACAAAAAACTATTATTATCTTGATTCAAAAGAATCACAATGGAAATCACTAACAGAACTAATAAACCTTATATTTATTGGAATACAACATATTGGTGAAGATGATTTAAGAAAAGGTGAGTAAATCAAAGTGATTTAGTAAAAAACCAGTAAAATTAATTTTACTGGTTTTTATAATGGTTTAAATGATAAAAATATATTATTTTAAATAGTATCTTTCTTTATTTTGAGTATTATTTTTATACTCAATAGCTTTAGTAGGGCAACCACAAATACATGCCATACAATGAGTACATTTATTTCCCCAAACTGGATTTTGATTTTTTAAATTAATATTATTTAGAGGACATAGTGATACACATTTTCCACAGCCAATGCATTTATCAGTACAATGAAATCCTTTGGCATGAACAAATATCTTATAAAAACCTATGTTTGTTATACCACTTTTAATTGTGCCGCCTAAGCCGCTAGGGGAAATAGTTTTAAATTCATTTTCATCATTTATATCAGAAATAATTTTAGAGATTTGCTTATCTGCTTCTTTAATAATTTGTTTTGATGTTTCTTTATCTGGTGTAGAAAATAAAGCTATATAATTCTCTGGCATTTTAATTTCTACCATACCTTTTAGTTGCCATTCTTTATATTTACACAACTTTTGAATATAGTTTACGGCTTTTGCTGTATCTCCTCCACAAGTCATTACAAAGTAAACTTTGTTACTTCCTATAAATTCTGTTTTTTTTATAAATTCTGTAACCACTATTGGTAATCTCCATGCATAAGTAGGACATACGAATATGAATGGTTTATTTGTTGATATTAATTCATCTGTTTTTTCTTCTTTTATAAGTTGATTTAATGATATTAGTTCATCATTTAATTCTTGTGCAATTTTGCGAGCTACATATCGGCTATTACCAGTACCGCTAAAATATAAAATCATAATTATATCTCCCTAACTATTTTTTACTTTAACACTTAATACTTTTGCTCTAATAAGGTAATTTATGGATATATTGTATTATAATAAATATAAAATTTACTAGTTAAAAAAATTATAGCACA
This sequence comes from Romboutsia weinsteinii, assembly GCF_002250835.2. Classification (GTDB taxonomy): domain Bacteria; phylum Bacillota; class Clostridia; order Peptostreptococcales; family Peptostreptococcaceae; genus Romboutsia_A; species Romboutsia_A weinsteinii. Next base: position 5,153 of record NZ_NOJY02000058.1, read on the forward strand.
TTAATATTTTTTATATTTATTGGTAAAGAATTTGGTTACCATTAAATTTTAGGGTCAAATTCGTGCTATCAATTTAAAATAAATTGAACTAAAAGCGAGGAAATTAGCAATCAATGACGAAATAATTAAAGATATACATTAAAAGAGAATACATCAGTTGGGAGACGTATTATGTTAGAGTCACAATTATTTTGGATAACTATTTATATAGTATCAACAGCTATAGAAAACTCAATTTTTAAATTTACAATGGACACATTTAGTAAAAAGAAAAAGAATGAATTAGTAACAGTATCAATGTTAGTAGTTATGACCGTGATAACAGTCATATTAACTATCATAGATATGGATATAAATATAAAATTAGCAATAGCAATTACTAACAGCTTAATTATATATTTATACAATTATGAAGAAAGCAAATTGAAGATTTTAATAATTTGTAGCATATATTGGTTGGGATTTTTAGGTACAGAGATTTTAGCTATAAATATTATCTTAGCTCTCTGTGGTATAGAAGATATTAATCAGTTATACTCAAATAAATTACTTTATTTAGAAGTGGTAATAGTAACAAAGCTATTATTAGCATTAATGGCTTGGATATTAAAAAGTATAAAAATACAATTTAACAAAAAATTAAATATAAAACAAAAAGAAATGATATTTATAGCAATACCAATACTTTCAAATTTTATAAATATATTAGTTTTGCATAGTTTTAGAACTGGAGCAATGGACAACTATGAATCTAAGGATTTTATTTTGGAAGTATCTACTAATTTATCGGCAATTTCAAACTTAGCATTGATATTTATTATTATAAAAGTAATTAAATCATTTGAATTGAGAATAGAAAATAAAGCTATAAAAGAAAAGGTGGAGTATCAGTATAATCATTATATTCAATTACAAAATGCACAACTTAAAGTTAGACAATTATATCATGATATGAACAATCATTTAATATGTATAGAAAATATGAACAAACAAAATGAAGAATCAAAAGAGTACATAGATAATCTAAAATCAGAACTTAATGAGTGGAAATCTATAAATACAACTGGGGACATGATATTAGACATTATATTAAGTGAAAAGAAATCAATATGTTCAGATAATAATATAGAATTTAATACAGATATAAATTTTAGAAATTGTAATTTTATAGAGATGATAGATGTGTGTACTATATTTTCAAATATTTTAGATAATTCAATAGAAGCATGCAATAAAATTGATACAGGAGATAAATATATAAAAATAGCTGGAAATATTATAAATAGATTCTTTGTTGTTAGGTGTGAAAACTCTAAGATTAATATTATTTCACAAAATCAAAATAAGATTTTCACAGATAAAAAAGACAAATTCTCACATGGACTAGGTATAAATAATATTAAAGATTGTGTTGAAAAATATAATGGAAATGTTTCAATAGATCATACAGAAAAAAAGTTTATAATAAATATTTATATACCAATATCAAGTTGCAGTGAAGTCAGACAAGGGGGAATAGACGATGAGCTTATCTATAGCAATTTGTGAAGATGAAAAATTTTATAGAGATACTTTAAGTGAATATATATGTGATATTTTAAATAAAGAAGATTTAGAATACGAATTGGTACAGTATCCAAATGGTAGTGAATTATTAAAAAACATTGATAAGAAGTTTGATATTTTATTTTTAGATATTGGCTTAGTAAATGAATGTGGAATGGATATAGCTAGAAAGATAAGAGACGTTGATTTAGATATTGAGATAATATTTACAACATCTATGGAAAGTTATGTTTTTGAGGCGTATGAAGTAAAGGCATATAGATACTTGGTAAAGCCAGTTAAATATGATTTGTTAAGTAAGCATTTAAATCAGTGTATAGTTGAAGTATTAGAAAAAAACGATATGATTGCTATTAAATCAAACAAGGATACATTGGTATTGCCTGCAAGTAAGATTTTATATATAGAAGTTATTAGAAAACACGTAACTATTTATACTGTTGATAAAGAATACAAAATTGAAATAAGTTTAAAAAAATTAGAACAGCAATTATTAAATTATAAATTTTTTAGATGTCATAATAGTTACTTAGTTAATTTAAAAGAAATAGATGAGATAAAAGATAAAACAATAATACTAAACGGATATGAAGTACCTGTTAGTAGAGCTAATTATAAGGAGCTACAAATGAAATTAGCACAGGTATTGGGAGAGATGTTATATAAATAAGAGTCTATCATTTAGATAGGCTTTTATTTTTTTGTACCAATTGTACCTTATATATGCAAGATATACTGATTTATTGAAAGCAAATAATCCACATGATATATTCTAAATAAATTAGTATATAGAAATTATAAAAGGGAGAATAAATATGTTAAATATTAAAAACTTGAAAAAAAAGTACTCTTCAAAAGGTGGAGAATATATAGCCTTAAATAATGTATCGTTGGATGTTAAAAAAGGAGAATTTGTATCCGTAATGGGACCATCGGGAAGTGGTAAAACTACCTTATTAAATTGTATATCAGGATTTATAAAAGGAGATGCAGGGGAGATATTACTTGATAATCAAAATATATTAAACTTAAAGGAAGAAGATCTAGCAAATGTGAGACAAAATAAACTAGGATTTGTATTTCAAGATTTTATGCTAATAAATGGACTTACAGTTTTAGAAAATGTTTATTTGCCACAAATAATAGCAAATAGAACTATTGAAGAAATGGAAAAAAGAACAAATAAATTACTAACATCATTTAGGATTTCAGATATCCAAAGTAAGTACCCGACAGAAATATCAGGAGGTCAGAAACAAAGAACAGCTGTGGCTAGAGCATTATCAAATAAACCATTAGTATTACTAGCAGATGAACCCACTGGAAATCTAGATTCAAAGTCAAGTATATCAGTTATAGAAGCATTTATAGATGCTAAAACAAATTTAGATGCAACTATATTTATGGTAACGCATGATGCATTTGCAGCTAGCTATAGCGATAGAGTTATAGCTTTAAAAGATGGTGAAATAGTAAGAGAGTTAGCTAGAAAGGGTACTCCAAGAGAATTTTCAAATGAAATTTTAGTATTTATGAATAGTATAAATGGTGTAGCATATGAAGCTTAATGATATATGTAAAAAACTGTTAAAATCAAATTTAAATAATTATAAGGTACTAATATTTTGTATCATACTAGGTACTATGTTATTTACATCTTATGGATTACTAATATTTAGTTCAACCGTAACAGATGTAATATCTGATAGTGGAAGCACACAAATGATAGCATACACTATTTATGGAGCATTCTCAATTGCATGTTTAATGTTTATACTATATTCTCATTCTTTATTTATGAAATATAAATCAAAAGAAATAGGTGTATTTATGTCTCTGGGTATAAATAGAAATAATGTAGTGGGTATATTATTAAAAGAATTAAAATATATCCTTCCAATAGCTTCTGTTGTAGGCATGATATTGGCACTACCTTTTACATATATAGTATGGATTTTTATAACAAGTATTGCTGGAAGTTCGCAAATAGTATATAAAATCGGATGGTTTGGATTTGTAGGTGGAGCTATATTTTCAGTTATGACTATTATGTTTTTAAGTAAAAAAACATCTAGATACGTACAAAAAATAGATATAATGAAGATATTAAAAATTTCTGAGGATATAGAACACGTAAAAGCTGGAAATTATAAATTAGGTTTTTTAGGACTAATTATGATTCCTATAGGAATCTTTTGTGCAACTTCAAATATGAGAGGTATACTACTGGATTCAGTACCTAGTGCTAAGTTTGTATTCTTTTTAATGATTATTATAGGGCTATATCTAGTTTGCGCAAGTTTTACTACGATGGGGGATTTGGCAAAGAGTGTTAGCAATAAAAATTACTATAAAAATATAATTTTTTATAATTTACTAAAATTAAAAGGTAAACAATATACAGCGACACTATTTACAGTAACAACATTAATAGCAATAACAATATTTGCAATGTGTTTTTCATTTGTGAATGTGCTAGGAAAAAATGAAATAGCAGAAATATTGGCCCCTTTTGATTTCTCAATATTAAAATCACAAAATCAAAATAATTTAATTGAAAAAGATACAATATATGAGATTGCTAATAAGAATGATACAAAAATAAATGATTATAATGAAATAGAACTTTTAACATTAGTTAAAAATTTCTCTCAAGAAGAAATAGATAGATATGGAGTTTATGTAGATCCTGAGCTATGTGTAAAAGAAAGTGACTACAATAAGCTATATAATGAAAATATAGATGTTAAACCAGGTATGTATTATATCGTATCTAGTGATAAAGGTACATTTAAAGTGAAAAGATATAAAAATATGGAACTTTCAGGACTTGGAAATGACAATAAATATATGTTAGAAAAGCAAGGAGATATATTTAAACAATTAATATTAGGCCAACAGGGTACTAATGGTTTTATATTAGATGATAAAGATTTTGAAAAATTAAAATCTCAAAGCCCAAGTGATGCCATTGAAACAAATGTATTATTTAATGTTGATAACTGGAAAAACTCATATGATTTTTATAAAGAATTAGAAAGTTGGTCAATATTAAATAATGAAGAAGGATTACTTATGTATGGGGGAGCATTTGATAGAGTATATAATGATATGTCTTTAGAATTTGTAAATGCTAATGAACTTTCTCCTACTGATTATAGAGATTGGCCATATAAAATAAACTCTAAAATATATATGACTACAGATGCATTGAAAATAGAAATGGTTTATCCATTATTGTTTGGATATATAGCACTACTATCACTTATTGCATCGGCTATGATATTATATATAAAAGTTTTAAATACATCATGGCAAGATAGCACAGTTTATAAAAATATTTCACTACTTGGAGCTAATAATAAGGCTATTAAATCAATAATTAGTAAGCAATTATTGATTATATTTATGATACCTACAGTAGTGGGAATTTCCTTAGGTGTAATGATACAAACAGCTATGACAGGTCAAAATTTAACAGCTGATATATATAGAAATTATGCTTTATTATTTTCACTTTTATTTGCTTTAGTTCAGATTTTAGTATTTGCTTTAGCTAGAAAAGTAATATTAAAAAAATCTATAAAATGTGAATTAACTTAGATAATTAATTGAATGTATTACTATCAAGTTGAGAGCATAAAAACTAAGAAAAAAAGTTCTAACTTCTAATGAATATAGGAGCTAGAACTTTTAAGTTTTTAATTAAATATAGTTAAAGATTGATATAAATCAGTTTGATTTTCTTCATTGTAACCAATACTGTTTACTTCACTTAATATGTTTGAAACTTTTGTAGATAGATATATTTCTTTAAAATTATTTGAAGATTTTATATCCTCTTGAATCCTAGAATCTAGAACGCTTGTACTAGTAGATTTTTCTATATTATTTTTTAATTTAGAAAATACATTGCTATAATTAGTATTATCCTTCTCTAATAAGTGAATTTGGTATAAATCATTCATTATAATCTTACTTTTATTTATTAAAGACATATCCATATTTAAACCATTAACTTCTAAATAATTTGTTCTTAAATCTATTAAAGATGGTACTGAAGATAAAATGACCATTGTGCTTTCATTTTTACTATCTTTATTAAGTAGTACTTCTTCCATCATTTTATTTAATGCTTGCATTTGAATATTATTTAAATTTTCCTCTTCGTGTGAAAGATTACGAGGTAATATAAGTTTACTAGCAATTAAAGATATAATTGCACCTACTATAACAAATACAACCCTATTCATTATAATAAAGTTAGGATCTGCTACAGATAATGCAGCAGAAGCAACTGCGGAGAATGTAATGAATATTACCATATCTCTATAATCAGACAAATATGACATTATATAACCAGAGGCTACTAACATTATAGTTCTTATACCAGGATCAGTAACTAAATTAAATAATATTGCTATTAGTACAGCTCCTATTATAGTACCAACAACTCTCTTTTTAGACTTAGATACAGTATATTCAGAGTGTGGTTGTGTTAATATAAATGCTGTATACAGAGCCCAATCTCCATATTCTATATTAAATATGTTTATAACAAAGTAACTTAATGAAACAACTAAACCTAACCTTATTGCATAAGTTACCCTAGGAGACTTTAAGTTTATATGTCTTTTATAAATATTTAAATTCTTACACTCATCAGAAATACATAGTTCATTTTTGATATATTTTTGTTTGTCATCAGCCTTAGAATATTCTTTTAATTCAGCATTTAAAACTTTAATAGTATTAATAAAATCATAAATATCTGTTAAATTAAAATCATATTCTTTGTATTTGTCTTCTAATTTAGATGTATCAATATAAGATGTTTTATCTTTTATATCTTTTAATATTTTAGATATATCATCTAAAAGTTCTGACTCTATATCTGAATTTTTCATGTTATTTAGTAAAATATTTATTTTTTCTAAACAAGATAGTATAGCAAAAGTATTTCTTCCACACTCTGTAAGATGTGATTCACTTTTCCCACTATTAAATATATCTGATTTTAATTGATTTATAGATATAGATAATGCATTATCTGATTGGTCAGTTCCTTTACCTGATTTTAATAATTCTATTTTTAATAAAAGATTATCTAATACAGAGTTTAAAATTTTATCTCTTGATTTAGATAATTTATTTTTATTAGCTAATAGTTGTGAAGCCATTATCATAAATGCTCCTGCAATTAATCCTAGAAGTCTTAATGGTAATTGTGAAACCGGTACTGGATTCATCATAAGTAATATATAGTGTAGAGCAATTAAGGCATAAACTGGTTTTTGCAGTTCATAAGTAAAGCGATACCCTATAAATGCTAATATAGCAAAGTTAAGTACTAATGCTAATATTAAGCTTTGTGAAGCTAAAAAGGCAGATAATCCAAACACTAGATTGATAACTATTAAACCAAGTAAATTTTTAACAGGATGTACAGTTAAATCTTTTGGAAGTAGGATTAGCATTAATACTATACTAGTAACCGCAAGTAGTGAATTTTCTTCTCCAAATATACTTTTGAATATACTCACTAATAAAACTATTACTATAAATAGCAAAGTTTTAGAAAAAATAAGTGACATAATCTCTTTTTTATTTTTATTCATTATACCGGTTCTCCTTATTGTCATATATCATGCTTGAGTTTTAATATTTATAAATAATATCATATATTTTTTTGTAAAACAATTTTTTGATACGGTATAAAATCGAATTTTATATTTTATAAAAATAAAAATATACGTATTCAAGTGTAGTATATATTTCTTATGAACGATATACTTCGACCAAATATGTATAAAACCTATAAAAAATATAATATTATTCATGAAAAATATTTTAAAATAAAATTATTTTATATTAAAATAAAATAGTTACACTAATGATTTTATTGATTTATATACTTAGACTAACATGATATATTAGAGTATAATTTTAGAATATAGAATATAGAATATAGAATATAAACTAATATTAATTCAGATTAAGAAATTAGAAAGGTTAGAAGAAGAATGATAAGACCAATTGTAAAGGATATACTATTTTTAGAACAAAAATCAGAGCCTGCAACAAAAGAGGACGTAGAAGTTATTAACGACTTAATGGATACACTAAGAGCAAACTTAGAACATTGTGTAGGATTAGCAGCTAATATGATAGGAGTAAAAAAACGTATACTGGTATTTACTGTGGGAAATGTCATAGTTCCTATGGTAAATCCAATTATATTAAAAAAAGAGAAGCCTTATGAAGCGGAAGAGAGCTGTCTATCTTTAACTGGTTCCAGAAAAACAACAAGGTATGAAACAATAGAGGTAGAGTATCTAGATATAAACTTCAATAAACATAAACAAATATTTACAGGATTTACTGCACAGATTATTCAGCATGAAGTAGATCATTTTAAAGGCATAATAATCTAATGTAAAATAATGTTTGTAGTATAAAGTAAAGGGATAATCGAGAGTATTTCTCAAAAAGTAACTAATTAATTGGTTTAGTATATATAAAAAGGTAAAACAATAAAACTGTGAATACTGGCACCTAATTTCATAAAGTGTACTATAACTAGAACACTTCGAGAATGATTTTTAAACACTTATTTCGATAAGTGTTTTTATTTTTTTAATTAAATAACATAAGGATTTTACACATTAGATTTATGTTTTTTATATTGAAATGAATGTTTAAAAAAGCTGATGAATTATAAGATAATAAAAAACAAATTGACAACGTTTTCAACTTGTTATAATATGTAATAAACAACTTGTTATATAATGTTATAAAAAAATTACGTAAGGAGGTGTTAAGAATGAATGGAAAAAAGCAAAATAATGAAATAGACTTAGAAGTAAATTCATTTATTCCTTTATACCAGCAATTATATGACAATATAAGAAAAAAAATAGCAGCTGGTATATATAAACCAGGCGACAAACTTCCATCAGAGGGAGACTTATGTAAAGAGT
>NZ_NOJY02000059.1 GCF_002250835.2 Romboutsia weinsteinii
ATTTATATCTATCAATTCATACTTCTGTCTACAAGGTTGAGCACATCTTCCTCTGTTTCCTGATCTATTACCGATCATACTACTCATTAGACATTGTCCTGAGTAGCAAACACATAAGGCCCCGTGTACAAACACCTCTATATCAACATCCGAGTTGTCACATATGTATTTTATCTCTTCAACATTTACTTCTCTTGCTAAAACCACTCTGTCAAAACCTACACTCTGAAGATATTTAACATCTTCAAGAGAGTGTGCAACCATTTGAGTACTAGCATGTAATTCAAAATCTGGAAGTAATTTTTTAAGCAGCTTTGCCATACCTATATCTTGAAGTATTATTGCATCAACATCTATATCATATAGAAACTTTGCATATTCTACAAAATCTTCTACTTCTGTTTGCTTTATTAATGTATTTGCAGTTACAAATACTTGTACATCTCTTATATGTGCATATTTTACAGCTTCTCTTAATTCATTTCTGTCAAAATTATTTGCTGATGCTCTTGCACTGAAATCCTTACCTCCTAGGTATACAGCATTTGCTCCATTTTGAACTGCAGCTTTTAATGCTTCAAACGACCCAACCGGTGCTAATAATTCTACGTCTTTCATGTTTTGCCTCCTTTAAGGAATATTTATCCTATTATTAGGATATCCTTAATTTTAAATTTAAATCACCTTAAAACCAAAAGCGGCTGTCTCAAAATACAATTTTTCGAGACAGCCTCCTTAGTTTTAGATATTTCCTTGCTTTAGATCTTTAACTTCATTTTCTAACTCAGTAAATTTCAGTTGCAATGAATAGGCTTTATTTTGGAATTCAGAAGATAAACTTTCAGCAATTCTTGCTCTTTCATTCGCTTCCTCAGCTTGTGTTTTTAATTCTTCTATCATTTGCTTATACTTATCTACTTCTTCCCTACACTTCTCTAATGTGTCACTTAATTCAGCCATTTGACCTTTCTGCTTCTCAGTAAGTTTTGATAATTCTTCAACTCTAGCTTTACCAGATAAAACCTCTTTAGTTTTATTATCAATTTCTAACTTTAGATTTTCAAGTTCTAACTTAATTTCTTCATTAGGTGTTCCTACCTTACTTTTTAATTCTTCATTTTCTCGATGCATTTCATCATTAAGTTCAGAACACTCGAATAAAATATCTGTAATGTTTAACGCTGTTACAATAGCTGCAACAGATAGGCTTAATCTTGGATTATTTTCCTTAATTCTACTCATCTCTTTATCTACGTAATTAGCCACACTACGCATTTCTTGTTCTGATTTATTCCCTACCATAGGATATTCAGAACCATTAATTTTAACCATAACTTTATTCATACTAACACCCCTCACGTTAGTTAGTTAGATCTTAAGTTTGCGTTTAGTTTTTCACTTAACTCACTTAATATCTTATCATGTACCTTTGCTACATCTTCATCAGTTAAAGTTTTGTCTTTGCTTCTATATGTTATAGAGTATGCTATAGACTTATGTCCGTCCTCTATTTGTGATCCTTTATATACGTCAAATAGCTTGTATCCTTCTACAAGTCCTGCTCCATTAGCCTTTATTATATCTTCTATTTGTTTTACAAATACTTCATCTTTAACTATTAAAGCTATATCTCTAGAAGTAGATGGATATTTTGGTAATGGATTATAGATTATTGTTCTGTTAGAATTATCGAATATTAAGTCTAAGTCTAGTTCAGATAAATATGTTCTTTGACCTAAACCATAGTTCTCTATTACATCTGGATGTAATTCTCCAAAAATACCTATATACATATCATTATATACTATTTTAGCACATCTTCCTGGATGGAATGTAGAATTATTAGTTTCTGGTACTATTTCATACTCTTTAAATCCTACAGAATCAAGTATAGTTTCTAATGATCCCTTAAGTGCGAAGAAATCTACTTCTTTACCATACATACCAACACATAAGTGATTAGTTTCTACAGGTAATCCTGCTTGTGGTGTAAATGTATGACCACATTCAAATGCTGCAACCTTATCTACTTTATGAGATATATTTGTAGATAAAACTTCTAGCATACTTGGCATCATAGTAGTTCTCATTACTGAAGTCTCTTCACCTAATGGATTTAGTAATTTTACACATTCTCTCTTAGGATCATTCTCAGGTAATTTTATTTTATCTACACCTTTAGGACTTACAAATGAGTATGTTAGTATCTCATTTAATCCTATAGCAACACCTGTATTTTTTATATTATCCATGAATTTTTGTTTTGGAGTTTTAACTCCAGCAGTAGCATTTCCTTCTAGTTGTGCTGAAGGTATATTTTCAAATCCGTATATTCTTGCTATTTCTTCGAATACATCTGCATCTTGTTCCATATCTAATCTGAAACTTGGAATTTCTATTTCTAATTTATCACTACCTTGTAAATCACATTTGAATTCTAAAGATTCTAATATCCCTACAAATTGATCCATAGGAACATCTATACCTAATAATCTGTTTATTCTTTGTGGATTTACTACTAATTTCTTAGTTTCTGGTTTAGATGGATATTCATCAACTATACCTTTAAGCACAGTTCCTGCACCTAACATTTCTATTAATTGAGCCGCTCTGTTTACAGCATCTTCTACAAGGTTTGGATCAATTCCTTTTTCATATCTTGCTGAAGCTTCTGTTCTAAGACCTAATTTCTTAGATGTAGCTCTTATATTTTCTGATTTAAAGTTTGCACTTTCTAAAAGTACACAAGTAGTATTCTCTTTTATTTCTGAGTTTAATCCACCCATTACACCAGCTAATGCAACTGCTTTTTCTCCATTAGTTATTACTAGCATATCCTTATTTAACGTTCTTTCTACATCATCTAAAGTAGTAAACTTTTCACCTTCTTGGGCATTTTTTACTACTATTTTACCAGTAGATACGTCATTTAAATCAAAAGCATGTAATGGTTGACCAAGTTCTAACATAACATAGTTAGTAATATCTACTATATTACTTATAGGTCTAACTCCTGCTTCTATAAGTTTTCTTTGCATCCAGTATGGAGATGGTCCTATTTTTACATCTTTAATCATTCTAGCTGCATATCTTCTACATAGATCTTCATTCTCTATTTTTATATCAAAGTTTATTTCTTCTCCATCTTCTTTTACAGTTATTTCTGGATATTTTAATTTCTGTCCTATAGTAACTGCAGCTTCTCTAGCTATACCTACCATAGATCTACAATCAGGTCTATTTGAAGTCAACTCAAATTCTATTAAAGCGTCATTTATACCTAAAACTTCCTTCACATCTTTTCCTAGTTCAAAAGTTTCTTCATGATCAAGTATGTATATACCATCTCTTTTGTATTCAGCCACATACTGAGACTCTATTCCTAATTCATCACCAGAGCACATCATTCCTTCTGATAATTCGCCTCTTAACTTACCTTTTTTAATTTTTATACCACCAGGTAACTTAGCGCCTATTCTAGCTACTGGTATATAGTCTCCTACAGATACATTTTTAGCTCCTGTAACTATTTGTATAACTTCAGTTCCAACATCAACCTTAGTTACTATAAGTTTATCAGCATTTGGATGACCTGTTATTTCTAGTATTTTACCTACTACTACGTTCTCTATTTCCTCACCATAAAAATCTACTTTTTCAACTTTAGTTCCTGTCATAGTCATTTTATCAGCGAACTCTTTTGTATCCATATCTATATCAACATAATCTCTAAGCCATTTTAAAGATACTAACATATTAAATCCCTCCTAATTAAAATTGATTTAAGAATCTCATATCATTTTCGAATAATAATCTGATATCATCTATTTCATATTTAAGCATTGCTAATCTCTCTACACCCATACCAAAAGCAAATCCGCTATATATTTCTGGGTCTATTCCACAGTTTCTAAGAACATTTGGATGAACCATACCTGAACCTAGTATTTCTATCCAACCTTCTTGCTTACACATTGGGCATCCATCTCCACCACACTTGAAACAAGTAACGTCAACTTCTGCACTTGGCTCTGTGAATGGGAAGTTATGTGGTCTAAACTTAGTTTTAGTAGCATCTCCGAATAACTTTTGAACAAAGTTATCTAACGTACCTTTAAGTTGTGCCATAGTAACATCTTTACCAACTACTAATCCCTCTATTTGATGGAACATTGGTGAATGTGTTGCGTCTGGAGAATCATATCTAAAGCATCTCCCTGGAGATATTACCTTTATTGGTAATTCTTCATTCTTCATAGTTCTTACTTGAACTGGAGATGTTTGAGTTCTAAGTAATAATTCACTATTTACGTAGAATGTATCACTCATATCTCTTGATGGGTGATCTTTTGGTGCATTTAAAGCATCAAAGTTGTTTTCTATAGTTTCAACTTCTGGACCTTCTGCTACACTAAATCCTAATCCCATAAATATTTCTGTTACTTCATCTATTATTTGAGTTATAGGATGTTTTTTTCCTACAGTAAATACTTTTCCTGGCATAGTTACATCTATAACTTCGCTTGCTAATTGTTTTTGTTGCTCTAGCGCTTTTAGCTCTTCTTTCTTAGAGTTTATACTGCTTTCTAGAGCTTCTCTTACCTCATTTGCTACTTTACCTATAACCGGTCTTTCTTCAGCAGATAATTTCCCCATTTCTTTTAGGATAGAAGTTATCTCACCTTTTTTACCTAGGTACTTAACTCTTAAGCTTTCTAATTGCTCTATGCTTTGTGCATCTTTTATTTCGTTTAAAGCAGCTTCTTGTAAATTAAGTAATTTTTCTTGCATTATTATCACCCTTTCGCAATTTATTGTATAAAAAAAGCCCCTCATCCCTATCTAGGGACGAAAGACTATGATTCGCGGTACCACCCTAGTAGCTTAATAACCTAAATTATTAAACCACCTCGTATAAACTTAACGCGTTCTAACGTTAAGGCCTACTACTATTTCAGCCTTAATACTCCAGAGGGAACTTCTTTTGATTTCTTAGAAAGTACTTTCAGCCTAGGTACTCTTCTCTGAACTAAGTTAAATCAAAATACTTTTCTCTTTCATTGTATTTTTTATAATATTATATTTTGATATCATATTATACCATAGTAATATGGCTATTTTCAATATTACACTAAGTATTTCTTTATTTCATACATTAATATCGCTGAACTAATAGCTGCATTTAGAGATTCAGCCTTTCCGTATATAGGTATCTTGACTAATACATCTGAGTTAGATATAAGTTCATCATTAACTCCATTTGCCTCATTACCTATGACCAATGCAACCTTGTAATTATATTCTACATTATTGTAGAAATTATTTGTATCAAGATAGCTAGAAACTATATCAAAGTTTTTCAACTTTAGTATTCTTAATACTTCCTCTTGGGTAGCAGATATTATGTTCATATCAAATATAGATCCCATAGTTGATCTTATAACCTTGGGATTATATATATCTACACTTCCTTTTAAGGCTATTATAGCGTCTACTCCTGCTGCATCAGCAGTTCTTATTATCGTACCCATATTCCCTGGATCTTGTATTCTATCTAAAATTAATACAAATCTACTATTATCATCTAAATTTGCCTCTAAGCTCTTTTCTGTAAATTTAACTACTCCTAATATACCTTGAGTATTTTCAGTATCTATCATTTCATTAAAAATTTTATTACTTGTTTTATAGACCTGAATCTTCTTTCCTTCTAATTCGTTTAAAAACTTAGCATGTTCACTTTTTGATTCAAAATCTTCATTTATAAATACATAATCTAATTTAGCCTTACACTCTATCGCTAATGTTAAAATCCTAAATCCTTCTATTATAAATTTTGACTCTCTAGTTCTATTTTTATTTTTTAATAATGATTTTGTATATTTTATTCTTTCATTGTCCTTACTAGTTATCATTATAGCCATTGCTATTTTCTCCTAATTAAATCCTTATTTTCTGATCCTATCTGACTTATCTTGCTGTTTTCTCCTATTACAACTAAGATACTTCCTGATTTAAGCTCTTCCCCTGGAGATGGAGTTACATTTATACTTTTTCCAGATTTTATAGCAAGTACTGTTATTTCATATCTTGCTCTTAAATCTAATTCTATTAATGTTTTTCCTACCCATCCACTTGGAGTAACTATCTCAACTATTGAGTACTCTGGATCTAGTTCTATATGGTCTAGTATATTATCTGAAACTAAATTGTGTGCAACTCTTACACCCATATCTCTTTCAGGGAATACTACCCTATCTGCGCCTATTTTATAAAGAACTTTTGCTTGTAATTCATCCTTTGCCTTACACACTATTTGACCTACGCCCATTTCTTTAGCTATAAGTGTTGCCATTATAGATGCTCTTATATCCGATCCTATAGCTATTATTGCCACATCAAAATTTCCTAAACCTAAAGATCTTAGAGATAATTCATCAGTTACATCTACTATTGCAGCATGTGTAACTTTATCTGCTATGTTTTGAATTATATCTTCACTTTTATCTATAGCCATAACTTGATGACCTAATATATGCATAGTTGTTGCAACAGACGCTCCAAATCTCCCGCAGCCTATTACTATGTATTGTTTCATAAGACTTTTCTTTTCCATATAAAATCCACCTCACACGATATAAACTGTACTCAGTCAGTTTCAATCACCTTATACATTATTTTATACTATCCAACTATTATCCTTCCCTCAGGATATCTAATTGGTTGATTGTTTTTAGGACCTTTAGATAGTAACGCCATGAATATCGTCAACGAACCTACTCTTCCCATAAACATAAATATCATTATTAGTATCTTTCCAATAGTACTTAAGCTTGGAGTTCCTCCTATACTTAAACCTACTGTTGCAAAAGCAGAGACTACTTCAAATCCAGCTTCTACTAACGTAAACTTCGGATCAGTTACTGATATTAGTAATGTTCCAATTACTACCATAGATATACCTATAAAAAATATACCTAATGATTTTCTAACTGTTGATTGACCAATTCTTCTCTCATAAACTTCTATATCTGATTTTCCAAAAATAAATCCTCTTACAGTAAGTATTAATGTAGCTAAAGTAGTAACCTTTATTCCTCCACCAGTAGACGCAGGAGATGCTCCAATAAACATAAGGATTATCATTACAAATATACTGCCCTCATGTAGAAGAGCTAAATCTACAGTGTTAAATCCAGCAGTTCTCGCTGTTACAGATTGGAAGAATGATGCTAGTAATTTACCTCCAAGATTAAGCGGTCCTAATGTATTTGGATTATTGTAATCTACGATTAATATAAACACCATTCCTATGCCTATAAGCATAGCTGTTGTAAATAAAACCATCTTTGAATGTAAATTTAATTTACGAGTTTTTCTATATTTTATTATATCAAGCATAACTGGGAATCCTATACCTCCCAGTATTATAAGAGATGATATAGTCATGGTTACTGTAAAGTTGTTGACATATGACATTAATGAAGAAAATGGTCCGCTTACGACTCCCATTAAGTCAAATCCTGCATTACAAAATGCCGATATTCCATGGAATATACTATACCAAATTCCCTTTTCTAATCCAAATTGTGGTATAAATACTGTTGATAAAAGTAATATACCAACACCTTCAATTATGAAAGTAATCATAATAACATATCTTGTTAATTTAACTAATCCTGATAAATCCATTTGATTTAATGATTCTTGTATCAAAAGCCTCTCTCTTAGCTTTATTTTCTTCTTAGTTATAAGAGCAAATAAGGTGGCTATCGTCATAAATCCTAGTCCACCAATTTGTATTAAAGTTATTATAATCAGCTGTCCAAAGAAACTCCAATAAGTTGAGGTGTCTACAACAATCAACCCTGTAACACATACCGCTGAAGTAGATGTAAATAAGGCATCTAAAAATCCTATGCTTTCTCCACTTTGCGTTGCTATGGGTAAATTTAATAAAAAACCACCTATTAATATAACTAAAGCAAATCCCATCACCATTATTTGAGTAGGTTGCATTTTATTAATAATAGACGAAATCTTTTCTGACACTGTTTTCACCTTCTGTGAAACCTCCTTTACAAATTAGGAATGTAATTTAACATTACTAATTCTTTACGATATATAGTTCTTCGTAATCATTACTCTATTATATTCCAATTTTTATTTAAAAACAATAATATACCTACTCTAAATTTTTATACTTTAATTTTTAACATTTTATAATTCATTTTTTTCTTAACATTATTATCATTCTACAAAATTTAATCATATATACAAAAAAGCCTCTGAATCTATCGACTCAAAGGCTTAATTTTTAATATTAATAGCTTTAATTAAGCTAATTTTGACTTAGCAACTTCTGCTAACTTAGCGAATCCTTGTGGATCATGTATAGCCATTTCAGATAACATCTTTCTGTTAACTTCTATACCTGCTAATTTTAATCCGTTCATTAATCTTGAGTAAGATATTCCGTTTATTCTAGCAGCCGCGTTTATTCTTTGTATCCAAAGTTTTCTGAAGTCTCTCTTCTTTAACTTTCTACCTATATATGCGTTCTTTAACGCCTTCATTACGAATGTATTAGCTGGTCTGTATAATTTACTTCTTGCTCCTATAAATCCTTTTGCAAGTTTTAACACTTTTTTGTGCTTCTTACGAGCGTTCATAGCTTTTTTAACTCTTGCCATCGTTATGACCTCCTTTGTTTTCCTCTATTAATTGTTTATCTATTATTTTAATTATCCGATTCTTAGTATGGTAATAATTGTGCTATTCTTCTAGCATCACCTTCACTTACTAAACCTGCTTTTCTTAATTGCATCTTAGTCTTAGCAGCTTTCTTAGTAAGTATATGTCTTCTGAATGCTTTAGCTCTTTTTAACTTTCCACTTCCAGTTTTCTTGAATCTCTTTGCAGCACCTCTATGAGTTTTCATTTTAGGCATGACAAATTCCTCCTCTCAGTTAATCATCTATTTTTTTGGATCTATAATTACAACCATATTATTACCCTCAAATGCTGGGGCTTTTGTTGGTTCTCCAAACTCTTTTACTATCTCTATAAACTTTATCATTACTTGTTTACCAAGGTCTTTATGTCCTAATTCTCTACCTCTAAATCTAAGTTCAACTTTAACTTTGTCTCCTTTTTTAAGGAACTTTATTGCGTTGTTAGCTTTAGTATTTAGGTCGTTAGTATCTATACCTGGTCTAAGTCTTACTTCTTTTAAAGTTACAGTCTTTTGATTTTTCTTAGCTTCTTTTTCTTTTCTTGATTGTTCATATTTAAATTTACCGAAATCCATTATCTTACATACTGGTGGATTTGCATTAGGTGATATTTTAACTAAATCTAAGTTTTTACTGTTTGCTAAAGCTTGAGCTTCTTTTGATGACATTATTCCAAGTTGCTCACCAGTTTCTGAGATAATTCTTAATTCTTTATCTCTTATTTGTTCATTCATTGCTTGTTCTTTGCTAATGGTAGAACACCTCCAAAAAATTTTATTTTTATATAAAATAAAAGGCGAATGATATTATCATCCGCCATATAAGTTACCAATCCAATAAAGCTTGTACACTGATGTACTGCTTAACTTATATTTACACTTACTAACGTTAGTTGTAAGGTGAGAAGCGGGCTTCTTCTTTAATGTTTTTAACTACTCTATACACTATATCATCTTTATTATAAAAATGCAACTCTTTTTTGTTTTTTTATCATTTTTCTCAAATATATTATTTGCTTACATTATAATTTATATTAATTTATTTTTAAATTTATTTCCTACATGTCATTATTTATCTAACTTCTGGCTATACTTAAAAATATTACTTATGTGAATTTTATTAAATAAAACTTTTTTGAATAATAAATATTAGCAATTTTGGTAAACATAGAGTTAGTGAATAATTTTTAGTATCGAGGTGTAGCTATGAAAATGTTAAATAATTTCTTAAAAAAAATCAACAAACCTGTACCAGTATTCGCACAAACTAAATTAGAAAAGGAAACTTTGAACGATGATTCTAGTTATACTAAGCCTAAAACTACCTTCCAAGATGTAGCTGGCTTGGAAGAAATAAAGGAAGAATTGTTTGAAATAGTAGATTTCATGAGGTCACCTGATAAGTATCAAAAAATGGGTGCCAAAGTTCCTAAAGGGGTATTATTCTATGGTCCTCCGGGAACTGGTAAAACACTTCTAGCATCTGCTGTTGCCGGTGAGACTAATGCATCCTTTTTTAATGTAACCGGCTCTGAGTTTGTTGAGAAGTACGTAGGTGTAGGTGCAAAAAGAGTTAGAACATTATTTGAGAAAGCTAGAAAGGAAGCCCCTAGTATAATTTTTATTGATGAAATTGATGCAATAGGAGCAAAACGACATCTTGAAAGTAATAACGAAAAGGATCAAACCCTTAATCAACTTTTAGTTGAATTGGACGGATTCAACAAAGATTCTAATATTATAATAGTAGGCGCAACAAACAGACTAGATCTTCTTGATGAAGCATTGTTAAGACCTGGAAGATTTGATAGACATATACATATAAGCGCCCCTAACTATCATACTAGATATGAAATCCTTAAGGTTCATACTAATAATAAGCCTATTGATAAGTCTGTAAATATAGAAACTTTAGCAAAGAAAACTCATGGTTTTAACGGAGCTCATCTATCAAATATAGCAAATGAAGCTGCAATTTTTGCTGTAAGAGAAAATAGCGAAGTAATAACTTCTGAACATTTTGATAAAGCTCTTGAAAGAGTTATCGCTGGGTTAGAATCTAAAACATCTGTATTAATAGAAAAAGAAAAAAGAATAGTTGCTTATCATGAAGCAGGACATGCACTTACTAGTAATATGCTAGGCATCTGTCCTATTCAAAAAGTATCCATAATACCTAGAGGTCAAGCATTAGGATATGTACTTCAACTACCAGATGAAGATAGATATATATATACTAAAGAAGAGTTGATAGGTAAGATTAAAATACTACTTGCCGGAAAAGCTTCTGAAGAAATTATCTTCAATCATAAATCTACTGGTGCAAAAGATGACTTGAAAAAAGTAACTGAGCTTGCTAATCAAATGGTTTGTGAATATGGAATGAGTAACCTAGGATTTATGACCATAGACGGTAACGTAAAAACATTCTTATCTGAACAAGTTCAAAAGGAAGCAAATGACATAGTTCAAACATGTTATGATGAAACTTTAGAGTTATTAAGAAATAATATAAATGATTTACATGTAGTATCTAATCATTTATTTGAAAATGAGACTTTAACTCATGAAGAATTAAAAGACTTAATAAGAAAAGAATGTGTTAACTAAAACTTCCATAAAAAAAGAGATATCTCTCTGATTCTAAGAATCATCTGAGGTATCTCTTTTTTATTAAATATTATCTATGCTTGGATAACATTAGTTCTTTCTTCTATATCTTTTGATAATGTAACCATGAAGTCATCTAATTGTAAGCTTCCTAGCTCACCATTATCTCTAGATCTTACAGATATATTTTTTTCAGCTTCTTCTTTTTCACCTACTATTATCATGTAAGGTATCTTTTGAAGTTGAGCCTCTCTAATCTTAAATCCAGTTTTCTCTGCTCTATCATCTAATTCAACTCTTATACCCTTATCAAATAAAGCTTTTTTAACTTCATTAGCATAATCATTGTATTTATCAGATATAGGAAGTATTCTAACTTGAGTTGGAGCTAACCAAACTGGGAATTTACCAGCATAGTGCTCTATTAATATTCCTATAAATCTCTCTATACTACCAAATGCAACTCTGTGTATCATAACAGGTCTATGCTTTTCTCCATCTTGACCTATATAATTTATATCAAATCTTTGAGGTAACTGCATATCTAATTGTATAGTACCACATTGCCAAGTTCTTCCTAAGCAATCTCTTAAATGGAAGTCTATCTTTGGTCCGTAGAATGCTCCATCACCTTCATTTAATATATAAGGAAGATTTAGCTCTTCTAAAGCTTCTCTTAAACCATTTTCAGCTGCTTCCCAATCTTCATCAGATCCTATTGAGTTTTCTGGTCTAGTAGATAATTCTAAGTGATATTCAAATCCAAAAGTCTTATAAACTCTATCTATTAAATCTACAACACCTTTTATTTGATCTTTTATTTGTTCTGGTAACATGAATATATGAGCATCATCTTGAGTGAAAGCTCTAACTCTCATAAGTCCGTGTAGAGCACCTGATAATTCATGTCTATGAACTCTACCAAGCTCTGCAACTTTCATAGGGAATTCTTTATATGAATGCGGCTTAGCATTATAGTATATTAATGAACCTGGGCAGTTCATTGGTTTTATTGCAAATTGTTGATCATCTATATCTACAGTATACATATTTTCTTTATAGTTAAACCAGTGACCTGAAGTCTCCCATAATTTTTGGTTTAATATTATAGGAGTTTCTATTTCAGAGTATCCATCAGCTCTGTGTATTTCTCTCCAGAATTTTAATAATTCATTTTTAAGTTCCATACCTTTTGGTAAGAATAATGGGAATCCTGGTCCTTCTTCTGGTATGAAGAATAAATCTAATTCTTTCCCTAATTTTCTATGATCTCTCTTCTTAGCTTCTTCTAACATGTGTAAGTATTCTTCTAAATCTTTATTCTTTTCGAATGATATACCATATATTCTTTGAAGCATTTTGTTCTTTTCGTCACCTCTCCAGTAAGCACCAGCTATACTTAATAACTTAACTGCCTTAACCTTTTTAGTTGAAGGTAAGTGTGGACCTCTACATAGATCAGTAAAGTCTCCTTGCTTATAGAAAGATATTATTTCTCCTTCTGGTAATTCTTCTATAAGCTCAACTTTGTATAGCTCCCCATTTTCTTTAGCCCAAGCTAAAGCTTCTTCCCTTGGTAATTCATATCTTTCAACAGCCATGTCTTCTTTAGCTATCTTCTTCATCTCTTTTTCTAACTTCTCTAAGTCTTCATTTGTTAATCTATGATCTAAATCTATATCATAATAGAATCCATTTTCTACAGTTGGCCCTATAGCAAACTTAGCTTCTGGGTATATTCTCTTTATAGCTTGAGCTAATATATGAGCTGATGTATGTCTAAATACATCCTTTCCTTCTGCATCATCAAACTTGAATAAGTTTAATTCACAATCTTCTTTAACTACATGGTTAAGACCTACTACTTTTCCATTAACTGATGCTGCAACTATTGCTCTAGCTAAGCCTTCACTTATAGATTTAGCTATATCCATAACAGAAACTTCATTTTCAAATTCTCTTACTGATCCGTCTTTTAAAGTAATTTTTATCATTGTATTTCCTCCTCAATTTAATTTTGTATAAAATAAAAAAACTCATCCCAAATATATATATTTGGGACGAGTATTAATTCGCGGTTCCACCCAAGTTGGTCTACAAATGTAGCACCCTCTTGATGACTATAAGGTAGTCAACCGAACACTTTCGCACAATATAATTA
>NZ_NOJY02000005.1 GCF_002250835.2 Romboutsia weinsteinii
GTATATATGGAGATAATAGATTATGCTCTAAAACAAGGTTTAGATAGTATAGTTTTAGTACCTGAGATTGCGTTGACCCCACAAACAATAGCAAGATTTAAAAGTAGATTTGGAGATATAGTAGGTGTATTTCATAGTCAGCTTTCAGAAGGTCAAAAGCATGACGTATATAAAGCAATAAAAGAAGGTCGAATAAGAATATTAATAGGGGCAAGATCAGCCTTGTTTGCACCTTTTAGTAGCTTAGGAGTTATAATTATTGATGAATTTCATGAAAGTGCTTATAAATCAGAAAAAAATCCTAAATTTAGCGCTATAGAAGTAGCTAGGTTTTTAGCGATAAAAAACAATGTATCTTTAGTATTAGGATCAGCGACACCTTCTATAGAAGAATACTATAAAGCTGAAAATGGAGAATATAACCTAATAAATATTAAAAAAAGAGCAAATAATAATCCGCTGCCTAAGATAGAAGTAGTTGATATGAAAAATGAATTAAATAATGGAAATAAGAGTATATTTAGTAATAGATTGCAAATACAAATACAAGAAGCTGTAAAAAGCAATAATCAAGTTATATTGTTTTTAAATAGAAGAGGTTATGCAAACTTTGTATCTTGTAGAAAATGCGGATATGTTTTTCAATGTGAGAATTGTGACATCTCTTTAACATACCACAAGGGAAAAAATATAGGTCGCTGCCATTATTGTGGATATGAAAAAGAGATACCAAATGAATGTCCTGAATGTAGTAGCCACTATGTCAAACCTTTTGGAGTAGGTACACAAAAAATAGAAGAAGAGTTAAAAAGTATATTTCCTGATATGAGAGTGCTTAGGATGGATAAGGATACGACTTCTAAAAAAGGATCCTTAGAAGAAATATTAAATAAATTTAAAAATGGAGAAGCTGAAATCTTAATTGGGACTCAGATGCTTAGTAAGGGTCTTGACTTTGATAATGTTACATTAGTTGGAATATTATCAGCAGATATGATATTAAATTTTCCTGATTTTAAAAGTTTTGAAACTACATTCCAGTTGGTAACTCAGGTGGCTGGTAGAGCTGGAAGGTCTGATAAGGAAGGTCATGTTGTACTTCAGACTTATGATACTGATCATTATGCGATTAGAAGAGCTATAAATTATGATTTTGAAGGTTTTTATGAGGATGAAATAAAAATAAGAAAAGCATTTGGATATGCACCTTTTAATAATATGGTTAGTGTAGTAATAAGTGGAAGTAATGAAAGGTTAGTAGAGCAAAATGCAAGGAATATGTATAAATCTATGATTTATTTACTAGATAATAGGGGTATAAATAATTTTGACTTTATATTAGGTCCAAATCCTTGCTCTATATCAAAAATAAATCAGAATTATAGATGGCAAATATTATTTAAAGATGATAATATTGAAATTAATTTATTAAAGGGTATAATAAAATATATATGTATTACGAAAAGAGATACGGTGTTTAGTAAAGATATAAACGTATCAATAGATATTAACCCGAATAGCGTATTATAAATTTAGGAGGAATAATAAAAATGGCATTAAGAAATATAGTTCAAATAGGAGAGCCTGTATTAAGAAAGAAATCTAAAAAGGTTGAAGTAATAGATGAAAAAATAATTCAATTATTAGAAGATATGGCAGATACTATGTATGAAGCAGATGGTGTGGGTCTTGCAGCACCTCAAGTAGGAATACTAAAGAGAGTAGTAGTTATAGATATCGGTGATGGAATAATAGAGTTAATAAACCCAGAAATAATAAAAACATCTGGAGAACAAATAGATGAAGAGGGTTGCCTAAGTGTTGTAGGTGAATCTGGAGAAGTAAGAAGACCTTATGTAGTAAAAGTAAGAGCATTAAATAGAAAAGGGCAGATAATAGAAATAGAAGGTGAAGAGCTATTAGCTAGAGCATTCTGCCATGAGATAGACCACTTAGATGGTGTATTATTTGTTGACAAAATAGAAAAGTAATAGGAGCTGATTTAATTGAAGATAGTCTTTATGGGAACGCCAGACATTGCAGTTGGATGTTTACAAAAAATAATAGATGAAAAACATGAACTTATTGGAGTTGTAACTCAACCTGATAAGCCAGTAGGTAGAGGTAAGAAAATGGGAATGCCTCCTGTAAAGGAGCTTGCATTAAAATACGACATACCAGTATACCAACCATTAAAAGCAAGAGATGAAGCTTTTATAGAAGAGATGAGAGCTTTAAATCCAGATGTAATAGTAGTTGTGGCATTTGGACAAATACTACCAAAGGCATTGTTAG
Source organism: Romboutsia weinsteinii (assembly GCF_002250835.2). Lineage (GTDB taxonomy): Bacteria > Bacillota > Clostridia > Peptostreptococcales > Peptostreptococcaceae > Romboutsia_A > Romboutsia_A weinsteinii. Next base: position 2,296 of record NZ_NOJY02000005.1, read on the forward strand.
ATATACCTAAGTTTGGATGTATAAATGTTCATGTATCTTTACTTCCGAAGTATAGAGGGGCAGCTCCTATAAATTGGGTTATAATAAATGGCGAAGAAAAAACTGGTGTAACAACTATGTATATGGATGAAGGTTTAGATACTGGAGACATGATTTTAATATCTGAATTTGATTTAGATAATGAAATAACTGCAGGTGAGCTTCATGATAAGATGAAAGAAATTGGGGCTGAAACACTAAAAGAAACTCTAGATCTAATAGAAAAAGGGTGTGCTCCTAGAATACCTCAAAATCATGATGAGTTTTCATATGCTCCAATGATGAATAAGTCATTAGGAAATGTTGATTGGAGTAAGAGTGCTACTGAGATACATAACTTAGTAAGAGGTGTTAACCCATGGCCAAGTGCTTACACAACTTACAACAATGATACAATGAAAATTTGGAAGACTAAAGTATTAAATGAAAAATCTAATAAAACACCTGGTACAATAATTAGAGTAGATAAAGAGGGTATTAGAGTAAGCACCTGTGACAATGTACTTTTAATTGAAGACATACAAATGCCAGGTAAGAAAAGAGTACAAGTTGGAGAATATATAAAAGGAAATAGTATAGAAGCTGATTTAGTATTAGGTTAGGTGAATTATTATGGAAGCTAAAAGATATTTAACTACTATAGGGATTTTACTTGGAATACTAACAGTTTTACTAGGAGTAGTTAATGTTTTTATAGCAAATTTAACTCAAGTATTTTCAACACTAGTAAATGTTATAACCTTTTTAATAATACTTACAATAGTATTTTCAACGGTAATTACTTATAGGGTCATTAAGGATAAAGAAGTTAGTTCGAAATTAATGAGTATTAATTTTAAGATAGTAAGTATATTATTTCCTATAGTGACTTATGTAGCATCATTAATAGGAATATCTAAAAATGAAATAAGAATAATATTTATAAAGTTAAATAATAAATATATATATAGCAAGAAGTATAATCTAAACTCTGAGGACATACTAATTCTTATACCTCATTGTGTACAAAAAAATAGTTGCAAGTTAAAAGTAACTAATGAAATAACAAACTGTAAACAATGTGGTTTGTGTAACATAGGAGATTTAGTCCAGTTAAAAGAGAAAGCTAATGTTAATATATTTGTAGCTACAGGAGGAACTCTAGCTAGAAAAATTATAATGGACAACAGACCGAAAGCTGTTATAGCTGTAGCTTGCGAAAGAGATTTGACGGCTGGAGTCCAAGATACTAGTAAAATTCCAGTATTAGGTGTATTTAATAAGAGACCTAATGGACCTTGTGTAGATACAAGTATTGATATTAAAGAAGTTGAAGAAGCGATAAATTTCTTTACATCTAAAAAATAGGAGTGTGTTTTATATGTATCCATATTATGGCATGATGTTTGATCCGACAATTTATATATTGATACCGGCGATAATATTTACAATGTATGCTCAATTTAAAGTAAGTTCTACTACTAGTAGATATCTAAAAGTAAATTCTCAAAGAGGATATACTGGAGAGAGAACAGCTAGATCGATATTAGATTCAAATGGCTTATATAATGTTAACATAGAAATGGTAAGAGGAAGACTTAGTGATCATTATGATCCGAGAAGCAATACAGTTAGATTATCACAAGATGTATATTATGGAACATCTATAACTTCAGTTGCAGTAGCTGCGCACGAATGCGGTCATGCAATACAGCATGCAAAAGGGTATGCACCCTTAAGTATAAGAAGTAGTTTAGTTCCAGTAGTAAACTTTGCATCTAATATATCTTGGTTTTTAATAGCATTAGGATTTTTCTTTACAAGAGGACCTTTTTTACAAATAGGAATATTACTATTCTCAGCATCTGTATTATTCCAAATTATTACACTTCCAGTTGAATTTAACGCTTCAAGTAGAGCTGTAGTTCAGCTTGGAAACTTGGGAATTCTTGAGGGGAAAGAAGTTGGTCAAAGTAGGAAGGTGCTTACTGCAGCAGCACTTACTTATGTTGCAGCAGCATTAACATCAGTACTTCAACTTTTGAGACTAGTAGCTATAGCACAAAGAAATAATGATTAAAGGAGATTGTCCTAGTATTTCTAGGACTTTTTCTATGTAAATGAAAAATAAAATTATAAGGAGAATATTTGATGAATTCAAGAGAAATAGCATATAATGTGCTGAGTGACATAGAAAAAAACAATAATTATTCGAATATGGCAATAAATAAATATTTTAAAAATCTAGATATTAGTGACCAAGATAGAGGTTTTGCAACAGAATTAATTTATGGTGTAGTAGAAAATAAATATTATTTAGATTATATTATGGACAAACTTTCAAAGATAAAGTCACAAAAAATGGAGATTCATGTTAAAATATTGATAAGGATGGGAATTTATCAGATAATAATGTTAGATAGTGTGTCTGATTATGCAGCAGTAAATGAAACTGTAAATTTAGTAAAGAAATTTGATAAGAAATCATCAGGATTTGTAAATGCAATTTTGAGAAATGTAATAAGACAAAAAGAAACTATATCTAATGTAGATATAGACGATAAAATTATGTATCTATCTACTAAGTATTCTTATAAGCCGTGGATGATGAAAAATTGGATTAACAGTTTTGGTATAGAATTTACTGAAGATTTATTAGAAGCTAACAATGAAAAGCCTAGTTTATATCTAAGAACTAATACTTTAAAAATTACTAGAGATGAGCTTATTAATAGATTAAATGAGATGAATATAAAATGTTATAAAGTAGCTACGATTGAAGAAGCAATAAGAGTTGAGAACCTTAAGAACATAGAAAATAATAAGTTATTCAAAGAAGGATTATTCACAATACAAGATATAAGTTCTATGATTGTAGGAAAGGTACTAAATCCAAAAGAAGACTCACTTGTATTAGATGTATGTAGTGCTCCGGGAGGAAAGAGTACTCACTTAGCAACTATTATGAAAAATACTGGTAAGGTAGTATCTAGAGATATATTTGAGCATAAAATAAAGCTTATAAATAGTACAGCTAATAGATTAGGATTAACTAATATTGAAGCAGAATGTAGTGATGCATCGGTAATTGATAAAGATAGTATAGAAAGGTTTGATTATGTATTAGCGGATGTACCTTGTTCAGGTCTTGGAATAATAAGAAGAAAACCAGAAATCAAGTATAAGGAAAAAGCAGAACTTAAGGGATTACCAGAATTACAAAAGGTAATATTAAACAATGCCTCTAAATATGTTAGATGTGGAGGAAACTTGGTATATAGTACATGTACTATACAAGACGCTGAAAATATAGATGTAGTTAACAATTTCCTTGAGGAAAATGATAATTTTGAACTAGTTCCTATAGATGCTGTAAATGTAGATTTAGATAATCAAGATAAGGGATATCTAAAAATATACCCTAATATACATGGCATGGATGGCTTCTTTATAGCAAAATTTAAAAGAGTAAGGTAGTGATAATATGAATCAGAATAAAGTAGCATTAAAAAACTTTACAGAAGAAGAATTAAAAGAGTTTATGAAGACTATAGGAGAAAAGTCCTTTAGAGGAAGTCAAATATATTCTTGGATATATAAAGGTGCTAAAAGCTTTGATGATATGAATAATATTCCTAAAAGCTTAAGAGATAAACTTGATGAAGTTTCTTATATTGGAAATTTAGAAATAGAATTAAAGTTAGAATCTAAGAAAGATGGAACTAAAAAATATTTATTTTTATTAAATGATGAAAATATTATAGAAACTGTAATGATGGATTATGAAAGTCGTGTTACAGTATGTATTTCTAATCAGGTTGGATGTAGAATGGGATGTAAATTCTGTGCGTCTACTATAGATGGTTTACTTAGAAATTTAGAACCATGGGAGATATTAGACCAAATTATTAAGATACAGGAAGATACAGGTAAGAGAGTATCAAACCTAGTTCTAATGGGAAGTGGAGAACCACTTGACAACTTTGAAAACACTAAGAAATTCTTAAAGCTTGTTAACGATAAAAATGGGTTAAATATTGGTTATAGACATATAACTTTATCAACTTGTGGTATAGCTCCTAAGATGCGTGAACTAGCCGATTTAGAGATACCTATAAACTTAGCTTTATCTCTACATTCACCTTATGATGATAAGAGGCAAGAAATAATGCCTGTAGCTAAGGCATATCCTGTTAAAGATATAATTGATGCTTGTAAATATTATATCAAAAAGACTAACAGGAGAGTTACATTTGAATACTCGCTTATAAAGGGAGTTAATGACTCAGAAAAAGATGCAGAGGCTATATGTAAGCTTGTAAAAGGAATACTATGTCATGTTAACTTAATACCTATAAATAACGTTGAAGAAAGAGATTTTGAGAGACCAGATAAGTCTTATATTTATAAGTTTAGAGATGTTTTAGAAAAAAATAATATACCAGCTACAGTTAGGATTTCTATGGGCTCTGACATTGGTGGGGCTTGTGGACAATTAAGAAGAAAACATAAGTAGCTTAAGGGGGAAGTCGTATGATCTATAGTTGTGCCTCCCATATTGGAAAAGTAAGAACAAATAATGAAGATTATTGTGGCGGGGAAATAATAGAAATTGAAGAGAAAAATACCGTTGGAGTTTTTGCAATAGCTGATGGTATGGGTGGTCATAAAAAAGGTGAAGTAGCTAGTAAATTAGCAGTAGAAAATATAATCTGTTTTTTAAAAGAAAACCTAATACAACATGAAAATGTAAAGATAGATTATATTGATGATATACTAAAACAAGCGTATAATAGTGTAAATTCTATTATACATAAAAAATCAGTAGATAACATAGAATGTGAAGGTATGGGAACTACTTTAGTAACTGCAGTTATTTACAAAAATAATTTGTATGTTGCTAATGTTGGGGATAGTAGGTGTTATTTGTCACATGGTAAAAAATTTGATAAAATAACAGTAGATCATTCTATAGTAGAAGAGCTTGTAAGAGCAAATGTGATTACTGAACGTGAGGCCAAGACACATCCTCGTAGGAATCACATAACTAGAGCTATGGGTACTGATGAAATGGTAATAGTGGATATATTTAAATGTAGTATAGAACCTGAGGATATGATTCTTCTTGCTACTGATGGACTTACAGGATTTGTAGAAGATGACGAAGTAAAAAAGATAATATCAAAAGATAAAAATATAGATGAAATTAGTGAAGAGTTAATAAATATGGCTAATGAGGTTTCAGGAAAAGATAATGTATCGGTCATATTAATAAAAGCATAATGTAGGATGGTGATAATGTGGGAGAGACTATTTTAGGTAATAGGTATGAAATCATCAGAAAAATTGGTGATGGAGGAATGGCTTTTGTTTACGAAGCCAAGGACAAGTTATTAAGCAGAACTGTTGCATTAAAGGTTCTTAGACCCGAGTTTGTTGATGATGATGAATTTTTAGGTAAATTTAAAAGAGAGGCTGAGGCGGTTGCAAGTCTTTCTCATCCTAATATAGTAAATGTTTATGATGTTGGGGAAGATGGAAAGGTCCATTATATAGTAATGGAGTTTGTAGATGGGCAAAATCTAAAGGAAATAATAAAGGATGAAGGAACTTTAGATGAGTATACAGCTCTTGATATAACTAAGCAAATTGCTATGGCACTTAGTGCAGCTCACAAAAAAGGTATTATACATAGAGATATAAAGCCTCATAATATTCTTATTTCTAAAGAAGGAAGAGTTGTAAAAGTTGCTGATTTTGGTATAGCTAAAGCGGTATCAAACTCTACAATGACAAATATAGGAAGCATAATAGGTTCCGTGCATTATTTTTCACCAGAGCAAGCTAAAGGGAAATATGTAACTAACAATGCGGACCTTTACTCGTTAGGCATAGTTTTATATGAAATGCTTACAGGCAAGGTACCTTTTAAAGGTGACAGTCCTATATCAATAGCTCTACAACATATAAATGATGAGATAGAATTTACTTCTGAAGAGAGAGTAAGTATACCTCAAAGTGTAAGAACTATAATAAAGAAGTTAACAGAAAAATCAAGTGCAGATAGATATCAAAGTGCGGAAGAGCTAATAGAAGATATTGAATATATAGAGAAAAATATTGATCTTGATTTTATAAAAGAATATGATAACTATGCTACAAAAAAGATTGATGGAGCTGAGTTAAATAAAGCTATAACTCCTACACCTGTAGTTGAATTAAATGATGAGCCTGATGAAGATGATGGCTTTGAAGATGATGAAAAACCATCAAGATTAAAGAAGAATAAAGAAAAAACTAAAAATAAGAGCAAGAAGAAAAAAATGAAAAAAGAAGATAGCCCTAAAACTAAGAAGAGGCTTAAAATAGCAGCGATTATATTATGTTTAGTATTAGCGACTCAAGTATTTGTCGCACTTAAATTGATTTCAGGGAAAACTCAAAATGCAGGAGATTTAGTAGCTCCAAGTCTAGAAGAAATGACTCTAGATGAGGCACAAAAAGAGCTTGAGAGACTAGGACTAAAGCTGGATATAAGAAGAGATGAATATAATGCAGATATTCCAAAAGATAGCATAATATCTCAAATGCCAGCATCAGGTACTGCAATGGTTAAAGGTGATACAATAAGCGTAGTAATTAGTAAAGGCGCTAAGAAAGCTGCTATACCAAGTATAGTAGGATACACTTTGGAAGAAGCAGAAAATATCTTAAAGGAAAATAAGCTTGAGCTAGGAAATGTAAAGCAAGAGTATAATGAGATATACAAAGCTGGAGTAGTATTATTACAAAGTCCAACTTCAGGAAACGGAAGTGTTGAAGAGGGAGATAAGATAGATGTTGTTATAAGTAAAGGACCGAAGAAAGAAGAGCAAAAAGAAGAACCAAAAGAGGACGATAAGTCTGATACAACAACAAATCCACCTCAAAATAATAACCAAGGTGGAAGTACAACTAATCCAGGAACAGGTGGAGGAGGAGGAGGAACAACAAATCCGCCGACAAATACTCCGGAGCAACCTGTAGATCCAGCGCCACCAACGGATACTCCAGTACCACCAACGGATACTCCAGCACCACCACAAGATCAAGTACCACAGGTAGATCAAACGGAAACAAATTAAGGTGTAACGCATACTTAAAATATTATATAAAAATAAATTAAATAAAAAGAAAAGCCCAACAGTTTAATCAGTTGGGCTTCTTTTTTTGTGAGATATGCATAAAATATAACAATGTAATAAAATGAAATTTTTAATTAATAATGAAATTATTATGATATTATATTAAAATAGGATACAATATTTATATTGAGTAAAATTTCAGAGGAGGAATTTAATGTTAAATGGAAAGATCATAAAAGGAATTGGGGGATTTTACTACGTAGATACAGAAAATGGACTTTATGAATGTAGAGCTAGAGGTATATTTAGAAAACAAAAAGTTACTCCTTTAGTTGGAGATAGAGTAAGTATAAGTGTAGTTGATGAAGAAACTAAAAAGGGTGTAGTAGAAGAGATAGATAAAAGGGATACAGAGCTTATAAGACCACCTATAGCAAATGTAGATAAGGCTTTAATAGTATTTGCTATAAAAAATCCAAACCCTAATTTATCTCTATTAGATAGATTTATAGTATTAGCGGAAAAAGAAAACTTAGAAATAGTAATAATATTCACTAAAGCTGACCTAGATGAAGAGGATAATTTAGAAGAATTAAAGAGAATTTATGAATCTACTGGATATAAAGTAATTCCAGTAAGTAATAAGACTAAGTTAAATATAGATAGAATAAAAGATGAACTAAGAGAAAATGTAGTAGTTTTTGCTGGTCCATCTGGAGTTGGAAAGTCAAGTTTATTAAATGAAATAGATTCAAAATTTGAACTTCAAACTGGTGAAGTAAGTGAAAAAATAAAAAGAGGTAAGCATACTACACGTCATGCAGAACTATTAAAATTAGAGTGTGGGGGAATGGTTGCGGATACTCCAGGATTTAGTTCATTAACTCTTGATGATATACAAGAAACTGAGCTTAAAGAATACTTTATAGAGTTTGAGGATTTTGACGATTGTAAATTTGGATCAAGATGTATTCATGAAAATGAACCAAGTTGCTCTGTAAAGGAAGCTGTAGAAAGTGGAGAAATATCTAAAGAGAGATATGATAGCTATATACAACTGCTAAGAGAAATAAGACAAGGGAAAAGGAGATACTAAGGATGATTAAATTAGCACCATCTATATTATCAGCAGATTTTGCAAGATTATTAGAGGATGTAAAGAAAGTAGAAAGTGCAGGGTGTGAGTATTTACACATAGATGTGATGGATGGACATTTTGTTCCAAATATTACACTAGGACCTGGAATTGTAAAAAGCTTGAGAAAAGATGTGAATATGGTATTTGATGCACATCTTATGATAGAAAATCCTAATAATTATATAAAGGATTTTGTAGATGCAGGTTGCGATATAATAGTAGTTCACCAAGAAGCATGTAAGCACTTACACAGAACTATACAAAATATAAAATCTTATGGAATAAAGGCTGGGGTTTCTTTAAATCCGGCAACTCCAATAGAAACAATAAAGCACGTGATTCAAGATTTAGATATGGTACTTATAATGACTGTAAATCCAGGTTTTGGAGGTCAATCTTTTATAGAAAGTATGATACCTAAAATAAAAGAACTAAAAGAGTTTATTGATAAAAATGATTTAACTGTAGATATTCAAGTTGATGGTGGTATAAAACCTGATAATGTAGCTGAAGTAGTAAAAGCAGGTGCGAATGTAATAGTAGCAGGTTCTGCTATATTTAATAGTGATGATATTCCTACTACAGTAGAGTTATTTAGAAATAATTCTAATTTATAGGATATAATATGAAGATTTGTATTATTTTAAATGGTGAGATAGAAAATTATGAAACTACAAAATCTATTATAAATAATGAAAATTATGATTACATAATATGCGCAGATGGTGGAGCAAATCATAGTTATAAGATGGATATAATACCGAATTATATACTTGGAGATTTAGATTCAGTACATAGTGGTGTTGTAGACTATTATAAAACTAATGATGTTGATTTTAAGCAATTTCCGGCAAAAAAGAATGAAACTGATGCTGAGCTATGTATCTACCTAGCAACCACTTTAAAAGCCAATCAAATAGATTTTATAGGGGGATTAGGTGGAAGAGTTGACCATATGATTGCAAATATTAACCTACTTTATTACGTCAAAGAACAAAATATTACTCCTAGAATACTTACAGATAAGGAAGAAATTTACATAGCTATAGATGAAGAAATATCTTTAAGAGGACAAGTTGGAGATACAATATCTGTTATCCCTGTAAAGGGAGATGCATACGGAGTAACTCTAAAAAACTTAGAATATCCGCTTGAGGATTACCATATGAAGTATTCTGTTCCAATTGGAATATCAAATATAATGCTAGAGCGAGAGTGTAAGATAAAAGTAGATAGTGGTACTTTACTTATAATAAGAAATATATAATGAATAACAATACTAAATTAAAAAGGGCTAACTTACTACAGTTAGCTCTTTTTAATTTGATTTTATTAATTTGAAAAAAAGCAGAATAAAATGTATTATAAATAGAAAACAGATGTTAGGAGGGGATGGCTTGAATAAAAAAACGATAATTTTAATTGCTATAGTTTTGCTTTGGATGGGAGTGATATATAATTACTCAGATAAAAATGGTAAAGAATCAAAATTGTCTTCTGATAGAGTAATAAAAGCAGTTGAAGTGGTAGGAAAGACTTCCTTGGCTGATAAGAAAAATAGCAAAATGACCGATATAAGATACATAAGGTTAGTGAGGAAATCTGCTCATATAATGTCTTATTTAATACTTGCAGTGCTTGTATTTATGGCAAGCTACGAGATAAAAAAATCTATAAATAAATCAATATGGTACTCTTTTATAATATCTACTTTATATGCAATGTCAGATGAATATCATCAGTATTTTGTACCAGGTAGAAGTGCTTCTATTAAGGATGTAGGAATAGATATGATAGGTATAATACTTGGAATAATTTTAATATATACAATTTATAAGAAAGTAAAGAAGGTAAATTTGTAGTTTAGTCATATATTTATAAGTATAAAAAAATATAGGGGATGGTATTATAATGGATAATAATAAGTCTATAGCTGTTATTTATAAAAGTAAATATGGCAGTACGAAAAAGTACGCTGGGTGGATAGCTCTTAAGCTAGATGCAGATTTGTATGAGATATCAGATATACGAGGTAAAGATTTAAAAGATTACGATGTTATTATATTCGGGGGCTCACTTCATGCAGGGAAAATTAAAGGGGTAGATTTAATTATTAAGAATTATGACATGATAAAGGAAAAAGAAATAATAGTATTTGCGGTTGGATTATCACATGAAAAGGATAAGCTATTAAATTCTATTATGGAAAAAAATTTCGACGAAGAGATAGGAAATAACATAAAACTATTTTATTTAAGAGGATCCTTTAATTATAGAGAACTAAGTATAGGCGATAAAGCAATGATGAGTATTTTAAAAATCGATTTGAAGTCAAAAAAAGATGAGTTAGACGAAGATGGTAAAGGTATGCTAGAGGCATTTAACGCTCCGATTGACTTTTGTGATAAGAAATCTATAGAAAAAGTTATAATCTGTGTAAATGAAAATATATAATGAAAAGACTGTAGTTATGTAAAAGAAATGACTGCAGTCTTTTTTATATAAATAAATTGTAAATTTTAAATTACTTCAATATAAAAAAATAGGACAGGTCTAAATATAATTTAATTTGCATAAATTTAAAGTATATGAAGAGAATACTATGCTAGATAGAGGTATGCCAAAGGAGGTGTTTTATGCGAAATCAATCAAAGGGGTTACTAGGGATTTTATGTTTGGCTACAGGAGCAGCATTGATATTATCTATGATACTACCTAATTGGATTTGGTCAGCTCTTACGGCATTACTTCTTGTAGGGTGTGGGGTATTATTATTTTTATATTAATAGTTAAATTATATGATGATTAAAATGGGGGAGATTTATTATGAAGATGGTAACAATAAAACTACCAAAGTGGATTTCTAATATAGTTTTAAGATTTATGGGTGGAAATAAAAAAGGAAAATAGCAAAAGAAAAAAGCCTACTTTAATTAGTAGGCTTTGATTAATAAGAAAACTTATTAAGCTCTTTCAACTTTCCCAGAACGTAAACATCTAGTACAAACTTTTACTCTCTTAGGAGTACCATCTACTATAGCTCTAACGTTTCTTAAGTTTGCAGACCATGTTCTTCTGCTATGTTTATTTGAGTGTGATACTTGGTTTCCAGCAACCTTCCCTTTACCACATACGCTACATATCTTTGCCATTATCCGTACACCTCCTTAAAATGATAACTATTTAAAGACTAAAAACATATTTATATTAACATAAAAATTAAAATCGTGCAATAGAAATATATATTTGCCTTACTGTATTGAACAATTTCTTGTTATATTATAAAATTATATATATAATTCTATATAAAGTAAATATTAAAAAAAGAAATCTTAAATATTTCCTTCTAATAAAGTCCAAATTTCAATGATTTTTACATAAAAAAATTTGGGTAGGTTTAAATTATAACACATTTATAGTATTATAGTAGTTATAATTTTATAAACGGACAAAATAAAAGAAAGTTTTAGATTATTTTTGAGAAAAATAAAATTAAAAATGAACTTAAGGGGGTCAACCATGAGTGCAAAAATAAGTAATCAATTTGGAAACATAGAAATAGATAGACAAGTAATAGCTCAAGTAGCATATAAAGCTGCAATGGAAAGTTACGGATTAGTAGGTTTAGCTTATAAATCTAAGGGTATAGTAGAATTATTAAAAGGTGAAAATGCTACAAAAGGTGTTAAAGTAGAAGAACTAGAAGATAATACCATAGCAATAGAGCTTTATGTTATAATACAATACGGAACAAACATATCAACAGTTGCAAACAATATAATTGATAGAGTAAAATATACTGTTGAAAACATGACGGCAATAAAGGTAAGTAAAATAGATATTAATGTACAAGGAATTAGAGTCAAGTAATTTAGGAGGAATAAAATGATTCAGTATATAGACGGAAAAAACTTAAGAGATATGTTTGTATCAGGTGCAAACAATCTTCAAAATCATAAAGATTTAGTAGACAAACTAAATGTATTCCCTGTTCCAGATGGAGACACAGGAACTAATATGTCGCTTACTATATCTTATGCTATGAAGGAATTAGCTAAGGTAAGTAATGATAACATAACAGATATAGGTAAAGCACTATCTAAAGGATCGTTAATGGGTGCAAGAGGAAACTCTGGAGTTATCTTATCTCAGATAATAAGAGGAATAGCAAAATCAATAGAAGGTAAAGAAAATTTATCAACTGAAGATTTAGCGCATGCATTTAAAAATGGATCTGATACTGCATACAAGGCTGTAATAAAGCCGATAGAAGGTACTATACTTACTGTAGTTAGAGAAAGTGGAGAACATGCTATAAAAGTTGCTAAAAAAGAAAAAGATATGTTAAAATTCTTAGAACTTCTTATAGAAGAAGCTAATGAATCTTTAAAAAGAACTCCAAATCTACTTAAAGCTTTAAAAGAAGCTGGTGTTGTAGATTCAGGTGGAAAAGGACTAGTTTTAATATATGAAGGAATGTACTCTGCATTAAAAGGAAATGCTATAGAAATAAAAGATTCTAATGCATCTGAAGTACAAACAATAGAAGTTTCTAGAAACAATATTTCAACTGAAGATATAAAATATTGCTATTGTACAGAATTTATATTAGAAAGTAATACTGTAGAAGATACTAAAATAAGAGATATAATGCTACCTTTAGGAGATAGTTTAGCAGTAGTTGGAGATGATGGTGTAATAAAAGTACATGTTCACACTAATGATCCAGGGAAAGCACTACAAGAAGCTTTAAAGCACGGACAATTATTGACAATAAAAATAGAAAATATGAAGTTACAACATGAAAATACATTAGTAGATGCAAATTACGAAACAGCATCTTCTGTAGAAGAAAAAGAATACGGATTTATAGCGACATCAATGGGTGAAGGCTTAGCGACAATATTTAGGGACTTCGGTGTTGATCACATAATAGAAGGTGGTCAAACAATGAACCCAAGCACAGAAGACTTTATGAATGCAATAGAAAGCATACATGCAAGAAATATATTCATATTCCCTAATAATAGCAATATAATAATGGCTGCAAATCAAGCAAAAGAATTAAGTGAAAAGAATATCGTAGTTATACCTACTAAAACTACACCACAAGGTTTCTCTGCTTTAGTAAACTTTAATGGTGATGCTAGTGTAGAAGAAAATGAAGCTGCTATGATGGAATCATTATCATTAGTTAAATCTGGTCAAGTTACTTTTGCAGTAAGAGATACAGTTATGAATGATGTTGATGTTAAAGAAGGTAATGTGATAGGGATAGCAGAAAGTAGGTTAATGTCTGCTGGAGACAGTGTAGATGAAATAACTACTGATCTTATTGAAAAATTAGTTGATGAAGATACTGCAATAATAACTTTATTCTACGGAGAAGATGTAAAAGAAGATCAAGCAAATGAACTTCGTGACGCATTAGAAGAAAAGTTTGAAGATATAGACGTTGAGTTATATTATGGAGGTCAGCCTCTTTATTATTATTTAATCTCAGTTGAATAAGATTTTAAAAGTCCTGTATAATCACGCTACTGATTGTATAGGGCTTTTTAGATTAAATAAATGATGAACTTACATAGCTTTATTTGAACGAAGTGAAATTTTACATAATAGGTGATGATTATGATTGATATAAATAAAGATATACAATATGTAAAAGGTATAGGACCTAAAAAAGCTTACAAACTAAATAAATTAGGAATATTCACATTAAAAGATTTAATATTTTATTTTCCAAGGCAGTATGAGGATAGAAACAATCTAAAAAAAATTATACAATTAGAAAATGAAGATAAGGCTACAATAAAGGCTGTAATAGTAGGAGTTGAGACCACTAGCCCGAGAAAAGGTATGAATATTACTAAGGTTGATGTGCGAGATGAAACTGGCTATGCAAAGCTTGTTTTTTTTAATCAAGAGTATGTAAAAAATACATTTAGATCAGGTGATACAATACTAGTCTTTGGTAAGGTTAAGAAGAATTATAAGAATATTGAAATGACATCTTGTGAGGTTGAGCACCTTACTAATGCTCCAAAGAATACTTGTAAAGTTATGCCTATATATCCACTTACATATGGTGTAACAAATAAAGAAATCATAAGTATAATTAAATCTGTACTTTCTAATGAAGAACTGAAAATAAAAGAGTATATGCCTCAAAGAATAGTAGAAAAATATAAACTATGTAGTATCGAATATGCGGTAAAAAATATACACAACCCAAGTAGTAAAGACGCGCTTAAAATTGCATTATATAGGATTGTATTTGAGGAGTTTTTAATTTTACAGCTTGGACTTTTTATGTTTAAAAATGGTATAACTGAATCAGATGGGATAAAATTTAAGGAAAATGAAAAATTAAAAGATGTATTAGGCTCACTTCCTTTTAAACTAACTAATGCACAAAATAGAGCATTAAATGAAATTATAGATGATATGCAAAATAACAAGGTTATGAATAGGTTGGTTCAAGGAGACGTTGGGAGTGGTAAAACTGTAGTTGCACTACTAGCACTTGCTGATTGTGTTTTAAACGGCTATCAGGGGGCTTTAATGGCTCCTACAGAGATATTAGCAGAGCAACACTATATATCGCTGACAGACACCTTGAAGGATTTTGGAATGAGAGTAGAACTTTTAGTTGGAAGCTTGACTAAAAAGAAAAAAGAAGCTGTTTTGGAAAGAGTAAAAAATCATGAGGTGGATATACTTATAGGAACTCATGCGCTGATTGAAGATAAAGTTGAATTTGATAAATTAGGATTAGTAATAACTGATGAACAGCACAGATTTGGAGTTAGACAAAGAAGTAAACTTTCTGAAAAAGGAAATAATCCGGATATATTAGTAATGACGGCTACGCCAATACCGAGAACATTGGCCCTTATACTTTATGGAGACTTAGATATATCTATAATAGATGAACTTCCTCCAGGAAGGCAGCCAATAGAAACTATTGCTGTAGATAAAAGCAAAAGGGATAGAGCTTATAATAGCTTAGTACGAAAAGAGGTCGAGCAAGGTAGGCAGGTATATATTGTATGTCCATTGGTTGAAGAAAGCGAAGCAATAGAAGCAAAGGCTGCGGTAGACTTGGTAGAAGAATTAAAGTTAGAATACTTCAGTGATTTGAGGGTCGGCTTACTTCATGGGAAAATGAAGGCTAGTGAAAAAGATGCAGTTATGAAAAGTTTTAAAAATAAAGAACTAGATATATTAGTTTCTACAACTGTAATAGAAGTTGGTGTAAACGTACCAAATGCTACACTAATGATAATAGAAAATGCAGAGAGATTTGGATTAGCTCAGCTACACCAGCTTCGAGGTCGTGTAGGAAGAGGAAGTCATAAATCTTATTGTATATTAATATACGCATCTAAGTCAGAGGTCTGTAGACAGAGAATGTCGATTATGGAAGAGACTAATGATGGGTTTAAAATATCTGAAAAAGATTTGGAAATTAGAGGACCAGGTGAATTCTTTGGAACAAGGCAACATGGACTTCCAGAGCTTAAGATTGCTAATATTTTTAAGCATATGAAAATATTAAAGATAGCACAACAAGAGGCTCGCTATATTATGGGAGAAGATCATAATTTAAATGGTTTTGAAAATAAATTGTTGAAAAAGGAAATTTTAGATAAATTTGAGTATGCAGTTCGAGAAATTTCGTTAAATTAAATTAAATTTATGCTAAAATAAAGAGAGGATATATAACATGAGAGTTATTTCAGGAAAAGTAAGAGGGTTAAAGTTAAATGCTCCAAAAAATGATGATGTAAGGCCAACTACTGATAGAGTTAAGGAATCTTTATTTAATATAATAAACTCATACATAATGGATAGTAAGATATTAGATTTATTTGCCGGGACAGGATCACTTGGTATAGAGTGTTTATCTAGAGGAGCACAAAAATGTGTTTTTGTAGATATTAGTAAGGATAGTATAGAAATAGTTAAATCTAATATAAAAAAAGCAAGAGTTGAAAATGAAAGTGTGATAGTAAATGCTGATTTTAAAGACGCTATAACTAAAATACAAGCTACGAAGGATAAGTTCGACGTTATATTTATGGATCCACCGTATTATAAAGATATGTTTATATCGGCTCTTGAGAAAATAGATCAAGCAGATTTATTAATAGAAGATGGAATAATAGTTATAGAGCATGATACTAAGGATTCATTCCCTGAAACTATTGGAAGATTAGAAAAAAGTAAGTCTAAAAAATATGGTAACACTACCTTAACATTTTATAAAATGGAGGCATAATTATGAAGCAAAAAATTCATAGAGCCATGTTTGCAGGAAGTTTTGACCCTGTTACTAATGGACATTTAGATATAATTTGTAGAGCTTCAAACATATTTGATGAACTACAAATAGGGGTTCTTGACAATCCAAATAAAAAAGGTTTATTTACTTTTGATGAAAGAGTAGAGTTAATAAAACAATGTACAGGCCATTTAGATAATGTAAAAGTTGTTAGCTTTGAGGGATTACTAGTAAACTACTGCGAAAAGCATGAAATAAATACATTAGTTAGAGGTGTAAGAAGTGGGGCGGATGTTGAGTATGAACTTCAGATGGCTCATATGAATAGAGAGTTAAACCCAAACATAGAAACTGTAATTTTACCTACGACAACTAAGTATTCATTTATAAGTTCATCATTGATAAAAGAGGTATTAACTTTCGATGCAGATATAAAAAACTTAGTACCAAAAGAAGTATTAGAGGCATTAAAAAGAAAAACTAATAGGGGGAAATAAAGGTGAAGATAGATTTAGAAATGATTGAGTTATTTGAAGAGTTAGAGAGTATGCTACAAAATGGTTCTTCAATTCCTTTCTCGCACAAATGTGGTGTTGATAAGCAAGAAGCTTTAAGGATAATAGGAGATATAAAGACACTTATTCCAGAAGAAGTTACTCAAGCTGTTTGGATAAATAAAGAGAGAAATAAAATAATATCTCAGGCAAAGCAAGATGCAGAGGAGTTAATATCTCAAGCTCAAAAAGAAGCTGATAGGATACAAAAGGAATATGCTCAAAACGTAGAGGAATTAAAGAAAAATTCTGAAGAAGTAGTAAAGGCTTATGTAGAAGCGAGTGATCCAGTTACATTAGCAGAAGAGAAAGCTAATGAAATAGTTTCTAAAGCTGAAAAAGTAGCTACAGAAATTAGATTGGGATCTATTGAGTATGCAGAGGATGTACTTGCAAGTGTTGAACAAAATATTAAATGCATATTAGAAGAGGTTATTAGAGATAAAAACGAGCTAAGTCGCGATAAATAAATTAATCGATAAAAAGGTCTATAAAAATAAATTATTTTTATAGACCTTTTTTAGAATTTAAAGACTTATACTTTTCTTGCAATTTTTTTTGATTTAGAGTTGTTTAAAGTGTATAATGCGGAAATTAAATAAAAAACAACAATTAATGGCAGAATAGTTTTATAATTATTCACATAGCTAACCCAAAGCGAATTTCCATAAAATGTATCATATATATTTGAAAAATTGGAAACTAAAGCTGTAGATGTTGAGAGTGGGTAAAGTATGAATGTAAAAAAACCAGCAAACAATCCGTGTAAAAGCTTACTAAATATGTATAGGTTTGTACTTAAATCTGTCTTAGCGATAAATGTACAACACTGAGCTAAGATTGATAGACCACTAAAAGCTACTAGAAAGCTTGATAATGATACTTTTAGAACTTCAGATGAAGAATTAACTAATGATATATTTGCACATCCTATTGTCATCTCAAATAAACCGCTTATAAAAGCTTGGCATAGTTCTTTTGAAACACCTATAAAGGACAGTGGAATATAAAGTATACTACTCATTAAAGATATTACTTTAAACAAAGAAAGTATCTCAAATACAACAGAAAAAATTATTACAAATCCTCCGATTAAAAGGAGAGTATTAACTCCACTAAAAACTGCATTCCCAAATAAAACGAAGAATCCCTCATTATTTTCATTTTTTGAATTTATAACAGTTCTCACACAAGTTCCAAGATTAGACTTTGTTTTTTGAAGTGTTTCTTTACCGTAATTTCTAAATAATAATCCTACTGATATAGCGCCTAGATAATGGCATACAAGCATTAAGTATCCTAAAGAACTATCTTTAAACATGCCTACTGCTACAGACCCTATAATAAATAATGGTCCAGACGTTGAACAAAAAGCTATAAGACGTTGGGCCTCAAATTGAGAAATTTGATTTTCATTTCTAAGCTCAGATGCTAACTTTGCTCCAACAGGATAACCAGATATCATAGAAATTACAAATACAAGTGAGCCTTTTCCAGATACATTAAAGATAAGCTGGGTTATTGGGTTTATAATAAACCCGATTATGTCTACTATTTTCAAAGATACAACTAAATTAGCGCCTATTATAAAAGGCAATAGTGATGGAATTAATATGTTAACCCATATATCCAATCCTTTTTTTCCTGCTTCTATAGAATTTTGAGGGAATAAAATTACTCCAAATATTAAAAACATTACTATTAATACTGGAATAAAGAAAGTAATAAATTTAGTTTTTTTCATAGCACCACCTAATAGTTTAATATTGTTAAGATATTATATTAAACTATTAAAGAATATATGAATTAAAAGAGTTACAAGCTATTTTGTGGAAATAATGATAGCTACAATAAAAAAAGTATACAACTAGATTTATTTCCTAGATGTATACCTTTTACAATATTAAGTCTGTTTAATATATATTGGTGAAATATAAAAATCCATTGGACCTTTTAATAGATCTCTATTATTTCTGTAATAAATTAAATTGTAAATGTTACTAGCTTTTACGTCATAGTCAATTAATTTTTTGAAATTTTCATCGTTTATGGCGAATGATATATTTGAAAATTTATTTACTATATGTATATCAGAATTAATTTTTATTTTTTTTAAAATTTCTCTGCCTTTATCATTGAAGGCTAATATTCTTGTATATGGCATAGAATTCATCGTTTTAACAGATTCCATATCTTCTTTAGTTATGCCAAGTAAAATATTGTTAAGAATACGTTTAATTTTTGTCAAAGTATATCTCTTAGATTTAATTGATAGTTGTAAATCTAGAAGGGATGAAGTAGTAAAAATACTTTGGTAGATTTTATTCTCTATGCCTTCATTAACATCAAAGTACTGGTTTAATATATTAACATCTCTAGCTATTGTTGAAGTTAAAATATTATAGTACATTTCATCAAACATAGGATTAAAGTTAGTAGATATTTTTTCTGAGATAATATTAAATGTATTTAGAGGAACTACATCACTTATAGTATTTATATCGCTACTATCTTTTAATGATTTTCTAATAGCGGTTGCTGAACATATACTACTTTCTATGGCTTCGGAATTATACTCAGATTGAACTCTCGCAATAGTAAAGGGTTTTATATTACTTTTTAATCTAAGTATACTTTTTATATACTCTATTCCTAAAATATTATTAGATGAATTCAATACATCAAGCAACTTTTCTTTAGATATATCAATTAAATTATTATTACTAATATAATCAAATAGTGCTGAACTTCTTGCAGTAGGGAAGAGTGCACCATCATCTAAGTAATTTTTTAAGTAAGATCTGAACTCTTGAGGTTCTCTAACTAGTATATCTGAAATAGTTGAGAGAATATCAACTGAACCTTCTTCACTTCCAAAACAAATACAATCTACACAATTTAAAGAGTTGAGCATAGCTATAGACCCATGAGCGAAAATCTCTGCGCTTTGACAAGCATACATAGTTGGAAGCTCTATTACTAAATCTACGCCATTTTCAACAGCAGCTCTTGCACGAGTATATTTATCAAATAAAGCGGGTTCACCTCTTTGAAGGAAATTACCACTCATTATAGCTATAGTATGAGTTGCTTTTGTTACTTCTTTAGATTTTTTTAAATGGTATAAATGACCATTATGGAAAGGATTGTATTCAACAATTAATCCTAATATATTCATAAAAAATTCTCCTTTTATATATTATTATTTGAAAAGATAGTTAAAAAATAAACTATTAGAAAAAAGTCTAAAAATAGAGGTATAATAATTAATAAATAGAATTATATACCATTATATGGCTTTATTTCAAATTCAATAAATTTAAGTAATTATATTATAATATTACAACAAAAAGAGAAAAATAATCTATGTTAAGTCAATTATAAATAATTACAGCAAAAATTATAAAGACTATATACTTTTAAATAGAAAGATGTTATATTAAATAAGGAATGTTTAATGTATACAATATTGTAAGTAGTCAGTAAAGTCTTTATAGGCTTGTTACATATTATTGATAAAATTTTAAGGAGGTATACTAATGAAAATATTAGTATTAAACTGTGGTAGTTCTTCATTAAAGTATCAATTAATAGATATGTCAAATGAAGAAGTATTATGTATAGGATTAGTTGAAAGAATAGGTATAGATGGATCTATACTTAAGCAAGAAAAAGATGGTGTAGAAGGTAAGCTTGTAGTTGAGCAACCTATGAAAAACCATGAAGATGCTATTAAATTAGTATTAGAAGGTGTTAAGGACTCTGTTTACGGTGGAGTTAAAGAAATGAGCGAAATAGACGCTGTAGGACACAGAGTTGTTCACGGTGGTGAAAAGTTCGCAGGTTCAGTTATAATAACTGATGAAGTAGAAGCTGCATTAAGAGAATGTATAGAGTTAGCTCCTCTTCATAACCCAGCTAACATAATGGGAATAGATGCTTGTAAAGCTATACTTCCAGGAGTACCAATGGTAGGAGTATTCGATACTGCTTTCCATCAAACAATGCCAGCATCATCATACCTTTATGGTTTACCTCATGAGTTATACACTAAGTACGGTGTAAGAAGATACGGATTCCACGGAACTTCTCACTACTATGTATCTCAAAGAGCTGCTGCAATGTTAGGAAAGAACATAGAAGATGTAAAAATAATAACTTGTCACTTAGGAAATGGAGCTTCTATAGCTGCTGTTGATGGTGGTAAGTGTGTAGATACTTCTATGGGATTCACTCCATTAGAAGGTTTAATAATGGGAACTAGATGTGGAGATATAGATGCTGCTATATTACCATTCTTAATGGAAAAAGAAGGATTAGACGCTAAAGGATTAAGCGATTTAATGAACAAGCAATCTGGAGTATACGGTATGACTGGTATATCAAGTGACTTCAGAGACATAGAAGGTGCAGCTGCTAAGGGAGATGAAAAAGCTCAAATAGCTTTAGATGCATATGCTAAGAAAGTTAAGAAATATATAGGATCTTACGCTGCAGAAATGAACGGTGTTGACGCTGTTGTATTCACTGCTGGTGTTGGTGAAAATGGTATAGATATGAGAGCTCAAATAGCTTCTAACATGGAATTCTTAGGAATGAAGTTAGATGCAGAAGCTAATAAGGTTAGAGGAAAAGAAAGAGTAATATCTACTGAAGATTCTAAAGTTAAGATATTATTAATACCTACTAACGAAGAATTAGTTATAGCTAGAGATACTTTAAAGTTAGTACAAAAATAATTATAAGTTAAAATAATTATAGTTGGTTATAATATATTTAAGGTAGGGTAAAACCTACCTTAAGTTTTGTCCTAAAAAGGCAAATTTATCTATCAAGTAAAAATACTTGACAAACAAATGCGAGATTTGTATAATAAATTTGGCGATATATTGAGGTGAACTTAATGAAAATTAGTCTAGATAAATTAAATAGACGAGAAATTGACAAATTAGACTTGAATTTTTCTCAAAAAATTGATACTATTAATTATTGTGAAGAGAATTATAAATTAATTTCTCCATTAAATCTAAATGGTAAAATTTCAAACACTAATAAAGGTTTATACCTAAATGCAGATGTTGATTTTACAATTCTTGACCATTGTGCAAGATGTTTAGAAAATGTAGAAGTTTCAATAGAATATTCTATACAAGGTTTTTTAGTTAAAGAAGAAGATTTTGACGAAGATAGTTTTGAGGACTACGATGCTTTTATTTACGATAATCAAGAAATAAATCTTGTTAAAGTAATAGAGCAAACAATAGGTTTCAATATGCCGCTAAGCATTTTATGTAAAGAAGAGTGCAAAGGTCTTTGTCAAGATTGCGGAGCAAACTTAAATAAAGAAGAATGCTCTTGTAGTGAAATCGCGAACGACGAGGAGATTATAGATCCCCGTTTTGCTAAATTAAAAGATATATTTAAAAATGACTAAGGAGGTGGCGTAAATGGCAGTACCAAAGCGTAAAACATCTAAATCAAAAACAAAAATGAGAAGAGCAGCTAACTCAAAAATGGCAGCAACAGGATTCGTAAGTTGCCCACAATGTCATGAGCCAAAATTACCACATAGAGTATGTCCAGATTGTGGATATTATAAAGGTAAAGAAGTTGTATCTGAGTAATAACTTCTAAAAACATGTAGAGCAATCTACATGTTTTTTTTGCATTAAATTAAAAAAAATAAAAAAATAAAAATATAAGTATTGAAAAGTTTATAAAAGTATTATACACTACTATTAGTAGCTGGTACTAAATACAGCTATAAAAACCTGGAGGTAATATGAAAAAGAAAAGCAAGGCCCAAAGACAAGAAGAACTTGTTGAAATGTTAAAGGCCGATCCTTTCTATACAGATGAAGAAATAGCCGATTTATTTGGTGTAAGTATACAAACTGTGAGGCTAGATAGGATGACCTTAAATATACCTGAGTTAAGAGAAAGGGTTAAATCAATAGCAGAGACTCAAAGCTCAAAGGTTAAGACTTTAGGGGTAAAAGAGATCACAGGAGAAATCATAGATTTATCTGTAGGACAACTAGGTATATCTATGCTGGAAATTACTGAAGAGATGATTTACTCTAAGACTAATACACTAAGAGATACGTATATATTTTCTCTAGCAGACTCATTAGCTATGGCAATAATAGATGCGCCAAAGGTAATTATGAGAGTTGCAAATATTAAGAGCTTTAAACTTATAGAAAAGAAAGATAGACTTATAGCTAAAGCTGAAATCTATAAAACTATAGATAAAAAGCATTATGTAAAGGTTATAATTAATAATAAAGCTCAAGAACAAATATTTAGAGGGAAATTCGTATTTGAGGAATTAGACTAGGAGGATAAGCAATGAAAATAGTAATAGATGGTATGGGTGGAGATAATGCACCAAGATCAAATGTAGAGGGTGCAGTAAAAGCGATTAAAGAATATGGAGTAGAACTAATAATAACTGGTGACAAAGAATTATTGGAAAATGAATTTTCTAATTATGAATTTGACAGAAGTAAGTTAGAAATAGTTCATACTACTGAAATTATAGAGAATGAAGATAAACCAGTAAAGGCTATAAGAAGTAAAAAGGATTCTTCTATGGTGGTTGCACTTAATCTTGTAAAGCAAGGGAAGGCTAGTGCTATTGTATCGGCAGGGAGCACTGGAGCATTACTTGCAGGAGGATTATTTGTAGTTGGAAGAATAAAAGGTATAGATAGACCTTGTTTATGCCCTGTAATACCTAATGTGGCTCGTGGTATGACTCTTATTGCAGATGGAGGAGCTAATGTAGACTGTAAGCCTAGAAATCTAGTTGAATTTGCGGCAATGAGCAATATTTATGCTAAAAAAGTACTAGATATGGAAAGTCCTAAGTTAGCCCTAGCTAATATAGGAACAGAAGAAGGCAAAGGAAATGATTTAACTAAAAAGGCTTATGAAGAACTTAAAAACTTAGATTTAAACTTCATAGGAAATATGGAAGCAAGAGATGTTATAAATGCTTATACAGATATAATAGTATGTGATGGATTTACTGGAAACATGTTATTAAAATCTGCAGAGGGTGTAGCAATGTCTGTTATGAAACTTATTAAAGAAACTCTTTTATCTAGCACTAAAGGAAAAATAGGAGCTATGTTTATAAAAGATGATTTAAGACAGCTAAAAAGCTTTATGGATTATGCAGAATATGGAGGCGCTCCACTTTTAGGTGTTAATGGAGGAGTTATAAAAGCTCATGGAAGTTCAAACTCAAAGGCTATAAAAAATGCTATAAATCAAGGAATAAAATTTGCTGAAGGTAATGTTGTAGAAGATATAAAAGAATTTGTAAAAAACTTTGAAAGTAAAGTTGAGGATGAAAAAGAGTAAGCTTATTTTGGAGGTTTAATAATATATGAACATTAAGGCTGGTATTTTAGGAGTTGGAAGTTATTTACCTACTAAAGTTTTAGATAACTTCCACTTTGAAAAGATAATGGATACAAGTGACGAGTGGATAAAAACTAGAACAGGAATTAGTGAAAGAAGAGTAGCTAGCGATGAAGAAACTACTTCAGATTTAGCAAGTAATTCAGCATTAAAAGCAATAGAATGTGCAAATTTAAAACCTGAAGATATAGATTTGATTATAGTGGCTACAGCTACACCGGATATGGTATTTCCATCAACGGCCTGCTTAGTACAAGAAAAAATAGGAGCAACAAATGCTGCGGCGTTTGATATATCAGCAGCTTGCTCTGGATTTATATACGGTATTACAATTGCAAAACAATTTGTAGAGAATGAAATGTATAAGAATGTACTTGTGATAGGCTCAGAGACCCTTTCAAGGGCTTTAGACTACAATGATAGATCTACATCGATATTATTTGGTGATGGAGCAGGAGCAGTAGTAATAGGGAATGTAAGTAGCGGTGGTATTTTATCTACACACTTAGGATCTGATGGAAAAGGAAAAGACTTCTTAAGTATACCAGCTGGAGGTTCTAAGCAACCAGCAAGTATTCATACTGTTGAAAATAATTTACATGCAATTCATATGGCAGGAAATGATGTATATAAATTTGCAGTAAGAATAATGGGTGAGGCATCTTTAAAGGCAATAGAAGCTGCTAACTTAAATAAAGAAAATATAGACTACCTTATACCACACCAAGCTAACATAAGGATAATTGAAGCATCAGCTAGAAGACTAAAATTACCTATGGACAAAGTGTATATAAACTTACATAGATATGGAAATATGTCTGCAGCATCTATACCGGTGGCATTGGATGAAGCATATAGAGAAGGTAAAATAAATAAAGGTGACAATGTAGTGCTAGTTGGTTTTGGCGGAGGATTAACTTGGGGCGCTTGTGTAATACAGTGGAGCTTATAAGGAGGAAGAAATGAATACAATTTGTAATATATTAAATATAAAGTATCCTATAATTCAAGGTGGAATGGCATGGGTAGCTGATGCTAGTTTAGCTAGTGCAGTTTCAAATGCTGGTGGACTAGGAATAATTGCAGCAGGAAATGCTCCAAAAGAAGTAATAAAGGAACAAATAAAGAAGTGTAAGGAGTTAACAGATAATCCTTTTGGTGTAAATGTCATGCTTTTATCTCCTTTTGTAGAAGATATTATTGAATTAATTATAGAAGAAAAAATAGAAGTAATAACTACAGGTGCAGGAAACCCTGCTAAGTATATAGATAGATTAAAAGAAGTAGGAACTAAAATAATACCAGTAGTACCAACTGTAGCTTTAGCTCAACGTATGGAGAAGTTAGGTGCAGATGCGGTAATAGTAGAAGGTACAGAAGCTGGCGGTCATATAGGTGAATTAACTACTATGGTACTAACTCCTCAAGTTGCAGATGCAGTAAAAATACCTGTAATAGCAGCAGGAGGAATAGGAGATGGTAGAGGTATAGTTGCGGCTTTTGCACTAGGGGCTACTGGTTTCCAAGTGGGTACTAGATTTATATGCAGTGAAGAATGTAGCGTACATGAGAACTATAAAAATTTAGTATTAAAGTCAAAGGATAGAGATGCAATAGTTACTGGTAGAAGTACTGGTCATCCAGTAAGAACTCTAAAGAATAAACTGGCTAAAGAGATTTTAGATTTAGAAAAAAAAGGTGCAGATCCTGCATTACTTGATGAAAAGGGAATCGGATCTTTAAGACTTGCAACTATAGATGGAGATATAGAAAAAGGTTCTTTTATGGCAGGTCAGATTGCAGCTATCATAAAGGATATAAAGCCTTGTAAGTATATAATAGAAGATATGATAAATCAGGCAAAAGAAATTATGCCAAATATAGAACTAAACTAGGAGGTATTGTATGGGAAAGGTAGCGTTGGTATTTCCAGGTCAAGGTGCTCAGTATGTAGGGATGGCTAAAGATATATATGAAAATAACCAAGTTGCAAAGTGTGTAATTGATAATGCTTGTAATGCTCTTGATATGGACTTAAAAACTATTATGTTTGAAGGAAGCAATGAAGAACTATCTAAAACTGAGAATACTCAGCCCGCTATATTAACTCATAGTATAGCTGTATTAGAAGCTATAAAAAATGAAGTGGATTTAAACTATGATGCATGTTTAGGGCTATCTTTGGGAGAATACAGTGCACTAGTTGCTGCTGATGCAATGGAATTTGAAGATGCAGTGAGTTTAGTTAAAAAAAGAGGTAGATTCATGCAAGATACAGTTCCTGTTGGAGAAGGTGCGATGGCGGCTGTTCTTGGATTAGATAGGGATCTTGTTAATGAAGCGATAGATAGTATCAATGATGGTATTATAGAGGTAGCAAATTACAATTCTCCAGGTCAGATTGTAATATCAGGAGAAGCGTCTAAAATAGATGAAGCTATTGCAAAGTGTAAAGAAAAAGGTGCTAAAAGAGCAGTAAAGTTAAATGTTAGTGGACCTTTTCACTCTTCAATGCTAGAAGGTGCTGGAATAAAACTATCTAAAGAGCTAGAAAGAGTAAATATAAATAAACCAAAAGTACATGTAGTCTCAAATGTAAATGCAAATTATTATGAGAATTCAGGTAAGGATTTACTTGTAAAGCAAGTTAGTTCATCTGTACTTTGGGAAGATTCTATAGAGAAACTTTTAAATGAAGGATATGATACATTTATAGAAGTTGGTCCAGGAAATACTTTAAAAGGATTTATAAAGAAAATATCATCGAAGAAAAGTGCTAGTGTTAATATCTATAACATAGACGGAATAGATTCACTAAATGAATTTGCGAGAACTTATAGAGATGGAGAAATATAATGATAAATTTTAATAATAAAGTAGCTATAGTTACTGGAGGTTCTAGAGGTATAGGAAAAGAAGTAGCTAAAAAGCTTGCATCTCTTGGAGCTAATTTAGTTATAAATTATACATCTAGAGAAGAAGAAGCTCTAAATACTAAAAAAGAAATTGAAGAATTTGGTGTAAAATGCATTACTATAAAATGTGATGTATCTAAATCTAATGAAGTAAATGAAATGATAGAAAGAGCTTTAGAGGAATTTAATCAAATTGATATACTTGTAAATAATGCAGGAATAACAAGAGATACTCTTCTTATGAGAATGAAAGAGGAAGATTTTGATAAGGTAATTGATATAAATTTAAAAGGCGTATTTAACTGCACTAAATCAGTAATAAAGCCTATGATGAAGAAGAGATATGGAAAGATAATAAATATGGCATCAGTAGTTGGAATTATAGGAAATCCAGGCCAAGCAAATTACTGTGCATCAAAGGCCGGTGTAATAGGATTCACAAAGTCTAGTGCAAGAGAATTAGCATCAAGAAATATTAACATCAATGCTATTGCTCCAGGATTTATAGATACAGATATGACAAGCGTATTAAATGATGATATAAAATCATCAATGCTTACTAATATACCTAAAAATACTTTTGGAAAGCCAGAAGATGTTGCAAATGTAGTTGCATTTTTAGCTAGCGACATGTCAAACTATGTAACAGGTCAGGTTATAAATGTAGATGGTGGAATGGTGATGCAATAATAAGTTAATATTTAACTACTAGGAGTAAATTAGTAGATGTAAATAAATTAATAAAAATTATTAGAAAAAATTATTTAAAAATTAAAAAAATAAAACTTAGGAGGATATAACATGTTTAATAAAGTTGTAGAAATAATAAAGGATCAATTAGGAGTAGAAGATAAGGAAATAACAATGGAGACTTCTTTAATGAAGGATTTAGAAGCAGATTCATTAGATGCTGTAGAAATAATAATGGCACTTGAAGATGAATTCTCAATAGAAATACCAGATACTGAAGCTGAAAAGTTTGGATCAATCGGAGATATAGTAAAATATATAGAAGCTAATAAATAGTGGAGGTAGCTCTATGAAAAAGAGAGTTGTTGTAACAGGACTTGGGTGTGTAACGCCTGTAGGAATAGGGAAAAATGAATTTTGGAACAGCATAAAATCTGGAGTTTGTGGAATAGACAAAGTAACTAGATTTGATGCAAGTAGCTTCCAAAGTCAAGTTGCAGGAGAAGTAAAAAACTTTAACCCTGAGGATTATATAAGTAAAAAAGAAGTAAAAAGAATAGATAGGTTCACTCAATACGCTATAGCATCTGCAAAGATGGCTGTAGAAGATGCGAACCTAGATTTAGACAGTATAGATAGAGATCAAATGGGTGTTATAATAGGTTCAGGTATAGGTGGAGTTGGAACTATGGAAGAACAACATAAAGTTCTAATGGAAAAAGGAAATAAAAGAGTAAGCCCATTCTTAGTACCTATGATGATAGGAAATATGGCAGCAGGTCAAGTTTCAATATTCTTAGGTGCTAAGGGACCTAACACTAATGTATGTACGGCATGTGCATCAGGAACTCACTCAATAGGAGATGCTTATAAGGTTATCCAAAGAGGAGATGCTAAGATTATGGTTGCTGGAGGGAGTGAAGCGGGTGTTACACCACTTTCTTTCGCAGGATTCTGTAATATGAAGGCAATGTCTACTAGAAATCATGATCCTAAAACAGCATCACGTCCATTTGATAAGGATAGAGATGGATTTGTTATGGGTGAAGGATCAGGTGTAGTAATCTTAGAAGACTTAGATCATGCTTTATCTAGAGGAGCTAAGATATATGCAGAAGTAGTTGGATATGGGATGACGGCAGATGCTTACCATATGACTACTCCAGCTGAAAATGGTGAAGGAGCAACTAGAGCAATGCAAATGGCTTTAAATGATGGAAATGTACCATTAGATGAAGTAGACTATATAAATGCTCATGGAACTTCCACTCCATACAATGATAGATTAGAGACTCAAGCAATAAAAAATATATTCAAAGAAGGTGCATACGACTTATGTGTCTCTTCTACTAAATCTATGACAGGGCATTTACTAGGAGCAGCAGGAGCAATAGAAGCTATTGTATGTGCTATGAGTGTAAACGAAAACTTTGTACCTCCTACAATAAATGTACAAAATGTAGATGAAGAGTTAGATTTAGACTATGTATTAGACAATGGTAGAGAAAGAGAAGTTAGATATGCTATGTCAAACTCATTAGGGTTTGGCGGTCATAATGCTACTATTGTATTAAAAAAATACTAATATATAAATTTTATAGCTTTAAGATTCAACACAGGATATATACATATTCTGTGTTTTTTTATGTTTGCAATTACTAAGTTAAAAGAAATGTATTATTAAACCCAAACTCCTTATTCTAATAATACATATATTTATCTAAAAATATGTATTATTAGAATAAGGAAGAAGAGATTATTAATGTTATTGAGAGTTACAGGTTTTGGAAGTAATCAATTAAAAATTTTTTAAATAGTAAGATATGATTAGAAGTGTTTTTAGATTCTTTATGATATAATCGCACAGTTCTTCTACAGTTAGGTGAATTTATTTTTAAAAGCTTTATACGTTTATGCGTATGGAATCTCCACGTTTTACCTGGAATAAAGCTAACCCCTTGTCCAAATGCTATCAAATCTCTAACCGTTGATGGATTATTGCTCTCAAATACAATACTGGGTATAAATCCAGACTCCTCACAAAGTGAATCAGTTATATTCTTTAAACCACCTTGACCAAGACAAATAAACTTTTGACTAGACACTTCTGATAGATTTACAGAATTTTTTGATGCTAAAATATGATTAAATGGTATAGCTAGTAAAATATCTTCTTCTAGCAAGTCAATAGAATTTCCTACTACACTTGTAGTTCCTGATGAGTATATGATTAGATCGTAATTAGCAGTATTAATTGTATGATCGGAAACAGATTGGGTTAAGTCGAATTTTATGTCTGGATATAACTCTCTAAATTTAATCAAAATTTCAGTTATGATTGTAGATGCAGCTAAAGCTAAAATCTTTATTTCTTTGTTAAAATTGAATTGTTTATCTTTTAATTCAACTATAGAACTATCTAGCATATTTAAAGTTTCACTAACTTTATCATAGAAGAATCTACCATTACTATTTAACTCTATAGATTTACCCTTTCTATCAAATAATTCTATTTCTAGCTCTTTTTCAAGAGAAGAAATAATTTTACTTAATGAAGGTTGGGATATTCTTAATTCCTTTGAAGCTTTAGTTATATGTTCAGTTTTTGCTACTGTCAAAAAATATCTTAAGTGTAATAACTCCATTATATTACCCCCTAAATATACTCTTATATACTAATATATATATACTTATATACTATTATATATTATACAAACGGGTATAGGCAACGGTACAATAAAAGAGAAAAGACAAAATGTCATGGAAACGATAAGGGATTATAAAGATTATATGAGGGGGGATGTTATGCAATTTAATTTTGCAGAAGTATTTCTAAGTCCATACATACTTATGTTCCTAGCAATTATAACAGGGCTTGCATTTGGAAAGATAAGGTTTGGGAAGTTTAGCTTTGGAATCTCTGGAGCCTTATTTACAGGTCTCGTAATTGGGTGGATAGCATTTAGATATGCATCAGGGGTAGATCCAAGTAGCAGTGGATTTAAGGCTGCAGAAAGCTTACTGAGTACAGGTGTAGTATCAAGTAATTTCTTTGATATGTTTTTAATTTTATTTGTTGCTGCAGTTGGACTACTTGCAGCAAAAGATATGGGAATTGTATTGAAAAAATATGGTGCCAAGTTTGTACTATTAGGAATAATTATAACATTTACAAGTGCAGCAGCAACATATGCAGCCACTTTCTTTAGTGAGGATTCTAATGAATATGAGGTGTCTGGAGTTTATACAGGAGCTTTAACTAGCTCTCCAGGTCTTGCTGCAGCAATAGAGACAGCTAAAGGGCATGCTACAGAGAAAACTATAGAGTATGGCAGCATGAGTGCAGATGAAAAAATAAAGTTTCTGAAAATGGCAGGAATTAAGGAAAACGATATACCGAAAAATGTTGAGGATTTCAAAATAACAGACGATATTAAAAATCAATTTATAACTAATGCTGAAGCTAGTATAGGAGCAGGGCATGCAATAGGTTACCCTTTTGGTGTATTCATAGTAATACTAGCAGTTAATTTCTTCCCAACAATATTCAAAATTGATGTAGAGAAAGAAAGAATAAATTATAGGAAAGAATTAGAAGAAGCTAAAAGAACAATTAAAATTAAAGAGATAGAAGAAGCAAAATTTGATATGTTAGGATTTATAATAGCATGCACATTTGGTTACTTAATAGGAAATGTAAATATATATTTACCTTTAATAGGATATTTTAGTTTAGGATCAACGGGAGGAGTATTAATCGGTTCACTAATTGTAGGTTATATTGGACAAATAGGAAAAATTAAATTTAGAATGGATGGAAAAATTCTTGGAGTAATAAGAGACGTTTCTTTAGTATTTTTCCTAGCGATTGTTGGACTAAGATATGGATATAAAGCAATAGATGCTTTGGTAGGATCAGGAATATACCTAGCTGTTATTTCTTTAGTAGTTGGTGTTGTAGGTATGATGATAGGATTTTTAATAGGAAGATATGTACTTAAAATAAATTGGTTAATGTTATCAGGTGCAATATGTGGTGGGATGACATCAACACCTGGACTTGGAGCTGCAATTGAAGCAGCCGGTAGTGATGATCCAGCAGCTGGCTATGGGGCAACATATCCATTTGCACTACTGGGAATGGTGATATTCACAATTATGCTTCATAAGTTACCTATGTAGTATAAGTAGTAGAAATTTTTATAAATATTTAGGGGGATATTTGATATTTATGGAAAGATTAAAATGTAAAAAATTAAAAAATAAAGTAATGACTCCTGAACAAGCAGCTATGCTATTTAAGGATGATATGATCGTTGGAACAAGTGGATTTACACCATCTGGTTATCCAAAGGCAGTTCCGCTTGCATTAGCTCAAAGAGCAAAGAATGGCGAGAGTATAGGGTTGACTTTAATAACAGGGGCTTCGGTTGGACCGGAGCTAGATGGAGCTTTGACTGAGGCGAATATAATAAAGAGGAGATACCCATATCAGACAACTGCAGAAATGAGAAATGCTATAAATAATAATAAAGTTCAATATTCTGACATGCATTTAAGCCATACTGCACAGTGGGTAAAATATGGTTTTTTAGGTAAGGTAGATATTGCTCTTATTGAAGCCGTGAGTATTACAGAAGAAGGGTACATTGTACCATCAACTTCTATTGGCAACTCAAACGTATTTGTAGAAATGGCAGATAAGATTATTATTGAAATAAATAGTTCTCAGCCGATAGAACTGGAAGGAATACATGATATATATGATATCAAAAATCCTCCAAACAGAGATATTATTCCTCTAATAAACCCAGATGATAGGATAGGTGTGCCTTATATAAAATGTGATTTAGATAAGATATCAGCTATTGTATTTACTGATATAAAAGATAAAACAAGAGCTGTTGCACCAGTAGATGAAGTATCTAAGAAAATGGCTCAAAATCTTATACAGTTTTTAGAAAAAGAAGTAGAAGAAAAAAGATTACCAATAAATCTACTACCTCTACAGTCAGGAGTCGGAAGTGTAGCTAATGCTATACTATCAGGACTAGAAAATTCTAAATTTAAAGACTTGGTTGTATATTCAGAGGTTATACAAGATTCGGTTATAGATTTAATCAAATCAGGTAAGGTTAAGTTAGCATCAGGCACATCTATTACAATTTCACCAGACAGACTAGACGAATTTTATAAAGATATTAATTATTATAAAAATAAATTGATTTTAAGACCACAGGAAATAAGTAATAGCCCAGAAGTTGCAAGAAGATTGGGTGTAATCGCTATAAATACAGCGATAGAAGTAGATATATATGGAAATGTAAATTCTACAAATATTATGGGCAGTAGAATTATGAATGGAATAGGTGGATCTGGGGATTTTGCAAGAAATGGATATATTACAATATTCACAACGGAGTCTATAGCAAAAGGAGGAGACATATCTAGCATAGTGCCTATGGTAAGCCACCATGACCATACTGAACATGATGTAATGGTTATAGTAACTGAGCAAGGAGTTGCAGATCTCAGAGGCCTATCTCCAAAAGAAAGAGCAAGATGCATAATAGAAAACTGTGCACATCCGGATTACAAAGAAGAATTAATTGATTATTTAAATAGAGCCCAAGAAGGCAAGTATAAACATACACCTCATATACTTAGTGAGGCCCTTTCATGGCATGATAGATTCTTAAGAACAGGAACAATGAAAAAAGGGAAGTTAGAGGAAGCTAAATAAATTTTAATTATATAAAAGTACTATTTTAACAAAATGGTTAAGGGGGAAATATGATGGAGAAAAAAACAATCGATCAATCTTTTAAAAAATGGGAAGAAGGTAATGTTGGTAAAGTTTTAGCTAAATTTCCAGAAAGAAAAGAAGAATTTAAGTTTGATACAGGAGAGGAAGTAAAAAGATTATATACTCCTTTAGATGCTGAAATAGACTATGAAAATGATTTAGGATATCCAGGTCAGTTTCCTTATACAAGAGGGGTACAGCCAACTATGTATAGAGGTAAATTATGGACAATGAGAATGTATGCTGGATTTGCAACTGCTGAGGAATCAAATCAGAGATACAAATTTTTAATAGATCAGGGATCGATGGGATTATCTGTTGCATTTGACTTACCTACTCAAATGGGATATGACTCAAATGATTCAATAGCAGAAGGAGAAGTAGGTAAAGTTGGAGTTGCAATAGATTCGCTTGCAGATATGGAAATATTATTTGATGGAATACCTCTAGATAAGGTATCAACATCAATGACTATAAATGCACCTGCATCAGTTTTACTGGCGATGTATATTGCTGTTGCAAAAAAACAAGGTGTTACACCTGATAAATTAAGAGGAACTATACAAAATGATATATTAAAAGAATATGTAGCAAGAGGAACATATATATTCCCAGTTGGGCCATCTATGAGGCTTATAACTGATATATTTGATTATTGCTCTAAGAATGTACCTAAGTGGAACACAATAAGTATATCTGGTTACCATATAAGAGAAGCAGGAGCTAATGCAATTGAAGAGGTAGCATTTACACTAGCAGATGGTATTGCATATGTAAATGCAGCTCTAGAGGCAGGTCTTCATGTTGATGATTTTGCTCCGAGGCTATCATTTTTCTTCAATGCTCACAATAATCTTCTTGAAGAAGTTGCTAAATTTAGAGCTGCAAGAAGAATATGGGCAAATACTATGAAAAATAGATTTAAAGCAGAAAATCCAAAATCTTGGGCACTTAAATTCCACACTCAAACAGCTGGATGTACTTTAACTGCACAACAACCAGAAAATAATATTGTAAGAGTTGCAATACAAACATTGGCTGCAGTACTTGGAGGAACTCAATCACTTCATACTAACTCAAAAGATGAAGCTCTAGCGTTACCAACAGAAGATTCAGTAAGAGTTGCACTTAGAACACAACAAATAGTTGGATATGAAAGTGGAGTGGCTGATAGTATAGATCCACTTGCTGGTTCTTATTATATAGAAAGTTTAACTAATAAAATAGAAAAAGAAGCTCTTGATTTAATAAGTAAGATAGATGAGTTAGGTGGAGCACCTCAAGCAATCGAAAAAGGGTATATTCAGCAAGAAATAATGGATAGTGCTTATAAATATCAAAAGGAAATTGAAAATAATGAAAGAGTAATAGTTGGTGTTAATAAATTCAAAATAGAAGAAGAAGCACCTAAGGGATTATTAAGAGTTGACCCATCTGTAGGTGAAAGACAAAAGGAAAAGATAGAATCATTAAAAGCAAAAAGAGATAATGAAAAAGTAAAAATAGCCTTAGAAAAACTTAGAAATGCTTGCAATAGTGATAAAAATGTAATGCCATATATATTAGAGGCAGTAGAAAATTATGCTACATTGGGAGAAGTTTGCGGAGTTATGAGAGCAGAATTTGGTGAATACAAGCAAACTGTAATGATATAAGTTAACAACTTTTAAATAGAGGTATTAAGGGGGAAATACAATGAAACCTATAAGAGTATTAGTTGCAAAACCAGGTCTTGACGGTCACGATAGAGGTGCAAAAGTTATAGCTAGAGCACTTAGAGATGCTGGTATGGAGGTTATATATACAGGTCTTAGACAAACGCCAGAGCAAATAGTTCAAGCGGTAATTCAGGAAGATGTGGATGTAGTAGCCATGAGTATTTTATCAGGTGCTCATAATCACTTACTTCCAAAGGTGGTTGAACTTCTTAAAGCAGAAGGTGCTTATGATGATGTATTAGTAATAGGAGGAGGAGTAATACCAGAAGAAGATATACCTTATCTAAAAGAAAGTGGTGTAGCTGAGATATTTACTCCAGGAACACCAACCTCTGTAACTATTGAATTTATAAAAGCCAACCTTAAAAAATAAGCATTTAGCACTTAGGAGTGATTATATGGAAAATCTTATAGATGAGCTTTTAAAAGGAAATAAAAGAGCTTGTGCAAGACTTATTACTATGATTGAAAATGAAGTTGAGGGATACGAGGACCTACTAAAGGAAATATATAAATACACTGGGAAGGCTTATGTTATAGGTATAACAGGTCCTCCTGGTGCAGGGAAATCTACTTTTACAGATAAAATTGTTAAACTCTTAAGAACTCATAATAAAAAGGTTGGAATAATTGCGATAGATCCAACTAGTCCATTTACTAAAGGTGCAATACTTGGAGATAGAATAAGAATGAATGATCTAAGTGTTGATAAAAATGTATTTATTCGTTCTATGGGCACAAGAGGTAGCCTAGGAGGTCTTTCTAATGCAACTCAAGCAGCTATAAAAGTTTTTGATGCATATGGTTGTGACTACATATTTATAGAAACAGTTGGAGTTGGTCAGTCAGAAGTAGATATTGTAAAAACTGCGGATACTACGGTTATGGTTATGGTACCTGGTCTTGGAGATGATATCCAAGCTATCAAAGCTGGTGTTATGGAAATAGCAGATGTATTTGTAGTAAATAAGGCAGATAAAGATGGAGCTAAAAAAACCTCTATAGAAATAGATATGATGCTTGATTTTAAAAAAGATTGGGAATTTAGACCACCTGTAAGCTTAGTTATATCAGAGTCTGGAGAAGGGATAGAGACTGCATTCGATGATATATTAAAGCATAAAGATTACTTATATAAAAGTGAAAAAATTTACTCGAAAAGGTTAGAAAGAAATAAATTAGAGATAAAAGAAATTGTTCATAGAAAGATAGAAAAATTAGTTAATAGTATTGAAGCAACTCAAGATGTAGATAAATTGCTTATAAAAACTATAACAAATGAAATAGACCCATATACAATAGGGGAAAAAATATATAAAAGTATTACTAAATAAAGGGGGATCTTAAGATGGATATAAAAAATGTAGATCATATAGGTATAGCTGTTGTTAATTTAGATGAAGCATTAAAATTTTATGAAGATGTACTTGGATTAAAATGCCAAGGAAGTGAAGTAGTAAATGACCAAAAAGTTAGAGTTGGATTCTTACCAGTTGGAGATACTGAGCTAGAGCTTTTAGAGTCTACAAGTGAAGATGGTCCGATAGCTAAATTTATAGAAAAAAATGGTGGCAGAGGTGGAATACAACATATTGCATTAAGGGTTGATAATATAGAAGATGCAATAGAAGAAATTAAATCTAAGGGATATAAAATGATAGATGAAAAGCCAAGATATGGTGCAGGAAATGCAAGTATAGCATTTTGCCACCCAAAAAGTACCAATGGAATACTTATAGAACTAAGTGAAAGAAAATAAGACTTGGGGGGATAGAGATGTCTGTAGAAAAATTAAACTTACTTAAAAAAAATAGAGAATCTATAGAACTAGGAGGAGGACAAAAGAGAATAGATAAGCAACATAAATCAGGTAAGCTTACATCAAGAGAAAGATTAGGTTTATTATTTGATGAAAATACTTTTGTTGAAATTGATGCATTTGTTAAGCATAGATGTACAAACTTTGGTATGGAAAAACAAGAAGCTCCGGGTGAAGGTGTTGTTTGTGGATATGGAAAAGTTGATGGAAGGCTAGTATATGCACATGCACAAGACTTCACAGTACTTGGAGGATCACTTGGAGAAATGCATGCTAAAAAAATCGCAAAAATAATGGATTTAGCTATAAAGATGGGAGCTCCTGTAGTTGGACTTAACGACTCTGGTGGAGCTAGGATACAAGAGGCGGTAGATGCTCTTGCAGGATATGGAATAATATTCTATAAAAATACCATAGCATCAGGTGTTATTCCTCAAATATCAGCTATAATGGGGCCTTGTGCAGGTGGAGCTGTTTACTCACCAGCACTTACGGACTTTATATATATGGTAGATCAAACAAGTCAGATGTTTATAACTGGGCCGCAAGTTATAAAAACAGTCACAGGTGAAGATGTGTCGGCTGAAGAGCTAGGTGGGGCATCTACTCATAATACAACTTCAGGAGTTGCTCATTTTATGGCAGATAACGATCAAGATTGTATAGAGCAAATAAGAAAATTATTAAGTTTCTTACCTTCTAATAATGCAGAAAAAGCACCTATAGTAGAATGTGAGGATTCACCAAATATAGCCTTAGATGAATTAAATGATATAATACCTGAGGGATCAAATAAAGCTTATGATATGAAAGATGTAATATATAGAATTATAGATAATGGAGATTTACATGAAGTCCAACCGCATTTTGCACAAAATATAATAACTGGATTTGCAAGAATAAATGGAGAAAGTATAGGTATAATTGCAAATCAGCCTAATATAATGGCAGGTAGCTTAGATATAAATGCATCAGATAAAGCTGCAAGGTTCATAAGAACTTGTGATGCGTTTAATATACCAATACTAAGTTTGGTTGATGTACCTGGATTTTTACCAGGCACAGGTCAAGAATATGGTGGAATAATAAGACATGGTGCAAAGATGCTTTATGCATATAGTGAAGCAACAGTTCCTAAAGTAACACTAATAACTAGGAAAGCTTATGGAGGATCTTATCTTGCAATGTGCTCAAAAGATTTAGGGGCTGATATTGTTTTAGCTTGGCCAACAGCAGAAGTTGCAGTTATGGGACCACAGGGAGCTGCAAATATAATATTTAAGAAGGATATAAAAGAAGCTTCTGAACCAGGAAAAGTAAGAGCTGAAAAGATAGAAGAATATACAAGTGAGTTTGCTACTCCATATAAAGCAGCAGAAAGAGGTTTTGTAGATGATGTAATTGAACCGTCATTAACAAGAATAAGGTTAGCTGATGCTTTTGATATGCTATCTTCAAAAAGAGAAAGCAGACCATTTAAAAAACATGGCAATATACCTTTATAGGAAGGTGATAAATAATGAGTATAAGTGAATTGCTTCAAAATTTAAAAACGAATATTGATTCTATGAGCGTGGGAGAAAAGCTATTAGGAGGATGCGCTACGGCAGTATTAGCTATGGGAATAGTATTTCTAATACTAGTTCTAATAATGTATATTATAAAAATAATAAATGCAACTCCTAAAGAGGAAAATGTAAACACTGAATCTACAATAAGTAATATATCAGATATTGAAAAAAATGAAGATATTAGTGAAGAAGATGATGTAGATGAGTTAGTGTCAGTAATAACAGCAGCTATTATGGCATCAAGTCTAAATAATATTATTGTAAGAAGAATTACTAGAACTAATAATATACAAAGCAACTGGGAAAAGACATCTAATATAGAAGTATAAAACGGGGGGACTAAAATGATAAAAAAATATAATATTACAGTTAATGGTAGCACTTATGAAGTTGAAGTTGAAGAATTAGGTGCAAGTACAGCTTCGGTTGAAAGACCTCAAGTATCAAAAAATATTCAACCAAAGGTACAAAAGCAAAAGGCTCCATCTTCTCCTAAAGGTGGAGGTATTGTAGCTCCTATGCCGGGAACAATAAGTGATGTAAAGGTAAGTGTTGGTCAAGATGTCAAAAAAGGTCAGGTGCTTGTGATACTTGAAGCTATGAAAATGGAAAATGAGATTATGGCGCCATCTGATGGAAAAGTAAGTTCAGTAAATGTATCTAAAGGTGCATCTGTAAGTTCAGGAGATTTATTAGTTACATTAGGATAAGTAAATACGTTTAAAAGGGGGAAAAACCCGTGGGAGAAGTTATAATAGATTTTATTCAAACGATGGGTATTGTTAATATTACTTGGCAACAGGTTGTCATGATAATAATAGCTTGTGTATTACTATACTTAGCAATAGCAAAAGGATTTGAGCCATTACTATTAGTGCCAATAGCATTTGGTATGCTACTTTCAAACTTACCTCTGTCAGGAGTAATGAATGAAGCGATTTCAAAGATTCAATTTATAAATCCGGTTGGGGTAGAAGCTTTTAAAGAGGGTGTAAACGCTCATGTAAGTACACAGACACCTGGAGGGTTGTTACATTACTTATTCCAAGGAGATGAACTTGGAATATTCCCTCCATTAATATTTTTAGGTGTAGGTGCAATGACTGATTTTGGTCCACTAATTGCAAATCCCAAAAGTATACTGCTTGGCGCGGCAGCACAATTTGGTATATTTACAACATTTTTAGGGGCATTAGTATTAGGTTTTGGAGCTCAAGCAGCTTCATCTATAGGTATAATAGGAGGAGCAGATGGGCCAACAGCAATATATCTTGCTACTAAGCTAGCTCCAGAATTACTAGCACCAATTGCGGTTGCAGCGTATTCATATATGGCATTGGTTCCAATAATACAACCGCCTATAATGAGAGCTCTTACAACTAAAGAAGAAAGATGTATAGTTATGACTCAATCTAAGCCAGTTTCTAAAAAAGCTAAGATAATATTTCCAATAGTTGTAACGATAGTGGTATCTTTATTACTACCAGCAGCAGCTACATTGATAGGTATGCTTATGTTTGGTAATTTGTTAAAAGAATCTGGAGCAACAGACAGATTGTCAGATACAGCTTCAAATGCGATGATGAATATAGTCACTA
Source organism: Romboutsia weinsteinii (assembly GCF_002250835.2). Lineage (GTDB taxonomy): Bacteria > Bacillota > Clostridia > Peptostreptococcales > Peptostreptococcaceae > Romboutsia_A > Romboutsia_A weinsteinii. The sequence continues at coordinate 42,965 of NZ_NOJY02000005.1, forward strand.
TTTTCTTAGGTATATCTGTTGGAGCATCTGCTGAAGCTCAAATATTTTTAAGTGCTCAAACTCTTATGATATTTGCACTAGGAATATTAGCGTTTGCTGTAGGAACTGCAGCAGGAGTAATATTTGCTAAAATCATGAATTTGATATGTAAAGAAAAAATAAATCCATTGATAGGATCAGCTGGTGTATCAGCAGTTCCTATGGCAGCAAGAGTGTCTCAAAAAGTTGCTCAAGCAGAGTCACCAGGAAATTTTTTATTAATGCATGCAATGGGACCGAATGTTGCTGGAGTTATAGGATCAGCAGTAGCAGCTGGGATACTATTAAGTTTATTTGGATAATATTAAAATACCGAGGGTATCTACTCTCGGTATTTTTAATTTTCATGATTATATAGGTAGTATGTAATATAAGATAGGATAGTTGTAAAATCATGTTATACGTATTGAGGCAAATGTAAATTCAAAATAACTGAAAAAAATAACTAAAATATTTGATTTATTTTATAGAAAAAATTAAAAAAGTAGACGTAAAATTAAAATTTTATCTTAAATATAGCAACTAAATGCAATATAGTAAGAATGTATATTAATTATATGATAATTGAAGAACTTATATTAAAACTTGTGAAATTAAGCGATATATTAGGTAAAACAACAAAGTGATGAAACAGATAGAATATTTACTTGCAAAAAAATAGCATTGATAAAAAAAAAACAAATAAAGTTAAGGAAAACGATATCAAAAAGAGGCGTTTTTTGACATGAATTTATATTATTTCACAAAAAAGAACTCATTTTTTGAAAGTGAAAAAATAAAAAAATCAATAATTTGTAGAAGGAATTGCAAGTTTTCTAGCATATATATTTAAGAGAGAAATAAAAAATTGTACTCATAGTATAAGTTAAGAGGGTGATTGTATTGGGAAAAGAACTAGTTATACAAAAGTCATGGTGTAAAAAATGTGGTATATGTGTAGAATTTTGCCCGAAAAATATTTTAGACCTTGATGAAGAAGGGGTATATGTTAAGTCAAAAGAAGAATGCATACTATGTGGATTGTGTGAACTAAGATGTCCAGACTATGCAATATATCTAGAAAAATAAGAAGAAGAAGGTGTATATGATGGCGGTAAAGGTTAAGTTATTACAGGGGAACGAAGCTTGTGTACATGGAGCTATACATGCAGGAATGAAGTTTTTTGCAGGGTATCCAATAACTCCATCAACAGAAATTGCAGAAATATCATCTCTAATGCTTCCGAAAGTTAAAGGAACTTTTATACAAATGGAAGATGAAATAGCTTCTATATCAGCAACAATAGGTGCATCAATTGCAGGACAAAAATCTATGACAGCAACAAGTGGTCCGGGATTCTCGTTAAAACAAGAAGCCATAGGATATGCATGTATAACAGAAACACCATGTGTAATAGTAAATGTCCAAAGACATGGGCCAAGTACAGGACTTCCTACTAGTCCAGCTCAAGGAGATTTAATGCAAGCAAAATGGGGGACTCATGGAGACCATTCTATAATAGCTCTTTCTCCTACAACAGTACCAGAAACTTATTCGATGACAGTAAGAGCATTTAATTTAGCAGAAAAATATAGAACACCAGTTATTCTATTACTAGATGAAGTAATAGGACATATGAGAGAAAAAGTTGAATTTAATGAATTAGAAAACTTAGAAATTATAGATAGAAAAAGAGCTAATTGCAATGCAGAAGAATTTAAAGCATTTGAAGTTACAGAAGATTTAATACCACCTATGGAAAAGATAGGAGAAGGATATAAATTCCATGTAACTGGTCTTGTACATGATGAAACAGGGTTCCCTACTAATAGTACAGAGGAAGCTAGAAAACTTTTAAGTAGGCAGACAAAAAAAATAGAAGATAACTTAGATGATATACTGATGAATGAAGAGTACATGACTGAAGACTGTGAAATACTTATTGTTACTTTTGGATGTATGGTGAGAAGTAGTAAAGATAGTATAGATGAACTAAGAGCAAAAGGTATAAAGATAGGTCTACTTGCAATAAAAACAGTATGGCCATTCCCAAGTGAAGCTGTTAAAAAATTAAGTGAACAAGTAGAATATATATTTGTTCCTGAAATGAACATGGGACAGATGATATTAGAGGTAGAGAGGGTAGTCAAAAACAATTGTAAAGTTGTTGGAATAAATAAGTTTAATGGAGAAATTATAACACCTCAGGAAATCGTTTCTGAAGTGGAGGGGGTGCTTAGCTTTGCCAAGTAAAGTTATTGAAAATAATTTTAGAGTAAATAGATTACCTCATATTTGGTGTCCAGGATGTGGTCATGGAATACTTATGAGATCGTTAGCAGTGGCTATAGAAGAAGCAAATTTAGATAAAGATAAAATTTGTATAGTATCAGGTATAGGTTGCTCTTCAAGATCAAGTGGATATTTCGATTATAATACAGTACATACTACTCACGGTAGAGCTCTTGCATTTGCAACAGGTATTAAGCTTGCTAACCCAGATTTACATGTTATCGTAATAAGTGGAGACGGAGATGCAACTGCTATAGGTGGAAATCACCTAATACATTCTTGTAGAAGAAATATTGATATTACTACAATAGTATTTAATAACAATATATATGGTATGACTGGAGGACAATACTCTCCAACTACTCCAACTAATGATAAAGCGACTACATCACCATATGGTAATATAGATAAGCCATTTGATATATGTGATCTTTCTGCAGGAGCAGGTGCTACGTTTGTAGCTAGAGCTAGTGCATATCATGCAAAACAAATGATAGATTATACAAAAAAAGCACTTTTACATAAAGGTTTCTCTGTAGTAGAAGGAATAAGCGCATGTCCAACATACTATGGAAGAAAAAATAAGAAAGGTTCAGCTGTAGACCTTATAAAATTAATAAAAGATAATACTCAAATGAGTAATGATATAGTAAAAAGTAAATTAGATGGCAAAACGGCAATAGGTATATTTAAAGATGAAATTCAACCTGAATATACTGAAGAATATAAAAAAGTGATGGATAAATTTTAGATTAGGAGCGATTGAATATGAAAACTGAAATAAGATTAAGTGGATCTGGAGGTCAAGGGTTAATACTTGCTGGAGTGATACTTGCTGAAGGTGCTATTTTATCAAACTTAAACGCAGTTCAATCACAATCATATGGCCCAGAAGCTAGAGGTGGAGCCAGTAAAGCAGAAGTAATTCTAAGTGATAAAAGTATAAATTTTCCTAAGATAATGGATTCAGATATATTAATATCGTTAACTCAGAAATCATTTGATGAATACTCAAAGCATATAAAAGAAAATAGTATAGTTATTGTAGATTCATCTATAGATGTACATGGTATAAATGCCAAAGTATGTAAGGCTCCAATAATTAAAACTGCAGAAGAAGTTTTAAAGAAGCCTATGACAGCAAATATAATTACATTGGGAGTTCTTAGTTCGGTAATTCAAGATGTGGATAAAGAGCATCTAAAAAAAGCTATTTCAAAGAGAGTTCCTAAAGGGACTGAAGAACTAAACATGGAAGCTTTTGAGCAAGGAACAAAGCTAATAGCAGCAATGTAAACTTAGACCACTAATTATTTCAAGGGGGAAGAACTATGGAAAACAAAAATATCCAGGAATCTTTTGATAAATGGGAGGAAAGTAAGGTTAATAAAAGTATATCAAGATTTCCAGAGAGAAAAGAGAGATTTAATTTTGATGATGGAGAAGAAATGAAAAGATTATATACTCCGCTTGATATAAATGTTGACTATGAAAATGATTTAGGATACCCAGGGCAATTTCCATTTACAAGAGGTGTACAGCCTACGATGTATAGAGGAAAGTTTTGGACGATGAGGATGTACGCTGGATTTGCAACAGCAGAAGAATCTAATAATAGATATAAATACTTAATAGATCAAGGATCTATGGGACTATCTGTTGCTTTTGACTTACCAACTCAAATGGGATACGACTCAGATGATGATATATCTCAAGGTGAAGTTGGAAAAGTTGGAGTAGCAATAGACTCACTAGCTGATATGGAGATATTATTTGATGGAATACCTTTAGATAAAGTATCAACATCAATGACTATAAATGCACCAGCATCAGTACTTCTTGCTATGTATATTGCAGTTGCAAGAAAACAGGGAGTAAGCGCTGATAAATTAAGAGGTACGATACAAAATGATATATTAAAGGAATATGTAGCTAGAGGAACATATATATTCCCTGTAAAAGAGTCTATGAGATTAATAACTGATATATTTGAATACTGCTCTCAGAGCGTTCCAAAGTGGAACACAATAAGTATATCAGGATACCATATAAGAGAAGCTGGAGCTAATGCAGTTCAAGAAGTTGCATTTACACTAGCAGATGGTATGGCGTATGTAAAAGCTGCTATTGATGCAGGGCTTCATGTTGATGATTTTGCGCCAAGACTTTCATTCTTCTTCAATGCACATAATAACTTATTAGAAGAGATTGCTAAATTTAGAGCAGCAAGAAGAATATGGTCTAGAATAATGAAGGATAGATTTAAAGCTGAAAATCCTAAATCTTGCCAATTGAAGTTCCATACTCAAACAGCAGGTTGTACATTAACTGCTCAACAACCTGAAAATAATATAGTAAGGGTTGCTATACAGACACTAGCTGCAGTACTTGGAGGAACTCAATCACTACATACAAACTCTAAAGATGAAGCATTAGCACTTCCTACAGAGGAGTCTGTAAGAGTTGCACTTAGAACTCAGCAAATAGTTGCACATGAAAGTGGAGTTGCTGATAGTATAGATCCACTTGCTGGTTCATATTTGATAGAAAGTTTAACTGAGAAAATAGAAAAAGAAGTGATAAGCATAATAGATAAAATAGAAGAGTTAGGTGGAGCACCTCAAGCTATTGAAAAAGGGTATATACAACAAGAAATTATGGATAGTGCTTATAAATACCAAAAAGAAATCGAAAATAATGAAAGAATAATAGTTGGTGTTAATAAATTCCAAGTTGAAGAAGAAGCTCCAAAAGGTTTACTTAGAGTAGATCCGATAGTAGGAGAAAGACAAAAAGATAAAATAGCAGAATTAAAATCAAGAAGAGACAATGAAAAAGTAAAAGAAGCTTTACAAGCTTTAAACAAAGCATGTGAAGGTAATGAAAATGTTATGCCATACATATTAGATGCAGTAGAAGCATATGCAACTTTAGGAGAAGTATGTGGTGTTATGAGAAGTGTATTTGGTGAATATAAACAAACCGTAATGATATAAGTGGGAGGTAAGTAGAATGAGACCTATAAGAGTTTTAGTAGCAAAGCCAGGATTAGATGGACACGATAGAGGAGCTAAGGTAATAGCTAGAGCACTTAGAGATGCTGGTATGGAGGTTATTTACACAGGACTTAGACAGACACCAGAGCAAATAGTTCAATCTGCTATACAAGAAGATGTAGATGTTGTAGCAATGAGTATATTATCAGGTGCTCATAATCATTTACTTCCAAAAGTTATTGAACTTTTAAAGAAAGAAGATGCTTATGAAGATATATTAGTGATAGGTGGAGGAGTAATACCAGAGGAAGATATTCCGTTCTTAAAAGAAAGTGGTGTTGCTCAAATATTTACACCAGGTACTCCTACAACTGTAACTATTGATTTTATAAAAGAAAATCTAAAAAGAAGTACAATTGGTGCTTAGGAGTGATCTTATGAACAATTTAGTGTCATCTCTTATACAAGGTAACAAGAGAGCTTGTGCTAAGCTTATAACGCTAGTAGAAAATGAACTTGATGGATACGAAGAGGTGCTAAAAGAAGTATATAAGCATACAGGAAATGCGTACATAATTGGTATAACAGGACCTCCTGGAGCAGGAAAATCTACTTTTACAGATAAGCTAGCAAAAACTTTAAGGCAAGAAGATAAAAAAATCGGAATAATTGCCATTGACCCAACAAGCCCCTTTACAAAAGGGGCAATCCTTGGGGATAGGATTAGAATGAATGATTTAAGTTTAGATAAAAATGTATTTATAAGATCTATGGGTACAAGAGGTAGTCTGGGTGGCTTATCGGGAGCAACTCAGGCGGCTATAAAAATATTAGATGCTTATGGGTGTGACTACATATTTATAGAAACGGTTGGAGTTGGTCAGTCAGAAGTAGATATAGTAAAAACTGCGGATACAACAGTAATGGTAATGGTACCTGGTCTAGGAGATGATATACAAGCTATTAAGGCCGGTGTAATGGAGATTGCAGATGTATTTGTAGTAAATAAGGCAGATAAAGATGGTGCAAAAAAGACATTGATAGAAATTGATATGATGCTAGACTTTAAAAAAGATTGGGATTTTAGACCACCAATTAGTTTAGCTATATCAGAAAATGGTCAAGGTGTGAATGATGTTCTTAATAATATATTAAGTCATAAGAAATACTTGCATGAAAGCAAAGAGATTGATAATAAAAGATTGGACAGAAATAAACTTGAAGTAAAAGAAATAGTACATAAAAGGATAGAAAAATTAGTAGCGCAAGTTGAAGCGAAAGAAGACATAGACACTCTTTTGAATAAGACTATTACTAAGGAATGCGATCCTTATACAATCGGTCAAAAGATATTTGAAAGTGTTGTTAAGTAATAAAAAGGGGGCCAAAATATGAATGTAAGTAGAGTTGATCATATAGGAATTGCAGTTGTTAACTTAGAGGAGAGTTTAAAGTTTTATGAAGACATATTAGGTATAACATGTCAAGGAACCGAAATAGTAGAAGACCAAAAGGTTAAAGTGGCGTTCTTACCTGTAGGGGATACAGAGTTAGAGCTATTAGAATCTACTACTGAAGATGGACCTATAGCTAAATTTATAGAAAAAAACGGTGGAAGAGGTGGAATACAACATGTAGCCTTAAGAGTTGATAATATAGAAGAAGCTATTGAAGAAATAAAATCAAAGGGATATAAGATGATAGATGAGAAACCAAGATATGGTGCAGGAAATGCTAGCATAGCTTTTTGCCATCCTAAGAGTACTCATGGAATACTTTTAGAACTTAGCGAGAGAAAATAATATTAATGACGGGGGAATAAGCATGTCCGTAGAAAAATTAAACCTACTAAATAAAAAAAGAGAAGTTATAGAGCTTGGGGGGGGACAAAAAAGAATCGATAAGCAGCATAGCTCAGGTAAGCTAACATGCAGGGAAAGATTAAATCTATTATTTGATGAAAACACATTTGTAGAAGTTGATGCTTTTGTTAAGCATAGATGTACAAACTTTGGAATGGAGAAAAATGAAGCTCCTGGCGAAGGTGTAGTATGCGGTTATGGTAAAGTGGATGGAAGGCTTGTATATTCATATGCACAAGATTTTACAGTATTAGGAGGATCTCTTGGAGAGATGCATGCTAAGAAAATTATAAAAGTAATGGACTTAGCAATAAAAATGGGGGCACCAGTAATAGGATTAAATGATTCTGGAGGAGCTAGAATACAAGAAGCGGTAGATGCACTTGCAGGATATGGTGGAATTTTCTATAAAAACACAATAGCATCAGGTGTAATACCTCAAATATCTGCAATAATGGGTCCTTGTGCAGGTGGTGCAGTTTACTCACCAGCTTTAACCGATTTTATATATATGGTAGATAGAACTAGCCAAATGTTTATAACAGGACCACAAGTTATAAAAACAGTTACAGGTGAAGATGTAAGTGCTGAGGAATTAGGAGGAGCATCTACACACAACATGACTTCTGGGGTTGCTCATTTTATAGCAGAAAATGACCAAAACTGCATTGAGCAGATAAGAACTTTATTGAGTTTCCTACCTTCAAACAATGCTGAAAAAGCTCCAATTTTAGAAACTGGAGATTCTCCAAATAGAGAAGTTGAAATTTTAAATAATATTATACCTGATGGAGCAAATAAGGCATATGATATGAAAGATGTCATAGTAAACATAGTTGATGATGGATTCTTCTATGAAGTTCAACAGTACTTTGCTTTAAATATGATTGTTGGATTTGCAAGAATAAATGGAGAGAGCATAGGGATAATTGCTAACCAGCCAAAATACATGGCAGGAAGTTTAGATATAGATGCTTCAGATAAGGCAGCTAGATTTATAAGAACTTGTGATGCATATAATATACCTATTCTTAGCTTAGTAGATGTTCCAGGATTTTTACCAGGAACAAGTCAAGAGTATGGTGGAATAATAAGACATGGAGCAAAAATGCTTTATGCATATAGTGAGGCAACAGTTCCTAAGGTTACATTAATAACTAGAAAGGCTTATGGAGGATCATACCTTGCAATGTGTTCAAAAGACTTAGGTGCAGATGTTGTTATGGCATGGCCTACTGCTGAAATTGCAGTTATGGGGTCTGAAGGTGCTGCAAACATAATCTTTAGTAAAGATATAAAAGCATCTGAAAACCCAACAGAAACTAGAGCTCAAAAAATAAAAGAATATAATGATGAATTTGCAACACCATATAAAGCAGCAGAAAGAGGATTTGTAGATGATGTAATACAACCATCTTTAACTAGATTAAGACTGGCTGATGCATTTGATATGCTATCTTCAAAGAGGGAAAGTCGACCATTTAAAAAGCATGGCAATATACCTCTATAGGAAGGAGATAGGTAAATGAATATAAGTCAACTATTAGAGAGTCTAAAAATAAATATAGAAAATATGTCTACTGCAGAGAGATTATTAGGTGGGTTAGCTACAGCAGCTCTTGCTATGCTTGTAGTATTTGTAGTTTTAATACTTATAGCAGGATTAATAACTATAATAAATAAAACACCACAAGAAAAACAAATTGAAACTAAAGAAAGTCATAATAATATTGAAGTTGCCGAAACAGACGAAGAATCATTAGAAGATAATCTTCAGTTGGTATCTGTTATAACGGCAGCAATAATGGCTAGTAGTAATAATAAAAATATTGTAGTTAGAAGAATTACTAGAAGTAATAACATACAAACAAATTGGGAGAAAATGTCTAAATCAGAAGTATAAAGTGGAGGGAATATAATGATAAAAAAATATAATATAACAGTAAATGGAGCAAGTTACGAGGTAGAGGTAGAAGAATTAGGTACAGTTGAACAAGTAAAAACTAGTAGTAGTGCTCCAGTTAATAGACCGGCTCAAGCTCCTAAGGCTATTCCTAAAAAATCTCAGCCGCAGGTTCAAACAGGTGGTGGAAGTGTAGTAGCCCCTATGCCTGGGACTATTAGTGATGTAAAGGTAAGTGTTGGTCAAAGTGTTAAAAAAGGAGAAGTTCTTTTAATACTTGAAGCAATGAAGATGGAAAATGAAATAATGGCATCTACAGATGGTAAGGTATCTGCTGTAAGTGTATCTAAAGGTACATCTGTAAGCTCAGGAGATATATTAGTTACAATAGCATAAAAGTTGAAATACCATAGAAAGGGGAAAAACAGTGGGAGAGGTTATATTAGATTTTATTCAAACTATGGGGATTGTAAACATTTCTTGGAAGCAAATAATAATGATAACTGTAGCCTGTATATTGTTATATTTAGCTATTGCAAAAAAATTCGAACCCTTACTTTTAGTACCAATCGCATTTGGAATGTTGCTATCTAATCTTCCATTATCAGGTGTAATGAACGGAGCTGTTTCTCATATCCAATTAATATCACCGGAAGGCGTGGATGCATTTAAGCAGGGGGCAAACGCAACCATAGAGACTCATTCTCCTGGAGGCTTACTATATTACTTGTTCCAAGGAGATGAGCTTGGAATATTTCCACCATTAGTATTCTTAGGTGTAGGAGCAATGACGGATTTTGCACCATTAATTGCAAATCCTAAAAGTATATTACTAGGAGCCGCAGCTCAGTTTGGAATATTTACAACATTTTTAGGCGCTTTAGTATTAGGGTTTGGTGCACAAGCTGCATCAGCAATTGGTATAATAGGTGGAGCCGATGGACCGACTGCAATATACTTAGCTACAAAGTTAGCTCCGGAATTATTGGCACCTATAGCTGTAGCTGCATACTCATATATGGCTTTAGTACCTATAATACAACCGCCAATAATGAGAGCATTAACTACAAAGGAAGAAAGAAGTATTGTGATGACTCAAACAAAGTCAGTTTCTAAAAGGGCTAAGATAATATTCCCTATAGTAGTTACAATAGTTGTATCTTTAATACTACCAGCTGCGTCTACTCTTATAGGAATGTTAATGTTTGGAAACCTTCTTAAAGAATCTGGCGTAACAGATAGATTATCAGAAACTGCGTCAAATACGCTTATAAATATAGTTACAATATTCTTAGGAATATCTGTAGGGGCATCTGCAGAAGCAGAAATTTTCTTAAGTTCTCAGACGCTAATGATATTTGGATTAGGTATACTAGCTTTTGCTGTTGGTACAGCTACAGGGGTAATATTTGCAAAGATTATGAATTTAGTATGTAAGCAAAAAGTAAATCCATTAATAGGGTCAGCTGGAGTGTCAGCAGTACCTATGGCTGCAAGAGTATCTCAAAAAGTTGCACAAGAAGAGAGTCCAGGAAACTTTATCCTAATGCATGCAATGGGACCTAATGTTGCCGGAGTTATAGGATCTGCTGTAGCAGCAGGAATACTGTTAAGTTTATTTGGCTAAAAAAATAAAAAAATATCGAATGTAAATTACTGTAAAATAGGTAGCCTAAGGCTACCTATTTTATTTTGTATATAAAAGATAATTATTAATAAAAATATATAAGTTTAATAAGTAAAAGTGGAAACTTAAAATGCAAGATTGCATATAATATCTTACAAATGAAAGTTTGAAAAAAATACTTGCAATATTCAAATTAATATAGTATAGTATAATTAACAAATAAAATAATCGAGGAGGTCTATAATATGAATGAAAGTTTAGAATTAGTATATTTTGAATACGAAGAAGAAATGGATTATGATTATGCACCAGATTATGATGTAGAGTAAATAATGAAGAAAAAATAAAAACATTTTCATCAAATATATATACAAAGAAGAATATTAAGTAATTAATTGCAAAATACAAATAATAATAGGAGGTAGGCAATTATGAATGAAAGTTTAGAATTAGTATATTTTGAATATGAAGAAGAAATGGATTATGGATATACACCAGTTTATGATGTTGAATAAGCTAAGACAAAATTAAGGAGTACAAAATGGAATACTTACAAATACGGAAGCCATAACTTATCTTATTAAATGATAATTATGGCTTTTTTATTGTTAAAATTATTATTTTTCTATTTTTAGATAAGCCTCCAGTCCTTCTTTCAATAGATAAGCAGCTTTTTTCAAATCATCAGAGTTTAATATATAAGCAAGTCTTATTTCGTCAATTCCAAATCCAGGGGTATGATAAAATCCCTCAGCAGGACAAGGCATAACTGTCTCACCATCTATATCAAAGTCACTAAGTAGCCATTTAACAAAATGATCAGCATTCTTTACAGGTATTTTAGCCACAATATAAAATGCACCACTTGGTTTTTTACATATAACACCGGGAATTTTCATCAACTCATTATATAAGACATCTCTTCTTTCTTTATATTCCTTATTTACACTATGAAGGTAAGAGTTGTCGGTTTTATAAAGTTCTATAGCACCGACTTGTTCAAGTGTTGGAACTGATAATCTAGCTTGACAAAGTTTTAAGATAGATCCTATAAATTTTTTATTTTTTGAAGCCAAAGATCCTACCCTAGCGCCACAAGCACTGTATCTTTTTGAGACACTGTCCACAATGATTACTCTATCTTCAATACATTTTATATTGCCCAAGCTAGTATACTCACCATCATAGATAAATTCTCTATAAACTTCATCTGCAATAACCCATAAATTATGCTCCTTAGCAATTTCTGAAATCATATCAATTTCTTCTTTTGTATATACTACACCAGTTGGGTTTCCAGGATTTGAGAATAATATAGCTTTAGTATTTGAATTTATTTTAGCTATGATATCTTCTTTAGGTGGTAGATGAAATCCATTTTCTGCAATTGTAGTTATAGGATTTATATCAACACCAACTGATTTGCAAAAGCTGTAGTAGTTTGAGTAAAATGGTTCGGGTACTAATATATTGTCTCCTTCGTCGCATATAGAAATGATTGTGAATAATAATGCCTCACTTCCTCCATTTGTTATTAAGATATCCTCATTTTCAAAATCAATATTATAATTTTTATAATATTTTCTGATGGCATCAATAAGCTCGGGAAGACCCTCAGATAAGGCATACTCTAATACTTTACTTTTATAACCTCTTATTGCATCAAAGAACCCTTCAGGTGTTTTTATGTCAGGCTGACCTATATTTAAGTGATAAACTTTTTTTCCTAGTTTTTTAGCTTTAGCAGAGTAGGTAAGAAGTTCCATAATAGTAGAGACGGGAACTGATTGAATTCTATTTGATATATTCATGCACTGAGACCTCCTAATTAGAATATTAATATAAAATCATAGTAACATTATGATTATTCCCTATACGAAGATTAATATATAAGAAATTAAAAGACATCATAAAATTAAGTAATATTTTCTCAATTAAATTAATAGAATTATATAAACAAGAGAGGAGGACAAGGCATGGCAAAGCTTTGTAATGAAATTATAAATTCACTTTCTATTAACTTGAAAGAAAAAATAAAAAATATACAAGATGAAAGCATAAATATAGAAGAAATAAGGATACGCTCACAAAAGCCATTAATACTAAATGCAAATAACAAGGATTATTTTTATAATAAAAGAACTGATAGACTAAGTTTGGAGATGGACAATCCTTATATTATAAGTAAGGAAGATATTGAACAAACCTTTCAAATAATTTGCAAATACTCTATACATACATTTATGGATGACATAAAAAAAGGATTTATTACTCTTAGAGGAGGGCATAGGGTAGGTATAGTAGGGAAAGTTATTGTAGAAGATGGACAAGTTAAAAATATAAAGCATGTATCGTCTTTAAATATAAGAGTTTCAAGGGAAATTATAGGGTGCTCAGATAAAATATTAAGTCACATAATTGGAGGAGAGAATAAGGTTAATAATACATTAATAATATCGCCTCCTCAGTGTGGTAAAACAACATTAATTAGAGATATAGTAAGAAATTTAAGTAATGGAAATAAGCTTTGTGGATTTAATGGTATAAAGGTAGCTTTGATAGATGAACGTAACGAAATAGCTGGATCATATTTAGGACAACCACAGATGGATGTTGGAATAAGAACAGATATTATAGAAACATGCCCAAAAGATTTAGGTATAATGATGCTTTTGAGATCAATGTCTCCAAATCTTATAGTGACTGATGAGATAGGTAGTGAAAAAGAAATAAGATCGTTATATACTGCATTAAACGGCGGTGTAAGTTTAATAACTACAGTGCATGGAGACTCGATAGAAGATATTAAGAATAGAAAAGAGTTAAGTAGCTTGTTAGACAAAGAGCTATTCAAAAAGGTAATAATATTATCGGCAAAAAAAGGACCTGGTACAGTTGAGAAGATTTATGACCTTGAAGAGAAGAGGTGGTATTTTGCAAATTAAAATAGTAATAATAGGCGTTTTAATAGGGTGTAGCTATTTAATAGGTGAGAGTATTTATAAAGCTTATACAAAAAGGCATAAACAGTTAAATGATCTCATAAGAATATTAGAGATAATGAGGATGGACTTGTCCTTTGGACTTTATACACTTGAAGAAATATTTAGAAGAATTGGAGAGATTAAAGAGTATTCATTCTCAAAGTTTTTTAAGAACATGGCAGAGGATTTGAATAGTGATCAAGGAGATACGTTAGAAACGATCATATCTGGCAATATAAATATTTTAACTAAAGAAAACTATTTACAAAATAAGGAGGTAGATGAACTCAAGAAGCTTATATTAACTTTAGGAAAAAGTGACATAGATTCTCAGACCAGAATGATAGACTTGGGTATTGAAAATCTTAAAAAATTAACTACAGAAACAAGTGATGATATAAATAAAAAAGGTACAGTATATAGAAAACTTGTGATAGTTATGGGTATAGCGGTAGGTATAATTTTAATTTAGGGGGATTAATATGGATATAACATTGATATTAAAAGTAGCAGGCGTAGGTATATTAATATCAGTATTAAATATGATTCTTGAAAAAACAGATAGAAAAGATTGGGCTACATTAACTACATTAGCAGGAGTTATAATAGTACTCGGTATGGTACTAACAGAAATAAGTGATTTATTTAATGCTGTAAGAACGATGTTTCAACTTTACTAAGGAGGAGGAGATATTTTGGAGGTAATGCAATTAATAGGGATTGCAATAATTTCAACCACACTCTGCTTAGTAATAAAAAAAGATAGACCAGAAATGGCAAATTTCATAGCTATAATAACAGGAATAACAATATTATTATCTGTTATATTTAAGCTTAATTTTATAATTGAAAGTATACAAAGCTTAGCAGATAAAGCGAATATTCCTACGATGTATATATCACTAATAATAAAACTTATAGGAATTGCTTATCTTATGGAATTTGCAATACAACTTTGTAAAGACTGTGGGGAAGGAAATATAGCTTCTAAACTAGAGTTTGGTGGGAAAATAATAGTAATGACAATGTCATTCCCTATACTTTTATCAATTGTAGAAATGATAATAAATATAATACCGTAGGAGAATGATTACTTATGAAAAAAATATTTTTAGGAACTATGCTCCTATTTTTATTAATGGGGGTATCAAATAATTGTTTTGCTAATGAATCAGAGGATTATGACGAAACTAAAAGTACAATAGATTCATATATAGATAACCAGTTAGAAAAAGTTAATATAAAGGAAATAGAAGAATATATAAAAGAGGGGTCAGCCCTTGAGGATATAAATCTAAAAAGTTTTGTGAAGGATCTTATAAAAGGAGATAAAAGTATTTTAGATCTATTTGACAAAGAAAATATTAAAATAATTTTATTTGATGAATTAAAGGCAAGTTTAAGAGTGGCGGCTATAATTATAGTACTAGCATTGTTATCATCAATATTAAAAAGTTTGGAAAATTCATTTTCATCAGGTGCAGTAAGTCAAATAACTACATATATAATATTTATAACAATGGTATCGCTTACGCTTATCGGATTTAAAGATGTATTATCAATTTGCAATACAACTATAGATAATACTGTGGGGCTTATGCAGGTCATAATGCCAATATTAATTACATTCTTAGTACTAATCGGATTTCCAATCACATCGACAGCTTTAAATCCAATATTTATAGGAGGAGTAACTTTTATAAATGTTATTTTTAAAAATTTCTTGTTTGTTTCAATAACTATTGCATTCTCAATATTAATAATAAATAACTTATCAAAGAATATGAAACTTAAAAAATTATCATCATTTATAAAACAGATAAATATAGTATCGCTTGGAGCAATGTTTACTATATATTTGGGACTAGTATCAGTACAAGGTCTTTATGTAACGAGCATTGATAAATTTAGTATAAAGACAGCTAAATTTGCAATAGGTAATTTTATACCTGTAGTGGGTGGATTCGTATCTGACTCAGTAGATATACTACTATCTTCATCAGAGTTGATTAAAAATGTATTTGGTGGAATTGGACTGGTATTTCTAGTTGGAATTTGTTTACTACCAGTTATAAAAATTTTATCTGTAGTGATAGTATACAAAGCAGCAGCAATAGTAGTAGAGCCTATAGGTGAAGAAAATATGTCAACATTTTTAAATGAGGTTGCAAATTTAATGGTAATAATGTTAGTTAGCATAGTTGCAATCATGATAATGTTTTTTGTAACAGTAGCAATATTGACATCTATAAGTGTAGTAAGTCAGGGTTAGGAGGATGAACATGTTAAATGATATAAAAGTATGGATAGTAAGTATACTAATTGGAGCCTTCATAATAAATATAGTAGACATGATTTTGCCTTCATCTAAGATTAAACCATATATAAATTTAGTTGTGAACTTTATATTTGTATTTATAGTAATAACACCAGTAATTAGTTTTTTTTCAAAAGATATGGGGTTAGAGGATACAATTTTAAAATACATGGGAGAATATAATAAACAATATGTTGATAGTAATAACAATTTAGCTGGTCAGATGGGAAAAGACAATCTATCAAAGGGCTATGAAGATGGATTAAAAGATGTACTTAAATTAAAATTAGAAGAACATGGCTATGAACTAGAAGATATCGAGTTTGATGGATCAGATATTAATAATATAAAGATAAAAGAAAAAAATAATAGTAATAATGAAGATAAAAAGGACATACAATCTAGTAAAAATGAAAAATCAAAACAAGTATTTAAAGACAAGGAAAGTAAAACAGAAGAAACCGAGCATGAACTAGATTTAAGTAAGGAAAAACTAAAAGATGACTTAGTCAAAATACTAGATGTATCAATCGAAACTATAGAAATTGATTAATAGGGGTTGAGTTAATGTTTAAAAACTTAAACGAAAAAGACAAGAAGAGGATATACTCTCTTTTATCTCTAGCAGTTGTATGTGTGATAGTGCTTATTGCACTTTCAGTTTTGCCAGGAGATAAAAAAAGTGAAGAAAAAGCTAGTAAAGATAAGGAACAAAATGAAGTAAGTCAGGTTACAAGTGAGAGTAGCTTAGAAGACAGACTTAAAAATATATTAGCACAAATTGAAGGAGTAGGAGAGTTGGATGTTATGATAACATTTGAATCTAGCGAAGAAATACAACCAGCATACAATTCCAATTCAACTACGGAAAAGACGGAAGAAAAAGATGCTCAAGGTGGAGAAAGAACAATTACAACATCTAGTGAAAATAAGACTATGATAACATCAGGCTCAAGTGATCCTGTAGTAATAAAAACTACAGAAGCAAAGGTAAAAGGTGTGATAGTAGTATCAAGTGGAGCTAGTGATTCAAAAGTAAAGGAAACTCTTTATAGTACAGTACAAACAGCATTACAAATATCAGGCCATCAAGTTACAATTATAAATTAAAAAAATACATATAAACCGGGGGGATAAAAATGAAGTTTAATTATAAGAGTAGAGGATTTGTAGTAATAACATTAACAGCTATGTTAGTAGTTGTAGGAGTAGTAAATTACCAATTAAGTCAAAAGACACTACTTGGAATATCAGATGAATTTAAAGCCTATGAACAAGCACAATTAGAAAAGAATACAGACAAAGAGGCAAGTAAAGAAAAAGAGAATAATAAAAAAGAAGACGGAGAAGCAATGGGGATTGTAGATAGTGAAGCAAGTGATATAAATGAAAAAGTAACAGAGACTAGTAAGGAAATAAAGGAACAGTTAACATCAGAGAAAAATATGCAAAAAGCATCTTATGTTATAGATATGAAGATGACTAGAGAAAAACAAAGAAATGAACTATCTCAAGAATTAAATGAGATGATAAATAATCCATCTACTTCAGAAGACGCTAGAAAAGAAGCATCTGAAATGAAATTAAAACTAGTCAAAGATCAAGAGACAGAGCTAAAAATAGAAAATCTATTAAGTACTAAAGGATATGAAGATGCATTAGTATACATAAGTGATAATAGTGTAAATGTTGTTGTAAATAAGGATAACCTTGAAAAAGAAGGAGCAGCTAAAATATTTGACTTAGTAGCAGAACAGGCAAGCGTAAAATATGAGAATATTAAGCTTATGAATAATAAAAAATAATAATTAAAAAACTTAATAATTAAATGAATATAACTTTAGTTTGTAAGGGATTAAGATATAAAAAAGTGGGCAAACTCTAGATATATTCATTGCTTTTAAAATAACCTTAGAATATAACTGAGGTTATTTTCTTGCAAAGTTCAAGTGTATTTGGTATTATTATAGTTATAAAATAGTTCCTTAAATAGGGGGTAGTATTTATCATGGAAAATAGTAATAACTTTGGACAAGTAAAAATATCTAATGATGTAGTTGCTACTATAGCAGGTCTTGCTGCTTTAGAAGTAGAAGGAGTAGACACTATAACGACAATTGCAGATAAATTACTTAAAAATAATGGTGTTAAAATACAAATAGAAGACGAGGATGTTAACTTAGACATAATGGTAATAGTAGAGTACGGATCTTCTATACCGGATATAGCTTTCAAAGTACAAGAAAATGTAAAAAATACTGTTGAAACAATGACAGGATTAAAAGTTTCTCAAGTAAATATACATGTTCAAGGAATCAACTTTAAAAAAGAAAAAGTTGAGAAAGAAGAAGCTAAGCAAATTAAGAAAAGTTAATAGTAACCCTCTGAAAAATCAGAGGGTTTTTTACTGCCCCAATCGTGCATAATAAAATTGAAGGAGGATTATAACAAATGAAGAAGGATGACAAAGCGAGAAAAATAACAACTAGAGAGTATATGATGAAGTTAATATACCAAGCAAATGTAACTAAAGAAGAGCCGGGTAACTTAAAAGCTATGGTAGAGGACTTTGTAAATGATAATTTTGAATATATATCAAATAGATACGAGGAACTTAGACTTCAATATTCGAATAATCCTAATATGAGCTTAGAAAACCTACAAATTGAAGATACAATAGATAAAGAATATATAGATTCAATATGTGTTGCTTTAGATGAAAATGGAAGTAAAATAGATGAACTAATAAACAAATACGCTAAAAACTGGTCAGTAAATAGAATGCCAAAAGTTGACTTATCTATATTAAGACTAGCAATATGTGAAATACTTTATGCACAAAACATACCTACTAAAGTTTCAATAAATGAAGCTGTGGAGATGGCAAAAGTATACTGTGACGATAAATCTCCTAAATTTATAAACGGAATATTAGGAAGTGTTGTTAATGAGTTTGGTGAAAGATAATATAATAATCGGAATAGATACTAGCTGCTATACTACCTCTATAGCAGCTATATCTTTAGATAGAAAAGTTATTTTTAACGAAAGAATAATACTAGATGTAGGTGAAAAATCTAAAGGATTGAGACAAAGTGAAGCAGTTTTTCAACATGTAAAAAATCTAGGAACTATTGTGGAAAGCATGAAAAAACTTATGACAAAACACAATGTAGCTGCAATTTGTGTATCGGATAGACCTAGACCAATGGAAGATTCATATATGCCAGTTTTTAAGGTTGGAGAAAATTTTGCACAGCTTACAGGATGTATGCTTGGAGTTCCAGTTTACTTGACTTCGCATCAAGAAAATCATATTGAAGCTAGTTTATATACTAATAATATGAAAGGTAGTGATAAGTTCCTATCTGTTCATATGTCAGGTGGAACGAGTGAAGTATTACTAGTTAGTAAATTAAGTGAAAGTAATGAAGATGTAAATGAATTATATAATATAAATATAGTTGGTGGAAGTAAAGATATAAGCTTTGGTCAATTAATAGATAGAGTAGGTGTAAATTTAGGATATAAGTTTCCTGCTGGAAAATACATAGATGAAAATGCGATAAACTGTAATATTAAAATATCACAAGGGCTTAAGACATCAGTAAAAGAAGGTTATATAAATATATCGGGACTTGAAAATCAAATTTATAAGATAGATGAAAGTAAAGAGTATACATCAAAGCTTACACTAGATAGTATCGTAAGATCTGTATATAAATCAGTTGTATATTTAAGTGAAAAATACAACTTATCGGAAGTTTTATTTGCTGGAGGAGTATCCGCTAGTAAATATATTAACATAGAGTTGACTAAAAAGCTAAGACAAGGAAATATAACTGCATATTTTACGGAACCACAATACTCAACTGATAACGCAGTTGGTTGTGCTATAATAGGGTTGAATAAATTTATAAGGCAAAAGAAATCATAAAATCTATTATTACAATAGTAGTTAAATTAACTAATATGTCAGAGATAAATTTTAGGAGAATAAAGTATGAAGATAAGGGCTTTAGATATTAGCGAAGCAAATTCATATATAAAAAGAATTTTAATTAATGATCCAATATTATACAACTTAAAAGTAAAAGGTGAAATATCAAATTTTAAAGTGCATAGTAGTGGAAATGTATATTTGTCTTTGAAAGACTCTAACTCAAAATTAAATTGTGTCATATTCAAAAGTAATTTTGATAAAAGCATACAGCTGGATAATGGTATAAAAGTAATAGCTAGTGGATATATATCAGTTTATGAAAGAGATGGGTCTTATCAATTATATATAAACTCTATAGAAATAGAGGGTATGGGTAATTTATACATTGAATTTAATAAACTAAAAGAGAAATTAAGACAAGAAGGTTTATTCGATAGTAAATATAAAAAAACTATACCAAAATATCCTGAAAAAATTGGGGTAATAACCTCTGAGACGGGAGCCGTAATTAGAGATATTATAAATGTAATAAGACGAAGATATCCAAAAGTAAACATTAAGCTTTATCCTGTAACAGTTCAAGGTAATAAATCAGCTCTTGATATATGTGAAGGAATAAAGTTTTTTAATATATTTAATAATGTAGATACTATAATAGTAGGTAGAGGAGGAGGTTCTATAGAGGAACTTTGGTCTTTTAACGAAGAGATAGTAGCTAGAGAGGTTTTTAATTCTAGTATACCTATAATATCTGCAGTAGGACATGAGACCGACTTTACTATATGTGATTTTGTATCAGATATGAGAGCTCCAACTCCATCGGCAGCAGCAGAGATTGCTACACCGTCCTTAGAAGATATAGTATATAAACTTGGCAATATTAAGGAAAGAATGAACAAGTCTTTAATAAGCCAGATGCAGATAGATAAATACAGATTAAATTCAGTTTTTGATAAAATAAACAATTACTTAGAATCATATATAATAAGAGATAAAGTTATACAACTAGATAGAATATATGATAAAATAACATCTGAGGCAGAGAGCAACATAACTAGTGAAAAAGAAAAACTTTCTAAAGCTGGAGCATTGCTTCATAACTTAAGCCCACTAGCAACTATTGATAGGGGATATAGTATAGTTCAAAAATATGGAGAAGTAATAAATAGTGTAAAAACTATAGAGGCTAAAGATAATTTAGAAATAGTACTAAAAGATGGAAGTCTAGAATGTACTGTAGAAACAATTATAAATAAAGAAGAGGTATAAGTATGAACTTAACATATGAAGAAGCCTATACAAAATTAGAAGAAATATTAGATAAGCTAGAATCTAAAAGTGCAAGCTTAGATCAATCTTTAGGATTATATGAAGATGGTATAAGTCTTTATAAACATTGCAACAAGCTTTTAGAAGAGGCTCAGTTGAAGATAAGTAAGTTTAATACTTTAGGTATAGAAGAAGATTTAGATCTTGGGGAGGAGTAACTATGAATTTTAAGGAAGCATTAAGAGAAAGAGTAGGACATGTAGAAACATTACTAAAAGAATATATGCCAAAAGAAGAAGGATATCAAAAAACTGTCATAGAGGCTATGAATTATAGCTTAAAGGCTGGTGGAAAAAGGCTAAGGCCTATTTTAACACTAGAGGCATGTAAAATAGTAGGTGGAAATGAAGAAGATGCAATTCCTTTTGCAATGGCAATAGAGATGATACATACTTATTCATTGATACATGATGACTTACCAGCTCTTGATAATGATGACTTAAGAAGAGGTAGGTCTACGAACCATAAGGTATATGGAGATGCAATGGCAATACTAGCAGGTGATGGACTTTTAAATTATGCATTTGAGGTTATGCTTTCAAATTCACTAAATAAAGAGAATCCAGCAAAGTATTTAAAAGCTATAAATGAAATCGCATCATCAGCTGGAATCTATGGAATGATAGGTGGACAAGTTGTAGATGTTGAAAGTGAAGATAAGCAAATAGAAAAAGAAAAATTAGATTTTATTCACTTAAATAAAACTGCAGCTATTATGGTGGGATGTATGAGAGCTGGAGCTATAATAGGAGATGCTAATGAGGAACAGTTACAAGAAATTACTACTTATGCAAAAGATATAGGTTTATCTTTCCAAATTGTAGATGATATTTTAGATATAGTAGGAGATGAAGCTAAACTAGGTAAACATGTTGGAAGTGATATAGAAAATAATAAATCAACATATCCTTCTTTATTAGGTTTAGAAGAATCAAAAAAGATAGCGCATGATTTAATCAATGAAGCGAAGATGAGTATAGAAAAATTAAGTGATGATAGAGAATTTTTAAATGGATTAGCAGAATATATAATAGACAGAGAATACTAAGGAGGAAGAATGGGATTTTTTTCTGAAATTTTTAGCAACAGAGTTTTAGGCATAAGCATTTTTGCTTGCTTTTTAGCACAATTTATAAAAATATTTACTGGAAAAGAAAAAAGAATACAGTTTTCTAGGATATTCACATCAGGAGGAATGCCTAGTTCTCACAGCTCATTTGTAACCAGTTTAGGAGTATTAGTTGGTATTGAAAGAGGATTTGATTCAATTGATTTTGCTATTGTTGCGGTATTTGCACTTATAATAATGTATGATGCATCTGGAGTTAGAAGAGCGGTAGGAAAGCAAGCAACGATACTAAACCAAATATTAGATGATATACATCATAAAAAACATATAGAACAACAAAAATTAAAAGAGCTTATAGGTCACACACCTAAAGAGGTATGGTTTGGTGCGTTATTAGGTATAGCGACAGCTTTAATTATGTCATAAATTGAAAAAAAACAAATATTATGATATAATTTGTATGTTTTATGAATTAGTTATAAAATGAATATATCTTAGTCAATACTAAGATATATTCATTTTTTGTATTACAAAAGATTAAAAATTATATTTAGTATAAATTGTGGGAAACTATACCGTATGGTATAAACTGATCAATAATTAAAAATTAACAGATTAAAAGGTGAGGTTAATATGTATAAATATTTAGATAAAGTAAACTCTCCAAAAGATATAAAAACCATGAGCTTTGATGAAATGGATTTATTATCAAAAGATATAAGGAAATTTCTTGTTAGATCTGTATCACAGACTGGAGGACATCTAGCATCAAATTTAGGTGTGGTTGAGCTGACTTTGGCACTTCATAAAGTCTTTGAGACACCAACTGATAAAATAGTTTGGGATGTAGGTCACCAATCTTATGTACATAAAATAATTACAGGTAGAAGAGACGGTTTTACATCATTAAGACAATTTAATGGTATGAGTGGATTCCCAAAAGAATGTGAGAGCCCTCACGATGCATTTGACACTGGTCATAGTTCTACATCTATATCTGTTGCAACTGGACTTGCATGTGCTAGAGATATAAAGAAAGAAGACTATAATGTAATAGCGGTAATAGGGGACGGATCTATTACTGGTGGTATGGCTCTAGAAGGGTTAAATCACCTTGGTGATTTAAACAAAAGGATGATAATAATTCTTAATGATAATGAAATGTCAATAGATAAAAATGTTGGTGGGATGTCAAAACATATGTCAAATATTATTAGAAATTCAACAGCAAATAAAGTCAAAGATGAAATGGAGAAGTTATTAAAAATATCTCCAGGAGGGACTTTAATATCTAAAACAGCTAATAAATTTAAAGACAGCCTAGTTGGAAACTTCACACCACAAGAATGTGAACTATTCGATTCATTAGGAATAAAGTACTATGGTCCTATAGATGGCCATAATACTAAGGAATTAGTAGAAATACTTAGAAAAGTAAAGAGTAAAGATGAACCAGTATTACTACATGTAATAACTAAAAAGGGTAAAGGGTATAGATATGCAGAAGAACACCCAGAAAAATATCATGGAGTATCTAAATTTGATATAAAAGATGGTATAAAAAGTTCTAATTCTAAATCTATATCATCTGCTGTTGGAGAAAAACTTGTGAAAATGGCCTATGACAATAAATCTATTGCAGCCATAACAGCAGCAATGCCATCTGGTACAGGGCTTAATATGTTTGAAAAGGTACATCCAGAAAGATATTTTGATGTAGGTATTGCAGAACAGCATGCAACTGCATTTGCAGCAGGGCTGGCTTCAAGTGGAATGAAACCTTATTTTGCAGTATATTCATCATTTTTACAAAGAGGATTTGATCAAGTTATTCATGATGTATGTATAACTAAAAAGCCTGTTACTTTCCTGATAGATAGAGCTGGCCTTGTAGGAAATGACGGAGAAACTCATCATGGTATGTTCGATTTGAGTTATTTAAATATTGTTCCAAACATTACTGTTATGGCACCTAAGGACAGTCGAGAACTAGAGTTAATGATGGATTTATCATTAGAATTGAACCAACCAGCAGCTATAAGGTATCCAAGAGGAAACTGCTATTATTTAAATAAAGGTGAATATAACCCGATTAAGATAGGTACTTATGAAGTGCTAGATAAGGGTCGTGATATTGCTATTTTAGCGATAGGAAATATGGTAAAGCATGCTTTAGAGGCTAAGGAAATATTGATGAAAGAAGGAATAAATCCTACTATTATAAATGCAAGATTCTTAAAACCTATGGATGAAGAGCTCATGCACAAGTTATGTGAAGAGCACAATCATATAGTAACAGTAGAGGATAATGTTATATCTGGTGGTTTTGGAAGTAGAATAAATCAGTTTATGGTAGATAATAATTATAAGATAGATGTAGTTAACATGGCGATATCAGAAGAATTTGTACCTCATGGTAATGTAGATAAACTATATGATTTCGTTGGGCTATCATGTAAACATATAGCTGATAAAATAAAAAAAATAAACCTAGAAAGGCAATTTTATGAAAAAGAGAATAGACGTATTATTAGTGGAACAAGGCCACTTCGATAGTAGAGAAAGAGCGAAAAAAGCTATAATGGCTGGCCTTGTATTTGTAGACAATCAAAGATGTGATAAAGCTGGTGTAGATGTAAAAGATGATGCAAAAATAGAAGTAAAAGGTAACCCGATACCTTATGTTAGTAGAGGTGGATTGAAGTTAGAAAAAGCTATGAAAAACTTTGGCCTAACTCTAGAAAACAAAGTTTGTATGGATATAGGCTCATCTACTGGTGGATTTACAGATTGTATGCTTCAAAATGGTGCAGTAAAAGTGTTTTCAATAGATGTAGGGTATGGTCAGCTTGCTTGGAAGTTAAGACAAGATGAAAGAGTAGTATGTATGGAAAGGACCAATATAAGAAATGTAACAATAGAACAAACTAAAGAATTTGTTGATTTCGCTTCTATAGATGTTTCTTTTATATCTTTAAAGTTAGTGCTTCCTAAGGCGAAGGAACTTGTAATAGCAGGTGGAGAAATAGTTGCTTTAATTAAGCCACAGTTTGAAGCTGGAAGAGAAAAGGTTGGTAAAAAAGGAGTAGTAAGAGAAAAATCTACACACATTGAAGTAATTGAATTTATATCAAGATTCTCTGTTGAAAATGGATTTGAAATATTAAACCTGGACTATTCACCAATAAAAGGACCAGAAGGTAATATAGAATACTTAATTCACTTAAGAAATGGAAATGAAGGATATGAGTTTGATAGTGAAGCTCATGATAAAAAAATAGAAGAGGTTGTAGAAGCTTCTCACAATATGGCATAAAATAGTATATAATTTATATGTTAGATAAATACTTCAATTTAAATATCATTGAGGTAAATTGGTAATAAAGTCTAGAAATTAAGATTTCTAAATAATATAAAAATTTTCTTTATAGAAAAAGGGGGATTTAGAATTGATCCTTGAATTGTATATGAAAAACTGTGCTTTAGTAGAAGAGTTAAGGTTAAATATCGATGAAAATCTAAATATACTAACTGGGGAGACGGGTTCAGGAAAATCTATAATAATAGATGCTCTAGGTTTATGTTTAGGTGAAAAATATGATAGATCTTTTTTAAGAAAAGGAACGGAAAAAGGATTAGCTGAAGCTATATTTTACTCAGAGAGCACTCACTTAAAAAAAGTTTTAGATGATAATGGAATAGAATTAGAAGATGATAATCAAATAGTTATTACTAGATTAATGTACAGTGATGGAAAAAGTGTTGCTAGGGTAAATGGCAGAACTGTAAAGCTGGCATTATTAAAAGAAATAGCATCTACTTTAATTGATGTACATGGTCAGCATCAGACTCAAGCATTATTTAATAAGGAAACTCACTTACAGTTTTTAGATTTATTTGGTGAAGCTGACTTGGATCCTTTTAAAAATGAATATAAAGGCATATACCATAAGTATAGTGAAGTTAAAAGTGCATTAAATACTTTAACTGAAAACAAAGATGATATGCAAATACAAAGAGAAATAGATTTGCTTAAGTTTCAAATAAATGAGATTGAAGTTGCAAATTTAAGTAAAGATGAGTATGACGATTTGCTAAAACAAAGAGAAGTATATAGAAATAGCGAGAAGATACACAGTAACTTAAACCTTAGCTATCAAAACTTATATGAGGGAAGTGTAAATGCTGTAGATTTAATAGGAACTGCATCAAATGAACTAAGCATGATATCTCAGTATGATAAAGCATTAAGCGAATATAATGAAAGTATAGAAAGAATAATGTATGAGCTTCAAGATATATGTAGGGATATTAGAAGCTATAAAGATAGTATAGATTTTGAACCATATGAACTTGAACAAATCGAAGTGAGAGTAGATGAGATTAATAGTTTAAGAAGAAAATATGGAGATACTATAGAAGATATACTAAAGTATTATGAAAAAACTAAGGCTCGTCTTGAGGAAATATTAAATAGGGATGAGAGAGTAGAAGAATTAAAATCTGAAATACTTAAACTTGAAAAGATTTTATCTGAAAAGGCTGATAAATTATCGGATGCTAGAAAAAAAGTTGCTTTAGGTTTAGAAGAAGTATTACTTGTTGAGCTAAAAAGCTTAAACATGAAAAATGTATTGTTTAAGGTAAACTTTGAAGAAAGTAATTACAACTTAAGTGGAAAAGACGATGTTGAATTTATGATATCATTTAACTTAGGTGAAGATATTAAACCTATTTATAAGGTTGCATCAGGTGGAGAAATGTCTAGATTTATGCTGGCATTTAAAACAATACTTGCTGATATAGATCAAATAGATACATTGGTGTTTGATGAAATAGACACCGGTATAAGTGGAATTGCTGCACAAATAGTAGGTGAAAAACTTAGTAATATTGCTAAGAAAAAACAGATCATATGTATAACTCATTTACCTCAAATAGCTGCAAATGCTGACACTCATTACTGCATAGAAAAAAATACATCAAATGAAAGAACATTCACAACGATAAGAAAGTTAGATCATAGTCAAAAAAGAGATGAGATAGCAAGACTTATAGCAGGAAGTAATATAACTGAAAAAACAATAGAACATGCTAGTGAAATTATAGAGTTAGCAAAAAAGTGTACTTAGAAATAAGTACACTTTTTTTATTAAATATATATAATGATGTATACTTAAAAGTTAATGAATAAATTTTAACTAAATTGGAATTATAAGTACATAATTAGAAAATTTAGGGAGAATAGAAATGAAAATTAAAAGAAGGTTTAATAAAAAAATATTTTATTTTTGGGTAGTTTTAATAGGCTTGGTTCTAAGTATAAATATTTTAGATAAAAAAAGAGTTGAATTAGAAGCATTTAAAGAAGTATTTAATAACGATAAGACATATGTATACCCTATGGGTAGGGTAGTAGGAATAAAAGCTGATACAGATGGAGCCTTGGTTTTAGGATATGAAGAAAATGATGTAGAGTATATCGGAGGTATTAAAAAAGGTGATAATATAGTTAAAATAAATAATATCACTGTTAGAAATGCAGACGATATAGAAGAGGTTATAAATGATTTAAAGTTAGATGAAGTAAAAGTTACATTTGAAAGAGATGGAAAATATAAAAGTGAAAATATTAAGACGAAAAAAGAAAACGGAAAATATCGTCTAGGTTTATGGGCGAGAGATAAAATATCTGGAATTGGAACTATTACTTTTTATGATCCATCTGAAGAAAAATTTAGTGGCATAGGTCATGCTATTACAGATGTAGACACAAATAAACTATTAAAAATAAAACAGGGGAAAATATATGAACCTGTAAGCATAGAAATAATAAAGGGAACTGCTAGTAAAACTGGTCAAATAAAAGGAGATTTTAATAATCAAGAACCTATAGGTGAATTTTCAAACAATACACCATTTGGAATAAGCGGTGAATTAACGTTGAAAAAAGATCAAGAGATGCAGTTGATAGAAGTTGGAGATCCTAAAGATGTAAAAATAGGAGATGCAATAATTATTTTTGAAGATGAAAATAAAAACTTAAAGACTTATGATATAAAAATAGAACGTATAGTAGATTCTGAAAAAAACGATAGAGATATGGTGATATCAGTAGTAGATGATGAATTAATATCATATACTGGGGGAGTCGTGAGAGGCATGAGTGGTGTGCCTATAATACAAAATAATAAAATAATTGGTGCAATAACACATGTTTTTAGGGATAATCCTAAAAAAGGATATGGCATTTTTATAAACGAAATGCTAAAATTAGATAAGTAATATAATAAATTTAGAAAAAAATATATTAAATAATCTTAATTATAATGAAGGAATATAAATTTAGCATGTCGAATAAACTTAATTATGGATTTAAGTTATATTTTTAAAAAACTAAAGTAGGTATATTAAAGAAAAAGTTTTTATAGGGGGAATTTTCGTGAAAGAAAAAATTAAGATAGTTTTAGCGGATGATAACAAGGATTTTTGTCAAGTATTAAAGGAGTACTTATCTAATGAAGATGATATAGAAATATTAGGGATTGCAAAAGATGGTATAGAAGCATTAGATTTAGTGAAAAAGACTCAACCTGATTTATTAGTATTAGATGTAATAATGCCTCATTTAGATGGTCTAGGCGTTATAGAAAAACTAAATGTAATGGATATACCAAAGATGCCTAAAATAATAGTGCTGTCTGCAGTAGGTCAAGATAAAATAACTCAAAGTGCTATTAACTTAGGAGCAGATTATTATATAGTTAAGCCTTTTGACTTTGTAATATTCATAAATAGAATAAGAGAATTAGTATCAAATGTAACTAATAATGTAGAACCTAGAAGTAGAGCACATGCAGATATACAAATGACTAGAAGTGACTTTGTTAAAAATGTAGGTAATATTGAAACTGAAATAACTAATATAATACATGAAATAGGGGTACCAGCTCATATAAAAGGTTACTTATATCTAAGAGAAGCAATTAAAATGGTAATAGAAAATGTAGAACTTTTAGGGGCTGTAACTAAAGAACTATATCCAAGTATAGCTAAAAAGTTTAACACTACACCTAGTAGAGTAGAAAGAGCTATAAGACATGCAATAGAAGTTGCATGGAGTAGAGGAAAAGTTGATACTATAAATCAATTATTCGGATATACTGTTCATAATACTAAAGGAAAGCCAACAAACTCTGAATTTATAGCAATGATAGCAGATAAATTAAGATTAGAACACAGTATGGTTAAATAATTTAATATATAATACAGAAGCCTTCTCTAAACAAGAAGGCTTTATTTTTTGAATAAAAACAAAATATAATAAGAATCATAAATATATAGATTGTAAAATATTTAGATGTTTTATATAAGTGCAGGGCAAATATTTAAACATAAATTAAGGAGCGTTAATAATGAAAATAAGGTTGCCTAAAAAGGTTAAATACATAATTGATAAAATCTATGACGAAGGATATGAAGCTTTTATTGTTGGAGGGTGCGTAAGAGATAGTATATTGGGGATTGAACCTAATGATTATGACATAACAACTAGCGCTAAACCAAATGATATAATGAATATATTTAAGGGATATAAAATTATAGATAATGGTATTAAACACGGAACAGTAGCAGTAGTAGTGGATAAAGATATATATGAAATAACAACATACAGAGTCGAAGGTGAATATGAAGATAATAGAAGACCAAAAAGTGTAGAATTCACATCAAATATTAAAGATGATTTACAAAGAAGAGATTTTACTATCAATGCTATAGCTTATAATGACAAAATAGGATTGGTAGATAATTTTAATGGACTGATAGATATAAAAAACAAGATTGTTAAGACAGTTGGAGATCCAGATGAAAGGTTTAATGAAGACGGTCTAAGGATAGTTAGAGCTATAAGATTTAGTAGCAAGCTTGGATTTCAAATAGAAAAAGAAACGCTAAATAGTATTTATAAAAATGCAAATATAATAAAAAATATAAGTATAGAAAGAATAACTGAAGAGTTTACCAAAACTATTTTAAGTGATAATCCAGAAAAGATAATATTACTATATAAGACAGGAATAATGAAATACTTAGATATAGACTCGGATATAAATGAAGAAAGTTTAAAAATACTAAGAAAGTGTGATAAGACATTAGAAGATAGATTGACGATTTTGGAGTATATTAGCATTGTTAAAGCAAAATGTAATTTATGTATAGATAGTAAGAAAAATAGTGTATTGAATACGTTAAAATATTCAAATAAGTTAAATATAAAATGCAATATTATTTTAGAGTATATGTTTATTGACTTAAACGATATGAATACGGTAAAAATAAAACAGATGCTAAATAAAATTGGTCAAGATAACTTAAAAAAATCGTTAATATTAAAAAAAATATATTCTAGATTTTATTTAGAGGATAATACAACTCAAATAGACAATATTATTAATGAAATAGATAGAATACAAAATGACAAAGAATGTTACTGTATTAAAGATTTGGATATAAATGGAGAAATTCTAAAAGAATTAGGATATAGAGGAAAAGATATTGGAGAAAAACTTAATTTATTATTAAATAAAGTAATAAATAATCCAAAACTTAATACAAGGGAAAATCTTATAGGATTATTATAATTATAAAAGTTATGTAATAAAGAGCGGTTTATAATTTACTATAAATGACTAAATTGTAACTAAAAGTGTAAATGAATCTTTAAATATTTCATTTATTGCTAAATAATGCTATAATGTAGTGTGATTTGAAAAAAAATATCGGAGGTTTTAAATATGAGAGTCGAAGGCCCTATTAAAGTAGATAGAAAAACTAAAAGGCTTGCGAATAGACTTACGAGCGGAGATATAGCAGTTATAAATCATATCGATATAGATGAAGTTGCTGCAAACTCGTTAGTAGAAGGTAAGATAAAGCTAGTTATAAATGCGGCTCCTTCTATAAGTGGAAGATACCCAAATAAGGGTCCTGGAATCCTAACTGAAAAAAACATTCTTATAATAGATAATGTTGGAGAAAAACTATTTCATGAATTAAAAGAAGGTCAAATAATAGAAGTTATTGATGGCAAAATCTATAGAGATGGCATTCTTGTAGGTCAAGGTGAAGTGCTAGATAGAGCAGTAGTAAGTGAAAAGCTGAAAAAAGCATATGAAAACTTATCGGTAGAACTAGATAGATTTATAGATAATACGATAGATTATGCAAAGAAAGAAAAAGGGTTTATACTTGGAGAAGTAGAAATTCCAGTGGTTAAGACAAAATATAAAAATAGACATGTACTTATAGTTGTAAGAGGACAAGATTATAAGCAAGATTTAAGTACTATTTTATCTTATATAGAAGAAATGAAGCCTATCTTAGTTGGAGTTGATGGTGGAGCTGATGCGCTTCTTGAATTTGGATATACTCCAGATGTAATAGTTGGAGATATGGATAGTGTTAGTGATGAAGCTTTAAGACAAGCAAGTGAAATAATAGTACATGCGTATACAGATGGTAGAGCGCCAGGATTAAAAAGGGTACAAGATTTAGGTCTAGATGCAATAGTATTTCCTGCACCTGGAACTAGTGAAGATATTGCTATGCTTATCGCTTATGAATACAAAGCGGAGCTTATAGTTGCGCTAGGTACACATTCTAATATGATTGACTTTTTAGAAAAAGGAAGAAAAGGAATGGCAAGTACATTTTTAGTTAGATTAAAAATAGGTGCAAAGCTTATTGATGCAAAAGGAGTTAATCTATTATATAGAAGTAAACTAAAAATAAAGTACGTATGGGCATTAATAGCTACAGCGCTATTCCCGGTTATAATACTTGCTTCTTTATCACCAAGTGTTCAACAGTTTGTACATTTAATGCAGTTAAAATTCAAATTATTACTGCAGATGTAAATTTAGGAGGATTAAAATGCATATAAATATGAAATACTATATAGTTACTATAGGTGCTATATTCATTGCTTTAGGAATAGGTATATTAGTGGGATTTAACTTAAATTATGACCAAGAGCTAAGTAAACAGCAGTCAGAGGTAATAAATGATCTAGATAGAAGGTTTGAGGATTTGAAGAAAACTAATGATACTTTAGAGGCTGATTTATCTAATATTAATGGAAACTATGGTAAAGCTATAGAATTTATAAATCAAAATTCAAGTAAAATAATAGCAGACGAGTTATTAGAAAAAAGTATAGGTATAATATCTACAAATGAAAATAATGATTACACAGCAGAAATATCTGACATAATAAGTAAATCTAGTGGTAATGTAGCATTTGATATAATATTAAAAAATAACATTTATAATGATGAAAAGCTTAAGGAAGCAGCTAAAAAAATAGGTGTTCAAATAGATAATACTGAAGATATGATTAGCTATATAGTTGATGCTGTAAAAGCAGAAGACAGTGTAAGTAAATTAACCTATCTTCAAGAATTAGAAATGATAAAAATAAACGCATTAGATGAAGATTATTCTAAGTTTGATTCTGTAGTTTTAGCAGGTGGAAGCAACGATAAAGATGGTGAAACTCAGTTCACAAAAATAGATAAAGTTTTAATACCTAAATTAAAAGAAGGTAATAGATACGTTGTAGGTGTCCAAAAAAATGATGCTAAGTTTTCATATGTAGATTTATATAGTAAAGAAAAAGTTGCAACTGTAGACAACGTAGATGAAGGAATTGGACAATTATCATTAGTACTTTTATTAAAAGAAGGTAATATAGTTGGGAACTTTGGTAGACTTGATACTGCAGAAAGTGTAATTCCATATAAGAAATAAGAATAGGAGAGACCAATATGAATCCTTATATAAGCATAATAATACCAGCTTATAACGAAGAAGATAAGATAAAAGATACATTAGAAAATATACGAAACATAAGTGAGATAAATGAAATAGTAGTTGTAGATGATGGATCTAGTGATAATACTACTAAGATAGCATCAGAAGTTAAAGACGATAAGATTAAAGTATTTAAGTTAGATAAAAACAGAGGTAAAGGATATGCTTTAAATTATGGTTTAGAAATAGCTATGAAAAATGCAGATATAATAGGATTTTTAGATGGAGATTTAGGAAGTTCATCTAATGAAGTAAAAAAACTGATAACTCCAATTCTAAATAATGAAGCGGATGTAATAATAGCTAAATTCCCTCCAGCTAAGAAAAAAGGTGGATTAGGATTTGTCAAAGGGCTAGCAAAAGACTCTGTTTTAGAATTAACAGGAGTAGAGCTAGATGCAACTTTATCAGGTCAAAGAATTTTTAAAAGAGAAGTACTTGAACAATTTAATGAAATACCATTTGGATATGGTGTAGAAGTTGGAATGACAATAGATATACTTAAAAAAGGATATACAATAAAAGAAGTCTTAGTAAATATGACTCACAGTGAAACTGGAAGAGATTTAAAAGGATTTATCCATAGAGGTAAACAGTATTATCATATAAAGAAGGTACTAAGAGCTAAAAAGAAAGAATGGAGGTAGTATTTAAGTGAATAACTTTATACTTTACGCTATTTTATTACTAACAGGGCTAATTGGAACCTATACTGTAATACCACTATTTAGAAATTTACTTATAAACAGTAATATAGTGAGGCCGAATTATAAAAAAGATATGATACCTGTAAGTATGGGGATAGTTTTCTTACCTATGATTATTATAAATGGGATAATACTTGCATGGTTTACTAATAAATCACAAAATCTATTGTATTTATTTATATTTATCTTCGGTATGATATGCATGTTCTTTGCAGGGGTACTAGATGATATTATAGGTAACAGAGATGTTAGTGGATTAAAAGGACATTTCATGAGTTTATTTAAAGGTGAACTTACAACTGGAGGATTTAAAGCTTTATTTGGA
The DNA here is from genome assembly GCF_002250835.2 of Romboutsia weinsteinii. Taxonomy (GTDB): domain Bacteria; phylum Bacillota; class Clostridia; order Peptostreptococcales; family Peptostreptococcaceae; genus Romboutsia_A; species Romboutsia_A weinsteinii. The sequence continues at coordinate 77,210 of NZ_NOJY02000005.1, forward strand.
GGATTTGTAGGTCTTATTATATCTATTTCTATATCAAAAGATATAGTTGATATAGTTGTAAATACATTAATAATTGCATTATCTACAAACCTTATGAATTTATTGGATTTAAGACCAGGTAGAGCTATTAAAGGGTATCTTATTATAGTGGGAACAATGCTTTTAACTTTAACTGGATATGTTAAAGTGTTGCCATTATTAATACTTCCAAATGTATTAGCTTATTTTAAATTTGATTTAAAAGCTAAGGCTATGATGGGAGACACTGGATCAAATGTATTAGGAATAAGTATAGGTATACTTATGGTTTTAGGATATTCTTTAAATGTTAGGTTAGCATGGCTAGCATTTTTACTATTTATACATATACTTACTGAAAAGTATTCATTAACTAAAATAATAGAACAGAACAAGTTTTTAAACTTTATAGATAAACTAGGAAGGTAATCTTATGATAAGTAAAAAAATTGGATTAGTGGAGTCTATAGCATCTAAAAGTAATGGATTAGATGATATAAGAGTTAAAATAAATGGAGAGATTCAAAGAGCGTATAACTACCCAAAACTTACTGGAGAAGTTAACATAGGAGATGAGGTAGTTTTAAATACAACAGCTGTTGAATTAAGTCTAGGAACAGGTGGATATCACTTTGTTATAAGTAACCTAAATAATATGGAATCTAATTTTACTCCAGGTGGACATATAATGAAGCTAAGGTATACTCCACTACAGGTTAAAGTAGATGCCGTAGAAGAACAAGAAAGCCCATATCATGATGCAATAGAAGAATTTGAAAGCTTAGAAAATATGCCGGTAGTAGTAGGTACTTTACATAGTATGTTGACTCCATTTGTGGCATCTTATAAAAGAAATAACCCTAGTAAAAAACTAGTATATATAATGACAGATGGAGCATCACTTCCTATATACTTAAGTAAAAATGTTGATACTCTTAAAAATAAAAAATTAATAGACAGTACAATAACTATAGGTAATGCATTTGGCGGAGATTATGAGTGTATAAATATTTATACTGCATTAATTACTGCCAAAGAAATACTAAAAGCCGATGTGGTTTTTGTAAGCATGGGTCCTGGTATTGCAGGAACAGGAACAAAATATGGCTTTACTGGTATAGAACAGGGACCAATATTAGATGCAGTTAAGAAACTTAAAGGTATGCCAGTTGCAATACCAAGAGTAAGTTTTGCAGACCAGAGAGATAGACATATGGGAATCTCACATCACAGTTTAACTGTATTAAATGATATTGTTAATGTCGAAGTTAATATACCAATAACAACTTATGAAGATGAAAAGCTAGATGTTGTAAAAAGACAGATAGAAACTAAAGAACTAGATAAGAAACATCACATAGTTTATATCAATAATAAAAATACGGAAGAAGATCTAAACTACTTTGGGCTTTCAGTTAGAAGTATGGGTAGAAATTATCAACAAGATAAAGAATTCTTTGATGCGGCAAGTAGTGCTGCATATTATTTGATGGAGGTTTGTGATGATAGTAGAAGAGAAAACTATTAGTAGTGATAGGGTCTATACAGGGAAAGTAATTAGTTTAAGGGTTGATACTGTTGAAGTATTAAATCAAGGATATAAAAAGAGAGAAATAGTTGAACATGGCGGAGCTGTAGGAATAGTTGCAATAACTGATAATAACAAGATCTTATTAGTAAAGCAATTTAGAAAAGCTATAGAAAAAGAAATAGTAGAAATACCGGCAGGTAAACTTGAAATAGGAGAAAATCCAAAAGACTGTGCAATAAGAGAATTGCAAGAAGAAACAGGATACACAGCTCAAAATATTAAACTGATGCATAAATTTTTCACTTCGGCTGGTTTTTCAAATCAAAAGGTATTTATATATCTTGCAACAGGCCTTACTAAAGGAGAAAATAATCTTGATGATGGAGAAAATTTAGATTTATATGAGTTAGATTTAAATGATGCCTATGATATGGTTGTAAGAAATGATATTGAAGATGCTAAGACATCCATAGGAATATTATTAGCTAAAGAATTAGTGTAATAACTTAATTTTATTAACTTTAAAATATAGCAACAAGAATCATATACTAAAATAAATTAAAAATAATTTTAAGAAATTTATAAATTATATTAATATAAAATGAATAACCTCCTCTTCTTTTACATATTAATTTGTAAGGTATAAGAGGGGGTTATAAATTTGAGAAGAACATATAGAAAAAAGAATTTTGAGGAAATAAACAAGCAAATAATAGTAGTTGGTATTTTCTTTATAGCATTCATAGTAATAGGTACATATTTAAATAAAATTTGGCCTGACGTAGCAAAGGACATGCTTAGTAATATTAATCCGGCAGTAGAGTATTATAATTCAAGTATAGATATAAAGAATACGATAATGTCTAACCTAAAGTCAGATTTTGGTCTTATGGGACTAGTATGTATATGTAGTTTGTTAGTTATAACTTTTCCAGCTTTAATAATAATTTTTATGCTAAAAGGTTTATCAATAGGCTATACTATAAATAGCTGCATATTGATGTTGAAGTTTAAAAGTATCAAAATGGTTTTAATAATACTATTTAAAAATATTATTATTATCCCAGGAGCAATAATATTAGCCTTAATCTCTTTAAGTTACATTAAAGAAGTATATCCCGCTATTCAAAGAAAGCAAAGAGATAATATACTATTTTTAAGTAAGAGATATTTATTAAACTCCTCAATTATAATATTATTATCAGTAGTATTACAGGCATTGTTAAATACCTTAAGTATCAGTGTTTTACAATTCCTAATCAAATAAAGGAGTTAGACATGGGCGTTATAGATGAATATATAAAATATATCCAGGATAAAAAAAAACTATCGAAAAATACTGTATCCTCATATTTCATTGATATTAAAAAATATATGGAATACTTACAAGAAAATAATATAGCATTAAATGATGTTGTAGAAAATGATATAATAAGTTATATGATAGAGTTAGAAAAAAGTAACATCTCAGTAGCCACAGTATCTAGAATGATATCATCAATAAAATCTTTTCATGACTACTTATTTTTTAGTCATAAATGTATTTTAGATCCGGCAAAAAGTATAAAAAAACCTAAGGTTGAAAAGAATGATGTAGATATTTTAACTGAAGATGAGGTAGAAGCTTTACTAAGATTTCCTAAACTATCAACACCTAAGTTAATTAGAGACAAGGCTATATTTGAAGTACTTTATGGGACAGGTGTAAAAGTTTCTGAGTTAATTGAGATGAAACTTGAAGATGTTAGCTTAGATATAGATTATATATATTGCAATACGGGTAAAAATAAAAGGGTAATACCTCTTTCTGATGTTACAAAACTATACTTAGAAAAGTATATAAAAGAAGGTAGATCTTACCTAGCTTTGGATGAAGAAGAATATTTATTTGTAAGTTCTTTGGGACAACGGTTTACAAGACAAGGGCTTTGGAAAATTATAAAAAAGCATGCTAACAGAGCTAATATAAATAAAAATATAAATCCAAGTATGCTTAGGCACTCATTTGCAATACATTTAATAAATGAGGGAGCAAATATTGCTGTTGTAAGTAAGATATTAGGAAATACAAACTTATCAAGCTTACAAGGGTATTTAAATCATATAAATAAAAATGTTAGAAGAGAAATAAAGGAAAAGCACCCAAGGAAAGAATATCAAATAGGAGGACAACATAATGAGTAGAGTTATATGGATGATAATTGATAGTGTTGGTATAGGAGCTTTGCCAGATGCTGAAGCATTTGGAGATAAAGGTGTAAATACACTTGGTAATATTGTCAAAGCACATAGTGATATAAAAATACCTAACTTAAGACAATTAGGCATAGGTAATATCGATGGAGCAGACTTTATTGAAAGTGTAGAAAGCCCAATAGGATGTTATGGAAAATGTAGCGAACTATCTCAAGGAAAAGACACTACAACTGGGCACTGGGAAATGACAGGTGTATTAGTTGAGACACCATTTAAGACTTTTGAAAATGGATTCCCTAAAGAAATAATAGATGAGTTTGAAAAGCAAACTGGTAGGAAGGTAGTTGCAAACAAGCCTGCTTCTGGAACTGCAATACTAGATGAATTTGGTGATCACCACATGAAGACTGGGGATGTAATAGTATATACATCAGCTGATAGTGTATTCCAAATTGCAGCTCATGAAGAAGTAGTGCCACTAGAAGAGCTTTACAAAATGTGTGAAATAGCAAGAAAAATAATGATGGGTGATAATGCTGTTGCAAGAATAATAGCTAGACCATTTGTTGGAGAAAAAGCAGGATCTTTTGAAAGGACATCTAATAGAAGAGACTACTCACTAAATCCATTTGAGGCTACAGTTTTAGATAATATCAAAGAAAGTAAATTAGATGTTATTGCCGTTGGAAAGATTGAAGATATCTTCAATGGACAAGGTATAACTGAAGCAATACATACAAAAAGTAATATGCATGGTGTAGATGAAACTATTAATTATATAAAGAAAGATAACAATGGTTTAATATTTACAAACTTAGTTGACTTTGATTCTAAATTTGGTCATAGGAGAGATACTAAAGGGTATAAAGAGGCTTTAGAAGAATTTGATGCTAGAATACCAGAGATAATAGAATATATGAATGAGGATGATATACTTATAATAAATGCAGATCATGGAAATGACCCTACATATAAGGGAACAGATCATACAAGAGAGTATATACCCGTATTAGTATACGGTAAAGATTTAAAGCAAAACTTAAATCTAGGAATTAGAAAAAGCTTTGCGGATATAGGAGCTACTGTTACTGATATACTAGATGTAAAAATGCCTAAACATGGTACTAGTTTTAAGAATGACATTATGAAATAATCTTGGAGGAAATAAAATGAATAATATATTTGATAAAATACAAGAGAGTGCAGAATTTATAAACTCAAAAACTACCGTAAAGCCTAAAATAGGTTTAATATTAGGGTCAGGACTAGGAGTTTTAGCTGATGAAATAGAAGAGGCTGTTAAAATAAAGTATAATGAAATACCAAACTTCCCTGTTTCAACTGTTGAAGGACATGCAGGACAATTAGTAGTAGGTAGTTTACAAGGTAAAGACGTAGTAGCTATGCAAGGAAGATTCCATTACTATGAAGGATACACTCAACAAGAAATAACTTTCCCAGTAAGAGTTATGAAAGCTTTAGGTGTAGATACAATAATAGTAACTAATGCAGCAGGTGGAGCCAATATAGATTTCAAACCAGGAGATTTAATGGTAATAAAAGACCATATAAATCTAAGTGGAAATAATCCTCTAATAGGATCAAATGACAACAGATTAGGACCTAGATTCCCTGATATGTCTACAGCATATAAGCCAAACTTTGTGCAATTAGTAAAAGATTGTGCAAAAGAATTAGATATGGAAATACAAGAAGGTGTATATGCATTCTTTAGTGGACCAACTTATGAAACTCCAGCAGAAGTAAAAATGGCAAGAATATTAGGAGCGGATGCAGTAGGAATGTCTACAGCACCAGAAGTTATAGTTGCTTCTCACTCAGGTATGGATGTAATAGGTATATCTTGTATAACTAATATGGCAGCTGGAATACTTGATCAACCACTAGATCATGAGGAAGTTATCGAAACTACTCAAAAAGTTAAAGCTGAGTTTTTAAGCTTAGTAAAAACTGTAGTTAATAAAATATAGTTTGTAGAATATATAAGGGGATGCCTAAAATTTGAGCGGATGTGTCGGTGACATGAGCGTAGCAAATTTTTATTTTGGCATACCCTTATTATTATTAATATAGAGGAGACATGGATATGAGAATTTACGATATAATAAGAAAAAAAAGAGATAATCATGAATTAAGTAAATTAGAGATTGATTTTTTTGTAGAAAAGTACTCAAAAGGTGAAATACCAGATTATCAAGCTTCTGCTTTATTAATGGCTATCTATTTAAATAAAATGAATAAGCAAGAAACAGTATACCTTACAGAGGCTATGATGAACTCTGGAGAAGTAATAGATTTATCTGCAATAGAAGGTATAAAGGTTGATAAGCATAGTACTGGCGGTGTTGGAGATAAAACAACAATAGCTCTAGCTCCATTAGTAGCGGCTTGTGGAGCACCAGTTGCTAAGATGTCAGGACGAGGTCTTGGACATACAGGAGGAACACTTGATAAGTTAGAAGCTATACCTGGATTTTCTATAGAGATGGAAGCTGAGAAGTTTATTGACTCAGTAAATGAACATAAAATTGCTGTGTGCGGACAAACTGCATCAATAGCTGTTGCAGATAAAAAAATGTATGCATTAAGAGATGTAACAGCTACTGTTGATAATATATCTCTTATAGCAGCGAGTATAATGTGTAAAAAGCTTGCTTCAGGTGCAAATGCAATATTATTAGATGTAAAAACTGGTGATGGAGCATTTATGAAAACTTTAGATGACTCTTTTGAGCTAGCTAAGGCTATGGTTGATATCGGTAACGGAATGAATAGAGAAACTATAGGTATGATTACTGATATGGACGAACCACTTGGTTTTGCAGTAGGAAACTCTTTAGAAGTTATAGAAGCAATAGAAACATTAAAAGGAAATGGTCCAACTGATTTTGTTAACCTTTGTGAGACTTTAGGTGCTTATATGTTAGTATTAGCTAAGGTTGCTAGTACTTACGAAGAAGGTGTACAAAAAATAAAAGAAGCAATAACATCAGGTTCAGCTCTTGATAAATTAAGAGTATTTATAGAGAATCAAGGTGGAGACAAGAGTATAGTTGATGATTACTCATTACTTCCTAAAGCATCTAAAATAGTACCGATAAAAGCTGAAAAATCAGGATATATAAGCAAAATAGAAGCTGAAGAGGTTGGAGTAAGTGCTATGATACTTGGTGCAGGTAGAGAGACAAAGGAAGATGTGCTTGATTTAGCAGCAGGTATAGTGTTAGAAAAGAAAGTTGGAGACTATGTTGAATGTGGTGATATACTAGCGTATATGCATTTAAACAATGAAAATAAATTTGAATCAGCGAGAGAAAGGTTTGTAAAAGCTTATACAATAGTTGATGAAAAAGTAGAACCTAAGAAATTAATCTATGGTGTTGTAACTAAGGATGAAGTAAAAAAATTCTAGAAAAATGATTATAAATAGCTTAACGTGTAAAGAATAACGTTAAGCTATTTTTATGCAATTTAATTAGTTTCGACAATTTTATTGAAAATTTTCATGCTTAGATTTATAATATAAAGGATATAAATATACATAAGGAGTAGATACACCTATGGATTTTAAAAATAATAAAGGGAAAATAATCGGATTGACAGCTATAATATTAATACTGATAGTAGGGGTATTTATATTTAATCAAGTTGGACCATATGACAGAAATAATAAAAAAGAAATAGTAATTGATATACCAAGTGGATCAAGTGTAAGCAGTATAGCGGATATATTATCTGAGAATAAACTAATAAAAAATGAACTTGTGTTCAAAGCGGTAGTAAAATTAAGTAATAAAGCGCCAAAAATAAAGGCTGGTAAATATTTACTTAATCAAACATATTCAAACAATGATATATTAAACTTATTAGTTTCTGGAAAGACGTATAATGATGGTATAAAAATTACAATACCTGAAGGGTCTACATCAAAAGAAATTACAGAGATGTTAATTAATGCAAAACTAGGAAACAGAGAAACCTATGAAAAATTAATAAACAACCCAAGTGAATTCGACGATAAATTTGAGTTTTTAAATGAAGATGACATAATATCTCTAGAAGGATTTTTATATCCTAATACTTATTACTTTAATGAAGAATCAAGTGAGAAAGAAATACTATCAAGCATGTTGTCTCATTTTAGCAAAGAGTATACTGATAAACTAAAGAAGAAGCAACAAGAAATGAAGCTAACACTTCAAGAAGTCGTAAACTTGGCTTCTATAATTGAAAAAGAAGCAGTTTTAGATGAAGATAGACCGACTATAGCTAGTGTATTTTATAATAGATTAAAAATAAATATGGCACTTCAATCTGATGCTACTATACAATATATATTTGATGAAAGAAAGAAAATAGTAACATATAAAGACTTAGAAATTAATTCACCATATAATACTTACAAAAATGTGGGACTACCACCAACTCCAGTTGCAAATCCTGGAATAAAATCGATAGAAGCGGCTTTATATCCAGATAACACTGAGTACTATTATTTTGTAGCTAAAATGGATGGTGGAAATAATTATAGTGAGACATATGAAAAACATTTAAAATATGTTCAAGAATATAAAGACCAAAGAGACAAGCTAAAAGAAAATAAAGAAAAATAAAATTATTTTAATATAAAAATGAACCTTAGTTTCATTTTAATCTAATGCTTAAAGATTATGGATTATGCCTTGAAATATTAAGGCATAATCCTATATTAATGTTTGTCTAAAAATTAAGGAGTGAGTTCAATTGAGTAATATAGTAAATAATTTAGTGGAAGATTATATAAGAAATACTTTACCAGAAAAAAGTGGTTTACTTAAAGAATTAGAAATTTATGCTGAAGAAAATAATGTACCTATTGTACATAAGGAAGTATCAGATTTGTTAAAGGTAATGCTTAAAGTTCAAAAACCTAAGAAGGTACTAGAAGTAGGATGTGCTATAGGATACTCATCAATACTTTTTGCAACAACAATAGGAGAAGGTGCAGACATAACAACTGTAGAAAGAAATGAAAAAATGATAGAAAAGGCTAAAGAAAATATAAAGTTAGCTGGATTTGAAAATAATATAACTATACTAGAAGGAGATGCAGAGGAAATATTAAGTAATATCGAAGGCGAGTTTGATATGATTTTCTTAGATGCAGCTAAAGGGCAGTACAAGTTATTTTATGACATGATAATAGATAAGTTAAAGGTTGGTGGACTTTTAATTTCTGATAATATACTATACAAAGGTATGGTAGCACATGATGACTTTGTTATAAGAAGAAAGAAAACAATAGTAAAGAGAATGAGAAACTATTTAGATTATATATCTACATGTGATTACCTACAAACATCACTTATACCAATAGGAGATGGAGTTGCATTTAGTTACAAAGAAAAAGAAAGAGGTGAGGTTAATGCATAAGGTACAACTTTTGGCTCCTGCGAGGAATTTAGAAAACTTAAAGATAGCGATAGCATATGGTGCTGATGCTGTATATATAGGTGGAGAAGCTTTTGGTATAATTGGGTCTACAAAGGATTATACGAAAGAAGAAATGATAGAAGGTATAAAATTTGCTCATGATAGAGATAAGAAGGTATATGTTACTGTTAATGTACTACCTCATAATGATGACTTTATACAATTAGAAAAATACTTACTAGGTTTAGAGAAAATAGGAGTAGATGCTCTTATAATAGCTGACCCAGGTGTACTTGATATAGTAAAAAAAGTAGTTCCTAATATGGAACTACACTTAGGAAGTCAAGCTAATACTACAAATTACGTAAGTGCTAACTTCTGGTATGAACAAGGCATAAAGAGAGTAGTAGCAACTAGAGAATTATCTTGTGAAGAGATAGCTCAGATAAGAGCAAATACTCCACTTGATTTAGATATAGAAGCTTTTGTACATGGAGAAATATGCATATCTTACTCTGGAAGATGTCTAATAAGCAGTTATATAAGAGGTAATTCGAAAGAAGTATCTCTAGAAGAATTAAGAAATCGTGAATATAGTCTAATGGAAGAAAAAAGACCAGGAGAATATTATCCAGTATATGAAGATGAAAGAGGAACATTCTTATTTAATTCGAAAGATTTATGTATGATAGGTAATATATCAGACTTAATAAAATCAGGTGTAACAAGCCTTAAGATAGAAGCAAGAATGAAAGACTCTTATTATATAGCAGCAGTTGTTAGAGCTTACAGAATGGCAATAGATGCGTTTTATAAAGATCCAACAAAGTGGAAGTTAGAACATGTATGGTTAGAAGAACTTAAAAAAGGTAGCTATAGAGACTTTACAACAGGATTCTATTTAAGTGAAAATAGCGAAGATGCTATAATAGAAGAGGTTGATACTGTATCGAAGCCTTACGAATGTATAGGTATAGTTGTTGATGTGGATCAAAACAATCAAGTTGCTTTAATTAAAACTAAAGGAAATATAAATGTTTTAGAAAAGATAGAAGTAATAGCTCCATATACAGATACAATAGTAGCAACTATAGAAGAATTATATGATGAAGATGAAAACTCAATGGAGAGTATTTCAGATTTAAATAGACTTGTGAAAGTTAAACTATCAACTAAGGTAGATAAGGACTACATGTTAAGGAGAGAAATTAAAAATGACAAAAACTAAAAGACCACTTGTAATTGGGATAACTGGAGGAACTGGATCAGGTAAAAGTACGGTATGCAGAGCGATAATAGACAATATACCAGAAGAAAATATAGCTACTTTAGAACAAGACGCCTACTATAAGGATCAAAGTCATTTAAGCTTTGAAGACAGGCTAAAGACTAATTATGATCATCCACTATCTTTTGATAATGCTTTATTAATAAATCATATAGATGATTTATGCAAAGGAATATCAGTAGAAAAGCCTATTTATGATTATGAACTTCATACTAGAAAGCTTAATGAAACTGTTAATATATCTCCTAAAGATATAATAATAGTAGAAGGTATAATGATTCTAGAGGATGAGGATTTAAGAGATAAGCTAGATATAAAAATATACGTAGATACAGAAGATGATCTTAGAATACTTAGAAGAATACAAAGAGATATCAGAGAGAGAGGTAGAACAGTAGACTCTGTTATAGAACAATACTTATCAACTGTAAAGCCTGCTCATGATCAATTTATAGAACCATATAAAAAATATGCAGATATAATAATGCCAGAAGGTGGACATAATGAGGTTGCTATAGATATAGTTATCTCTAAAATAAGAAGTATATTAGATTAATTTTAAAAATAAGTATTAACCCCTTAGAACTTGTCAAAAATTACAAGTATCTAAGGGGTGATTTTATGTCAAGAATAAAAGGTCCATTATCAAGTCGAAGTAAAAATAGAGCATACATAGCATTTATAATAGGAGCAATTGTTTATGCTTTATTAATTTATAGGTTAGTAGACATACAAATAATAAAAGGTGAAGAGTATACTAATAAGCAATTAAGTCAAGGAAGCGAAAAGGTAGATTTAAATAGTGGTAGAGGTATAATCTATGATAGAAATAATAAACCTCTAACAGATACAGAGAAGAGTAAAGTCTTGATAATACAAAGTGAAAAATTAAGTGAAGGTTATAAAACTATGAACTTAATTAAAGAAGCTACAAAGTTAGAATATACAGACATAGCAAAGATGATTGAGGAACAAATGCCATCATCAAGTATTTTGATTGAAACTGGGTATATAGACAATGCTATGAAAGAGGAATTAGAAGAAAATGAAATAATTATTGAAGAAAAGACATCAAGATATTCAGAAAATGGATTACTATCTCATACTATAGGACACTTGAAAAAATCAGACAGCTCAGGTCAAATGGGAATTGAAAAGAGCATGGATTCTATCCTGAAAGATTCTAATGAACAATATGTATCAGCTTTTAAAGCTGGGGACTCGGGAAATCGTGAAAATCTAAACATATTAAAGGGAAGTATAACTACTGTAAAAGAAAAAGAAAACGATAGACATATTAGATTGACTATTGATTCGAGTATTCAAAAAAAAGTAGAGGAAGTTGTAGATAAAGAAGAAAATCCTACAGCAGTAGTGATTAGTGATGTAGATACAGGCGAAGTACTTTCAATAAGTTCTAGACCTAATTTTGACCCAAATAATATTTATGAAGAAACTATAAGAAGTCAAAATGAGAAAAGTAGTATATTTTTAAACAGAGCAACAAATGTAACATATCCTCCTGGATCTGTTTTTAAAATAGTGGTACTGTATGCTGCATTTGAGAATAGAGTAATAGGAAATGATTACACATATAATTGTACTGGTAAAACACTAGTAGGAAATGATGAGTATTTGAAATGTCATAAATTAGACGGTCACGGATTAGAAACCCTTGAACAAGCATTTGCAAATTCATGTAACACTGCATTTTATGATATTGCAAATAAGGTAGGAGAAGAAAAAATACTAGAGGCAGCAAAGGCTCTCCATGTATCTGATAAGATTGATATAGGAATAGATGAAGAGCGTAGTGCAAAAATTCCTGATAATATAGAGATAAGAAATCTTGCTATAGGCCAAGGTGGTATTGAGTTTACGCCTTTGCAGATAAATCAATTAACTCAAATAGTCGCTAATAATGGTACGTATAAACCTTTATATATCTATGATAGTATAATTGATAATGATAAAAATATAATAAAACCTTTTAAAGTATCTAAAGATGAAGAAATCATTTCTCCATATTCTATTACTAGAATAAAAGAAATGATGAAGAGCGTCTCCAAAGAAGGTACTGCAAAAGAATTAAGCGATCTACCTGGTAAGTGTGGAGTTAAAACTGGTACAGCTCAAAGTAGCCTAAATGGAGTTGAGATAGCACATGGTTGGATTACAGGATTTTATCCAGCTGAAAATCCTAAGTATGCTATAACTGTACTCGTAGAAGGTACAGATGCTGGTAATAAGTCTGCAATACCTATATTTAAAGAAATATGCGAAAAAATAAATAAAAAATAAATAAAAATAATTTCATAACAGTCAATTTGGCCACACCCATTTCATATAATTTAAAATGACATGTAAAAAGAAGGGGGTGGCTTATTGACTATTCTGAAATCATTTGAAAAACCATTAACCCCTGAAGAAGAAGTAGATTATCTAATAAAGTTTAAAGTAGATAAAGATGAATCTGCAAAAGAAGTTTTAATTGAAAGAAACATGAGATTAGTCGCTCATATTGCCAAAAAATATAATAATTCTACTGAAGACCAAGATGACCTTATCTCCATAGGAACTATAGGATTAATAAAGGCAATAGAAACTTACAATGTAGAAAAAGGAACTAGACTTGCAACTTATGCTTCCAAGTGCATAGAAAATGAGATACTAATGAATATAAGAACTAACAAAAAAAATAGAGTTCAAGTATCACTACAAGATCCTATAGGAATGGATAAAGAAGGCAATGAAATAAGCTTAATTGATGTATTAGGTACTGATATAGACTATATATTAGATCAAGTTGAACTGAAAGTACAAATTAGTAAGCTTTATGAACAATTAGACAAAATACTAACAAGTAGAGAAAAAGAAATTGTGCAATTAAGATATGGCCTTACACCTTATGGTTACAAGACTCAAAGAGAGATTGCACAAAAACTGGATATATCCAGATCCTATGTATCTAGAATAGAAAAACGAGCTCTAAAAAAACTAAGAAAAGAACTTAAATCAGAAAAAAGCCTTAACTAAGGCTTTTTTTTGATGTAATCAAGAATTGACAAATTATTCGTATTGTATGTGCTAAGATAACTTATATAGCAAAAAAAATAATATTATAGAGTTTAGAAAATATATATAGATTATATAGTTATAAATTGATTAATTATAATTAAAACAATAAATATATAGGGAAGTGGTGGTTATTATGAATCTATATGGATATATAGAATCAACAAAAAATTTAAACATGATCATTATAACATCTATACCGGTAATATCTATTATTTTATATAGGCTATCTAAAAATGTATCACTCTTAATCATATCAATATTATATCTCCTTGAATTATGCATCTTTGTGCCTATATTAAAAAATAGCCCGGAGCAAGCACAAATTTTATCAAATATATCATACAGCTTATACATATATATTATAAATATATCTATAAGTGTTATTATCATTAAATTATTTATAGTAAAAGAAATAAAAATTTTGACAATAGATTTAGACAAAAATAAAAATAAATTAAAAGTTAATAAAAAATATTTAGTAAAGTCAATAAGTCAAATTTCTAAAGAATGTGAGTTACAAAACAAATATAAAAATGAGATACTATATTTAAATGACAAGATAGGTAAATCAATAGGGGAAGTCAACATGCCTATATTTGTACTTAACTTTAATAAAGAATACATATATAGCAATAAAAGTTTCTTAAGAATGGTTAATGAGGACGGAAATTTACTAAAAAACTTTGATGTAATTAGATACATAAAAGAAAATTTTATAAATGGTATAGACGCTGTAAATCTTATTAAAAGCTCGAGTAGTTTAGAAAGAAATAGCATAACATTAAAAAGTCATGATGACACAGTATATAGATTTATATGCATAGCAGACACGATAGAAGATAAGGGTGTAATATTTTGTATACTAAACGATATAACTGAGAGCACTATAATAAAGAATAAATTGAAAGAAAGTGAAGAAAGATATAGAAACCTAATGGATATATTGACTGATGGAGTAATAATACATAAGAGACATACTGTAAGTTATATAAATGATAAAGCTAGAGAACTTTTTAATATTGATAAAGATACTGGTGAAGAACTCTTAATGGACGATATCAATTTACATATGAGCAAAGGTTATAGAAGTAGTTTTCTTGAAAATATCAATACTATAGCTCTAGGAACATGTGAAAAGACTACTACTAAATTAAAAACCAAGTATGGGAAAAAATTAGAGTTTATAACAACACAGCTAGAAATGAACAATGAAAAAATGATGTTAAGTTTAGTTATAGATGTAACTGACTTAGAGAATGCTGTTGACCAACTTGAAGAAAGTGAAAAGACTTATAAATTATTACTACAGACGTTACCTGAAGGTATAATGATAATTGAAAAAAATACTAAAAATCATATTTATAGAAATAAAGCTATGATAAAAATATTAAAGGATATAGGTGTAGAAACATTAAATGATTTTGTAAGGGAATATATCAGTAAAAAAGAGTATGGAACTTTTAAGAAGTTTTCTGTAGAAAGTAATAAAGAGCTAAATATCTCTATAGCAATAATTTATATGAGAGAAGAAGGGAATTACTTAGTAGTTGTAAGGACCCTACAGAATGAAAAACAAGCTAAAAAAATGGCTGAGAAACTGAGCGAAGTAAAAGCAAAATACAGATTTAATACTGAATTTTTAACTAATGTAACCAAGGATCTAAAAAAACCGATTAATACAATATGTACTGTAAATAACATGCTAGAAATTAATAAAGATAAATATAACTCTTCAAATATTGATAATTATACAAGATTAGTAAGACAGAATTGCTATAGGTTAATACGATTACTTAATAATATTGAAGAAATTGATAAGGTTGACAGCGGGTTACATAAAATGGACATAAAAAAATATAACCTTATAAGCATGGTTGAAAGTATATTAAATCTTGCAAGAAATTATACTAATGAAAAAAATATAGAGATACAATTTAACTCTAGCTTAAAAGAAATATTTTTAAATATTGATAAGGAGAAAATAGAAAGTATTATTCTAAATCTTTTATCGAACTCAATTAAATTTACTGATCCGGGTGGGAAAATTGAAGTAAGCATTAATGATATAAATAAAAATATCGTTTTAACTGTTAAGGACACTGGTGTTGGTATACCTGAAAATAAAATAGGTATGATATTTGAAAACTTCGAACAAATAGACCGAACATTGTCTAGGGGAGCAGAAGGTACTGGTATAGGCTTATCTGTAGTGAAAAAACTAGTACAGGCTCATGATGCAAAAATTAATGTAAAAAGTGAAGTTGGAGTAGGAAGTGAATTTGAAGTAATATTTAAGTCTGAAGAATCTAGACGTGAAATAGATGATTATAAAAATGTGGAATATGCATTTGCAGATAAAGAAAAAATGGATATAGAATTCTCAGATATCTATTTTAATTTGAGTTATTAAATGAAGTAACTAAAATTATGGTTTAAGAGGGGGAGCAAAAATGTATAAGTATATAGATGTATTAAGTATAGCGTTTTTTCTTATGAGTTTATACATACTATATGCAAATTGGAGCACTAGGAAAAATAAAAAAAATACCATCTTGATGTTAACATTAATTATAATAGTAGGTTGCAAATCAATTTGTATTTTAGGAAACTCAAATTTTTTCGATATTATGAGCTTAAGTTACATAAGCAAGATAATAATTTCTTTATTTATAATAAAGATTAATCTAAATATATCGAAGAAAAAAAGTACAAGCTATATTGCATATATAAACTGCATTTTATCAATAGTTTGTATCTTTATGGCTTTTACAAAAGAACAAAATAGTAATGACGCATTAGTAATTTGCTGTATGCTAATAACTACAATCTTCTTATTTACAGTTTATACAGCTACAAATAAACGTAAAGAGTTTAGCAAATTGATAATAGCAATGAATATAGGATACGTTTTAATTAGTCTATTGATTCAAGGACAATATAATTTAATAAGTATAGAACCGATACTAGATTGTATATCGAGTATTTATATATTTGTTAAAATACTAAGACTTTATATTATAAATATAGATAAAAAAATGGAGGATATTATAAGTCAGTTAAGCAAAAGTGAAATAGATATAAAAGAGTATAAAGATAATTTAAAAATAAATAAAAATATAAGTAAAGTTATAGGTAGCAATTTAGAAAAGAAACAAAGTATATTAGATTCAATATTAAATGAATGTAATAGATGTGTATTATTAATTGACCATACAGGTTTTATACTAAATGAAAATGATGGACTCTCGAAAATGTGGCCAGAATATGAAAATATTAATAGAAAAATAACTTTAGACGAATTTGTAGAAAAAAGTATAAAAGACAATATAGAATTTAGAAGTGGCATTATAGATGTAAATAATACTGGTGAAGAAGTTGAAAAAGAAATTGAAGGGAAAGATGGTAGGTACTTTAATTGCACTTACGCTAAATTTAATTTAGGTGATAATAACCTGGGAATTATATGTATAGTAACGGATATTACCTACAGAAAGACAAGTGAAATAAGAATAGAGGAAAATAATACAAAGTATAAAAAGATTGTTGATAATATACCGTACTCAATATTGATGACTAACTCAAATGATATATTATATAATAATGAAAAGAATGCAGAGGTAGACTTTAATAGTGATGATATAAAGAATGTAATATTAAAAACATCAACCAATGGCGAGTTATATTACACGTGTAAGAGCTTAATGCAAGTATGTCTATATATTAATAGAGTTAGTTTTATTGAAGATCAAGAAGATAGAGATCTTATAGTTATTAGAGATATAAGTAAATACAAGGATTTGCTTAAAAAGATAGAAATAAGTAAGAAGCGATATGAAGCATTGGTAAATATTATTCCAGAAGGGATATATATACAAAACTTTGAAAATAAATTATTAACGTATGCAAATTCAACATTTTTAGATATGGTTGGGCTAGACAGTATTGAAGATATAAGATTAGAAGACAAAAATGAGATTATGGTAATACCAAATAAGAATATGTGTGAAAATTTAAATTTTAAAAGGAAGATAGTGAAAAATAGAGCTGGAAAAGATGCACATATAGAATATGGTAGTATGATAATAGATGTAAATAAAAGTCTCAAAACTATAGGTATAGTAAGAGACATAACTGATCAAGTAAAAGCTGAGCTTATGGAAATAGAAATAGAAGAAAAAAATAGAGCTAATAAAATAAAAGCAGAGTTCTTTATTAATATGTCTCATGAACTAAAAACACCACTTAATTTAATTTGCTCATCAAATCAATTAATTGAAAGTCTTTATAAACAAGATATTAAAGATAATCCTGATATAGAGATAGCTCAGGTAACGACGATTGTAAAGAAACACTCTTATATACTAAGAGGATTAATTGATAATATAATGGATTTGGCTAAACTAGAATCAGATTTTAGAGAAACAGAAAAAGATTATTACAACATAGTCCCGATTATTGAAGATGTGGCAATAGAGTTTAATAAATATATTGCTCTTAACAATATGGATATAGTATTTGACACGGATGAAGAAGAGATAATAGCCAATGTAGATCCTGATGATATAGAAGGTATAGTGTTGACTTTGCTCTCTGTAGTTGTAAGATATTCTTTACCAAGTAGTACAATCTATGTAGATTTAGAAAGTAGAAAAAATAAAACTAATATATCAATAAAAAATATAGCCGGTTATGATGGTATTAGGTACTTAAGTGATAAAGATAGAAGAAATCTAGATATAGGTATAATGGTTTCGAAATTAATGATAAAATTATATGGCGGAAATATCGATATTAAAATAGAAAATAAAGATAGTATAGAAGTTAAAGTAAGTATTCAATGTGATGAAAATATAAAGGAATATGCTGATAGAGTTAATAATAGAGCGGATGATTTTATGTATGCTGAATATACAAGAATGTGTAATTTCTAAATAGAAAATCATTATTATCATTATTTACAATATTTGGTATAAAATGAGTGCTTACTGGAGATATAACAACATAGGAGGATAATATGAATATAAATTCAAATTCTAAAACTTTGTGCTTACTAGGTCACCCAGTAAGCCAAAGTTTCTCACCATCAATACAAAATCATCTGTTTAAAAAATATAATTTAAATAAGCTATATGTATGTTTTAATGTTAAAGAAAATAACTTAGGAGACTCTATCGATGGTATTAAAGCGTTAGGCATACTTGGAGGTAATATTACCATACCTCATAAAGTTAATGTAATAGAATATTTAGATTGGGTTGATGAAAATTCTAGATTAATTGGTGCTGTAAATACTTTTAAAAATGAAGATGGCATTTTAAAAGGGTATAATACTGATGGTAAAGGATTTGTAAAGTCTATCATAGATAAAGGGTATGATCTTAATAATAAAAAAATAATGGTATTGGGTGCAGGAGGTGCATCTAGAAGTATATGTATAGAGTTAGCATCTAGAGGTGTAGAGATTATATATATTAGAAACAGAAGTATAGAAAAGCCAAAAGAAATATCTGAAGCGATAATGACTAATTTTGATACTAAAGTATCATGTAGTGTAGATAAAATAAAGCGCGAAGACCTAGACAATATAGATATATTAATCAATACAACGCCAATAGGCATGGGAACTTGCGAATGTCCTATAGATGAAGCAATAGTTCCTAGTAATAATTTACTTGTATGTGATATAGTGTATAAACCACATAATACCCAACTTCTAAAATGGGCTAGTAAACATAAGTTACAAGTAATTTATGGTATCGACATGTTGATTAATCAAGGACTAGAAGCTTTTCATATTTGGACAGGGATCAAACCGATTAAAGAAGACGAAGATGAAATAAAACATATTTATGAAGCATCAATAAATATCTAAAAAATATAAAGGTGATAAGTATTGAAAAATAAAAGCGATGGATTTATTTACATAGAATGTGTAGTAAGTTTATCTATTATTATAATAGCTACATATACGCTATGTACATCTTTAGAATATTGCTATAGGATTGTTGATAGTAATTTGAAGAATAAGGAAGTTACAAATTTGGCGAAAGATATATTATATGACTATAAGTATAGAGTTGAAAGTTCTGATGAAGAAATTATAGAAGATTGTTATGATACTAGCACAGTAAATAATTATAAAATAGAAAGTAGTTTATTAAAGGATGTAAACTATTATAGGTGCTATAAGATAAATGTAACTGTATCTGATAGTAGTAAAAATATTTTGGAGCTGAATAGTTATGTTACACAAAAATAATGGACATGTACTAATATCAACAATAATAATATTAGCTGTCATAGTTATAGTGAGTATGACATGTATAAGTTTGGTGTATAGTAATTCAAGGATTTTAGGTCTTGATGATAAAGCCATTAAAACAGAAGAAATCTCTTTTTCGGGGATAGAAATGATGAGAAGTAATATATTATATGAAATTAAGACTGCATTAGAAAATACCAATAATAAAACTGAGTATTTTAATTATTTCCAGGGGAATGATTCATACTTATCATTTGTAAATAAAATAAAGGATATTTCAAATAGTAATATAAAAAATTTAGCTGTAAAAGTAATGTATAATAATGTGTATATAGAGGGTGAATTTTTGAAATTTGATGTACAAACGGAAGCAAAAGATGGAACTTACCGTAAGAAATTACAAGCCAGTGTAAAAATAAAAAATCCGTGGGACAAAGATATTGTAAGCGAAGAAAATGAAACTACAAGTGAATCTGAAAACGTAGAAAGTATAGCGCATAGTGATGATGAAAATATAACTAATATACAGGGTATTACTAAAGAAAAAGATTATATAGATGAAAGAAGCTTAATACAAATCTATGATATTAAGGAGCTATAATAATGAAAAGAGAAGGAATGTGACTTTAGTAGAATTGGTTGTAGCATTAGGAATAATATTGTTAATAATTACTCTATGTTTTCCTAAGGCTAGTATAGAAAAATATAAAATAAACTCATTTATGAAACAACTATGTTCAGACATAAGGTATGTTAGAAAATCTAATATGCTAGGTGATTTTAGTACATATATTTATTATACTGAAGAGAATGGATGTAATGGCTATATACTTCAGGAAAATGGAAAATCAGAAAAGGAAGTATTTTTACCAGAGAATACTAAGCTAGAGTATAGTCCAAGAAATAGAGTTAAATTTAAAATAACTGGTGCACCAGACCCACAAGGTGGCTCAATAAGAGTGTATACTGATAAACAGATAAGAGAGATAACTATAGTACCTGTTAGTGGTAGAGTACTTTTGAAGGAAGGTAAATATGAAAAGTAATGGTGGGTATTTGATTATAGAGAGTATTTTATCTATTTCTATAATCGTAATACTATCAACTATGCTTTGTTCTTTGATACTATTTAGCACAACGCTAAAGTTAAATGTTGAAGATAAAGTAGAATTACAACAACAAGCATCTGATATAAGTGGTCACATTAAAGAACTAATTGGAAAAAGTAAAGGAATAATGAGTATACAATCTAAAAAAAAAGAGTTAGCATACGGTTCTGATGAAACATTTGTTGATGTTATATCTATAAAATGTAAATATAGAAATGATAATGAATTACAAAGTAGTACTATTAAAGATAAAGAGTTAAGTTTAAAAGTTGATACTAATAAATTGTTTATAAATACTCTCTACAATAATGGCGTTAGTGAGCCAGGAGGTTATGAGATCGGAAATTATATAGATAATGTTTATATAAGTATGTCAAATCAAGGAAGATGCGCTAATATAAAACTAGCATTATCTAAAAATAAACAATATTATGAGACTAAATTCAAAATATACATAAAAGATTTTGAAGGAGAAAAGTTATGAGAATAATACTGATTGGTTTTATGGCTTCTGGTAAAACAACTGTAGGTAAATCTATAGCTAATAAGCTTGGATTAAAGTTTATAGATATGGATAGAGAAATCGAAAAAGAAGAAAATTGTTCTATAGCTGATATATTTAAAGAACATGGGGAAGACTATTTCAGAATGGCAGAAAGCAACTTACTAAAAGATGTTATTTGTAAAGAAGATGTAGTGATATCCACAGGTGGTGGAGTAGTTACAAAGGAAGAAAATATAGATATACTTAAAACACAGAAGAATGTAATTTTTCTTGATGCGAATGTAGAGACACTAGTAAGAAATGTATCAAGCGAGGTTGAAAAAAGACCATTATTAAAAGAAAGTTTTGATGTGCAGAAAAAAATTAGCAATATGCTAAGCAGCAGATATGACAAATACATAAGAGCGTCAAAGTTAATAATAGATACAAATAATAAAAATGTGGAAGAAGTAGTTAGTCAAATACTTGTTTACATTGGATAATATATGATATTATAATAATATGTTGGTGAAGGTTTGAATATAGGTAAATGTATTTCTTATAGAAGTATTTGCCTAAGATTAAAATAAAAGTTTTGCTTATAATACTAATAAAATGAGTTTAATTTATAGTATCACCAAAACAGAAGAAAATTTTTTTAGATGGAGGGACAAAAATGGTATCAGCAAGTGATTTTAGAAAAGGTGTAACATTTGAAAAGGATGGTCAACCGTGTTTAATAGTTGACTTCCAACACGTTAAGCCAGGAAAAGGTGCTGCGTTTGTTAGAACAAAGTACAGAAATTTAAAAAGTGGAGCAATAAGAGAGGAAGCTTTCAACCCAAGTGATAAGTTCCCTAAAGCTCACATAGAAACAAGACAAATGCAATATTTATATAGTGATGGAGAATTATACTACTTCATGGATGAAGTAACTTATGATCAAATACCTTTAAACTATGTACAAGTTGAAGAGGCTATAAAGTTCTTAAAAGAAAATGAAGTTGCTACTATAAGATTCTACCAAGGACAAGCTTTCCAAGTTGAAGCTCCAAACTTTGCAGAGTTAGAAGTTGTAGAAACAGAGCCAGGAATAAAGGGAGATACTGCAAGTAACGTAACTAAAGCAGCTACAGTTGAAACTGGAGCAGTTGTTCAAGTTCCTTTATTCATAAACCAAGGGGATAAGATAAAGATAGATACAAGAACTGGAGATTATTTATCAAGAGTTTAATAATTTATGTATATAAAAGCTTATATATCTTAATAATAAAGATGTATGGGCTTTTAATTTATAAAAAAGAGAAAGAGAGGGATAAACATGAAATATTTATATGAAGAAGTTGCCTATCTAAAAGGTTTAGCAGAGGGATTAGACATAAGCAAGGAAAGTAAAGAAGGAAAAATCATACATAAAATAGTAGATGTACTAGAAAACTTTGCTGATGCAATAGTTGATTTAGAAGAAGAACAAGCTGACCTTGTAGAATATGTAGAATCAATCGATGAAGATTTATCTGATGTAGAGGATGATTTATACGAAGATGAAGATGTAGAAGACGATGATGAAGATTTCAGCTATGTTGAAATGGAATGTCCTAGTTGTGGTGACTTAGTAGAAATAGACGAAGATTTATTATACGATGATGATGTAGATATTGTTTGCCCTAATTGTCAAGCAATTGTATTAGAAGCGGATGCTGAAAACTGTGACTGCTGCGATTGTGATTGTGACGAAGAATAAAAAAATATAAACTGATAAATTGCCTATGGGGTATAGTTATACCCCATAGGTTTTTCTATAATTATTTTACTTTTGCAATAGTTAAAAAAACATAGTAAACTATAAGCTAGAGATAATTAACTCGGAGGTAGTTTTATGAAATTAAACAAAAAAGTACTAGATACTATAAACAAGTTTGAAGATATTATAAATTATAAATTTAATAATAAAGAATATATATTAGAAGCACTTACTCATAGTTCATACTCTAATGAAAATAAACATTATAATTTTAATGAGAGATTAGAGTTTTTAGGAGATTCGGTATTGAGTATTGTTATAAGTGATTATTTATTTAAAATGGAAAAAGATTTGCCAGAAGGAGAGCTTACTAAATTAAGAGCTAATATAGTTTGTGAAGACTCTTTAAGTGAAGCTGCAACAGCAATTAAACTGGGAGAACATATGTTACTTGGTAAGGGTGAAGAAGCTACTGGTGGAAGACACAGAATATCAATACTAGCAGATGCATTTGAGGCAGTTATAGCGGCTATATATTTGGATGGTGGATTAGATAATGCTAAGATATTTATACTAAATTATATGGATAATATAATTTATGACTCTAGAAAAGGGAAAATATTTAGAGACTATAAAACTCACCTTCAAGAGGTACTACAAGGAAAAGGTGAAAGTAATATATGGTACAAGCTTATAGATGAAAAAGGTCCAGATCATAGCAAAAGATTTGTTATGCAAGTAGGATTAAATGAAAATGTACTTGGAATTGGAGAAGGCAAGAGTAAAAAAGAAGCAGAACAACTTGCTGCAAAAACGGCGCTTAAGAAAATTGTATAATATTACAGTTAATAATTAATTCTAAGAGGGTATAATTTATAATTAATAAAAATACAATAAAAAATTAATTTAAATGACAAAAGGATGATGTAAAGTGAAAAAAAGAATAATACCTATATTTGTACCACACCAAGGATGCCCTCATGATTGCGTATTTTGTAATCAAAAGAAGATAACAGGCGTAAGTACAACTGTTACTAGTGAAGATGTAAGAACTATTGTAGAAGAATATCTGCCTACTATAGACAAAGATGCAAGTGTAGAAATAGCATTTTTTGGAGGAAGCTTTACTGCAATAGATATTGATATACAAAAGAGTTTATTGTCAGTAGCTAAAGAATATGTAGATAAAGGACTAATTCAAGATATTAGAATGTCTACAAGACCTGATTGCATAGATGAAGAAATATTAACTATGCTAAAGGAATACAAAGTAAGTGTAATTGAACTAGGAGTACAGTCTTTAGATAAAAATGTTTTGATTGATAGTATAAGAGGACATGAGGCTGAAATAGTAGAAAAAAGCGCAAAGCTTATAAAAAAGTATGATATAAAGTTAGGGTTACAAATGATGGTAGGATTACCTTCAGATTCTGAGGAGAAATGTATAAAAACTGCAAGACAATTTATAGATATAAATCCAGACTGTGTTAGAATATATCCTACACTGGTAGTTCAAGATACTGGTTTAGAGATTCTATTAAATAAAAATCTGTATAAGCCATTTACCTTAGAAGAAAGTATTCAAATAGTAAAAAAACTTTTAGCTTTATTTTATGTTAATAATACAAATGTAATAAGAGTAGGACTACAGGCAACAGATGAAATACAATTGGGAAAAGGAATCGTTGCAGGACCTTACCATCCAGCTTTTAGGGAGCTAGTAGAAGCTGAAATGATTAAGGACTATCTAAATAATATTATTAGAGAAAATAAAGTTACAAGTAATATAGTAGTAAAAACTAATAAGAAAAATATTTCTAAAGTAATAGGAAATAAGAAATCTAATAGTGTTTATATGAAAAATGAACTAGGTGTAAGCCTAAAAACACAAGAAGCTGACATTGATATAGATAAATTAGAAATTATATTAGATGAAAAGTTAGTTTTAAAAACTAACATGAGTAATATCTATAAGAATTTATATAATATTTATAACCTTTAGTTTCATTGAAGGGAGAGACAAAGTTGTATTTAAAAAGATTAGAATTAAAAGGATTCAAATCCTTTCCTACAAAGACAGATATAATTTTTAAAGAAGGGGTAACGGCTATAGTAGGACCTAATGGTAGTGGTAAAAGTAATATATCAGATGCGGTTAGGTGGGTTCTAGGAGAGCAAAGTATAAAAAGTCTAAGAGGTGATAAGCTAGAAGACGTTATATTTGCAGGAACAGACACAAAGAAGCCTATGAATTATTGTGAGGTTGCTCTGACAATAGATAACACAGATGATAAGCTAGATATAGATTTTAGTGAAGTAACAATAAAAAGAAGAGCTTATAGAAATGGGGAAAGTGAATTTTTCTTAAATAATAAGAGTTGTAGATTAAAAGATATCAAAGAAATACTTCTTGATACAGGAATTGGTAAGGATGGATACTCTATAATTGAGCAGGGAAAAGTAGATGAAATACTTAGTAGTAACCCTGCTAATAGAAGAAAGGTTTTTGATGAAGCTTGCGGTATATCTAAATATAGATATAAAAAACATGAGGCAGAAAGAAACTTAAAAAATACTAAGGAGAACTTAGACAGGATACACGATATTTATGTTGAAATTGAAAACCAGCTAAAACCTCTTTTCAATCAACAGACAAAAGCTAAGAAATATTTAGAGATTAGTGAGAAGCTAAAGACTATTGAAGTTAATAGCTATATAAAAGAAATTGAGGGATTAGAAAAAGAATTAAGCGAAGTTAATGAACATAGCATTCTGTTAGCAAAAGAATGTAGTGACACTGAAAAGCAAAAAGAATCTATAGAAAAGAACTTTAATGAAACTAACAAAGAAATAGAAGCTATGGATGAAGTTATAAATAAATCTGTAGACTATATCAATTCTATAAAATCTGTAATATCTCAAAAAGATGCTCAAATAAATCTTATAAATGAAAGAATAAGAAACTTTAGAAATGACATTGAAAGAGAATATAAAGAGATAGGTGAGATAAAGGAAAAACTGAGTAGTGACAAACTTTATGTAAAAGAACTTCAGGCTAAAAAAAATGAAAAAGAAAACAGTATAAATGATATAGCAAATAAAATAAAAGAAATAGAAGATAAAAACAAGAATAAAAAAGAAAAGATAGAAGAGCTAAATAATACATTAGAGAATTTAAAAGACGACATAATAAGTTTACTAAATAAAAAGCAGGAATCTAGCAATAAACTTTCTACGTTAAATGCAAATAAAGAAAATATTAGCTCAAGATCTGAAAATATTGATAGTGACATACAAGAGCTGAATAAATCTATATCAAATAAAAATAATGAGCTTAATAAGCTTCAATTAGAATTTGAAACTAGTCAAGAAGAAGCTAATAAATTAAGACTTAAAAATAATGAACTAAATAATAATTTGCAAAAATGTATAGATGATAATAATAATTTAGAAACAGCTATTCAGAACAATAAATATAGCCTAAATGATTATAAGTCGAAACTTAATATATATATAGATATGGAAAATCATCATGAAGGATTTAATAAAGGTGTTAAGGAAGTACTTAAAAATAAGAACTTACAAGGTATATATGGAGCGTTAGGTGAAGTAGTTACTGTAGAGCAAAGATACGAAAAGGCTATAGAGTCGGCACTTGGTGCATATATGCAAAATATAATCACAAAAGATGAAGTAAGTGCAAAATTTGCAATTAACTATTTAAAGAAGAACAACTTAGGTAGGGTTACGTTTTTGCCTATGAATATAATAAAGTCTAATAAAATAGACACTAGGAATATAAAATCTAACACTAAATTTATTGGTGTAGCAAGTGATTTAATTTCATATGATGATAAATATAGAAATATAATTGAAAGTATATTAGGAAAAACTATAATCATAGATAATATAGATAATGGTATAAAGTTTGCAAAAGAAACATTCCACAAATTTAAAGTTGTAACGCTAGATGGAGAAATACTAAATCCAGGCGGTTCTTTAACTGGAGGGAGTTTAAGAAGTAATGGAAACATATTATCGAGAAAAAGACTTATAAATGAGTTTAGAGATAAAATTGAGTCCACTAATAATGAAATTTCATCACTGATAAAGCAAAAAGAAGAGTATGGTAGAAATATTATAAATATTAAAGTGGAGCTAGATAAGGTCTTAGTTGATGAAAAAGAAATGGACAAACGTATAATTGTGAAAAACTCAAATATACAAAGAGTTATGGATGAAGTAAAATCGTTACAAGTTAGCATGGATAAATTACAACATGAGAAAAAAGGTTTAGATTCTAATTTAGATTACACATTAGATAAGACTAAATTTGTTGAGCAAGAAATTACTGAAATTGACGAAAAGCATATCCAAAATAAAGATAAGATAGATAAATTAACTAATGAGCTTAAAGAAAATAGTGCCATATATGAAAGTGAAAAAGTAAAATTTGATGAACTAAACTTAGAATTAGTAAAATATAAGCAAATTCATGAGTCATTGGTAAAAGATTTAGAAAGAATAAATTCAGAAAATCAAAACCTAGAGCTGAAATCTAGAAATATTGAAGAAATATTAAAGGACCAAGAACTAGGCACTGCTAAGTTAGAAGAAGAAATTGTAGTTGAACAGAGTGAAAAATTAAATTTAACTAAACAACTAGCGGATAATAATAGAAACTTAGAAAATAAAAGAGCAGTAAAGGAAGATTTAAAGAATAAGTTAGAAGAGTTTAATAAAGATTTAAAAACCATAGATAGACAGTACATGGATTTAAAAGAAAGTTTATTTAAAGTTGAGAGTAGGCTGGAAAGAGTAAAAGCTAGCCAGGAAGCGTATATAAATAAACTTTTTGAAAAATATGAAATGACATTAGTTCAGGCTATGGAAATAAAAGATCCGACTGTAGAAATAGATAAAAAACTACTGGAAAGTTTAAAAAGAGAGATAAGAAGTCTTGGAAATGTAAACATGGACTCTATTCAAGAGTATGAAGAAGTTAAGGAAAGATATGATTTCTATAGTGAACAAAAACTAGACTTAGAGCAATCAGTAGAAGCTATCGAGAGTCTAATAGGGGACCTAGAAGAAAATATGAAGGCTGAATTTGAAGTTAAATTTAACGAAATAAATGAAAACTTCAAATACGTATACACTAGATTATTTGGTGGAGGATATGGAGAGATAACTATAGTAGATAAAGAAAATATATTAGAAAGTGATATAGAAATAACTGCACAACCACCAGGAAAGAAGATGAGAAACTTAAATTTATTATCCGGTGGGGAAAAAGCACTTACAGCTATAAGTATACTGTTCTCGATATTATTAGCTAAACCAACACCGTTTTGTATATTAGATGAGATTGAGGCGCCTTTAGACGATGCCAATATCTTTAGATTTGGTGAATTCTTAAAAGAATTAGCCAAAGATACTCAGTTTATATCAGTAACTCATAGAAGAGGAACTATGGAGGCTGCTGATTACATATATGGTGTAACAATGCAGGAAAAAGCAATATCTAAAGTTATCAGTTTGAAATTAAATGAAGCAGAAGAGATGACAGATCTTATATAAATGTTTATCAGATTTAGGAGGAAATCAGGTGTTTAAAAAATTATTCAAATTTAATAAAAAGAAAGAACAAAGAGAAGAGTTTAAAGAAGAAGTAAACGAAGAATCGATAGAAGAAATCGAATCAAGTATTACAGTTGAAGAAGAAAATCACGATGTAGCTCAAGAAGATGTTATTGATGTAGTTGAAGAGGAGATTCAAGAAGAAAGTGCTGTTGAAGATATTACAAAAACTGAAGAAACTAATGAGAAAGAAGAGATTCTAGAAGAAGCTCAAATAGAAGTTAAAGAAGATATTTCTAAAGAACCTGAAATAATAGAAGCAGTAGAAGTCGAATCAAAGATAGAAGAAGTTATAAAAGAGAAAGAAGAAACTGAAGAAGTAGAAGAGAAAAAGGTAAGTTTATTTGATAGGTTAAAGGAAGGTTTAACTAAAGCAAAGCAAGGAATAACAGATAAAATAGATTTAGTATTAAATTCATATACAAAGGTAGATGAAGAACTACTAGAAGAATTAGAAGAAATACTAATAACTGCCGATGTGGGTGTAAATACTACTATGGATATAATCGAAAAGCTTAGAGGTAAAATAAAAGAAAAAGGTATTACAGATCCTATGGACGTTAGAGTTGAACTAAAGTCGATAGTAGAGGAAATACTTACTAATGCTAACTCTAACTTAGATGTATCACATTCACCTACAATAATACTTATGGTAGGTGTAAATGGAGTAGGAAAAACTACTACTATAGGAAAGTTAGCTAACAGATATAAAAAAGAAGGTAAGAAAGTCCTAATAGCAGCAGGAGATACATTTAGAGCAGCTGCAATAGAACAATTAGAGGTATGGGCAAATAGAAGTAATGTAGATATAATTAAACACCAAGAAGGAGCAGACCCTGGAGCTGTAATATTTGATGCAGTAAAGGCTGCAAAAGCTAGAAAAGTTGATTTATTAATATGTGATACAGCAGGAAGACTTCATAATAAGGCAAATCTTATGAATGAGCTTGGAAAAGTGTTTAAGATTGTTGATAGAGAATTCCCTGAAGCTAAGAAAGAAGTATTACTTGTTGTAGATGCTACTACTGGACAAAATGCAGTAGTACAGGCAAAAACATTTAAAGAAGTAGCAGAAATAACGGGGATAATACTTACTAAGCTTGATGGTACAGCAAAAGGTGGAGTAGTACTTGCTGTTAAGTCTGAGGTAGATGTACCGGTTAAGCTTATAGGTGTAGGAGAAAAAGTAGAAGACTTACAAGATTTTGATTCAAAAGCATTTTCGGATGCATTATTTGGGAAGTAATTAGCATTTTAAAATAAATGTTGACAAGGCTGTCTATATGATATAAAATACAATGTGTAAAGTAATTAACCTTTACAGTATATCATTGGGACGTGGATAAGATGAATATAGAGAAAATGGTTGAGATTGGGTTGCTATTTGAACAATATAAAGAATTATTAACTGATAAACAAAGAGAGATAGTATCTTTATATTATGAAGAAGATTACTCTTTAGGTGAAATCAGTGAAAATTTAAATGTATCCCGCCAAGGTGTGTACGATACACTAAAACGTTCAGAGAAGATACTAAAAGATTATGAGGAAAAAATACATTTAGTATCGAAACTTCAAGAACAAGAAAAATTCGTCAAGTCAATACAAGATAAAATTGTTGACATTAAGCAAGATTTATTGCAAAATAGAGATTGTGCTAATTTAATCCCTAAGCTAGAAAATATAGAAGATGTATGTAGGGAGATGTTAAAATGATATTTGAAGGATTATCTGACAGACTACAAGGAGCACTTAGTAAGTTAAAGTCAAAAGGAAAACTTACAGATAAAGATGTAAAGGACGCCATGAGAGAAGTCAAGCTTGCACTTCTTGAAGCCGACGTTAACTTCAAAGTAGTTAAAGATTTTATAAAGACAGTTCAAGAGAGATGTGTTGGACAAGAAGTTATGGAAAGTTTAACTCCTGCTCAACATGTTGTTAAAATAGTAAATGAAGAACTTACAAGCTTAATGGGTGATGTTCAAAGCAAAATAGTAATATCTCCAAAACCACCAACAGTTATAATGATGGTTGGTCTTCAAGGGGCAGGTAAAACTACTACTTCGGGAAAACTTGGAGGGTACTTCAAAAAGCAAGGAAAGAAACCTTTATTAGTAGCTTGTGATATTTATAGACCAGCAGCTATCAAGCAGTTACAAGTTGTTGGAGAAAAATTAGATATACCAGTATTTAATATGGGTGATAAAGAAAGCCCAATTAACATAGCAAAAGCAGGATTAAGTCATGCAATAAAAAATAATAATGACT
Organism: Romboutsia weinsteinii; assembly: GCF_002250835.2. GTDB lineage: Bacteria > Bacillota > Clostridia > Peptostreptococcales > Peptostreptococcaceae > Romboutsia_A > Romboutsia_A weinsteinii. Next base: position 108,261 of record NZ_NOJY02000005.1, read on the forward strand.
TAGTTATAATAGATACAGCAGGTAGACTTCATATAGATGAGACTTTAATGGATGAATTAAAGTCGATAAAAAGTGAAGTTAGACCTCATGAAATATTACTAGTTGTAGACTCAATGACAGGTCAAGATGCAGTAAATGTGGCTGAAAGCTTCAACGAAGCGCTTGGTGTTGATGGAGTAGTCTTAACTAAGCTAGATGGTGACACTAGAGGTGGGGCGGCACTTTCAATAAGAGCTGTAACACAAAAGCCTATCAAATTTATAGGTATGGGTGAAAAGCTAGATGATTTAGAACCTTTCCATCCAGATAGAATGGCATCTAGAATATTAGGTATGGGAGATATCCTAAGCTTAATAGAAAAAGCTCAAGAAAATATAGATTTAGAAAAAGCTAAAGAATTAGAACAAAAGATTAAGAAGCAAGATTTAGATTTTGAAGATTTCTTAGAGCAGATGGAACAAATACAAAATATGGGTCCTCTTGATAAAATATTAGGAATGATGCCAGGTATGGGAAATATTAAAGACCAACTTGGTGACGTCGATATGAATGGTAAAGAGATCAATAGAACTAAAGCCATAGTACAGTCTATGACTATAGAAGAAAGAAGAAACCCAGGTATATTAAATGCTTCTAGAAAGAAAAGAATAGCTAGAGGTAGTGGAACAAGCGTTCAAGATGTAAACAGACTTATAAAACAATTCAATGAAATGAAGAAGATGATGAAGATGTTTACAGGCTCTCAAAAAAGTATGAAGAAAAGGGGCGGTTTTGCCGGACTTCCTTTCTTTAAATAAATACAAAAGACAAAAATTTTTCGGAGGTGACTGTAATGGCAGTTAAAATAAGATTAAAAAGAATGGGATCTAACAAAAAACCTTTCTACAGAATAGTAGTAGCGGACTCTAGATCTCCAAGAGATGGAAAGTTCATAGAAGAAATAGGATACTACAACCCAATTTCTCAACCAAAGCAAGTTAAAATAAACGATGAGAAAGCTGTAAAGTGGTTATCAAACGGTGCTCAACCAACTGATACTGTAAAGACTTTATTAGTTAACAACGGAGTAATGGAAAAGTTCGAAGCTTCTAAGCAAAAGTAATTTTTCTTAAACAATGAGGCCATTAGCACATGCTAATGGTCATTATCTAATTATTTTAGGAGATGAAAAATATGAGAGAGTTAGTGTTGGATATAGCTAAAGCTCTTGTTGATAATCCTGACGAAGTAGTAGTAGAGGAAACTAAAGAAAAAGATGAAATAGTCTTAAAACTTAAGGTTGCTCAAGACGACATGGGTAAGGTTATCGGTAAGCAGGGCAGAATAGCTAAAGCTATAAGAACTGTCGTAAGATCTGCTGCAAACAGAGAAAATATTAAGGTTTCTCTTGAAATACTATAAAAGGATTAGGTATATACCTAATCCTTTTTGTATATAATACAGATAAAATTCGCTGTGTCTAAGCTAATTTGTGGGCGAATTATTTAATATCGCCAGTGCAGTCGATAAAAATGACTTTAATCTAAGCAATAATATTTTACAATTAAAAGATTGATTATGTAAAACAATAGAAAGTGAGATATAGACAATGAAGGAAAAAGTAACTCATTTTAAAATCGGAAAGATAGTTAATACTCAGGGATTAAAAGGAGAAGTTAGAGTTTATTCTCTTACTGATGATATAAATAGATTTGATGATTTAGAAACATTTTACTTAGGAAAAGATTTAGAAAAACAATGGATTGTTGAAAAAGTTAGATACAAGGGCAACATGGTAATAATGAAAATAAAAGATATAGATACTGTTGAAATGGCTGAAAAATTAAGAGATAAGTTTATGTATGTATCTAGAGAGAATAGTAGAGAATTAGAAGATGGAGAATACTTCATATCTGATATGATAGGTATAGATGTATTTACAGTTAACGGTGAGCGTGTAGGTACATTAAAAGAAGTGCTTCAATATGCTGCTAATGACGTATATGTTGTAAAAGGAAATGAAGAGCAAGAGTACCTTATACCTGCTGTAATGAAGTTTGTTCCAACTATTGATATGAAAGAAAGAAAAATGATAATAGATCCTATTAAGGGAATGTTAGACTAGGTGGTAGTATGAGATTTCATATAATGACGCTTTTTCCAGAAATATTTCATTCTTATATGAATGAGAGTATAATGAAAAGAGCAGTAGAGAAAAATATAATAGAAGTATGTGTGTATAATATAAGGGATTTTTCAAATAACAAGCATAAAAAGGTAGATGATTATCCTTTTGGAGGTGGAGCCGGTATGGTAATGACTCCTCAACCAATATACGATACCTATAAGCACATAGTAGATAAATATAATATAAATAACCCAAGAGTTATTTATCTAACTCCTAAGGGTAAGGTACACAATCAAACCATAGCTACAGATATGTCTAAAGAAGATGATGTAATTCTTTTATGTGGTCACTACGAAGGAGTAGATCAAAGGATTATAGATTTAATAGTAACTGATGAAATATCTATAGGAGATTATGTATTAACAGGAGGAGAACTTCCAGCCCTTATATTAATAGATTCAATATCAAGGCTTATTCCTGGTGTATTAAGCCAAAATGAGTCCTTTGAAGAAGAATCTTTTAAAGATAATTTATTAGAGTATCCACATTATACAAGACCAAGAGAATTTATGGAACTTGAAGTTCCAGATGTTTTACTATCTGGAAATCATAAAAATATAGATAAGTGGAGACATGATGAATCAGTGAGAATCACTAAAGAAAGAAGACCTGATTTATATAAAAAAGCTTGTAAATAATTTAAAAACATAGTATAATTTAATCTGTTGAAAAAATAAACGGCCATTCCTCTGCTTACACTCATGTGGTAATTAAGAATGTCTATGATACTAGGAGGACTTAGAAAATGAATGAATTAGTAAGAGCATTAGGACAAGAACAATTAAAGAACGAAGTACCTAACTTCGGACCTGGAGATACTGTTAAAGTACACGTTAGAATAGTTGAAGGAAAAAGAGAAAGAGTTCAAATATTTGAAGGTGTAGTATTAAAGAGACAAGGTGGAGGAATACAAGAAACTTTCACTGTTAGAAAAATATCTTTCAACGTTGGTGTAGAAAGAACTTTCCCAGTTCACTCTCCAAGAATAGACAAGATAGAAGTAACTAGAAAAGGTAAAGTAAGAAGAGCTAAATTAACTTACTTAAGAGGTAGAGTTGGTAAAGCTGCTAAGATAAAAGAAGCTAGAGTTGCTAGATAATTAAAACTTTACTATAAATAAAAGAGCTGAGTATTCTCAGTTCTTTTTTTATATACTAAGGAATTATGAATTATCTAATATATAAAAATAATTTATTTATAAAGTGTAGATAAGCATAGTTAAGGGAAATCTAATAATAAAACATATGAAGATATATTTAACTTAGATAATAATAGCAAAATATAATTAATATAAAAACACATTTATATTGTGGTATAATGAAAAAGTTGAAATTATAGATGAAATTAATAAAATAAAGATAGATATTAAGGAGTGATAAGTATGGCAAGAGGCGATAAGATGAGAGTTGACTATGACGAATATCTTGTAGATGATAATTTACATATAAACTGGTATCCAGGGCATATGAAGAAAACTAGGGAATTAGTTAGAAATAACTTAAAGCTAGTAGACGTAGTGGTAGAACTTTTAGATGCAAGAATACCTTTTAGTAGTAAAAACCCTGATATAGATAACCTTGCAGGTGGTAAGCCAAGAGTAGTTATATTAAATAAAAGTGACTTAGCGGATAGAAATAAGTTAAATAGATGGATAAACTATTATAAAGATCTTGGAATTAAAGCTATACCAGTTGACACTATGAAAGGTGTGGGAATAAATAAATTAGTTGATGAGTGCAGAAATGTTACGAAAGGTAAGATGGATGCTCTAATAGAAAAAGGTAGAAAAGAAAGACCTATAAGAATAATGATAGTTGGTATTCCAAATGTTGGTAAATCATCAATTATAAATAAGTTAACAGGAAGAAAAAGTACTGCTACAGGAGATAAGCCTGGTGTAACTAAAGGTAAGCAATGGGTTAGATTAAAAGGAAACTTAGAACTACTAGATACTCCTGGTATATTATGGCCTAAATTCGAAGATCAAGAAGTTGCTTTAAACTTAGCATTTAGTAGAGCTATAAAGGATGAGATACTAGATGTTGAAACTTTAGGATTAAGACTTATAGAAAGACTTATGGAGATAGAACCTGAGAAATTAAAAGCTAGATATAAGCTTGAAGAGCTAGGAGAAACTGGTTTAGATACTATGGACATGATAGGCCGTAAGAGAGGCTTTATAACAGGTAAAAAAGAATTAGACTATACTCGTATAGCATTTACTGTGTTAAATGAATTTAGAGATGGGAAAATAGGACAAATATCTTTAGAAGTACCAGAAGATATAAAGAACTAATTAAAAAATAGAAACTTGTACCTTATCAAGTTTCTATTTTTATTGTATTAAGTGAAAAATATTGGAAAATAATATGATTATCAAGACATTTATATTATTAATTAGAAAATTTTTATATTAATAAAATTATAAAAAAATATAGTATTAGCAATACTATAGCTAAAATTGTCGAATAAAAAAGTATATTCAAGAAAATTTTGAAGATTTCGCATATTTTAAATATTATTGACTATCAAAAAAGTAAATTATATAATTAATTATCAGAATATTTAAACTGTACGAATATTTAATAAGGAGGGTTTTATATGATACAAAAAAATAAAGATGTAGTAATAGTAGGTTTTGCTCTATTTGCTATGTTCTTTGGAGCAGGGAATTTAATATTTCCACCATTTTTAGGCGTTATCTCAGGATCTAGTTGGATGACTGGATTTGGTGGATTTGTATTAGCTGATGTTGGCTTAGCTTTATTAGCTATAATAGCAGCAGCAAAGTGTGGAGGAGAAGTAAGTAAGATATTAGGTAGAGCGGGTAACGGTCTAGCAATAGTATTAGGCTCTGCAATAATGATATGTTTAGGTCCTCTATTAGCAATACCTAGGACAGCGGCAACAACTTTTGAAATGGGAGTAGCACCTTTAGTTAGTGGATTTAGCCCGGTATTATTTTCTTTAATATTTTTCGCATTAACATTTATATTAACTATAAAGCCATCAAAAGTTGTAGATATTATAGGTCAGTTTTTAACACCATTACTTTTACTAGCACTTGCGGTATTAATAGTTAAAGGTATAATAACTCCATTAGGAGATTTAAATAATTCACCGATGATTGAAGGTGTATTTGCAGAAGGTATAGCACAAGGATACCAGACAATGGACCCATTGGGGGCAGTAGCTTTATCAGCTGTAATAATAACTTCACTTGCAAACAAAGGATATACTAAGTCAAATGAAAAGATAAAGCTAACATTACAAGCAGGTATAATTGCAGGGATAGGTTTGTGTATTGTTTATGGAGGTCTAGCATATCTTGGTGCAACAGTTTCAGGAGTATATGATCAAAATGTATCTCAGACGTCTTTAATAGTTAATATAACGGCTTCGTTACTTGGATATCCAGGAAAGATTATATTAGCATTGATAGTTACTCTAGCATGTTTAACAACGGCTATAGGTCTTACATCAGCAACGGCTCAATATTTTGAAAAAATCACAAAAGGAAAACTAAATTATGGACTAATAGTTACTGTAGTTTGTATATTTAGTGCAGTAGTATCTAACTTTGGAGTAAGTACAATAATCAAATTCTCAGCTCCGATATTAAACATGATATATCCAGCAACTATTGTTTTAATAATAATGACTTTATTCACGGAAAAAATAAAGAATGATAATACTTTTAAAGCAGCTACTTATATGGCTTTATTTATCAGTATATTAACAGTAGTTAATGATTTAGGTATAAGCATACCTATGGTTACAAAACTACCATTTGCACCATTAGGATTTAACTGGATAGTTCCTGTAATTATAGCAGGTATTATAGGAAGCTTTATACCTCAAAGAAAAAGACCTAATAGACAAGATAAGAATATTACAGCTTAAAATAAGGAAGTATAAAATCGTTGATATATTAATATCAACGATTTTTATTTTGCTAATCAATTATGATATAAGTTATATATAATTGATTTACTAGAAAAATAATAATAAAATAGGATTAGTAAATACAAATAAGGATAAAAGAGGAGACAAGATGAAAGATAAAAGCGTAAAAGACATAAAAGAATTAGTTGATAATTTAAGTACAGATAAATATTTAGAGTATATAGATATATTAAGAAATGATGAGAGAAAATCTGTTCAAAATATTGCAGTAAAGTTGGCAAAAAAGCTAGATAATATTAGAAGAGAGGATGAAAGATTAGAAAAGATTAATATATATGAGAATGAAGGATATAGTAAAGGTTATGTTTATATAGGTGGTATAGATGAGGCTGGTAGAGGTCCTTTAGCAGGTCCTGTAGTGGCTAGTGTTGTAGTTTTTAAACCGAATACTAAGATAGAAGGGGTAAATGATTCAAAAAAACTAAGTGAAGCTAAGAGAGATGAGTTATTTGATATAATAAAAGAAGAAGCGCTAGATTATGGTATAGGTATAGTTAATCATGAAGAAATCGATGAGTTTAATATATTAAACGCTACATATATGGCAATGAAAAAAGCAGTAAATTGCTTAGATAAAACTCCTGACTATTTACTAATTGATGCTGCTACAATACCAGGTATAGATATAGACCAAAAACCATTAGTAAAGGGAGATTCAAAATCTATATCAATAGCTGCTGCTAGTATATTAGCAAAAGTTACAAGAGATAGTATCATGTATCAGTACGATGAAATGTACCCTGAATATGGATTTAAATCTCATAAAGGGTATGGAACTAAGGAGCATTATGAGGCAATTGAGAAACATGGAATTACCCCGATACATAGAAAAAGTTTCTTAAAGAATGTGTTATAATATATATTGACGAAAGTAATAATAAGATGTGTGATTACATAAAATAATAGCTTACAGGAACGTACTGTACACCTGTATCTTATAAAATTATGGGGGTTGAATATGGATTATAAAGAAATGCTAAAAAATGCTAGGGCTAACTTAAATGGAAGTTGTAAGGTATGTAAAGCGTGTAATGGTATAGCTTGTGCAGGAGAAGTACCGGGTATGGGTGGTAAGGGAAGTGGGTCTTCCTTTATAGAAAACTTTAAGAGTTTAGAAAAAATAAAGTTAAATATGAGAGTAACTCATAATGTTAATAATCCTGATACATCGATAGAATTATTTGGTAGAAAAATGGAAGCTCCAATATTTGCAGCTCCTGTAACAGGGACTACTTTAAATATGGGTGGAAAGATAACAGAAAGAGAGTACATAGAACCAGTAGTAAAGGGATGTATAAACTCAGGTATATACGCAATGGTAGGAGATACAGCAATAGATGCTTTCTTAATAGAAAACCTAGATGTACTTAAAGAAAACAATGGTGATGGAATTGTATTTATAAAGCCATGGGAAAATGAAGATATAATAAAGAAGATTAAGTTAGCTGAAGAAGCAGGAGCATTTGCTGTGGGTGTAGATGTAGATGCATGTGGATTAGTTACATTATCTATGCATGGTAAAACTGTAGAAGCTAAAACTATCGATAAAATAAAGGAATTAAAGGCATCTACAAAGCTTCCATTTATATTAAAAGGTATAATGACAGTAGAAGATGCACTTATGGCTGTAGAAGCTGGTGTGGATGCTATAGTCGTATCTAATCATGGTGGAAGAGTACTTGATTGTACACCAGGATCAGCAGAAGTACTACCTAAAATAGTACAAGCTGTTAAAGGTAAAATTACAATACTTGCAGATGGTGGAATAAGAACTGGAGTAGATGTAGTTAAGATGATAGGTCTTGGAGCAGATGCAGTGTTAATAGGTAGACCTTTTGTTACAGCTTCTTTTGGTGGAGCTACTGACGGAGTGATTACTTATGTAGAAAAGCTTAAAAGTGAATTAAGCGCAACAATGATATTAACAGGATGTCAAACTATTAATGATATAAATGAAAAAGTAATATTTTAGTATAGACGATAATTTTAAAAGCTCTGGTCAATATATTATTGATTAGGGCTTTTACTTTGAGAGTATAATAATAGATATAGTTGTTGTACTAGCTGTTATTGTAAATATAGGATATAATAATGAAATAAAGATTGTAAACTGACAATTACTTAATTAAAATATATAAAAACAATTTTAGAGAAAACCTCAAAATTGTGTTTTGATGGAGGTAGACTATGAAAGGAATAAATAAGGCTGGTAAAATATTTCATCCAGAGCCAACTATTATAGATGTTAATGGTAAAAAAATAGGTAGCAAAGAGATAGCAATTATTGCGGGGCCTTGTTCAGTAGAAACAGAAGAACAAATTACTTCAATAGCAGAAGAGGTTAAGCATTTAGGTGCAGGATTTTTAAGAGGCGGTGCATTTAAGCCTAGAACTTCACCTTATGCATTTCAAGGATTAAAATATGAGGGACTAGAATTGTTAAAAAGAGCTAAGGAAAAGACTGGTCTTCCTATAGTTACAGAACTTATGTCTCCATATGATATTGAAGTATTTGAAAGAGATGTAGACGTTATACAAATCGGTGCAAGAAACATGCAAAACTTTGATTTACTTAAAGAGTTAGGAAAAACTACAAAGCCAATACTTTTAAAAAGAGGACTATCTGCAACTATAGAAGAGTGGATAATGTCTGCAGAACATATTATGGCTGGTGGAAACGAAAATGTTATTCTTTGTGAAAGAGGTATAAGAACATTTGAAACTTATACTAGAAATACTCTAGATTTAAGTGCAGTATTAGCTGCAAAAGAACTAACTCATTTACCTGTAATAGTTGACCCGAGTCATGCTGCAGGAAAGTGGTGGATGGTAGAGTCTTTATCTAAGGCTGCAATAGCTGTGGGAGCTGATGGATTAATAATAGAGGTGCATAATAACCCTGAGGAAGCCCTTTGTGATGGTGATCAGTCAATTAAGCCTAAAAGATTTGGACAATTAGTAGATGACTTAAGAAAAGTTGCAAATGCTGTAGGAAGAGATATATAATACCTTAAATATTTTGGAGGTAAACCTATATGAAGTTAATGGTTATAAATGGACCTAATCTTAATATGCTTGGGATTAGGGAAAAAGGAATATATGGAACTAGAGATTTTAAAGATGTATGTGATTATATTAAGGGTGAAGGAAAAAAAAGAAATCATGAGATGACTCTTCTTCAAAGTAATATAGAAGGTGAAATTATAAATTTTATACAAAGAGCATATTTTGAAAGTTATGATGGGATAATTATAAATCCAGGAGCATATACACATTACAGCTATGCTATACATGATGCAATAAAGGGAGCAGATATACCTACTGTAGAAGTGCATATATCAAATGTACATGCTAGGGAAGAATTTAGGCATAAATCAGTAACTGCACCTGCATGCATAGGTCAGCTTTGCGGATTTGGTGAATTTGGATATATAATGGCAATATATGCATTAGAGAATAAAGTGCAAAATAAAAGCTAAATGGTAGGTTGATTAGAGACCTATCATTTAGCTTTTTTATTATTAGAAGCTTAGCATTAATTTTTTATAAAATCTCTAAGTCTAAAGCTACCAGCAGTTACAAATACTAATCCTATTAATATTAATATAGAGAAGTTCATAAAGTTAATGTCATGTTTCATTGCATCAAAGACCCAATAAAAAGGAGTAAGTTTAGAAAGATTAACTAAAAATGGAACATTAACATCTAGTGATGGTATCAAGCTAGAAAAAGATAATCCTAATCCTATTACAGCATAAAACATAGAAACTATGCTTATAGAACCTTCATCTTTACATACTCTGGTTATTAGCATTATAAATCCAGTCGATACAAAACTATTTGCTAATATAAGAAGTACCATAGTAAGGCTTATATAAGAATGTACAAATAAGCTTGTAACTAATATTACAAACATGTATATAGCTGATTGTAATAAAAATATACTTAAGAATAAGCTAAACATAATATCAAGGTCTGTATTTTTAGTAGAAAGCATTCTTTTAAGTACATTTGAGGTTCTAAGATCTAATAAGTCTTTACATAACATTGATGCATTGATATACATCATATAGCATATCAAGAAAACGGATACTACTGAACCACCAGCCAAATCAGATTCTTTAGGAATTATCTTTGAAGTAATCAAACTAGAATCAATATTTGGATCTAATTTATACTTTATAGAGTCATTTATGAATGCTTCTATAGTAGACTCAGCCCAAAGACTTCCTCCGCCTTCACTTACCTTTATACAATCAATAACAGGCTTTTTTAGGTTAGAAATATCTTTGGAAAAATCATTGTTTAATACAAATACAGCTGAAATCTCATTGCTTTTTAGTAAATTTATAGCCTTATCTTTTTCTTCTAAGTTAAATATATTATCATTTATATCAAGTTTGGATATTAATTTTTTTTCATACTCACCGCTTTTATTTAGTACAATTGCAATTTTCGAATAGTATACAGATTTATCTGACTTACTTGTCACAAGATTAACTGATAGAATCATAACAATAGGCACCAAAACAATAGGAAGCAATATTGAAGGAGATTTTATATACCTCTTTATATTTGCAAAAGTTAATTTAATTATATTCATTAAAATTCCCTCCAACTATATTTTTCTTTAATAGCAGATGCAACAAATAGTATCAATGACAAAATTACACATATTAAAGATGAAGTAGCTATAGATTCCCAGTTATTATATTCGTTAAAGCTACTAAACATATCATTTACTAAATAAAAAGGTGATATCTTAATCCACTTACTTGTCATATCTATAGGTATAAACATACCTCCAAAAATCATTTGAAGTATCATTATTATATAAAAAACTGTAGAACCTATTTTTTTAGAAAAGAATGTAGATATAAAACTACTACAACTAGATATAAGTAAAGAGCTAACTAAGCATAATGTTGTTAAAATAATAAAATTACCATCAAAGGATATATTTAAAAGTCTATATACGATAACATATAGCATTAAAAATAAAAATGAATATATAGATGATCCAATACAATCGTAGCATAAAGCACTTAATCTACTGATTGGCAGAGAGAAAGTTCTCTTGTTTAAACCATTAGATTCGCCTAAGTAAGAACCAGCAGTATTATTCATTATAAACATTAGCACTAAAAATACTATGAATGATGTTGCAAAGTATTCATAAGAATCTGGAGTGTTGTTAGCTTCAAGATAAGATGTTTTAAGTGAGTATTTATTAAATATTTCATTAACTTCAGTGGAGGAAGCTATACTATTTAAATATACATTCTCATGATAATCATCTAAAATATTTTGTAAGATATTAATTATACCACTTTTTGTGTTAAGCTCTTTTATGTCTATACTGCAAGCTTGACTAGAAAGTAGATTTTTTTCATAATCATTAGGAATAATTATTTCTATGTCAGCATCTTTTTCATTGTCTACAATAGATACTATGGAACTTAAGTCTTCTTTCAAAAATTCAGATAAATTATTAGACATTGCGGAGTTATCATTATTTGTTATGACAATAGGTGTTGTTTCTGTTTCTATTGGATTATTAAATTCACTATCTAGTACAAGTCCCATAAACCATGCAAGACCAAGAGGTAACGCTATAAAATAAACTATATTCAAGAGAAAAGTATTTTTTATACTTTTAAAAAGCATTTTGATAGTTGCAAATAGTCTCATAGTATACCTCCTTAATCTCTTAGATTTTTACCTGTAAGATTTAAGAATACATCTTCAAGGCTAGGTTCTTCATAAAATATTTTTGTTATCTTTGCTTTGTTATTTTCTACAGAAATTAGCGCATCAGATAGATTAAAACTTTTGTCAATAATTAGTGATATAATGCAGCTTGAATCCTCGCTAACTGATAATACGCCAGGAAGATTTTTCATGCTAAATACTAACTCAGCTGAGCTATTTTTAATTTCAAAAACTAGCTTTGTATTGGTATATACTAAGGACTTTAAATAATCCTTATCACCAAAGGCTATCTCTTTTCCTTCATCTATAATAAATATTCTTGAACAAAGATGTTCTACTTCTTCCATATAATGAGAAGTGTATATTACAGTAGTATTTTGCTCGATAGAAATTTTCTTTATAAAGTTAAAAATATGGTTCCTAGATTGAGGGTCAACCCCTACTGTAGGTTCATCTAATATTAAAAGTTTTGGATGGTTTAATATAGCAATTGCTATATTAAGTCTTCTTTTCATACCACCAGAAAGTTTCTTTACTTTTTTCTTTTTTACATCTTCAAGTCCTGAGATCTCTAAGGCTTCGTTAATTCTTGATTTTAATAGTTTACCCTTTAATCCATAAAGTGCGCCAAAGTATTCTAAGTTATCATAAGGTGTAATGTGTTCTATTACTGCAAGTTCTTGTGGAACTAATCCAATACAAGATTTTGCATCGACAGGATTTGATACTACATCAAACCCATTAATTTCAACACTGCCATTATTAGTAAGTATTAGGTTTGTCATAATATTTATTAATGTAGACTTACCAGCACCATTAGGCCCAATAAGACCAAATATTTCCCCTTCATTAACTGAAAAATTGATATTATCTAAGACTAATTTATCTTTAAACCTTTTAGATATATTGTTAACTTTTACTATACTCATTGCCAACCTCCCAAATATATTTTAATAGTAAATTTTCTATATTATTATAATAAGAAATTAGGATACATTAATCCATTACCTGAAGTCATTAAAAATAGTGACCTAAGTCACTATTTATTTTACAATATTATTTTTAAATGCAAATATGGCAATTTGAGTTCTGTCTCTAAGGTTGAGTTTACCTAGAATAGAAGTAATATTATTTTTAATTGTACCTTCTGATAAAAATAACTCTTGGCTAATTTCCTTATTAGTAAGTCCATTTGCAACAAGTTTTATTATAGATATTTCTTTTTCACTTAAATTGTATTTATCTATTTCAGATTTACTAGTAGTATTTCGTGAAGATGACATTATTGTGCTAGCTACGTTTTTATCTAAAACGATATTACCATAGTATGAAGATCGTATACCTTCGTATAAGACTTCATCGGAGCTATCCTTCAAAAGATAGCCCGAGGCACCGAAGTTCATTGCATCTTTTATATATTCTTGATCATTGAAGGTAGTTAATATCAATACAGATATAGAGTCGTCATACTCTTTAATTAGACGAGTACCTAAGACACCATCACATAGAACCATTCGAATATCCATAAGAACCAAATCAACACTATTGCTTCTGCAAAACTCCAAAGCTTCATATCCATTAGATACATCTCCTAATATATCTAAGTCATCATAAGATGAAAGGATTATTTTAAGCCCTTGCCTTATAAGCTTTTCATCATCTACAATTAATACTTTAATTTTTTTCAATGAAATCACCTCCTGTATGTTTAGGGAAAGAAGCCCTGATACTAAATCCATTACTAGAATTGTCAAATTCTACAGTACCATTAAGTTCATTAATACGTTCACAAATACTGTTAATTCCATTTCCCTTTACGATGTTTTTACAGCCAATGCCATTATCGCTTATAGTTACAACTAGGTCACGAGTATTAAATGTAATAAAGATGTTTATCTTACTTGATTTTCCATGTTTTGAAGAATTGGATAGAGATTCCTGCACTATTCTATATAAGGATGTATATTGAACACTAGAAAGATCCCAAGTATTTTTAGAAATTGTAAGCTTAACATCAATATTAGTAAGTTTTGTAAAGTTATTTGTAAGTTCTTCGATTTTAAATAGATTTTGATAAATTTCATACTCTATAGGCTTTAAATCAGTAACAGCTCTTCTTACATCTTGCAAACTTTTATTTACAAACAGTCTTAACTCTTTTACTAGTTCAAACAAATCTTTATTATTGGTTAGTAGTTTTTCCAATGCACCAAGTTGAATGATTGTAGTAGAAAGAGCATGTCCAACACTATCGTGTATTTCTCTAGAAATTCTATTTCTTTCTTTTAAAATAGCTAGCTCCTGAACTGAGCTTGCATATATTTCTAAATCTGAATTTGATTTTTTTAAATTATCCTCTGATATTCTAAGTTTATCATAAAGATTTTGAATATTTACCTTATTAAGGCTTTCATTGTATATGTAAATACATAGAACTGATATAATAATCAATATTACGCATGATCCAGTAGCGCTACCAAATGATGCTGATAAGTTTATTACAAATGAGCATAAGGCTATAATAGATAATAAAATATATTTAAGCAGAGAATTTTTAAAGAAACATACATCTAGCACTGAAGGAATAAAGTAAAAAATATCTCCAACTGAATTTATTGAAGATTGTAAAAAGCTAACTATGATAATCTCAATAGCAATAGAAATACAGCTTAGTATGCTATTATTTTTGAAGTTGAAAAATCTAACTTGGTTGTTTATTATCATAGACATAATCAATATTATTGGTAAAAATGAAATTTCATTATTATTGCTAAAGATATTTAATATAACCATAAATAAAGATAAATATCTAATATAAATAAGCAGAGTACGCTTGCTCATAATGTCCTCCTATATAAATCTGTGATATATAAAATTATAGCTTATTCTAAATAGAATAAGCTATAATTTTATATTATTAAGTTATTCAAATACTTTGTCAGGGTATTTTATTATATCAGATGTCTTAATTAAAGACGTAGTATTATTGAAAGAGTTTTTTAATGTCTCAATAGAAACATTGTCTATATTTTTTAGATCATTCTTATCAGCTAGAGGAATTATCTCATAAGTTGACTTAGGTGATGTGTATTTATTTACCCACGTCGGGATACACGATACTTCTTTTATAGTAGCCTCTTTATCCTTAGGATTTTTAGTTATATTAATATTAACTAGTAGACCATCTTCAGTAAAAGATGACCCTGAATATTCACGCCTTTGATTTGATATGAAATTTCCTAGAGAATAAATAACCAAAGTTTCATTGGAATTATCAGAGGATGTAATCATCTCCACAGGTTGAACAACATGAGGATGTGATCCAATAATAATATCTACTCCAGCATTACATAGTTTTTGGGCCAAAGTCGTTTGAAACTCACTAGGAGTACGCTGATATTCATTTCCCCAGTGAATAATTACTATTTGCATATCGGTGTTTTTAATATTATTAACAGCTGACATTATAGTGTTAAATGCATTTTCAACATTAGTCATATCAAATACACTAAGTCTGTTTTTTGTTTCATTAGATGCTTGTATACCATTTAAATATTTAGTATCATTTTTTATTTCACCATAAGAAAATGCTGTAATACCAAGTTTTATATCATTTATATCTTTTATTATGTAATTGTCACTAGAATCATTAGTATATGTTCCTATAGTATCAAGTTTAAGTTCTTTTAATACTTCTAATGTCCTATTTACACCAAGGTCTCCTTTATCAAGGGAATGGTTGTTAATTGTTGATAAAAGATCAAAGCCTGCATTCTTTAGAGCTTTTGCTATAGAATCAGGTGTATTAAAAGTAGGATAGGAATCATAACCTTTATCTTTTCCAGCTAAGGTTGTCTCTAAATTTGCAATAGCCAAATCTGAACTTTCTATATACTTTTTTATGTGAACATAATTATTATCAAATGAATAAGAATCAGTAGAGGCATCGTACTGAGCATTAAGTTGAGGTTTGTGAGCCATCACGTCTCCAGTAGCTGATAATATTAATTCATTTGGAGCCTTATCTACAAGTGAAGTAGATTCTAATGCTTCTTGATTTTTAGATACATTACTACCTTTTATATTTTCAAATAATGCTTTTGCCCCTAGCATTGAGCCCATGATGACAATTAATATTAATATGACTAAAATAGAAAGTCTTTGATAATTCAGTTTAATATTTTTTTTTCTTCGATTATTTCTTGACGATCTAGACAAAAAATCTCCCCCTTATAAGGTAATAGTAACTATAAAAAATAAAAAATTCAATTATAAATGGTAAAAAATGTATACTAAGATATTTGTATGACAATAATTACAAAAGAAACTTTTAATTAGGAGATTAAAATGAATAATAAAGAAAAAGGTAATATAGGAGAGCGTATAGCATATCAATATTTATTATCTAAAGGAGCATTAGTACTAGAGAATAACTATAGAATAAGGACTGGAGAAATAGATTTAATAGTTAAGCTAGACAATGAGCTAGTATTCGTAGAAGTCAAATCAAGAAGTAACTTAAAATACGGCTATCCAAGTGAATCCATAAACTATAATAAAATTAAAAAGATAACCAATACAGCAAAACATTATATACTTAAACATAATTTATATAATATTCCCATGAGATTTGATGTTGTAGAAGTTTACTTTAAAGAAAATAAAGTTAATCATATTGTTAATGCTTTTTAAAAAGGAGTAAGTATGCTAAGTATAATTAATTCAAGTAATCTAATAGGTATAGAATCTTTTTTAGTAAAGGTAGAGATAGATATAACTAATGGAATACCAAGTTTTAATATTGTAGGACTTGCAAGTACTGAGATTAAAGAGGCTAGAGAAAGGGTCAAATCTGCAATATTAAATAGTGGATATAAGTTTCCTAATTCAAGAATTGTGGTCAATCTATCACCTGCAGATATGAAAAAAGAAGGTTCATTTTTTGACTTGCCTATATCCATAGGTATACTAAGGCAACATTTAAAAAAAGATGAAAATTATATTAATGAATCTATGTTTGTGGGAGAACTATCCCTCGATGGAAAGATAAGAAAGGTAAGAGGTATACTACCTATAATAATAGGAGCGAAAGATGCTGGAATCAAAAGGATATTTGTTCCATTAGATAATGTATTGGAAAGTTCCTTTATAGATGGTATAGATATAATACCAATACAAAGCTTAGAGGAATGTATAGGCTTTTTAAATGATAGTTTGACTATAAATATAGAAGAAAGGATTGAAAATAGAAAGTATATTACTGATAAAAATAAAGACAGTGACTATGAAGAAGATTTTGAAGATGTGAGAGGTAATTATTTTGTAAAAAGAGCTGCAGAAATAGCCGCAGCAGGAAATCATAATCTCTTAATGATTGGACCTCCGGGCTCTGGTAAAACAATGATTGCAAAAAGAATTAGGACCATATTACCTGATATACAAAAGGATGAGATGATAGAGGTAAGTAAAATATATAGCGTATCAGGACTGATTGATGAAAATATAGGGATAATTAATAAAAGGCCATTTAGATCTCCTCATCATACATCTACAAGGCAAGCCTTAATTGGTGGAGGATATGATGCAAGGCCAGGAGAAGTTGTCTTAGCTCATAGAGGAGTTTTATTTTTAGACGAGATTGCAGAATTTGATAGGAGAATATTAGAGACCTTAAGGCAGCCGATTGAAGACAATCATATAAACATATCTAGAGTAAAACACAATCTAAAATACCCATGTAATATACTCTTAGTTGGAGCAATGAATCCATGTCCTTGCGGGTATTATATGTCTGACAATGAATGCAAATGTAGAAGCTTTGAGATTAATAGATATATAAATAAAATCTCAGGTCCACTTTTAGACAGGTTTGATATATTTGTTGAAGTAAATTCAGTGTCATATGATGATATCCATCAACAGCAAAGTAGTGAGTCTTCTGAAAATATAAAATTAAGAGTAGAAAAAGCAAGAGATATGCAAAACAATAGATTTAAAAGTGATAGTATAGGCACTAATAATGAAATAAATTCTTCTAAATTACTTAAGTTTTGCGATTTGAATGAAGATGCACTAAAAAAAACAAAATTAATTTTCGATAAATATAAATTAAGCAATAGAAGTTATAGTAAGCTACTAAAACTTTCGAGAACCATTGCTGATTTAGATATGTGTAAGGAAGTAGAGTCAAAGCATATTATAGAAGCTTTTTCCTTTAGAAAAGCTTATTATACTTACTTTAAATAGAGGTGAATTATGGAAAGTAAAGATATATATTTGTGGTTGAAATCAATGACTGGAATGACTAATAGAGTCATTGAAAATATAGCAAAAAACATAGGTGATATTGAAAATCTATTTGACATTTCTGATAAGGAAATATATAATTTGGAAAATATAAATTTAAATATTAAGGAAAATATAGTAAAATATAAAAGTCATTCTTATTTAGACAATATAAAAGAAGAACTATACAAAAAAGATGTGAAGTATGTATCCATTGCAGACAAAGACTATCCTTCTAATTTAAAGTACATACATAATGCTCCAAAGTTATTATTTTACAAAGGGAATTTAAGTATTGCGAGTAGTGATTTGAAGATAGCTATGGTAGGATCTAGAAAGCCTACAGCATATGGAATAAACTCAGCTAAAACTATAAGTAAACAATTATCAAATGAAGGTGTTAATATAATAAGTGGTTTAGCTATTGGTATTGACTCATATTCTCATGAAGGATGTATGCTTGGGAACTCAAAGACTATAGCAGTATTCGGATCTTCCGTAGATAATCCCTTACCAAGAAAAAATGTAAATCTATCAAATAAAATTCTAGATAATGGAGGATTAATATTATCAGAGTATAATATTAATTCAGTAGTGATTCCTTCAAACTTCCCAAGTAGAAATAGAATTATAAGTGGAATAAGCGATGGAGTGATTGTTGTAGAAGCTGCAAGTAAAAGTGGAGCTCTTATTACAGTAGAATTTGCTTTGGAACAAGGCAAAAACGTTTTCGCGGTTCCTGGAAATATAAATTCAGAGATGAGCAGAGGTTGTCATAAAATTATAAAAGAAGGGGCAAAACTAATAGAAAATACGGAAGATATTTTAAATGAATATAATATAATTAGTATTAATAGTGAAGAAATTGGTAAAAACTATGATAATATAGAATTAAATGCACAAACTATCAAAATAATAGAAGCAATAAAACACGAGGGTTGTGTTAATATAGATAGTATCTGTGATTACACTGGACTGGGAATAAAGTCAGTAAATGCCATATTAGGAGAACTAACATTAAATGATATAGTTTTAGAATTAAATAATAAAACATACAGTTTAAATGTATAAATAACATAAGTAGTGGGGGTGTATGGTTGTATGGCCAAAACATTAGTCATCGTTGAGTCGCCAGCAAAAGCTAAAACCATAGAAAAGTTTTTGGGAAAAAGCCATTATACAGTAAAGGCTTCAGTTGGACACGTTAGAGACTTACCTAAAAGTAAATTAGGTGTGGATATAGAAAATAATTTTGAGCCTCAATATATAAACATAAGAGGTAAAGGCGATGTAATAAAGGAATTAAAAAAAGAAGCAAAAAAATCTAAGCAAGTGTATCTAGCAACCGATCCAGATAGAGAGGGTGAAGCTATATCTTGGCACTTAGCTCATATCCTTGGATTAGATGAAACACAGGATTGTAGAATTGAATTTAATGAAATAACAAAAGAAGCAATAAAAAAGGCTATAAAAAGCCCTAGACACATAGATATAAATACTGTTGATGCTCAACAAGCAAGAAGAGTATTAGATAGACTTCTAGGGTATCAAATAAGTCCAATACTTTGGGAAAAGGTAAGAAAAGGACTTAGTGCAGGTAGGGTACAATCTGTAACAACTAAATTAATCTGTGACAAAGAAAAAGAAATAGAAGCTTTTGAGCCTAAAGAATATTGGACTATCGATTTAGAGGCAAAAACAGAAAAGAATAAAGATATAACGCTGAAATTTTATGGAAAAGATAATAAAAAGCTTGAGCTAGACAATGAGCAAATGGTAAATGAGATATTGGAACAAATAAAAGATAAAGATATAGTAGTTGAAAATATTGAATCTAAATCTAGAAGAAAATCAGCTCCAAAACCATTTACTACAAGTATGATTCAACAAGAAGCTGCAAATAAATTATCTTTTACAACTAAGAAAACTATGATGATAGCTCAAGAATTATACGAAGGTATAGATATCTCTGGAGAAGGTACTGTAGGTCTTATATCTTACATAAGAACAGATTCAAAGAGAATATCAGAAGAAGCTAAAGAAAAGTCTAAGGAATATATATTAGAAGCTCTAGGAGAAAATTATTATAAAAATGCTCCAGAGAAAAAAGAAAATAAAGATGCTAAAAAAGTACAAGATGCCCATGAAGCAATAAGGCCAACTTCTGTTACAAGAACTCCAGATAGTATAAAGAGTTCTTTGAGTAAAGATCAATTTAAGTTGTATAACTTAATTTGGAGACGATTCGTTGCAAGTCAAATGGAAGACTCTGTATTTGATATATTAAATGTTGAGTGTAGAGTAGGAAGTGTGTTGTTTAAAGCAACTGGATCTAAGATGAAGTTTGATGGATATACGAAAATATATAATTTTAGTGACAGAGAAGATAAAATATTACCAAATATAAGTAAAGGCGATGTACTTAAGTCTGAAGATATATTACCAATACAGCACTTTACTCAACCGCCAGCAAGATATACAGAGGCTAGCTTAGTAAAAACATTAGAAGAGCTAGGAATAGGTAGACCTAGTACTTATGCTCCGACAATAGCAACAGTACTAAACCGAGAATATGTAGAGAAGCAAGGAACTAGTTTATGTCCGACAGAATTAGGGATAATAGTAACAAATATATTAGAAAGTAATTTCAATAAGTTTATAGATGTTGATTTTACAGCTCAAATGGAAAATAAACTAGATAGTATAGAAGAGGGTAATATTGAGTGGAAAGAAGTAGTATCTGAAACATATGCACCTCTAAAGGAAGCTATTGAAAAAGCAATAGAAAGTATAGAAAAAATCAACATGGATCAAGAAACTGATGAGATATGTGAAAATTGTGGATTGAATATGGTAATAAAACATGGTAGATTCGGTAAATTTATGGCATGTAAAAATTATCCAGAATGTAAAACTACAAAACCGATAGTAAATAAGGTTGGAGTAAAATGTCCAAAATGTGGAGAAGGAGATATTATCCTTAGAAAATCTAAAAGAGGTAAGGCTTTTTATGGTTGTTCTAACTATCCAAATTGTGATTTTGTAGCTTGGAATAAGCCTACAGGAGACATGTGTGATGACTGTGGGTCATATATGGTAGAGAAGGTAACTAAGTCTGAAACTAAGGTGGTATGCTCTAATAAAGACTGCAAGAAAGAACAGGAAAAGAAACTAGAAGAAGATGGAAAAATTTCAATTGACGAAAAATAGCGAAAGTTGGAAAAAGTTTTCTAATTATATTGAAAAAGCTTGAAAACTATGATAATATTTCTAGTGCACCATTTATGTAAATAAAAAAAGTTTTTTATTGTAATATAAATTGTAGAATAAAGTAGGCAAAAATGTTAATAGCTAACTGCTATTAAAACTTAGGTTTCAAGAGGAGATGATTACAAATGGCTAGCGAAGTGTTACAAAAAACTAGAAGGATTAATAAAACTTTACAAGCTAATAGTGGAAGCAACGTATCTTTCGATTTATTAGCTGGAGCCTTAGGAGAAGTATTAGAATCTAATGCTTATATAATGAGTAGTAAAGGAAAAGTACTAGGTCTTCATCTTAATGATATAGAAGATAGCTCTGTTGTAGAAGATGAATCAACTAAGCAAAAGAGATTCCCAGATGAATATACTAAGAACGTATTAAAAATTAATGATACATTAGAAAACTTAACTGGAGAAAACTTATTAGAAGTATTTCCTTCTGAACATGCAAACATTCAAAAGTATACAACAATAGTTCCTATATTAGGCAGTGGTCAAAGACTTGGTACATTAGTATTATCAAGATACAATGATCAATATAATGATGATGATTTAGTCATAGCTGAATATAGTGCAACAGTTGTAGGTATAGAAATATTAAGAGCTATAGGCGAAGAATTAGAAGTAGAAATGAGAAAGAAAGCTGTAGTACAAATGGCTATAGGGACATTATCATATTCTGAATTAGAAGCTGTAGAGCATATATTTGAAGAATTAGATGGAAGAGAAGGACTACTTGTTGCAAGTAAAATAGCTGATAGAGTTGGAATAACTAGATCAGTTATAGTAAATGCACTTAGAAAGTTTGAAAGTGCGGGAGTTATAGAATCAAGATCGTTAGGTATGAAGGGGACGCACATAAAGATACTTAATGATAAGCTAACAGAAGAACTTCAAAAGTTAAAAAACAACCAATAGAATAAATTGTATGTTTAAGGTATCTATATTAAAATATAGATACCTTTTTATAGTTTTGGTATAAAATAATAAATATAAATATAGAGAGGAGTGTAAATATGCCTTTAGCTGATAAAATAAGACCAACTAAAATAGATGAAGTGATAGGTCAAAGTCATATAATTGGGAGAAATAAAGTGCTTACAAAGATCTTGGAATCACCATTTTTACCTAATATGATATTTTTTGGACCTCCAGGAGTAGGAAAGACTACTGTAGCAGAGATAGTAGCAAAGTATAGCAGTAAGACTTTTTATAAAATAAATGCAACAAATTCATCATTAGAAGATATTAAAAGAGTTGTATCAGAATTAGAACATATTAATAATATAAATGGGGTTTTGTTATACATAGATGAAATTCAAAGTTTTAATAAAAAACAACAGCAATCTATACTTGAGTTTATGGAAAATGGAAAAATTACTTTAATCGCAAGTACTACAGAAAATCCATATCACTATGTGTATAAAGCCTTGTTAAGCAGATCAACAGTATTTGAATTTAAGTTATTAGAAAAGAATGAAGTAGTAAGAGGACTAACAAGAGCAATAGAAATATTAAAAGAAGAAAGTTTTATGGATTTAGAATATACTAATGAGGCGCTTGAAGATATTGCTACTATATCAGATGGAGATATGAGAAGGGCGTTAAATATATTAGAGGTAGCAGTGTATGCTACTAGACCTAATAAAGATAACATAGTTATTGTAGATTCAGATTCAATAAAACAATCTACATTTAAAAAAATACTTAACTTTGATAAAGATGGAGATAGTCATTATGATATATTAAGTGCATTTCAAAAGTCTATAAGAGGAAGTGATCCCCAAGCTTCTATGCATTATTTAGCTAGGCTAATAAAAGGAGAGGATTTAATAAGTATATGTAGAAGACTTTTAGTAATAGCTTGTGAGGATATAGGTCTTGCATATCCAAATGCAATAACAATAGTTAAATCGTGTGTAGATGCAGCTATGCAAGTAGGATTTCCAGAGGCTAGAATACCACTGGCACAAGCTACGTTATTATTAGCAACATCTCCAAAATCAAACTCTGCATGTATGGCAATAGAAAAGGCACTTCAAGAGTTAGATGAGGAGTTTATAAAAGATATACCTATACATATAAAGGATGCTCATTACTCTGGAGCAAAAGACTTGGGTAGAGGTAGTGAGTATCTATATCCTCATAACTATAAAAATCATTATGTAAAACAACAATATCTTCCTGACAGTATTAAAGATAGTATATATTACACTCCACAAGAAAATAAAACAGAACAAAATATAAAAGCATATTTAGATTATATAAATAAATTTTAGTTATATACTTTGATGATTACTATAATATATATAATATAGTAATTATTTTAAGTTTCATATTCAGGGGGAAGTTTTATGATTATAAAGCTTAATAGAGCTTATCATGAGAGGGTATTAAAATATTTAGAAGAGGATCCAGAGTTTAATTTATTTATTATCGGAGATATAGATAGATACGGATACGATAATTATTTTTTAAATCTTTGGGCGGAAATAAATGAAAGAGGGGAAATTGAAGGAGTACTACTTAAATATTTTGAGTATTTAATATTTCATTCAAGGGATAGTTGTAACTTAGATGGATTTTGTAGATTAATCAAAACTATGAACTATTTAGAAATTAGTGGCAAGGCAGAATCAGTAGAACGAATATCTAGAAGGTTAGGATTAGAGAAAAGAAGAGTTGTGCATTTCTGCAGATTAACAAATGGAAACAATCTTTTAATGAGCAGAAATAGCAAAATTAAAGTTAAAAAAATTAGATTTGGAAATCTTAATAAAATCGTAAAACTTTATGAGTCTATTAATGAATTTGAAAATACTAATACAGAAAGTATTAAAAATGGACTTAGAACAGGGCGAGGATACTGTATAGAGATAAATAAACAAGTAATAGCAATGGCAAAGAGTACATCGGAGAATAGGACTCATGCAATGATAGTTGGAGTAGGGACACATCCAAACTATAGAAATAGAGGATTTGCAACAAAATGTATAGTAAAAATATGCAGAGAACTCCTTAAAGAAAGAAAGATACCTTGCCTATTTTATGACAACGAAGAAGCTGGAAAGATATATCATAAACTTGGATTTGAAGAAATTGGAGAATGGATGATATATTATAAATCAAAATTATAATAAAATTAAAATATTAGATAGTGAAAAATTTAATTATTTAAGGTATAATTTTTATTATAAAAAATAACAAAAGTTTTCAGGAGGCAGAATGTATACTATTGGGATTGATGTGGGAGGAACTAGCATAAAAGCTGGATTAGTTAGAGAGGGAAAAATTATCTATAAATGCAGTAAGGATACTGATAGATTAGGTGGAGCTGATAAGTTAGTAGAAGATATAGCATATGTAGTAGATGAGATAATGAAGTCTAATGAAATAACTAAGGAAGAGATAAAAAGTATAGGGGTAGGAATACCAGGTGTAGTTGCAAAGAGTGGAGAAGTTACGTGTGTAAATCTTGGCTTAAAAAATGAATTATTATCTAAGAAGATTCAAGATAAATTTGAAAATATAAAAGTAGTAGTAGAAAATGATGCTACAGTAGCTGCTGTAGCTGAGCATGAGTATGGAAGTATGAAAGGTTATGATATAGGAGTGATGCTTACTCTAGGAACTGGAGTAGGTGGAGGGATAATCATAAATGGTAAACCATTTTCAGGTGCTCATGGTGTAGGTTCAGAGCTTGGTCATGTAATGATATCTAGTAATTACTATGATTGCAACTGTGGAAATAATGGATGCTTTGAAACATTCTGTTCTGCAACAGCAATAATAAAGTATGCTCAAAAATTAATAAGTGAAAATAGAGAAAGTATAATATTAGGATATGCAGAGAACAACATAAAAAATATAACTGCAAGAATGGTATTTGATGCTTATAGAGAAGAAGATAGTGTTGCAGGAGAAGTTGTTAATAGATTTAAAAAATATCTAGCAATGGGAATAGTAAGTATAATACACTCTATAGATCCTGAAGTTATATCTATAGGTGGAGGGGTATCAAATGCAAGTGATATTGTATTAGATGGTTTATCACAGATGGTTAATGACAATGTAATATTCAATGGTGCAGGAATACCTGATATAGTAATAGCAGAATTTAAAAATGATGCAGGTATATTAGGGGCGTCTGCTCTTTAAAAAAATATATTAAAAAGTATAACTAGTGGGTATATATAAAATATTCACTAGTTTTTTATTTTAGATAAATAATAATGAAAATATATAGATTTTTAATCAATAGATATAAAAAAATAATTAGATTTAATCTCGACAAAAATACTTGGAATTAAATCTTGACAAAAAAACTCGGGTATAATACAATGTTATTGAAAGTAATTCATAGTAAATCAGTATGAATTAGATTTCGGTATAGAGGGTGATAATTATGAAGCTATCTACTAAGGGTAGATATGGTCTAAAGGCCATGTTTGAACTATCATTAAACCAAAATAATGGACCAGTTCCATTGAAGTTTATTGCAAAAAAACAAAATATATCAGATCAATATTTGGAACAAATATTTTCATCCCTAAAGAAATCGGGATTGGTAACTAGCGTAAGGGGTGCTCAAGGTGGGTATTTACTTAGCAAGGAACCAAAAGATATTACTGTAGGAGACATACTTACTGTACTAGAAGGTCCAGTATCATTATCAGACTGCGTATTAGATGATGAGGTCTGTGAAAATTCAGGAGTATGTGTGACAAAAGTAGTTTGGGAGAAGATGAAAAAGGGTATAGATGAAGTTATAAATTCAATTACTCTTCAAGACATGATAAATGATCACAATAAAAATAAATTAGAAAATGATATTACAAGTACAATATCAAAAAAGAAGTAGGAGATGAATGTAATGGAACAAAAAAGAATATATATGGATTACTCTGCAACAACTCCTGTGAAAAAAGAAGTATTAGATGCAATGATGCCTTATTTAACGGACTACTTTGGAAATGCATCAAGCTTCCATTCATTTGGTAGAGAAGCAAAAAATGCTTTAGATAAAGCAAGAGAACAAGTGGCAAACTTAATAGGTGCAAAACCAAATGAAATATATTTCACATCAGGTGGAACAGAAAGTGATAACTGGGCAATAAAAGGTGTTGCATTTGCCAATAAAGATAAAGGAAACCATATAATAACTTCAAAGATAGAACATCATGCAATACTTCACACATGTGAATACTTAGAAAAACACCATGGATTTGAAGTAACTTATTTAGATGTTGATTCTGAAGGTAAAATAGATTTAAAACAATTAGAAGATGCTATAAAAGATACTACAATATTAATAAGCATAATGTTTGCTAATAATGAAATAGGTACTATACAACCTATAAAAGAAATTGGCGAAATAGCTAAAAAACACAATATAGTATTCCATACTGATGCAGTACAAGCAGCAGGAAATATAAATATAGATGTTAAAGAATTAGATGTTAATTTAATGAGTATGTCATCTCATAAAATATATGGACCTAAAGGAATAGGTGCATTATATGTGAAAAATGGAACTAAGTTACATGCACATTCTCATGGTGGAGCTCAAGAAAGAAAGAGAAGAGGCGGAACTGAAAACCTACCATCAATAGTTGGATATGGAAAAGCTGCTGAAATTGCTAAAAGCCATATGAGTGAGCATATAGAAAGACTTACAAGATTAAGAGATGAATTAATAAATGGTATATTAGATAAAGTACCATACACTAAAGTAAATGGTAGTCTAGAAGACAGACTTCCTGGAAATGCAAATCTTAGATTTGAGTTTATAGAAGGTGAGTCAATAATATTAATGTTAGACATGTTAGGTATAGCTGTATCAACTGGATCAGCTTGTGCTTCAGGATCACTTGATCCATCACATGTTTTAATGTCTATAGGACTACTTCATGAAGAAGCTCACGGTTCAATAAGATTCTCAATTGGAGACTTTACAACGCAAGAAGATATAGATTACGTAATAGAAAAGTTACCAGGTGTTATAGAGAGACTTAGAAGCATGTCTCCACTATACAACAACCTAGTAAAAGGAAAATAATAAGGAGGAGATTGATATGCAATATAGCCCAAAAGTTATGGATCACTTTATGAATCCTAGAAATGTTGGAGAAATAGAAGAGGCAAGTGGAATAGGTGAAGTTGGAAACGCTAAATGTGGAGATATAATGAGAATATATCTTGATATAGAAGATGAAATAATAAAAGACGTTAAGTTTATGACATTTGGATGTGGATCAGCAATAGCTAGTTCATCAATGGCTACAGAAATGGTTAAAGGAAAAACTATACATGAAGCATTAGCTGTTACAAATAAAGCAGTTGCAGAAGCTTTAGATGGTTTACCACCAGTTAAGATGCACTGTTCAGTATTAGCTGAGCAAGCTATAAAGTCAGCTTTAATAGACTATGCAAAGAAAAACAACATACACATACCTGAATTAGATGGTGTTGTTATAGATGATGATCATGATCACCACCACGATGTAGAGGAAGAAGAATAAAAAATGATAAATAAATCTTCGAGATGAATATAATTTCATTTCGAAGATTTTTTAATTATAGATTAAAAACTTGAATTAAAGAGATTATATTTTAGAAAATGGATAGACTTAAAAGAAGTAAGAACTTTACTTAAGATTAATAAATTTTTTGTTTATGCTTTTAAAAATTATGTAAAATATATATAATATAAACATCGAGGTGATTTTATGAGCAAAAGAGTAATGATAGGTATGAGTGGTGGGGTAGACAGTTCGGTAGCAGCCTACCTACTAAAACAACAAGGCTATGAAGTCATAGGGGTTACTATGAAGTTATGGCAAGACGATGACGATGATTTAATAGAGAATGAAGGTGGATGTTGTTCTTTAGCTGCAGTAGAGGACGCTAGACGTGTAGCTGAGAATATTGGAATACCTTTTTATGTATTAAACTTTAGAGATGTATTTGAAAAGAAAGTAATAGAGCCATTTATAGATGAATATCTAAATGGAAGAACTCCTAACCCATGTATAGCATGTAACAAGCATATAAAGTTTGATGATTTCTATAAAAAAGCTAGACAAATAGGTTGTGACTATGTTGCAACTGGGCATTATGCTAAAATAGAAAAAGACGAAGAAACGGGAAGATATCAATTAAGAAAATCTGTAACAGATAAAAAAGATCAGACATATGCTCTTTACAACTTAACACAAGAGCAATTAGAACATACTTTACTTCCAATCGGTGATTATGAAAAAGATAAAGTAAGAGAGATTGCAAAAGAAATGGGTATGGATGTGCATAATAAACCGGATAGTCAAGAAATCTGTTTCGTAAAAGATAATGACTATGCGGGATATGTAAAAAAACACTCTAAAAAGAGAATTGAAGATGGGTATTTTGTAGATACTAACGGTAATGTATTAGGAAGACATAAAGGAATAATACATTACACAATAGGTCAAAGAAAAGGTCTAGGCATAGCATTTGGTAAGCCAATGTTTGTTGTAGATATAGATCCAGTAAAAAATACAGTAATACTTGGTGGAAATGAAGATATCTTCAGTAAAGAACTTATTGCAACTGATGTAAACTTAATATCAATTGATAAAATAGATGAGCCAATAAGAGTACAAGCAAAGATAAGATACTCAGCTAAGCCATCTCCTGCAACTATATATAATAATGGAGAAAACTCTATAAAGATAGTATTTGATGAACCTCAAAGAGCTATAACTAAAGGTCAATCTGTTGTAATGTACGATGGAGACATAGTTGTAGGTGGAGGAATAATTAAATAATATAGCAATAATTTTTTATATATTAAAAATTATACTATTGATTAATTATATAAAGTTTAGTAATATATCTATAGATAAAAATTAATAGAAATTAAACACAATGAAAAGAAATAGTAAATTATTTGAAGTCTTACAGAGAGAGGGAGTTGGTGAGAGCCCTTAGAATAAAATAGTTGAAGCAGTCTTGGAGTAGCATTCTTGAAAGTAAGTAGAGATTGCCGGTAGTTCCGTTATAACTAAGGTTTTCCGAAGATGTCATGATTTCATGATAATTAGGGTGGTACCGCGAAATTATCCTCGCCCCTATACATTTGTATATGTGCGAGGTTTTTTATATGTAAAAATAAAAGTTATAGAGTTATAACTTAAAAATAGGAGGAAAATAATATGCAACAAATGGGATTAAACGAAATTAGAAGCAAATTTTTAAAATTCTTTGAATCTAAAGGTCACTACGTGAAAGATAGTGCATCTTTAGTACCACACAACGATAAGAGTTTATTACTTATAAACTCAGGTATGGCTCCACTTAAAAACTACTTCGCAGGAGTAGAAGTACCACCAAGCGTAAGAATGACTACTTGCCAAAAGTGTATAAGAACTGGAGATATAGAAAACGTAGGAAAGACTGCTAGACATGGTACTTTCTTTGAAATGTTAGGAAACTTCTCGTTCGGAGATTACTTCAAGGAAGAATCTATAGCTTGGGGATGGGAATTCGTAACTGAGCATTTAAATATGCCAGAAGATAAAATATGGGTAACAGTTTATGAAGAAGATGATGATGCTTATGAATTATGGGAAAAAGGAATGAACTTCCCTAAAGAAAGAATAGTTAGACTTGGAAAAGACGATAACTTCTGGGAAATAGGTATAGGACCTTGTGGACCATGTTCAGAAATGTACTTCGATAGAGGAGAAGCATTTGGATGTGATAATCCAGATTGTAAGCCAGGGTGTGACTGTGATAGATACTTAGAATTTTGGAATCATGTATTCACTCAATTCGATAGAGATGAAGATGGAAAATATGGACAATTAGAAAACAAAAACATAGATACAGGAATGGGTCTAGAGAGAATGGCTTGTATAATGCAAGACGTTGATAATATATTTGAAGTAGATACAATAAGACAAATAATAAGTGCTATAGAAAAGGCTGCTAACGTAGAATATGGAAAAAATGCTAAGAGAGATGTCTCTGTAAGAATAATAACTGACCATATAAGAGCTGTAAGCTTCTTAGTTGCAGATGGTGTACTTCCATCAAATGAAGGTAGAGGATACGTTCTTAGAAGATTACTTAGAAGAGCTGCTAGACATGGTAAATTATTAGGAATAAAAGAAAACTTCTTATACAAATTAGTTGATGAAGTAATAAGTGTAAGTGGAGAAGCGTACCCAGAACTAGTAGAAAAAGAAAGCTACATAAAGAAAGTAATAAGAATAGAAGAAGAAAAGTTCAATGAAACTATAGATCAAGGTAGTGAAATACTAGCTTCTTATATAGCTGAATTAAAATCTAACAACATAAATACTTTAAGTGGAGAAAATGCATTTAAATTATATGATACTTATGGTTTCCCAATAGATTTAACTAAGGAAATATTAGAAGAAGAAGGTCTTGATTTAGATGAAGAATCTTTTAATGAAGAAATGAATAAGCAAAGAGAAAGAGCTAGAAATGCTAGAGGAAATATGGAAGGTGAAAGCTGGAAGGAAGATCCACTATCAAAGCTAGATGCATCTGTTCAAAGTTCATTTGAGGGATATGAAGATTTAACTATATTAGGAAAAGTTAATGCTATAGTTAAAGACAATGAAATAGTAGAATCTGCTACTGAAGGAGATGTAGTTACAATAGTATTAGACAAGACTACTTTCTATCCAGAAGGTGGGGGTCAAGCAGGAGACTGTGGTATACTTACTAACGCATCTGAAGATGTAGTAATAGAAGTAACAGATACAAGAAAAGGCGCTAACAATACTATAAAGCATATAGGAAAAGTTAAATGTGGAACAGTTAATACTAATGAAGAATTAAAAGCTTTAGTAAACAAAGACGTAAGAATGGCTTCTGCAAGAAACCACAGTGCAACTCACTTACTTCACAAAGCTTTAAAAGAAGTATTAGGAGATCACGTTAACCAAGCAGGATCTTTAGTTACTCCAGAAAGATTAAGATTTGACGTAACACACTTTGAAGCTATATCAAAAGATGAGTTAAAAGTAATAGAAGAAAAAGTAAACAATGCAATATTAGATGCTTTAGATATAAACTGCGAAAATATGAGTATAAATGAAGCAAAAGAAAAAGGAGCTACAGCATTATTTGGCGAAAAGTATGGTAATGATGTAAGAGTTGTTGCTATGGGTGATTATTCTATAGAACTTTGTGGAGGAACTCACTTAAAAAATACTTCTCAAATAGGTATGTTTAAAATAGTATCTGAAGGTGGAGTAGCTGCAGGTGTAAGAAGAATAGAAGCTATAACAGGAAAATCAGTATACGAATACTTAAAAGAAAAAGAAGCTGTAATAAATGAAGTTTGCACTACATTAAAAGCTAAAGAAGATAACTTAACTCAAAGAGCTCAAAGTTTAGTTGATGAAAACAAAGCATTGGCTAAAGAGTTACATGATGTTAAGACTAAGATGAGCTTACAGTCTGTAGACTCAATATTAGATTCTAAGTTAGATATAAATGGAGTTAACTTAATAACAACTAAATTTGAAAATATGGATATGAATACTTTAAAAGACACTACAGATAGTTTAAGAGATAAGCTAGCATCAGGTGTAGTTGTAGTAGCTAATGTATGTGAAGATAAGGTAAACTTCATAGTAACTGCTACTAAGGATGTATTAGATAGAGGGATTCATTCAGGAAACATAGTTAGAGAAGTTGCACAAATTGCTGGTGGAAAAGGTGGAGGAAGACCTAACATGGCGCAAGCAGGAGCTACAGATGTAACTAAGGTTGATGAAGCATTAAACTATGCAGCTGAGGTTGTTAAGTCACAAGTAAAATAAATAACCATATTAAAGGGGGATTTAACAATGGAAAAAGATTTAGATTATACAATGAAATTTGAAGGTGTATCAGATACAGAAAAGATGAGCGTTGGAGAAGCTATAGATTTTGTATATGAATCTCTAACTGAGAAAGGATATAACCCTATAAATCAAATTATAGGGTATATACTTTCAGGTGATTCAAGTTATATAACTAGTTATAAGAATGCAAGATCTGTAATTAAAAAATTTGAAAGAGACGAGATACTTGAAGAAGTAATCACTCATTATTTAAACAGAAAGTAGGGCGATCTAATGAAGAAGAAAATTGGATCATTATTGGTAGCAATTATGATACTAGTAGTATCTATGACCCAATATAGCTTTGCAAATGAAGACAATAAGCAAGGTAAAGTTATATTTATAAATATGACTAGAACTAGCCTTGATAATATGTTGAAAATATCATCTCTAAAAGAGGAATTAGACAACAGAGGACACGTAGGTCTAATGAATATAAGAGGTGATAAAGGAACTGACGATAGAAGGTCTTTTGCTAGTATGGGTGCTGGAGGTAGAGCTAATGTTAGTACAGAGGATCTAATAAACTTCCAAGAAACTGATAAAAATGAGGCAGCAACTTTTAAAGCTGCAACAGGTCAAAAAGCGAAAGCAATAAATGATTTGACTATCAATAATTCTATACATGAAAACAAAGACAAAGGTCAATATGGATCTACATTAGGTTCTTTAGGACAAACACTATCAGATAATAACTTGAAAACAGCAGTACTTGGAAACTCAGATATAATTGAAAATGGTGAACTAGTAAAAAATAGAAATATTGGTCTAGTTGCTATGGACGAACATGGAAGAATAGATGCTGGAAATATTGATGATATTAATGTAGAGGATTTATCAATGCCTTATGGAATAAGAACTGACTATGATAAATTAACTAAAGAAACTAAAAAGTATTACAATGAAAGTAATGCTATATTTGTGGATTTAGGAGATACATATAGATTAGATATGTATAGATTAAATTTAAATGAAAAAACTCATGGACAAATGAGATCTAAGATAGCTAAGAATATTGATAAATACTTAGAAGAAGTATTCAATATGATTGGTGAAAATGATACAGTATATATAACAAGTGCTTTTCCTAGTGACTTAGATTATAAAAATAAAAAGAGGTTATCTCCAATAATTAAATTTAGTGGAGAAGGAAAAGGAGTCTTAGCATCTCCAACAACAAGAAGAGATGGAATAGTAGCAAACTTAGATGTTGGTGTAGATATACTAAGTGAGTTTGGTTTAGAGAATGAAAATATGGTAGGCAGAAAATACGACTTGGTAGATAAGAGTGATAATATAACATTTTTATCAGATGAGTATGAAAAAATAGTTACTATCTCTAGTATTAGATCAAACGTAGTAAATAGTTTTGTAGGAGTAGTATCTGCATCATGGATAATAGGAATGTTTGCAGTATTCTTTAGAAACTACATACCTAATAAGAAAAAGGTATTTACAGTCCTAAAAGAATTTATAAAATTAGGTCTTATATTACCACTATCATTCTTAATAGTAGCTATATTTAACTTTAAGACGCCTATGTCAATATCTTTAGGTATACTGGCAACTACAATAGCCTTCTATTTAATAGGAAGATTACTATTTAAAGATGATATAAAACATATGGGATTCTTTGCTGTAGTAACAATACTAGCTATATCTATTGACTGTGCATTTGGAACATACCTAATGAAAAATAGTATAATGAGTTATGATGCCATAATTGGTGCAAGATATTATGGTATGGGTAATGAATATCAAGGTATAGCAATAGGAAGTGCAATATTTGGATTAGCAGTACTACTACAATATAAAAAAATACCGAAGTGGTTAGCTGTAGTATCGTCTATATTTATTTTAATTACTAGTGCATCTCCAGCTATGGGAGCAAACGTAGGAGCTGCCATTTCTGAGAGTGTAGCTTACTTATTATTTATACTTATAATATTTAATGTTAAGCTAGATTTCAAAAAGGTAATATTAATTGGACTTGCAGCTGCAGGCGTAGTATTTGCATTTGCAGCATTTGATATGATTTCAGGTAGTGAGTCGCACTTAGCTGGTTTTGTTGAACAAATATTAGTAAATGGACCTGGAACTATAATCCAAACATTTAGCAGAAAGATTCAGATGAACTTAAAGCTAGCACAAACTAGTGTATGGGTAAACATACTACTTGCGGGTGTTGCTATAATAGGAGTTCTTATATTTAGACCATCTAGACATTTTAGAAAAATAGCTAGAGAATACAAATTTATATTTGATAGCTTTATAGCTACTATGGTAGGATGTGCTATAACTCTTTTAGTAAATGATTCAGGTATAGTTGCGGCATCAACTGCATCTATTTATATACTTATACCTTTAATAATAATAAGTATGAATATGATAATATTTGAAGATAAAGAATAATTTTTATTTATATATAAGCTAGTCAGGAGATTTCCTGACTAGTTTAATTTTAAGTGCATTAATGATTTTTATATTGGCAAAATAAATAGAGATAACACTCAAAAATAAGGAGAAATATATATGTTAGACGGAAGAATAATGGGACTTGATATAGGAGATAAAACTATAGGTGTGGCAGTAAGTGATATAATGGGAATTACTGCACAAGGAGTCACAACAGTAAGAAGAGTAGGTAAGAAGAAAGATATTGAAGAGTTAAAGGCAATAATAAAAGAAAGACAAGTAAATAAAATAGTATCAGGACTTCCTAAAAATATGAATGGTACAATAGGACCTCAAGGTGAAAAAGTTCAAAAGTTTTGTGAGTTATTACAAGAAGAAACTGGTATAGCTATAGAATTTTGGGATGAGAGGTTATCTACGGTTGCAGCTGAAAGAACATTGATAGAAGGAAATGTTCGTAGAGAAAATAGAAAGAAAGTAATAGACATGCTTGCTGCTGTAATAATTTTACAAGGTTACTTAGATCTTAAAAGAAATTTCTAAAAAGCATATAAAATTATAGTTTTATGAGATATAATATAGGTAATAAAAAAATAAAATTTGAGGTGAATGATATGCAAGAAAACATAATAAGTTTAATAGATGAAAATGGTGTAGAAAGCCAATTCGAAATAATACTAACTCTAGAAGCAGAAGAAAAGGAATATGCAATATTAATGCCAGTTCAAGATGAAGAAGCAGATGAAGCATTAATATTCAGAATCGATTCTGATGAAGAAGGCGAAATATTAGTTCCATTAGAAAATGATGACGAGTATGAAACAGTTGTAGCTGTATACAATACATTAATGGAAGAAGAAGGATTAAACTACGACGAAGACGAGCAATAATAACTAAATATTATTATATTAATAAAGTCTATTTAATGATACCAACATTAGATAGGCTTTTTTAATTGTTAGGAAATTATATCTTATTTGCTTTGTAAGTCGTTGACTATATGAACGAAATGAATTTTTAACTAGATTTATAATTATTTGTTATATATAAGTACATAAAGTTTAAACTACTAAATATCGGGTAATAATATAGTATATAACATGTTAATAAAATATGGATAAAAATAAAAATAAAAATAAAAATAATGATAATGGAAGATTTTATATAGTTGACAATAAGTCTATTATCAATTAAAATATTTAATAAAGATTATCAATTGAAAAAGGGTGAGATTATAATGAATACGATGGATATACTAAAAGAAAAATTAAAAGAGACTGGATTTAAAATTACACCTCAAAGAAGGGCGATTATAGATATATTATTAAAAAATGATCATGCTCATTTAAGTAGTGAAGAAATATATGACTTAGTTAGGGTTGACTGCCCAGAAATAGGTTTAGCTACAGTTTATAGAACGATGCAGTTATTAGATGAGATTGATGTAATATCTAAACTAAACTTAGACGACGGATGTATAAGATATGAAATTAGTTTAAATAAAGAAGATTGTCATAATCATCACCATCTTATATGTAAAAAGTGCGGAAAAATAATGGAAGCTAAAGAAGATTTACTAGATACTATAGAAAAAGAAATACAAGGTCTATATAAATTTAAAATTCTAGATCATGATGTAAAGTTCTACGGATTATGTGAAGATTGTGATCAATAATAAAAATATAAGTCCCCTGTGGGACTTATATTTTTATTATTGAATAAATTATACAAATAACTAGTACAATCACAAAAACTATTTCTAATAAATTACTAAAAAAGCTACCTACCCTTAAAAACCCTAAAGAGATTTTTTTGTCACTTATGGGATAAAATAGTGGAACACCTTGTTTTGTAAATATATCTCCTAAAAACATATGACTTGCATAGCTTATAGTTCCAAAAAAGGATAAATTGGATATATTAGTTAGTAGCTCTATTTGTTTTAATAAAAAGTATATTATTATTATTGAAAACATACTGTGCGAAAAACTTCTATGTTTCATCCAAGGGAAAGTAGCCAACATAAGGCAAAAAATTATAAAATATATTGGGATTTTTACGAAGTATAAACACGTGGCTAATAATATAAAAATTAAAGATAGAAATACTTTTCTTAGCAAATTATGTGTTAATTTAGATTCTATAACAAAGATAGCTATAAAAGTTATTATAGAACTAAAGTAAAAATTATTATTTATTTTTATTGATATAAAGAAGATTGCTATATTAGTTGTGTATATTATTATTTTATATATGAACTTAGAAATATTTTTTTTGAAAAAAAAATCTGAAACTATTGAGTTAGGTTCATCTAAGTCGGGTAATAATGAAAAAATAGCAGAAATCATAAGACTAAATAAGGAAATAGGAACCTTGAAGATTATAGATGCTTGTATTGAAGCTAATATACCTATTGTACAATGAGTTTTTCCTCTCATATATCCTCCTAATATATACCAAAAAATGGATTAATATATTCAGAGAATATCAAATTAATATAGGTTTGTCAAAACAATACATTAAATGTATTTTAAATATAGCTTAAAATATAATAAGAATTATGGTACAATGATAATAACTGGTAAAGAGTGCGCGATTTGATATTATTTAAAATTATAGAACGTGGTTTGGTTTTTTAAAACTGAATAGACAGAAGGAGATGATGCAATTGTTCAAGAATAACACCAATAAAATAAAAGTCATGGCTTTAGGCGGACTTAATGAAATTGGGAAAAATATGACGGTTATTGAATACAAAGATGAGATAATTGTAATTGATGCGGGGTTAAGTTTTCCTGAAGAAGATATGTTAGGGGTAGATATAGTTATACCGGATATAACTTATTTAATGAAAAATAAGGATAAGATAAAAGGTATATTTATCACACATGGTCACGAGGATCATATAGGAGCTCTTCCTTATATATTAAAGAAGATAAATGTACCTGTATACGGGGCTAAACTTAGTATAGGACTTATACAAGTTAAATTAAAAGAACATAAGCTTAACAATGTTAAGTTAAATGTTGTAACTCCTAGACAAGTTATAAAACTTAATAACTTTGAAGTAGAATTTATAAAGAATAATCATAGTATACCAGATGCTTGTTCTATAGCTGTTCATACAGATCAAGGTATAATATATCACACAGGAGATTTTAAGATTGATTTAACACCTATTGATGGTGATGTTATGGACATTCATAGAATATGTGAATTAAGCAATGAGGGAGTACTTTTAATGTTAGCTGATAGTACTAACGTTGGAAGAAGTGGATATACTATGTCAGAAAAAACTGTGGGTGCAGGACTAGATGATTTATTTAGAAAAGCAAACAACAGTAGGATAATAGTAGCTACTTTCTCATCTAATATACACAGACTTCAACAAATTATAAATATGGCTGAGAAGTTTAATAGAAAAGTAGCTATATCAGGTAGATCTATGATCAATGTAGTTGGTGTATCAAGAGATTTAGGATATTTAAATATAGAAGATAAAACATTAATTGATTTAAATGATATATCTAAATATGAAGATAGCGAATTAGTTATTATAACTACAGGTACACAAGGTGAACCTATGTCAGCTTTAGCAAGAATGGCAAGCGCTGAACATAAAAAAGTAGAGATTAAAGCTGGAGATTTAGTAATAATATCAGCTCATCCAATACCAGGGAATGAGAAATTAATATCAAGAGTAATAAATTTATTATTTGAAAAGGGTGCAGAAGTAGTATACAACGATATCGCGGATATACATGTTTCTGGTCATGCTTCTCAAGAAGAATTAAAGCTTATTCATAGGCTAGCAAAACCTAAGTTCTTTATGCCAGCTCATGGTGAGTACAGAATGTTAAAGAGACATGCTGAACTAGCAGAAGAGTTAGGAATGCCAAGTCAAAATATATTTGTAATGCAAACTGGAGATGTATTAGAATTAGATGCAAATTCAGCAAAGGTTGCTTCTCGTATACCAACTGGAAACGTATTAGTTGATGGATTAGGTGTAGGAGATGTTGGAAATATTGTTTTAAGAGACAGAAAACATTTATCAGAAGATGGATTAATGATAGTAGTAGTAACTATATCAAAAGAAGATGGAACAGTTTTAGCAGGTCCAGATATTATATCAAGAGGATTTGTATATGTAAGAGAATCTGAGGACTTAATGGATGGAGCTAAGGGAATAATTAAGCAAGTTTTAAAAGACTGTGAAGAAAAGAACATAAAAGAATGGGCATACTTAAAGAATAATATAAAAGAAAATCTTAAAGAATACCTATACCAAAGAACTAAGAGAAATCCAATGATACTTCCTATAATAATGGAGGTATAATATATAAAGATTGAATATAATTTATTATATTCAATCTTTTTTTATTA
Organism: Romboutsia weinsteinii; assembly: GCF_002250835.2. Taxonomy (GTDB): domain Bacteria; phylum Bacillota; class Clostridia; order Peptostreptococcales; family Peptostreptococcaceae; genus Romboutsia_A; species Romboutsia_A weinsteinii. The sequence continues at coordinate 147,356 of NZ_NOJY02000005.1, forward strand.
TAATGGATTATAGCTTATCAAGTAATATGTAAGTTTAATTCTAATTACTTTGTTTAAGAATGTGCTTATCACGTAATAAGTTTCTTTTTCATGCACAGCTTAAAGATATTTTTAGGAGGTATTTATGGGGGTATATGATACAGCTACTAAGTTAGCTAGTGAAATAAAAAATAGCAAGGAATATAAAGATTTTAGAAGGTCTATGAAAGAAGTAAAGAGAGATAAAAACTGTGAAGAGTTATTAAAAGCGTATAGATCATCTCAAGTTGAGCTACAAGCCCATATGATTCAAAGAAAAGAGATAGATAAGAAGACAAAGAAAAGAATAGAAGATACACAGAAAAAGGTAAGTAATAACAAAAAATTAATTAATTACCTAAATAATGAACAGAAATTTACACAACTTATGAATAATATAAATAATATTATAGGTAAAACAGTAGAAAAGGATTATGAATAATAAAATAATTTAGGAGACATAAGATGATAATACTAATGATGAAGATACACTTAAGGGCAAACTGGGTTCATTCATTAAAAGAAAAGAGAATGGTTGTAAAGAGTTTAGTAAAAAGATTACAAAATGCGTTTAATATATCAGTAATGGAAGTGGAAAATCAAGATCTTCATCAGAGGATAACAATTGGAATCTGTGGTGTGAATCTTGATAAAGGCCAATGTGACTCTTCAATAGAAAAGATAATTTACTTTATTGAAAATAATACTGATGCAGAAATAATAGAAATAGAAGAAGATGTAACTAAGTTCTAATTATAATGTAAAAAATACCAATAATAAATCTACCATATTAGTAAAAAATAACTATATGAAAAATAATATACAGGAGGACTAATATGGCTGATAGAATGGTAGATAAAAACGCAAGAATAGCTTTAAAACAAATGAGAATGGAAATAGCAGGTGATTATGGTATGAATTATGAGGATGCATTTGAGATAATTGAAAACGCAAGTACTAATGGAGTATTAGCCAATCATTTTAAAAAACTTGAGACTAAAAAGAAATTAGGTGAAAGTATATCTACCCTATCGAATAAAAAGATGTAAGTGTGGGAAAATATATACAAATAAAACTTAAGAGGTGACAACGATGAAAAAATTGGCTAGCATACTGGTGGCTATAGCATTTATAGCTACGCCTATGAGTACGGCTTTTGCAACTGGAGAAAATGCACCATTAAATTTATCTTCAAAATCTGCAATTTTAATGGATATAGGGAGTGGTAAAATTCTTTTTGAAAAAAATTCTCATGAGAAATTACCACCTGCAAGTGTAACAAAAGTAATGACAATGCTACTTATTTGTGAAGCAGTAGATTCAGGAAAATTAAAACTTGATGACACAGTTCAAGTAAGTGAGACTGCATCTAGTATGGGAGGAAGTCAAATATTTTTAGAGCCAGGTGAAACTCAAAAAGTGGATGATTTACTAAAAGGTATTGCAGTAGCATCAGCTAATGATGCTTGTGTAGCAATGGCAGAACATATAGGTGGAAGTGTTGAAGGTTTTGTTGATATGATGAATTCAAAAGCAAAAGATTTAGACATGAAGGATACTCACTTTGCAAATACTAATGGTCTTCCTATAGATAATCACTATACCTCAGCACATGATATAGCGATAATGTCAAAGGAATTATTAAAACATGATATGATAAGTAAATACTTAACAACATGGATGGACCAGATAGTAGTTGGAAAAAAACAAGCAACAATAGGTCTTGCAAATACTAACAAAATGATAAAGCATTATCAGGGAGCAACAGGAGTTAAGACAGGGTTTACACAAGAAGCGAAGTATTGTCTGTCAGCAGCAGCAAAAAGAGGAGAGACACATTTAGTAGCAGCAACTCTTGGAGCACCAACTTCTCCTGAGAGATTTAAAGATGCTTCTAATCTTTTAAATTATGGATTTGCAAATTATGAAAGTGTAAAATTATGTGCAAAAGATGATAAAATTGCAACTCTTACTTTAGATAAAGCAGAAGATAATAAGGTTACTTTGGTTGCTAAAGAAGATTTAAGTGTTCTTATTAAAAAAGGTGACGCAAAAGATTTTACTAGAAAGATAAAAGTAACTGAAAATCCTACTATACCTGTTAAAAAGGGAACTACACTTGGAACAATTGAAATATATCAAAAGGACAATCTTGTAGGTAAGGCTGATTTAGTTAACACTAAAGATATAAATAAAGCTAGTTACTTACAAATGCTTCAAAGACTTATAGATAATATGATATAAATAAAAAGAGAAGTATATAGCCAGAACAAGGCTTATACTTCTCTTTTTATTTTGTAAAATAATTTACTAATACTATTATACCATTTATAAATATTTTGATTATATATTTATAAATGGTATAATAGTATTAAAAAAGTAATTTAGGAGAGAAAATATATGTTTAATTTAAGTTTAAGTGAGATATTAGTAAGCTTAGTCGCTATAGCAATAGCTATATCTGTACATGAGTTTGGTCATGCATATGCAGCCCATTTATTAGGTGATGATACTGCTAAGTATGATGGAAGGATGACGTTAAATCCAGCTAGACATGTAGACCCAGTAGGGCTTATAACAATGCTTTTCTTTAGAATAGGTTGGGCAAAACCAGTACCAGTTAACCCGAACAACTTCAAAAATTATAAAATTGGAAATTTATTAGTCTCATTGGCTGGTGTAATATGTAATGTGATTACGGCTATAATATGTGTGATAATAAATAGAAAAGTAAATTTCTATGCTATAAACATGATAGCACAGATGACTTTAGTATATAACTTAGGATTTGCAGCATTTAACTTACTTCCAATACCACCTTTAGATGGATGGGGAGTAATATCTACATTTATACCATATAAGTATTATGAAGCTGTATACAAGTATGAGAGTTATAGTACTATATTATTACTGTTATTAATATTTACTAACACATATTCTTATATAGTAGGACCGATACACAGTTTTTTAGTAAAGATAGTATTTATGTTTGCGGGAATTTAGAATCAAACAAAATTAAGAGGTATTTGAATGAAGTATAATATACAATTACAAGTTTATGAAGGACCGCTAGATTTATTATATGATTTAATATCTAAACAAAAAATAGATATAAAAGATATCTCCATTTCTGAGATAACAAAGCAATACCTTAAGTATTTGGATTTGTTAGAAAAAATGGATTTAGAAATAACTAGTGAATTTATTACAATGGCATCTAAACTTCTTGAGATAAAATCTAGATATTTATTATATAAGCAAAAAGATGATGAAGAAGAGGAAGATCCAAGATTAGAGCTTATGGAGAAGTTAGAGGAATACAAAAAGTTTAAGATAGCTTCTCAAGATATAAAAGAAAATGTTAGTTATATAAATGAAAGATTCTATAGAAATAAAGAAGAAATAGTAGTTGATGAAAAAATAGATTTAGACGATATATCTATAGAAGCAATAAAAAACATATTGCCTTATATATTTAAGGTAAGAATAAGTGAAGAGAAAACAACAAATAATGATGAAAAATTAAATAAAATAGTTAGGGGAAGAATAATATCTGTTGAAGAAAAAATGACAGAGCTAAGGACTATTTTAGAGGAAAATCAAGAATTTATGTTCACTAAGATTATTAATAATTGTGATAAAGATGAAGTAATAGCTACATTCTTGTCTATATTAGAGCTTATTAAAGCTAAGGAAATAGTAGTTATTCAAGATATATTCTTTGATGACATTATAATAAAGAAAGGCTCGGAGATGTAACATGAAACGTGAAGATATAAAACATATTATTGAGGCAATTTTATTTGCTTATGGTGAGCCTATAAGCATAAAAGAGCTTAACTATATAGTAAATGAAGATCTATCATCTAAAGAAATAGAATATATGATAAATATTCTTATCGAAGAATACAAAGAGCAAAATAGAGGAGTACAGATAATAAAGCTTGAGAATAAATATCAGATGTGTACAAATAAGGATTATGCAGGATATATAAAGAAAGTTCTTGAGCCAAAGAAAAAGAAGACACTTAGTCAAGCAACTCTAGAAACTCTTACTATAATTGCATATAAGCAACCTATTACTAAAATAGAAATAGAAAATATAAGAGGTGTAAAGTGCGATAAAGTACTTCAGACTCTATTAGAAAATGATCTTATAAGAGAAGCTGGAAGGCTTAATAAAATAGGGAAGCCTATAATATATAAGACTACAAATGAGTTTTTAAAGCTAATAAATATAGAAAAATTAGAAGATTTACCACCACTTGAGACTTATGAAAACAGTGAATTATAAATAATACAATGGCTATATTGAGATATTAAATTATCTTAATGTAGCTATTTTTTATTGTAAGGAATTAATAATATATAGGTAGAATAATATTTTCTGTCTTAAATGATATAAAATATTTGTTGAAAATAAATATCAAGTGTGATAAGTTATTATTAGATAATATGAAATATATGGAGGACAGATTATGAATAAAATTAAAAAATTTATATATGTAACAATTGGAATGATAGCATTTATTATAGGGGCAGTAGGAGTGATATTACCAGTATTACCAACAACACCATTTTTATTATTGGCTTCAGTTTGTTTTGTAAAAGGATCAGATAGATTTGATAGATGGTTTAAATCTACTAAGATATATAAAAAGCACCTAGAAAGTTTTGTGAAAACTAGGTCTATGACTTTAAAACAAAAAGTTACACTGATTTTATTTGCAGATGTTATGATGGCATTTCCATTTGTAATAATAGACAATCTACATATGAGATTAACTCTAATAGCGGTAATGTTATTTAAATTATACTACTTCACATTTAGAATAAAGACAATAAAAGAAGATACAGTAAATAGCTAAAAGTTTGTTAACATATAGAAAGCCCCAGGAATAATATAAATTGCTCCTGGGGCTTTAAATTAAGCTATTTCAATGTTTTCTTTATCAGGTTCGTTAATTCTTTTAATCCATTTCTTACTTAACAGTCTTCCTGTACACCATATTGATTTTATAATCTCATCAAGTTTTAAAGCTATAAAGACTATACCAGGAGAAAGTCCAAGTACAATACCCGCAATATATCCAAGTGGAATGGATACAACCCATAAGAATAAAACATCAGCAATCATAAGGAATTTCGTATCTCCACCTGCACGAAGTACACCTTTTGTAAGAATAGAAGATACTGATGAGAATATTACTATTATGCAAGTTGAGTCCATAAGCGAATATGCTATTTGCTTAGTAGCATCAGAGACATTATAGAAATCTACAATAACATTTTTAAGAGACAAAATAATAATAGATGATACTATACCCAGTAAAACTGACAGTGTCAAGAAGGATACACCTCTTTCCTGAGCAGCATCTAAGTTTCCTTCACCAACAGTATTTCCAATTATCACAGAACTTGAATTTGAAACACCTTGTAAAAATACCATGGTAAATTGAGTAACAATATTTGATATACTATTTGCAGCTACCATGTCAGATCCCATCCTACCCATGACAACTGATAACATATTTAATCCCAAAACTAAGATAATATCACTTATTAAAACAGGAAAACCAATTTTGATGTACTTATTAAGTATGTACTTATCAGTAGAGAATATATATTTTAGATTGAATTTAATCTTTTTATCAAACTTAAGTAAATAAATTATTACTACAGTAAATTCAATAATCCTTGCAGTTAAGGTAGCAATAGCAGCCCCCTCAATTCCTAAAGCTGGAGCACCGAATTTACCAAATATAAGTACGTAATTTAAGAATATGTTTATTAAAAATGATAGCCCAGAAGCTAACAGTCCTATTTGAACTGTTCCTACAGTTCTAAGCACTATAGTTGCAGTAGTAACTATTCCTTGCATAATAAATGATAGCGATATAACTCTTAAATACTTAGCACCTTGTTCAATAACACCAGCCTCACTAGTGTAGATTGACATTATTTTTTCTGGGAAAAATTGTGCCAATAATAAAAATAAAACTGCAAATGCTATACTAATTTTAAATAATATAGACATAGTCTTTTTTATAGAGTTAACATCTTTTTGTCCCCAAAATTGACCTGTTAATACTCCAGATCCACCACCTAAACCAAAGTTTATTACTAAGAATATAAAACAAAACTGATTGGCTAAAGATGCAGCTGATAAGGTTACCTCTCCTAAAGAGCCTAACATCATAGTATCTGTCATACTAACACTGAATGTAATTAAACTTTGAAGTGAAATAGGAATGCCTATAGAAAGAATTCTTTTATAAAATTCTTTATCTTTTACTAATAATTGCATAAAAACCTCCTTGTTAATATAAAACACTAATCTTAATATATAGGCTGAAGATATTATAGTCAATAAATATATATCGGATGAAATTAAATAAATGTGTTTATCTAAAATCAAAAAGGGTATATAAAAAATAAATAAGATATTGATAATTAATATCAACTGTTATATAATATCTATTGCGAAGGATAGGAGGAAAATTATGTTACATAGATTTAGCAGCATGTTGTTTTTAATTGCATTTATTACTTATTTTGGTAAATATTTTAAGTTTGTAAATAATAAACTTTGTTTAAAAGTACATATACTAACAGGAACATTAGCTTGTTTAGGGATGGTCATATATGCCATAACAGATTATCTAAAAGATAAAGAAATAACAATATTACCAGTAGCAATTGTGAGTATATTGATAATTTTAACTGGTAAAAAAGAATTTAGAAAAAAATATAAATGGATGCATTTAGCTTCAGTATTATTATTTGCAGGAGCATTGTCATTTCATATAATATACTAATAATTTAGGAGGAGAAGTAATGATAAATAAAAGACTAATATCTCTTTGTGAAGAATCAAAGAAATATATAGGTTTGACAGTACTAATGAACTGGATATCTATAATTTGTAATATAGGAATAATATTATTTGTAGGAGATATAATTAATAAGCTGTATAATAAAGATTTAAGCTTTAACATAGGTGGCTATGTGATTTTTTTAGCTTCATTAATGATAATAAGATTTATTTGCAACTATATGGCTGGGAAGTTTTCTCATAAGTCATCTGCAAAGGTTAGGTATTTATTAAGAGAAAGTATTTACAATAAGCTACTTAGATTAGGTGTAAACTACAATGATACAATATCAACATCATCAACTGTACAAATCGCAGTAGATGGAGTAGAGGCTTTAGAAATATACTTTGGTAGGTTCTTACCACAATTATTTTATAGTTTAATTGGACCATTAACTTTATTTGTAGTTATTGCTCAATTTAGTTTTAAGGCAGCGATAGTATTACTAGTATGTGTACCATTAATACCAATATCAATAGCATCAGTTATGAAGTTTGCAAAAAAACTTTTAAGCAAATATTGGGGAATATATACAAACTTAGGTGATTCATTCTTAGAAAATCTTCAAGGTCTTACAACATTAAAAATATTTGATTTAGATGAAGAAAAGAATGAAGAAATGAATAAAGAAGCTGAAACATTTAGAAATATTACTATGAAGGTACTTTCAATGCAGTTAAACTCTATAACTATAATGGATTTAATCGCATTTGGAGGGGCAGCAGCAGGTATACTTATTGCTCTAAATGAATTATCAAAAGGAAATATAACTGTAGGTGCTACAGTAATAATAATTTTATTATCTTCAGAGTTCTTTATACCTCTTAGATTACTAGGATCATTCTTCCACGTAGCTATGAACGGTATGGCAGCATCAGATAAAATGTTTGAGTTATTAGATGCAGAGGAAGAACAAGAACCAGTACTATCAAGAGAAGATAAAGAAAAATTAAAAGATATTTCTATTTCAATAAAAGATGTAGATTTTAGTTATGATAAAGAGAGAAGAGTACTTAATAATATAAGTGTAGAAGTTAAGAATAAATCTATGGTTGCATTAGTTGGGGAGAGTGGATGTGGTAAGAGTACTATTACAAACCTACTTCTTAAATTAAGAAAAGTTGATAGTGGAGTAATATCTTTAAATGATGTGGATATAAACTCTATACCATTTGAAGAATTAAGAAAGAAGATAGGTTTTATAAGTCACAGTTCGTATATATTTAACTCAACGATAGAAGAAAATTTAAAAATGGGCAATGAATATGCAAGCGAAGATGAAATGTATAATGCACTGAGAACTGCAAACTTATATGATTTTGTAGTTGGATTAGAAGATAAATTAAAGACAAAGGTAGGAGAAGGTGGTTCTCTATTATCAGGTGGACAAAAGCAAAGACTAGCCTTAGCTAGAATGATACTTACTAATCCAGAGGTATACATATTTGATGAAGCAACTTCAAATGTTGATGTGGAAAGTGAAGATAGTATATTAAAAACTATACATGATATAGCTAAGAAAAAGACTGTAATAGTAATATCTCATAGACTTGCAAATATAAAAAATGCGGATAAGATATATGTGCTAGATAGAGGTAATATAGTAGAAAGCGGTACTCATAAGGAACTTATGAGCAATAAATCTACATACTGTAATTTATACACTAACCAAAAAAATCTAGAAAATATATATGAAGAAGATAATAGTAACTATAAAAAGGAGGTGGCTGTAAGTGAATAATACTAAAAGACAATCAGGATTTAAGATAATGTCAAGGCTTATAAAAATACTAAAGCCATTAACTCCTATTATGATGATAACAATAAGTTTTGGAGTATTAGGATTTTTAGCAGCTATAGCTATAACAACTCTTGGATCAATAGCTATAGGAGATATAATTGGATTAAATATGAAGTTTAGTTTCGCCGAGGCAACTAAAATAATCATAGTGTGTGCCATATTAAGAGGTATATTAAGATATATTGAGCAATACTCAGGTCACTATATTGCCTTTAAAATACTTGCAATACTAAGAGATAAGGTGTATAAGGCATTAAGAAAGCTTGCACCATCAAAGTTAGAAACTAAAGAAAAAGGAAATTTAATATCAGTAATAACAAGTGATATAGAACTTTTAGAAGTATTTTATGCTCATACAATAGCCCCGATAGCTATAGCAATACTTACATCATCTGTAATAGCTTATGTGTTATACACTATAAATCCTTACTTTGGATTAATAGCCGTAGTATTTTACTTAATAGTTGGAGCTTTAATACCTATATTATCTTCTAAATTAGGTAGTGATGCAGGATTTGAGTATAGAAATGAGTTCGGTAATACTAACAGTTTCTTATTAGATTCTTTAAGGGGAATAAAGGAAGTATTATTATTTGGTGAAGGTGAAAAAAGACTAGATAGTATAAATAAAAATAGTGATAAATTAAATGAAAAGCTTGAAGTTATAAAAGAGCATGAAGGTTTAATAAGAGCTTGTACAGATATTACTATAATGATAGCAATTCTTGTGACTTTATTTGCGGGTGTTGAATTATTTAAGTCAAATACTATAGACTTAGGGCAAGTAATAGTAGCTATAGTATTACTTGCAAGTTCATTTGGTCCTACAGTTGCGTTAAGTAACTTATCAAATAATCTAATGCATACATTTGCATGTGCTCAAAGGCTATTCAATATATTAGATGAAGTACCTGCAGTTAAAGAAGTTGAAGGTAATGAAGACCTTAATATGGACTTTATAGATGTAAGAGATATGGAATTTAAATACAATGGTAGAGAAGAAGTATTATTAAAGGACATAAATCTTAATATTGAAAAAGGTGATAAGGTTGCAATTATTGGAGAAAGTGGATGTGGTAAGAGTACTTTATTAAAATTAATAATGAGATTCTGGGATGTTAATAAAGGAAGTGTTGAAATATCTAATAGAAATATCAAAGATATACCTACAAAAGCGCTTAGAAAATCACAGTCTTTAGTAAGTCAAGAAACGTTCTTATTTAATGACACTATAGAAAATAACCTTAAGATAGGTAAAATGGATGCTACAGAAGAAGAAATCATAGAAGCTTGTAAAAAAGCATCTGTACATGATTTTATACAAACTTTACCAAATGGGTACAAGACAAATGTTGGAGAAATAGGTTCAAACTTATCCTCTGGTGAAAAGCAAAGATTAGGTATAGCTAGAGCATTTTTACATAATGCTGATCTTATGATATTAGATGAGCCTACTAGTAACTTAGATACTCTAAATGAAGCAGAAATACTAAAGAGTATAAAGCGTGAGTCTGATGACAAGACGATAATAATGGTATCTCATAGAAAATCAAGTACATCTATATGTGATAAAAAAGTATATGTTAAGAATAATACACTTGAGTTTAACTAAAAGAGGATATTATGAGTAGAATAGAAAAAGAAAAAAATACAATAAACTTAATGATAGACATATACTGTAGAAAAAAACATGGAAGTAAAAAAGGCGAATTATGTGAGGATTGCGCTGAACTTTTAGCATATGCTAACAAGAGATTAGATTTTTGTAAATTTGGCGAAGAAAAAAAGTTTTGTAGCAAATGCCCAATACACTGTTATAAAAAGGATATGAAGCTAAAAATTAAAGAAGTTATGAAGTTTTCAGGACCAAGGTTACTTCTATATAGTCCAATGGAAGTTATTAAGCATGTATTTGAAAAGTAGAGTTGAGTAGAAAATTTTATAATGATATAAATGTATAATAAAAAGCACTAAGCCATTATAGGTTTAGTGCTTTTTTTATTGTATTTTGTTTTAAAAAAGTTAATAAGTTTTTAAGAAAAAGTATATATAATTATCTTTTAGAAAATAATAGTAATATGAGATATAATGAAGTATTTAATTTTAGCAATTTAATAATATTAATTGTTTTATTTTTTATTTTATTAATAATGTTTATATATTCATCATTTCATATAATTATTAACTCTAATATAAAAGGAACAGATGTATGTATAACGTTAAACATAAAATACTTATTTAATATTATCAATATTCATAGACAGATTTATCCACCTACCAATAAGAAGCGAAGAAAAAATAAAAGGGAAGGTTATGAAAGTAAACATAAAAGTACTTTATTGGCTGGTGATATTATAAGTCTTTATAGATTAATAATAAAAGTAAAAATAGTAGAGATTTACTCAAACATAGAATTTGGAAGTACATATATTAACCTAACTTCATTTACATATTTACTTATAAATATTATTTATGGTAATGTAGCTAGTTGCTTTAATCCAGATAAAATATATCTTGGAGTAAAACCCAATTTTGTAGAAAATTATTTTTTAGCAAAAACTAAAATACATATCAAACCTTCGGTAAAAGATATTATAAAGGTAATTATAGCTCTTCGCAAAGTTAAAAAAATAAATCAATCAAATATTAAGGATGGTGATATCAATGAGAGCGACAGGGTCAATTCAGAGTCTTATGGAGACAACTCTTGAGACTATTAAAGGTTCTATTGATGCAAATACAATAGTTGGAGATCCTATTAAAACAGATAATACTGTAGTAGTACCAATATCAAAGGTAACTATAGGATTTGGTATAGGTGGAGGAGAATACTCCAAAGGCTATGATAAAAAAGAAGTTCATAAAGAGAATGAAAAAGGTGATACAAACTTTGCTGGAGGTAGTGCTGGGGCAATTTCAGTTCAGCCAGTTGCTTTTGTAGTAGTAGAAGATGGACAAACTAGACTAATGAGCTTAGATGATAATATTAATTTGGTAGACAACATACTTACAATTACTCCAAAGGTAATAGAAAAAATACAAAATTTCTCAAATCATAATAAGAAAAATGATAACAGATAGATATTAAAATAAAGCATAATAATTAGTTAAATTATGCTTTATTTTAATATAAAAACTATCTAATGTATTTTAATTTCATATTAAAACAATTTAAATAGATAATAATAATTAGGTATAGTATAATTAAAAAGAACGTAAATACAATGCCTATAAGCATTTTGAGGTGGATAATATGAATAATAAGAGAGAGTTAATCGTACCATTAATGGAGGGTATGAATAATTTTTATAAATTGATGAGGGTTTTAAGTAAAGAAAGATATAAAAGTGAGAAAGTGTTAACGGAGAAGCAATTCTTTGCATTAGTAGAAATGAAAAAATACGAGAAAATAGAGCTTAAAAATTTAAGCAAAGATTTAACTGTATCAAATTCAAGTTTATGTATATTATTGAATAAATTAGTAGATCAAGGGTATGTTTATAGAGAAGAAGATAGTAATGATAGAAGAAATACTTTCTATGCTCTAACAGAAGAAGGAAAACTTGTTACAAATGAAGAAATAGAAAGATTTATAGAGATTATTGAAGCTAAAGTAGAAGTGCTAGAAGAATCAAAGCAAAATAGACTACTTACAGCTTTAGATGATGTAAATAGTCTAATGAAAGAGCTTATATAATAAAATCTAAAATAAATATAGGGGGTAGGACATGAATATTAAAATTGGAAAAAGTTATTTAGAGGTTTTAGAGAATACAGTAGTAGTGGCAGCTTTTAAAGAGGAAATAATAAAAAGCAAGCTTGAAGAAATAAACATAATAAGCAAAGAATTTGATGCTAAATATAATAACATTGAAGTTGTAAAAGCTTTTATTGATGGAAAAATAGTTACTATATGTTTAGTTGGTCTTGGAGAAAAAGAAAAACTAAATGAAGAAAAGCTAAGAGTATTAGGTGGAAGTTTAGTTAAGAAGTTAAAGAATATAATAAAAAGTAGTACATGTACATCTGATTCTGTAGATGTATTAAATGTAAGTTTAAGTGCAGATTACATAGGTGTTTTAGTAGAAGGAATGTTACTTGGTAATTATGAGTTTAACAAGTATAAGACTAAAACTTCAGAAGAAAATACAATAGAAACTTTAACAATATATACAGATGAAGAAGTAGAGAATGAAATTGAAAAAGCAGAAATATTAGCTACATCTACAATAATAGCAAGAGATTTAGTAAATGAGCCTTCAAATGTAATATACCCAGAAACATTAGCTAATGAAGCTGTAAAGTTAGGTAATGAGTATGGATTTGAAGTTGAAGTATATGAACAAGACAAAATAGAAGAATTAGGAATGGAAGCATTTTTGGCTGTAGGCAGAGGTTCAAGTAATAAGCCTAGATTTATAGTAATGAGATATATTCAAGATGCTGACAATGAAGATATATTAGGATTAGTTGGAAAAGGTATAACTTACGATACAGGTGGATACTCTATAAAGCCTACTGGATCTATGGTTGATATGAAAACTGATATGGGTGGTGCTGCAAGTGTAATTGGAGCAATGTGTGCTATAGCTAAAAGTAAACTAAACAAAAATGTAATAGCAGTAGTAGCAGCTTGTGAAAACTCTATATCTGGAAATGCATATAAACCAGGAGATATAATAAGCTCTATGGCTAAAAAGACTATTGAAGTACTAAATACTGATGCAGAAGGTAGACTTACTTTAGCAGATGCAGTTTATTATATTGTAAATAATGAAAATGTAAGTAAAGTTGTTGACGTGGCAACTCTTACAGGGGCAGCAGTGGTAGCTCTTGGAAGCGTAGCTACAGCAGTTGTAACTAATAACGATGAATTCTATGAAGATGTAAAAGAAGCTGCTGATTTATCTGGAGAAAAAATCTGGAGAATGCCAGTGTTTGATGAATATAAGAAGTTAATAAAAGGATCTGAAGCAGACCTTAAAAATAGTGCTGGTAGAGAAGGTGGATGTATAACTGCTGGATTGTTCGTTGGAGAGTTTGTTGGAAATACTCCATGGGTTCACATGGATATAGCTGGAACTAGTGCATCAAATAAGGCACAGGGATATAAGTCTAAAGGTGGCACAGGAGAAGGTGTAAGAACTTTATACTACTTAGCTACTAAATAATACAATAGATTTGATTATGTAGTTTACCGACATAGTTATATTAAAATATGTCGGTAAACTGTTTTATAAAAACATCATAATTAAAATAGAGCATCTTTATAAAACTAATTTATAAGGATGCTCTATTTTAATATGCAATAAAAGTTAACAGGTAAAATCACGTCTATCGTTTCTTCTTAAAGCTAAAATTAAACTTATCATAATCATCTTTATTAAAAATTAAAGATGGTATATACATTATAGTAGTTATGCCAACGAATATAAATATACTTGCTATATTGTTGCTTGAAAAACTATAAGTATAATTTGCTGTAGTCAATGAGTCTAGCAGGAATATAAATGAAAAATAAAGAGTACACATAAGTAGATTGTCTTTTATAGCATATTTATTAACTTTAAACTTTCTAACCTCACACATATAAACCACAGCATAGATAAGGAAAAACTTAGAAGCTATATAAAATATGTGCTCTGTGCTAGGAAATACATATGGAAGTTCCTCAAAGAAAATCAATTCACCAATAGCAGAAACTAAGCCCCAAGAGAAAAATACATTAAATAGCTGATACTGCTTAAAAAATAATATAGCTATACACATATAAGCACTAAAGCGACTTATGCTAATAGGTAAAGATGTTAAGGTATTGTAGTCGCCTAGATACATAATAGAAGCTTGTTCAAAAAAAATCTCCAAAAAAATTAGTAAGCAGAGAATTTTTTCAATCATATAGCTATAAGGTAGCAGGTTTTTTGTAAGTCTAGGACAGAAATATAAAAACAAGGCTAAGATTAAAAGTACTATTAAATGTGCTTTAGAAAAAAGAAAAGTATGAACCATATCATCCGCTCCCACCATATTAATATAATTAGTGTTTATACAATTATATTCTAATTGCATAGATTTGATATAAAATATTTTAGATATAATACATTATATTTTCAAAAGCGTAAAATAGAATATTAAAAACTAATCCAAATGTAACAAAATAGAAGAAAAAATAATAAATTATAAGTATAAGATTTAGATAGTTTAAAATATCATTTTAAGGAAGTGACTGATTTGAAAAGGACTAATATTCAATCATGTGCTGATGCAGGGACTAAGTACTGTCCATGTCATCTTGCATATTCAGGGGACTGTATTAAATGTAGCTTGATACAAGGATGTGAAAATTGTAACTGTGTATGGCAAGGTGTATGTGTTTATAATGAGGTACAGCATAATACAAATGAACAAGTTACAGAAAGAGAAGAGTATTTATGTAATATAGTGGATGTAGACGAGATTGGGGAGAGCATATTTCTTGTAAGGATA
>NZ_NOJY02000060.1 GCF_002250835.2 Romboutsia weinsteinii
ATGTTTCTCCTCTTCTTCCTATTAAACATGCAACATCATTTCCTTCTATATCTACTTTGATTAAGTTGTTTTCTTGAGTAACATTAACACTTGCATCTACATTTGCATTCTTAAGTATGTTTTCTATAAAACTTTTTGCTATATCAGTTTCTTTTTCGATAACTGTTATTTTGTAAATACCATCTTTGGCCCCTATTAGACCTAAGAATCCTTTAGTTGGATTTTCTAAAACTTCAACTTCAATATCTTCGGCACTTACTTTTAGTTGTTCTAAAGCTTTAGCTATAGCATCTTGTTCTGTTTTACTTTTTAATTGTAGGCTTCTTTTCATTTATTACTTCCTCCTTAGAGTTAGCCAGTTTAGCTTTTAGAGGATTCATTATTAAATAGTGTTGCGCTATTGAGAATACGTTACTTACTGTCCAGTAAAGTGTAAGACCCGCTGGGAACATGAATCCCCAATAAAGCGACATCCCCGCCATAACATATGTCATAACCTTCATTGAACCTTGTTGTTGATCTTTTGGCATCATAATCTTTTGCATTAAAAATGCACTCGCCCCTGAGAATATTGCTAATATATAATCTGGCTTTGTTAAACTTTGCATCCATAAGAATCCACTGTCAGCATTCGTAAATGCCGCTTGACTTGCGAAAACACCGTATTGAACAGGTTCTCTTAAAACACTAAATAATCCTATTAATATAGGCATTTGTATTAATAGTGGTAAACATCCTGCTAATGGATTTATTTTTGCTTCTTGGTACAGCTTCATTATTTCTTGTTGTTGTTTTTCTGGTTTATTCTTATATTTTTCTTGTATTTCTTGCATTCTTGGTTGTATATCTTGCATTGCTTTTGTTGACTTAGTTTGTTTGATTGTAAGTGGTAATAATAGTACCTTTACAAAAACTGTAAATAGTATTATAGAAACCCCATATTGATTAGTAAAATCAAATATGAATTTCAAAATACTCCCTAAAAAATTACTGATAATGCCCACTTCTTGTACCTCCTAAAGTAACTTAATGTTTTATTTTAGAGGATCATATCCTCCAGGATGAAAAGGATGACATTTTAGTATTCTTCTTATACTTAGGTAAAAGCCCTTGAATAATCCGTATTTCTTAAATGCCTCTATTGAATACTGTGAACATGTTGGATAAAATCTGCATGTAGGTCCTTTTAAAGGAGATATATATTTTTGATAAATTTTAACTAGACAAATACATATTTTCGCTAAATACCTATTAATTTCCTTCAATATATTATTTTTTTTATTCAAATTGAAGACCTCCACATATACCACACTATACTTTTCTACATCAAAATATCTGCTTTTTTAGCCAAAGTATTTATTGATTTCTCTATATCTTTAAAAGTAGCATCTTTGCTTGGCATTCTAGCAATAAATACTATATCGTATCCACTTTTCACTTTGCTATCAATATCCAATCTATATACTTCTTTTATTAATCTTCTTATTCTATTTCGTGTAATCGCTTTTCCTACTTTTTTAGAAATTGATATTCCTACTCTACTTGAGTCTGATTTATTCTTCAGTATATACATTACTAAATATCTGTTTGCAATAGATTTGCCGTGTTTATATACTTTTCTAAAATCAGAGTCTTTTTTTAAACCTTTAGTTTCATTAAAGTCCATATCATTAACCCCTCCATAAACACAGCTTATTATTAGAAAATTTTACACAAAAAGGCCACTTTGAAAGCGGCCTTTTTTTAATTAATGAGTTAATCTATTTCTTCCTTTAGCTCTTCTTCTTCTTAACACGTTTCTTCCGTTAGACGTTTTCATTCTCTTTCTGAAACCATGTTCTTTCTTTCTTTGTCTCTTTTTTGGTTGATAAGTTCTTTTCATTTATTGCACCGCCTTTCAGATTTGTTTTTCCGTTTATAAAAATAATAACTTTACCCTCAAAGTAAACATAACATATACAATTATAAATGCTTTTATATTAGTTGTCAACGGCTTTTTGGACTAGCTAAATCACATTCTTCCTTATCTAAAACATCCTTTATATATAGTAATTAAGGACCTATATTTTATATCATCAATTTATACATTATTAATAGTTATTTTTTTCGTAAAAAATCGGAAATATGTTAAATTTATAAATTTTATCAACAACCACTTAGTATTGTGGATAAATTACTCATTAAATATTGAAATATGGCATATATTCTGATATTATTAATATACTTGTTGATAATGTTCATAAAATTTATTAACTTATTAAATTTATTCACAAGCTGTGGATATAAATGTGTATAACTTCTAATGAGTATGATAATACTCTACATTATAAGCTATACTTTTATATATTGATACTATTTATAACTTTATATACATATTGTTTATATCTTTTTATTTTTTTAGGATAATTTAGGTTATTATTATATTATCCACATCTTTGTCCATAACTTTAGTTATTTTGTCAAATATACATTTTTTACTTTGTTTTTGTTAATAACTTTGTGGAAGATGTTAATTATTCTGTTCGGAGGTTTATAATTATGGATATAGTTTCTTTATGGGACAAAACACTACAATTAATTAAAGGTGAGTTATCTCCACCTAGTTTTAACGCTTTTTTTAAGCAAATCGTACCTTTAAAAATCTATTTAAACGATGTAATACTTTTAGTACCTAATGATTTCACTAAAAGTATATTAGAAGATAGATATTTAAATCTTATAGAAAGTTCAGTAAATCAGCTATCATTAAAAAAATATAATGTTAAATTCGTTTTGAGTGAAAAAGAAGTTGAGGGCTTAGGTGAAGAAATTAATATTTCGTCTATAAAAAAGAGCTATCCTAATTTAAATCCAAAATATACTTTTGACACATTTGTAATCGGAAATAGTAATAGATTTGCCCATGCTGCATGTGTTGCAGTTGCTGAATCACCAGCTAGAGCCTACAATCCTCTATTCTTATATGGAGGTGTTGGATTAGGAAAAACACATTTAATGCATGCTATAGGACATCATATCGTTAACCAAAAGAAAAATCCAACGGTTGTTTACGTTTCATCTGAAAAATTTACAAATGAACTTATAAACTCTATAAAAGATGATAAAAACGAAGAATTTAGAAATAAATACAGAAATGTAGACATACTATTGATAGATGATATCCAATTTATTGCTGGAAAAGAAAGAACTCAAGAAGAATTCTTCCATACTTTCAATACATTACATGAAGCTAATAAGCAAATAATCATCTCTAGTGATAGACCTCCAAAAGAGATTCCTACTCTAGAAGATAGATTAAGATCAAGGTTTGAAATGGGACTTATAACAGATATACAAGCTCCTGATTTCGAAACTAGAATAGCAATACTTAGAAAAAAAGCTCAAATGGAGAATATAGAAGTACCAAATGAGGTAATGACTTATATTGCTAAGAATATTAAATCTAATATAAGAGAATTAGAAGGTGCTTTGACTCGTGTAGTTGCATATTCTTCTCTTACAAATAGAACAATATCTTTTGAATTAGCAACTGAAGCTTTAAAAGATATTATAACTACTTCTAAAAATGAAGAGATTACTGTAAATAGAATAAAAGAAAAAGTTTCTTCTGTTCTTAATATAAAGATGGAAGACTTTAATTCAAAGAAAAGAACGAGATCTATTGCTTATCCAAGGCAAATAGCTATGTATTTATCTCGTGAGCTAACAGATTTATCACTTCCTAAGATAGGTGAAGAGTTTGGTGGAAGAGATCATACTACGGTTATACATGCTCATGATAAAGTAGCTCGTGAAATAGAAGCTAATGAAGAGATTAAAATTAAAATAGACAAAATAATCTCGGATTTAAAGGGATAATTTATACACATTTGTCTGTTAATATCACCTTGATAAGATGTGTATATTTTTTTACTAATAATTTATACACATTTTATTCCAAAAAAAATAACAAAGATATTAACATTTTATAAACATGTTGATATCTTTGCCTTTATTGGGCTGTATATGGTTATACACATTATCAACAGCACCTACTACTATTACTACTATTTTTTTTATTTATTTTTTTATATAAATGCAATAAGGAGGTTATCCACATTGAAGATAATTTGCAACCAAAAACTTTTAGCTCATAAAATAGGTATTACTCAAAAAGCTATAAACTCAAAAACAACTTTAGACTTACTAAAAGGTATATTATTATCAGCTAAAGATGATCAGTTAAAATTAACAGGATATGATTTAGAAATAGGTATAGAAACTTATACACAAGCTGAAGTAATAGAAGAAGGTGACATAGTAGTTAATGCTAGATTATTTGGGGATATAATTAGAAAGTTACCAGATTCATTTGTTGAGATAGAAAGTGATTCGGAAAATAATATATATATTAATTGCTTAAATTCTAGATTTAAGATAAAAGGAGATTCTGCTAAAGAATATCCTAGATTACCAGAGGTTAATGATAATGATTTATACAATATACCTCAAGACTTATTAAAAAATATGATAAAGCAAACAGTATTTGCTATATCTCAAGATCAAACAAAACCTATATTAATGGGTGAATTGCTAGAAATAAACGATGGAAATATAAGTTTAGTTGCAATAGATGGGTATAGATTAGCAGTTAGAAGCTGCAACGTTGAAAACATAAGAAATAACACAAAGCTTATTATACCTGGAAAAACTCTTAATGATGTAAACAGCTTATTATCATCAGAAGAAGAAGTAAAAATAGGATTTGACGATAAAAATGCGATATTCATAATAGAGGACACAAAAATAATTACTAGACTTCTTGAAGGAGAATTCATAGACTATAAGAAATTATTACCTAGAGAACATAATTCAAGAGTAAAGTTAAATACGAAAGATCTTTTAAATAGTATTGAAAGAGCTTCTTTACTTTCTCAATCAGAGAAAAATAATCTTATAAAGCTATCTATAAGAGATAATACAATGGCTATAACTTCTAATACTGATAGAGGTAATGTATATGAAGAAATTTCGTTAGAATTAGAAGGAGATTATTTAGATATAGCGTTTAACTCTAGATATTTCTTAGAGGGTCTAAAAAATATAGATAGTGAAGAAATATTTATCGAATTTACAACAAATATCAACCCATGCATAATTAAACCTGCAGATGGTGTAAAATATACTTATTTATTACTACCTGTAAGAATATCATCAAACATATAGAAATGACAGAAAACCCAACTAGCATAAAGTTGGGTTTTTATTAGCATTTTTATGGTATAATATATTTTTAATGAATTAATTGGAATAATAACTAATAGAGGAAATAGGAGGATTCAATATGATTGAAATAACTATAGATTCAGAATATATAAAACTAGATCAATTTCTTAAATTTGTTGATATAGCTTCAACTGGTGGACATGCTAAGTTCTTAATACAAGAAGGATTAGTAAAAGTAAATGGAGAAATAGAATTAAGAAGAGGCAAAAAAATAAGAACTGGCGATGTAGTGGAAGTAGAAGGAAACACAATAAAAGTAGTATAAATGAGGAGCGTCTTTTATGCGACTAAGAAATCTGCAATTAGTTAATTTTAGAAATTACAATAACTTACATTTAGAATTTAATGAGAAAGTAAATCTACTTGTTGGTAAGAATGGCCAAGGAAAGACAAATATAGTAGAATCTATATATATGCTATCATTTGGAAAATCATTTAGAACTAACAAAGATAGAGAACTAATCAAATTTGATACTGAAAATCTGTATGTAGGCGGTAATTTTTCCAAGCATAATACTAATGGTCTAATAGAAGTTGCTATTGGAAAGAATAAAAAAGGTATTAAAGTAAATAAAATACACATTCAAAAAATACAAGAATTACTTGGAAATCTAAATGTTGTGATATTTTCGCCGGAGGATCTAAGGTTAGTAAAAGAAGGTCCAAAAGAGAGACGTGCTTTTATTGATAAAGAAATAAGTCAGATTATGCCAAAGTATTATAACTATCTTACTAGCTACAACAAAATTTTATTTCAAAAAAACAAACTACTAAAAAGTAATTATATAGATGAGGCATTATTAGATGTATATGATGAAAGTTTGGCCCAGTATGGTAGCTATATTTATATTCTAAGAAGAGATTTTATAAAAAAGATAGCCAATATATCTATAGAGTTGCATAAAAAGCTAACTAATAATATTGAAGACCTATCTATAACATATAAAAATCAAATAAATGTGAGCGATGAAGATACTGTGAGTACCATATATACTAGATTTTTAGAGAAGTTAGTATCGAGTAGAAAACATGATATAGAAACCAGAACAACTAGGTATGGAATACATAAGGATGATTTAAATATATTCATAAATGATCTAGATGTAAGGTTATATGGATCACAAGGTCAACAAAGGACTGCTTCAATTTCATTGAAGTTGTCAGAAATAGAGTTAATAAATAAAGAAGTAGGAGAGTATCCTGTCTTAATATTAGACGATGTATTTAGTGAATTAGATGAAACACGACAAAGACTTCTAGTTAGCAATTTGAGTGTTGTTCAGATGTTTATAACTACAGCTGAGATTTCACATAAAAATATATTTGATAAAGAAAATACTACTATTTTCAATATAGATAAAGGACAGGTTATTAACATAGAGAATGGAGGTAACTAGATGAAACAAGAATACGGTGCAAGTCAGATACAAGTATTAGAAGGATTAGAAGCCGTTAGAAAAAGACCTGGTATGTATATAGGTTCTACTGGTCCTAGAGGTTTACACCATTTAGTTTATGAGGTTGTAGATAACAGTATAGATGAAGCATTACAAGGTTATTGCTCTGAAATATATGTATCTATAAACGAAGATGGAAGTATAACTTGTAAAGATAACGGAAGGGGTATACCAGTAGAGGTACATCCAAAGACTGGAAAGTCAACATTAGAAACAGTTTTAACAGTTCTTCATGCAGGAGGAAAATTCGGTGGAGGAGGATACAAGGTATCTGGTGGTCTTCACGGAGTTGGGGTTTCTGTAGTTAATGCATTATCAAAGTGGTTAGTTGCTGAAGTATACAGAGACGGAAATATATATAGACAAACGTATGAGAAAGGTTTTGCAACATCATCACTTGATAAAGTTGGTGAGGCTAAACATACAGGTACAATGATTAGTTTTATGCCTGATGAGACAATATTTGATGAAGTAGAATTCAAATACGAAACTTTAGAGCATAGACTAAGAGAATTATCTTTCTTAAACAAAGGTATCAGAATAGTATTTGAAGATAAGAGAGAAGAAAGTACTAAGAAGAAAGAATTCCATTATACTGGTGGACTAGTAGAGTATGTAAAATACTTAAACAAAACTAGAACAGGTATACATGAAGAAATAATTTATATAGATAAAAAAGTAAAAGACTTTGTTGTAGAGATAGCAATGCAGTACACTGACGGTTATTCAGAGAACATATATTCTTTTGCTAACAATATAAGTACTCACGAAGGTGGATCTCACTTAGCTGGTTTCAAGGCGGCTATAACAAAAACAATAAATGAATATGCTAAGAGAAACAAGTTATTAAAAGATAGTGATCCTAACTTAATAGGAGAAGATATAAGAGAAGGTCTTACTGCTGTAGTATCTGTTAAGCTTCCTGAGCCTCAATTCGAAGGTCAAACGAAGACTAAATTAGGTAACACAGAGATGAGAGGTATAGTTGATGGTGTAACTGTAGAAGAACTAGGTTCTTTCTTAGAAGAAAACCCAACTACTGCTAGAATAATAGTTGATAAAGGTCTTAGAGCACAAAGAGCAAGAGAAGCTGCAAAGAGAGCAAGAGAATTAACTAGAAGAAAGAGTGTACTAGAAAGTACATCATTACCAGGGAAATTAGCTGACTGTGCTGAGAAAGATCCTTCAAAGAGTGAAATATTCTTAGTCGAAGGGGATTCTGCCGGTGGTTCTGCGAAGCAAGGTAGAGATAGACATAGCCAAGCAATATTACCATTAAGAGGTAAGATACTTAATGTTGAAAAATCAAGATTAGATAAAATATTATCTTCTGATGAAATAAAGAATATGATAACGGCATACGGATGTGGTGTAGGTAATGATTTTGATTTAGATAAAGCAAGATATCATAAAATAGTAATCATGACCGATGCCGATGTCGATGGAGCTCACATAAGAACACTATTATTAACGTTCTTCTTTAGATATATGAGACCTCTTATAGAAAATGGATATGTATATATTGCACAGCCACCTCTATACAAAGTTAAAAAACAAAAGAAAGAGCACTATGTTTATACTGAGACACAGTTAACTAACTTATTAGAAGAAATAGGAAGACAAGGCGTAGAGCTTCAAAGATATAAGGGACTTGGAGAGATGAACGCTGAGCAGTTATGGGATACTACTATGAACCCAGAAACTAGAACTTTATTACAAGTATCTATAGAAGATGCAGCAGTAGCAGATGAGGTATTCTCAATGCTAATGGGTGATAAAGTAGCTCCAAGAAAAGAATTTATAGAGACTAATGCGAAATACGTTAGAAACTTAGATATATAGGGAAGGAGATAGGTTTGATATGGAAGAAAATAACAGAATATTACCTATAGAAATAGCTGACGAGATGAAAACATCGTATATAGATTATGCGATGAGTGTTATAGCTGGTCGTGCTCTTCCTGATGTAAGAGACGGTCTAAAGCCTGTTCATAGAAGAATACTATATTCTATGAGTGAATTAAATTTAACGCCTGATAAACCATACAGAAAGTCTGCACGTATAGTTGGGGACGTTCTTGGTAAGTACCATCCACATGGTGATAGTGCCGTTTACTTAGCTATGGTTAGAATGGCACAAGATTTCTCAACTAGAGGACTATTAGTTGATGGACACGGTAACTTCGGGTCTGTAGATGGTGACTCACCAGCGGCAATGCGTTATACAGAAGCTAGAATGAGTAAGTTATCACTTGAATTATTAAGAGACATAGATAAAGAAACAGTTGATTTTGACCCAAACTTTGATGAATCTTTAAAAGAGCCTTCTGTATTACCGGCTAGATACCCAAATTTACTTGTAAATGGATCTAATGGTATAGCTGTTGGTATGGCAACATCAATACCTCCTCATAACTTAGGAGAGGTAATCGATGCGACTGTACACTTAATAGATAATCCAGAAAGTACAGTGGATGATTTAATTCAGTATGTACAAGGACCAGATTTCCCAACATCAGCAATAATAATGGGAAAAGAAAATATATCAGAAGCTTATAGAACTGGTAGAGGAAAAGTAAAAGTTAGAGCTAGAGCTTATATAGAAGAATTAGCTAAAGGAAAACAACAAATAATAGTTACTGAAATACCATACCAAGTAAATAAAGCTAAATTAGTTGAAAGAATAGCTGAATTAGTTAAGGAAAAGAAATTAGAAGGTATATCTGACTTAAGAGATGAAAGTAATAGAAATGGTATGAGAATAGTTATAGAGCTTAAGAGAGATGCTAATGCTAATATAGTATTAAATAATCTTTATAAGCATTCTCAAATGGAAGATACTTTTAGTATAATAATGCTTGCTTTAGTAAATAAGCAACCTAGAATATTAAATCTTAAGCAAATATTATATCACTATATAGAGCATCAAAAAGATGTAGTAACTAGAAGAACTAAGTTTGAATTAAATAAAGCTGAAGCTAGAGCTCATATATTAGAGGGGTTAAAAATAGCTTTAGATAATATAGATGCAGTTATAAGTTTAATAAGAGGATCTAAAACTACTCAAGAGGCTAAGGCTGGATTAATTGAGAAGTTTAAATTATCTGATATTCAAGCTCAGGCTATATTAGATATGAGGCTTCAAAGGCTTACTGGTTTAGAAAGAGATAAAATAGATGCTGAATATGACGAATTAATGAATAAAATAAACAAATTAAGAGAAATATTAGCAGATGAAAAATTACTTCTAAACGTAATTAAGAAAGAAATGCTTATAATTAGAGAGAATTATGCAGATGATAGAAGAACAGAGATAAGACATGCAGAAGGCGAAATTGATATGAGAGATCTAATAAATGATGAAGAGATAGCGATAACTCTTACTCACTTCGGATATATCAAGAGAGTTCCTGCAGATACTTATAAGAGTCAAAATAGAGGCGGAAGAGGAATCTCTGCTCTTACAACGAGAGAAGAAGACTTTGTAAAACACCTTGTAAGTACTACGACTCACAGTAGGCTACTATTCTTCACAAATAAAGGTAGAGTATTTAGATTAAATGCCTATGAAATACCTGAAGGTAAGAGACAAGCTAAGGGAACTGCTATAGTAAACTTACTTCAACTAGGACCGGATGAAAAGATAGCTACTCTGATTCCAATAGATGCACAAGGTGAAGATAAGTACTTATTATTTGCTACTAAGAACGGTATAGTTAAAAAGACTGAAAGAGAAGAATTTAAAAATATAAACAAATCTGGTCTTATAGCTATAGGTTTAAGAGAAGATGATGAACTTATAGATGTTAAACTTACTGATGGACGTAAGGATGTTCTTTTAGTAACTCAAGGAGGTATGTCTATAAGATTTGATGAAAATGACATAAGACATATGGGTAGAACTGCAATGGGTGTAAAAGGTATAAGTTTATCTAAAGAAGATAAAGTAGTATCTATGAGCCTATGCGATGAAGGAACTGATTTATTAGTAGTTAGTGAAAATGGATTTGGAAAAAGAACAGATATATCAGAGTACAGAAGTCAGATAAGAGCTGGAAAAGGTATAAAAACTTATAATATAGCTGAAAAGACTGGTAAAATTGTCGGAGCTGAAATGGTAAATGAAGATGATGAAATGATGATAATAAACTCTGATGGGGTATTAATCAGATTAAGAGTTAATGAAATTTCATTATTTGGTAGAGTTACAAGCGGTGTTAAGCTGATGAAGACTAATGATGAAGTAAATGTTGTTTCAATTGCTAAAATAAATATAGAAGAATAGGATAAATATCCTATTCTTTTTCACAATTTATTTATATTAGATTATAGAGAGGAGTACATAATATGAGTAAGAACAGAAGTAAATTTTTATTCTTTGGAGTAATAATAGGATTTATAGCTGGACTATTTCTAGCTCCGAAAAAAGGATCTGAACTAAGAAAAGACGCAAAAGACAAGTTTGACGAAGTAAAAGAGAATCCTAAAGATGTTCTACATGAAACATTCAATGATGTAAAAGAAAGAATAACTACTTTGATAGATGATAGCTCTGAATTTGATGATATAAAAATATCAGAAGAAGAAATAGTAATAAGTAAGAGTTTTGACGATGAGGGAGAAGTTAAATAATGAATGCTATTGGTTGGCAAATTGGGGCAGTATTATTTGGAAGTTCAGCGTTGATAGTAGGAATATATGTGGCAAGATTATTAAATAGTGCAACTAAAATAACTGATAAAGCTTATAAATTAGTAGACTATAATGAAAGACATATTCAAGATACTATCGAAAATGTAGCATCCATAACTGAAAGTGCAGATGATATATTAAGTGTAGCAGGTAAGGTAGCTTCAGTAGCTAGAATATTTAAATCTGTAAAAAGATAAATATAATAGGAGGTAGACAGATGGCAATAAATATAAACTCAAAATTAAATGATCAAATCAACGTTTGGGAAGTTAATCTAGCAGGAGAGCTAGATGTATCTACAGCAGAAAAATTAAAAGAACATTTACATGGATTAACAGATCAGGAAATAGTAGATATGAAAATAAATCTTGAAGAATTAGAATACATAGATTCAACTGGTTTAGGTGTTATGATTGGGGTATTAAAGAAATTAAGAGCAGATGGTAAAGAAATATACATAGTTAACCCTAGAAGTAATGTTAGAAAAATCTTTACTATAACAGGTCTAGATAAAATATTTAAAGTGGAGGGATAGACTTTGACTTGTGAAACTATAAAAATGGAAATTAGCTCAAATCCTGATTATGTAGGTATAATAAGACTTACTACATCTGGAATAGCTAATAAAATAGGTTTTTCAATAGATGATATAGAAGATATAAAGGTTGCTGTATCAGAAGCTTGTACGAATGCTATTAAGCATAGTGATGATGAAAAATTCAATATAACATTTAATATATTAGATAATGGATTGGACATAGAGATTAAAGATAATGGTTCTGGATATGATATTGATTCAGTACCAACACCAGATTTAGAAAATCCTAAAGAAAATGGACTAGGGTTATTTATAATCCAAGCTTTAATGGATGAAGTAAGTATCGAGTCAAAAGACAACAAGGGAACAATAATAAAAATGACTAAATATTTAGGAGTTGATCTTTAATGAAAAATGTAGCTAATGCTACAAACTATCTAGATATGGATACTAAAGATCTATTCAGATTATATAGTAAGGATAAGAATAGAGAGATTAGAAACGTTCTGATTGAAAGACATCTATATTTAGTAAACTTGCTAGCTAAGAAGTATATAAATAAGGGTGTTGATTTTGAAGATATTTATCAAGTCGCTTCATTAGCATTAATATATGCGATTGAAAGATATGATATCGAAAAAGGATTCGAATTCTCAAGTTTTGCAACCCCTACTATTGTGGGGGAAATCAAAAAATACTTTAGAGATAAGGTATGGACGCTTAGAGTACCAAGGAGAGTCCAGGAGTTAAGCAAAAAGATAAGTGAAGCTAAAGTATTCCTAGAGCAAAAGAATAAAAAGCACCCTAAGGTTAAAGATATTGCAGATCATATAGGTTGTAGCGAAGAAGATGTATTAGAAGCTATGGAAGCATCTTATGGATATCAGCCAATATCTTTAGATTCATCAAGCAATGACGATTCAGAAGACAAAGATATCACTCTTATAGACAAAATAGGTCAAGAAGAGAATAACTTCTCAAATATAGAAAATAAAGATTTTGTAAATAAATTTATGGAAAGCCTAAACGAACTAGAAGTAAAGATATTCAAAGACAGATTCTTTTTAGATAAAACTCAATCTATTATTGCAAAAGAGTTAGAGATATCTCAAATGACAGTCTCAAGGCTGGAACGAAAGATAATAGACAAGCTTAAAAAAGAGTACGAAAAGAATATGTAGAGACCTTTTTATAAAACTTTTTAAATTTATTTAAAAAGTTTTATAAAAAGTATTGACGCCCATAAATTAACATGGTATATTATTACTTGTCCAAGAGACACAAAACAAACAAAACAAACAAAACAAACAAAACAAACAAGATAAAAACAACGAAATAAAAAGTGTTGACAAGCTGAGTTGGCTTTGATATACTAAATGAGTTGGAAAAATGAACTTTGAAAATTAAACAGTAGGTTAATTTATAGAATTTGAAACAACCAAACAAACATAAAGCCAGATATATAACAGTATCTGAGCCCATGTCAAAA
>NZ_NOJY02000061.1 GCF_002250835.2 Romboutsia weinsteinii
GTATTCCTCTGTAAGTACAGCTCCACCAACAAAAACCTTAGCATCTATATTATTATCTCTTAAAGATTGTATTGTGTCTTTCATACTTTGTACTGTAGTCGTCATAAGAGCACTTAGCCCCACTAATTTTATTTCATTTTCTCTCGCTGTTCTTATTACATTTTCTATAGGTACATCTTTACCTAGGTCTATCACTTCATAACCGTAGTTTTCTAGCATGATCTTAACTATATTTTTTCCAATATCGTGAATATCACCCTTCACTGTAGCTACTATTATTTTTCCTTTGGATACACTATTATCACTCTTAGATAACAACTTTTCCTTTATTACGTTGAGTGATGATTTTACTGTTTCTGCTGATTGTATCAGCTGAGGCAAGAAAATCTCTCCTCCATCATACTTTTTACCTACAGAATCCAGAGCAGGTATTAATATTTCATCCAAAATATAATTTTCATCCTTTTCTTCTAACAAGCTAAGAGTTACATTTTTTGCTTCTTCCTTAAGACCTCTTTCCACTATTTCTGTTAGCGATAGGTTTGATCCACCACCTGTATTATTCTCAATTTTATTAGATAAAACAACGCCACTATACTTATTTATATAGTTAATACATCCTTTATCTATATTCTTTATTACTCTAAATGAATTAATAACTTCCATCATACTAGATTCATTAGAATTTATTATAGCTAAATCTAGCCCAGCTCCTAATGCTAAAGATAAGAATGTATGATTAAGAGCCTTTCTATTTGGAACTCCAAATGATATATTAGATACTCCAAGTATTGTTTTTACACCTAAACTTTCCTTTATCATCTTTATTGCCTTTAAAGTTTCTACAGCCTCTTCTTGTTGTGCTGATACAGTTAAGGATAGACAATCTATAAATATATCTTCTTTTCTTATACCGTAAGAAACCGCTCTATCTATTATTTTTTTTGCTATATCAAATCTGCCTTTCGCTGTATCTGGAATTCCATTCTCATCTAGAGCAAGTCCTACTACACAAGCTCCATATTTTTTTACTATTGGTAATATACTATTTAGTGACTCTTCTTTTCCATTTACAGAGTTGACTATTGTTCTTCCATTATAGTATCTTAATCCTTGTTCTAGGGCATCTATATTAGATGAGTCTACTTGTAGAGGTGTATCAACTACTGCTTGAATCTCTTTTAATACTTTTGGCATTATTCTCTTTTCTTCTATATCTGGTAATCCTACATTTACATTTAAAATTTCTGCCCCTCCGTTTATTTGCTCCAATGCTAGATTTATAATATAGTCTACATTTTCATTTTTCAGAGCATCTTTTAGAGGTTTTCTTCCTGTTGGATTCAGTCTTTCTCCTACCACTATTGGACCATCTATCTCTATATATTTAGATGGTGAGCACACTACACATTTATTATTTTTTTCTATTATTTTTCTTTCAACACTATTTATATTATCAGATATTTTTTTTATAAAATCTGGATCGGTACCACAACAACCTCCAATAATTGAAGCTCCTACCCCAATAAATGCTTCAACACCCTCATAGAATTCTTTAGCATCTACATCATATAAAGCTTGACCATCCACTATTCTAGGAAGCCCTGCATTAGCTTGTACTATTACTGGTACAATTGCTCTTTCTGATATTTTTTTTACTATTGGTAGCAACTGTCTAGGCCCTAATGAGCAGTTAACTCCTATTGCATCTACACCTAGTCCTTGTATAGTTGCAATCATACTTTCTGGTGTACAACCTGTAAAACTTCTTCCATTTTCATCAAAGGTCATAGTACAAAATACAGGAAGATTAGAATTTTCTTTTGCTGCCAATACGGCGGCTTTTGCTTCATAAAGATCCATCATAGTCTCTATAATAATAAGATTTGCTCCTGATTTTACCCCTTGCAATATTTGTCTTTTAAATATCTCATAGGCTCTATCAAAACTTAATGTACCCATTGGTTCCAACATCTCCCCGATAGGACCAATATCTAAAGCTACGTATCTAGGCTTAGATTTATCCACTTCATCTATTGCTTTTTTTGCTACTGATATAGCATTTCCCACTATTGCTTCTACAGTATACCCTAACTTATCTAACTTAAGTTCATTTGCTCCAAATGTATTAGTTGTTACTACGTTTGCTCCTGCAATCAAATATTCCTTGTGTATTTCTATAAGTTTATCTGGGTTCTTAAGTCCAAATATTTCTGGATTTTCTCCAATTTGTAATCCTTTTTTCTGAAGCATTGTACCCATAGCCCCATCAAATATTAATATGTTATCCTTTATGTGTTCTCTTATATCCACAACCATCAACCTCTCTTTTGAATTTACATGTCATTCTATGCTCACAATTCTCACATAAATTTTTTTCTTGTTTAATTAACGAATTAGTAATCCCTATAATAGCGACTACGGATTTTCTAGGAATCATTATTCCACTATCTGTAATAGTAAGTCCTATCACTTTTTGTGCATTTAGTATGTTTATAATATCTACATTTTTATCTATTGGTAGATCTCCATATCCCGGACTGTATCTAGTAGTTATATATTTACCTTCTTCTAACAAATTATCTTCTATCTTCTTCTGTACCAAGTCACATACTTCTTCTATCGCTGTAGTTGCACATGAATCAATTATTATCCCCTTAGTCAAATCCATGTATGAGTATTTTCTTATTTCCTTTTCAATCTCTATGCCCAATGTACAAGCTAGAAGTATACACTCATCAGAGTTTTTTAATAGTTCATATATATCATCACTATATAATCTTAGATTTGTTCCTTCAAGCTGAATAAATTTGTCATCTCCCAATATATATTTCCTTATAGAATAAACCCTCGATATATATCGAGGATTTATTTTTTCTTTAGTTAATATTCTACATTCATTTATAATACTGTTGAGTTTATCATCAATGTCTTGTCCTTTGTACTCTAAATATCTCAAAACTTCATCTTCATTTATATCAATTAGATTTACAAAGTCTTCATTCATGATTATTCTCCATATATATTAAGCGAGAATCCTTTTTCCAAAGCATCCTTAGCATATTCTTTTGCTCCAAATAAAGATAAGTCTTTATAATTTCCACATTCAACAGCTGTAGCTGCTGGCATTACATCGACTTCTAAAACCATTTTTAAAGCTTTTTCTAAGCCATCTTTTACTTGAGCTGGATCTACATCTCCCCACATTATTAGGTAAAATCCTGTTCTACATCCCATAGGAGATAAATCTATTATATTTTCTAATGTTTCTCTTAAATAAGTTGCTAATAAGTGTTCCAAACCGTGTATTGCAGCAGTTCCAAATGCCTCAGAATTTGGTTGCAAAAATCTCAAATCAAACTTCGTAACCTTATCTCCATTCGTACCATCTAATACACAACATTTTCTTACATAAGGTGCTTTAACCTTTGTATGGTCTAATTTAAAACTTTCTACTTTTTGCATATTTTATTCCCCCCCAAAAAAATTTTACTCTTAATTAATTTTATTTCCATGGTAATATTATACTTGATATTAAATAAATGTTACTCTCATTTTATATAAAAAAACGTCTAAAGATTTTCTTTAGACGTTATATATATATATTACTTATATATGAATTATATATTAAATTTCATATTTTGTAAATATTCTGATTAATACTGATAGGTTTATCTCATTTATTATTATTGTTTACTAAGAGTAAGTTTGTTATAATATGTGAGTTATTTTTTATTTTAAATTATGTAGCTTAAATATATCTTAGGAATTCTTAAGTGTGTATATATCACAGGAGGTAAATTACTTATGCAAAAACTTCTTAGTAAAGCTCGCCAAGCTATACAAGATTTTGATATGATCCAAGAAAATGATAAGATAGCCGTAGGTCTATCTGGAGGTAAGGATAGTTTAACATTACTTCATATATTAAAAAACTATCAAAGATTTTCACCTCAGAAGTTCGAATTAATCGCTATCACACTTAACCCCGGAGGAGTAGATAACTCTCCATTATATAAATTATGTGAAGACTTAGATATCCCTTTTTATGAAGTTCAAACTAATATCAAAGAGATAGTATTTGATATTAGGAAAGAAAAAAATCCATGTTCTTTATGTGCTAATCTAAGAAGAGGTGCCTTAAATTCTAATGCTAAAAAGCTAGGTTGCACTAAGGTAGCTTTAGGTCATCATAAAGACGATGCAGTAGAAACATTTTTAATGTCTATGCTATACGAAGGAAGAGTAAGTTGCTTCTCACCAAAGAGCCATATGGACAAACAAGACCTAACAATAATAAGACCTATGGTTTATATAGAAGAATATATGACTAAAAAAGCAGTTGTAGATTATAATTATCCAGTAATAAAAAATCCTTGTCCTGCTGATGGTCATACTAATAGACAAGATATAAAAGAACTTATTGCTAAGTTAAATAAAGATATGCCTGGTGTTAAGAAAAACTTATTTGGTTCCCTAAATAACTCTGAAAAGTTATTTATTTGGGACAAAGATAAAATAAAATAAATATATTTATCTTCAAGCTGTTATTTATAAAACTCTCATATTAGAGTATATATTAAAAAAGCAGATACAGTAATCTTCGATCTACTGTATCTGCTTTTCTATTAAGATACGTTTTCTAATTGTATTTCTTTCTCTTTTTGTTTCTTTTCGATAATATGTATTAACTTATCTACTAATAAACCATTAATAACAACGGCTATTAATGAGAATATACCTTTATCAAGACCAAATGTAATACCACCACATATTACTACAAATAAATCTACAAATAATAATGATTTACCTATATCAATAGTAGAGTACTTATTTAGTATTTTTGCAAGTATATCTGTTCCTCCAGTAGATGCATTAATTGCAAATGCAATTGCTAGTCCACTTGCTATAATTAATGTTCCACATATCACAGCTAAGAATAAATTTGTTGTAAGAGCATAAGAGTGGAATACTTTTTCCATAATATCCATAACTAAAGAAAGCGCAAAACTTGCATATATAGTTTTAAATCCAAAATCTCCACCTATTAGTATAAAAGATATTATGAATAAAACTAGATTCCCTAAAAATATTATTGTACCTACAGATAGTACAGGTACATAATTATTAATTACTAATGCTAATCCACTTAATCCTCCACCTGCAATTTCGTTTGGAGCATAAAAGTATTGAATACCAAATGCTACTAAAATAACACCTAAAGTTACAATACTATATTCCTTTATTGTAGTGATAATATTTTCTTTTTTCATTATTTTGTGCCCTTCCTATTCTAACAAATTAAAATTTTAATTTGTTAACATGCTGTCTTAATTAAATTATCTATATTAATCTTCAATATATTCAAGTACTATTTTTTGATTGTCTTTTAGCATTATTTCTTCCTTTTTAGATTCGATCCCCGCTTTAGTTATTTTAACTTCAGCTATAAATGCTTCGCTACCTTCAACCATTTCTAATAACTCATAAGCTTTTTTACGACCTATCTTTGATGCTAATTCTTTTAATAAAGATATCTTTTTTAACATATTATATCACCTCCCAATATATTGACATTATATCATCTAATGAATAATTTTCAAAATATAAAAAGATACTTTAAACCTTTAAAATCTAGTAAATTAGGTTTCCCTAATTATTTAGCTAAGAAAGTATACCTATTTAACTAATATTTCATAGTATATATCATGATAACTATTTACTATATGGCGGTGAATTGATATATGAATGCAGATTTAGTATGTAAAGGAGGGGGGATTAAAGGTATAGCTCTTGCTGGTGCAGTATGTTGTTTTGAAGAATATGGATATAAGTGGAAAAGAGTTGCTGGAACTTCAGCTGGAGCTATAATCGCCTCTCTAATTGCTGTAGGTTACACTGGGGATGAAGTAAAAGAAATATGTTTATCCTTAGATTACAATATTTTTAATGATAAAAGTAAGCTACAATCTATACCTCTAATCGGTCAATTTGCAAGTCTTTTAGTTACTAAGGGCATATATAAAGGTGATGCTATTGAAGAATTTTTATATGAAAAATTTAAAGCTAAGGGTAAGACAAAGTTTAAAGATATCTCTCAAAATGGAGAAAGTAACCTTAAGGTAATCGCTTCTGATGTTACTAGAAAAAGACTTGTTATACTTCCGGATGATTTGGTAAATTACAACATAGATCCTATGGATTTTGAAATTTCAAAAGCAGTTAGAATGAGCCTTAGTATTCCTTTTTATTATGATCCTGTAGTAATTAAGGATCAGGATAACTCAAGTTTTATAGTTGATGGTGGATTGGTAAGTAACTTTCCAATATGGATATTTGATGTTGAAGGTTCTCCTAGATGGCCTACATTTGGACTAAATTTATCTAGCAATAATAAAGGTGATACTTCTACAACTGACACTAATTTAGTTTCTTATATGTTTGATGTAATAGAGACTTCTTTGACCCAAAACGAAGATGTCTATCTAAAAGATAAGGATGCTGTTAGAATCGTTAACATCCCAAGCTTAGATGTTAAGACTACAGATTTTAATGTTTCTCATGACACAATCCTTGATCTATATCAATCTGGATATGATTCTGCTAAAGAATTTTTATTTAAGTGGAATTTCCAAAAATATATTACAAAATTTAGAACATAATATAAGAGAACTGACTTAAAATATAATATTTTAAGCCAGTTCTCTTATGTATTTAATAAAATTCTTAGTAATATATGGATCAAACTGCGTTCCAGAACATCTATTTAGTTCATATATAGCCTCTTTTTTAGTCATAGCTTTTTTATATACTCTATCCGTAGTCATAACATCATAAGCATCTACTATGCTTATAATTCTTGATATTATAGGAATTTCTTCACCTTTTAGACCTAATGGATATCCTTTACCGTCCCATCTTTCATGGTGTGTAAGTACACATTTTGCAACATTACCAAGCTCACTTGAAGCATTTATTATACGATATCCTTTTTCTGTGTGTGTCTTCATTATTTCAAACTCTTCTAATGTAAGTCTACCCGGTTTAAGAAGTATATCTTCACTGATACCAATTTTACCTATATCGTGTAATTTGGCAACCAAAGTTAATTCATCTAAATCTGACATCTTAAACTTTAGGCATCTTCCTACTACCAATGCATACTTTACCACTCTTTCTGTATGCTCATTAGTCTCCATATTTTTTTCTTCTAAACTTTTTTTAAGAGATTCTAAAATTGAGCTTTTGATACTCTTTTTTTCTAGAAGTTTTTGACGATATAACTTGTCCTCTACTTTTTTTATACATTCATAAATATCTTCTTTTAAATCAAGTTTAACTGCTTCTCCTAGTGCAATACTTAACCTAACATATTTATATGTACTTTGATTACACTCATAAATTATATTTTCGATAGTTTCTTCGCACTGAATTTCATTACAATTTGGAATTAAAATTATAAACTCATCTCCGCCCCATCTAAATACATATCCTTTTCCATCACACACTTTTTTTAACACATCAGACATATCTTTTAGTAATTGATCTCCTTCTAAGTGACCAAAGGTATCATTTACTATTTTAAGTCCATTAACATCTCCCATAATAATACCTAAAGGGTGATATTTTTCATGATTTAGTTCTTTTATTTTTTCTTCAAAGCTGTATCTATTATATAAACCTGTAAGTATATCTATTTCACTTAGATACCTTAATCGTTCTTCTATATTCTTTCTTTCTGTTATATCTCTAGACATACCAACTACACCCCAGCAATTGCCACTATCATCAATTACCGGAATTTTAACATTCTCTTCTATTCTTTCATTTCCTAAGTTGTCTTTAACGGAATACTCAAAGTATCTAGCTTCCTTACTCTTCATGATCCCTCTATCTTGTTTTAAAAAGTTCAAGGCTACTTCTTTATTACCATAAATATCTAAGTCAGTCTTTCCAAGTATTTCTGTAACACCTCTTTTATTATAGTAATTTTCAAAGTTTTTATTATATCCTATGAATCTACTCTCTTCATCTTTATAGAAAATAGCTTCAGGAACTGCATCAATAATAGTTCTTAGAATATTTTTTTGTTTTTCTATTTCTATTTGTTTTTCTTTTGTATTGCTCACATCTATTATTACTCCTGCTACTCCTTGAACTTTATTGTTTTCATCTTTTATAGGGAATATATAGCATTCCACAATGGAATTTTCAATTTTTCCTTCTACTATATGTATGCTTTCACGTTGTAAACACATTTGTATTTGTTTATCATATATTTGTGCTGTTTCTTTTGGAAATGCTTCTAGATTGGTTTTTCCTATGACATCTTGTAGCTTAACATTGTATATACTCTCGTAATTCTTATTTAAAAATATAATTTTAGAATCAATACTTTCAATCCATACTGGCCAAGGTATGTTTTCTAAAAACATTTTGTAAATATTTATCAAGTCATTTTCTCCTTTCAAAGGTTAATATGTGTTATATATTTATAATTCAACAATAATCTGCAAATATTTCATATCTTTCTTAATTATATCAAATTTAAAGTTGCAAACGCTATTATTTAATATAATATCTTAGTTTAATTACACTAAGATATACTATTTATTTTTATTTAGAGACAAGAAAAAATTTTTCATATATATAAAGTTGACAAAATTTTATCATCATAATATAGTGAACGTAGAAAGTTTTCTTATTATAATAATTTCTTTAATTCAGAAAAAAAGATTGTGGATTATATCATAAATAATAAAGAAAATGTTCTAGACATGAACAATCTATTGCTGATGACAAGTTATAATATACATTATAATTAATAAGATCTATAATTTAAATATTTAAACATATATGTACAATTTAGTACGAATTTAAAATAATAAGGGGGAGTATAAAATGTATCAATGTTGTATTTTTGATTTAGATGGTACTTTGATTGATTCTATAAGCGCTATTTCTTATACTACTAATTTAACTTTAGAAAAGTATGGCTTAGGTCCTATAGATGAAGAACTTTATAAGAAGTTTGTTGGTGATGGATATAAAAAATTAATGGAAAGAGCTTTGATTCACTGTGGTGATACGGAATTATATCACTATGAAGACAGCCTTGTAACTTACATGGATAATTTTAAAATACATTGTATGCATGAAGTAAAAGCATATGAAGGGGTTAATGATATGCTATCTTATCTAAAAGATAATGATATTAAAATAGCTGTTTTATCTAATAAACCTCACGAGAGAACTCTTGATAATGTAAATGGAGTTTTTGGTGAAAAATATTTTAATCGAGTAGCAGGACAGATGGATAGTGTCAAAAGAAAACCAGATCCAGAAGGTGCAGTTATCACTGCAAAAGAATTAAATGTCTTGCCCGAAGACTGTTTATATATTGGTGATACTAATACTGATATGATGACAGGTATCAGTGCTGGTATGGATACTATAGGTGTTACTTGGGGATTTAGAACTCGTGAAGAGCTAGAAAGCTATAATCCGAAGTATGTTATTGACCATCCGAGTGAAATAAAAAATATAATAAAAAGAGTCACAGTATAGTTGACTCTTTTTATTTTTTATTTGTTTATATTTTCAGTTCTATATCCTATTTCTTTATTTGCTAGCCTATAACCTTCTTGT
Organism: Romboutsia weinsteinii; assembly: GCF_002250835.2. Lineage (GTDB taxonomy): Bacteria > Bacillota > Clostridia > Peptostreptococcales > Peptostreptococcaceae > Romboutsia_A > Romboutsia_A weinsteinii. Next base: position 9,649 of record NZ_NOJY02000061.1, read on the forward strand.
AACATGTCTTCTCTTGTTACCGCATTGCCTAGTAAATTATCTACACTTAATTGATTTCTCTCTGCAAAATATTTCTCAAGCAATGATTCTTCTATATCCTCTTGGCAACTCAAATTACCTTCATGCATTATATATTTAATATTAAATCCCCTTTGTTCTAGCACTCTACCCAATAAAATACTCCTATGACATCTTATTGGATCTTGCATCGCACCTAGTAGTGCAATTTTATAACCCATTTTGCATCCTTTTACTAGTCTTTCTATTCCTGCTAAAAAAATATCTTCTTTTGCTACCTTCTCAAAATCTGCATATCCTTCTTTTGTATAAGTACTTTTATCATTTCTTCTAGCTCCAAATTCATTTCCCATATAAATATATTTAAATCCTTGTTTCTTAAGACTCTCTTGAAAGACTTCTTTATTGTACTGAACATTATATTTTGAATATGGCGTTTCTCTAATATCTACTACAACATCTATATTATACTTTTTTAACATATCAACAAGCTTTTCAAGTTGATAATTTGAATGCCCTATTGCATATATTTCCATCTAATCACCTATCTTTTTATTATAAATTATATAAAAAAGCTAGGCTTAACGCCTAGCTTAATGTATTATGCTTTTTTAACAACTGAAGACTTTAGTTTCATAGCTCCGAAACCATCTATCTTGCACTCTATATCATGTCCGTCAGCTGCATCAGGAACTAAACGTATGCTTTTTACTTTTGTTCCTATCTTTATAGATGATGAACTTCCTTTTACTTTAAGGTCTTTGATTACTGTTACAGCATCTCCATCATTTAATATATTCCCATTTGCATCTTTTATTATATTTGTATCTTCTTCTGTTTCTGCTCCTGCAGCCCACTCATGAGCACATTCTGGACAAACAAGAAGTGTTCCATCTTCATAAGTATATTCTGAATTACATTTTGGGCAATTTGGTAAATTTTCCATTGTTATATATCCTCCGTTCATTATTTTCAATTCTCTCTTTTTAAAAGATAGAGAATTCCTTTTAGGCTTATATAATATCATATTCTACTCATATTGACAAATTCCATCCCCTGTTTATGCTATTTAGCGTTGTGTATCTTTATTTATTTTAGCTACTTATTTATATCTATTTCAATTACATGTTCTTTTAATTCTTTATTATAAGTATTATCTTCATAGTAATATAAATCAAAGAGCATAATTGGGTTTATTTTTATACTTTTAACCTCTTTTTTAAGATTTTTAAATCTAGCTCTTGCTATCCCTTTTGATTCAAGATAATCGTATGAATCACTTGTTCCAATATCCTCTATAGTGTTTCCATCTTGATCTTCTAAGATACAACCTACACTCATCCTTTTTTCTAAATCATCTTCTGATAAATTCTTTGTTGAAAATTCTACTGTTGTAGATATAGGTGTCATAATCAATTGATCAATGGATATACTTCCTCCATTCGATAAATTAATTACCTTATTTATATTAATCTCTTTAGTTACTTCATTTATAGCTTCATTACTAGCTTTAAAGTTAAACTCCCATTTTCCTTCTTCTATAATCTTATCTGGCTCAAAATCGTCTTTACCACCAATTACTATCTTCATATCAAATTCCCCAACTTTGTTTAGATGTTCCCTTGGCTCTAAAACAAATTGTTTTAAGTTTTCACCTTTGTCACTATATGTACCTGACATACCTCTTCTTTTAATTTCTTTTCCATCTATAAATACCTTAGGGTATATTCCCTCTATATTTTCAGTATCGATACTATTGCTTGATAAAGTATAAGTAATTATTATATTCTTATAGTCAAATATTACTTCATTAATAGTAATCGTTAATCCATTGTCTGTTACTTGCTGATCCACAACTGTTCTATAATTATTTGTTTCAATATCCTCATAACTTTTAAAGTTTTCTATGGGATTCCTACTTAGTAGTTTTTCAAATTTATCTGCAATAGCTTCATTATTTTTTATACCTATTAATGATATTATCGCCAAGGATGCCACTGCTATCTTTTTACTAGTATTAGCGTTTGATGTTTGTATGCTTTTTTTCAGACTACTTTTTATTTTCTTCTTTTCTATATCATTTAAATCTTCTTCTTTATACTCATTTAAATCAATTTTTGTATCATTTAATAATTCTAACCAATCCTTCATATGTATCACCCCTTTATTTATTTCCAAATAACATTCTTAATTTTTTCTTACCTCTAGAAATTCTGTTGTATATATTCTCATCTTTAATATTCATACTAGAAGAAATCTCTTTTATTGTTTTTCCTTCAATATAGTACTCTATAAATATTTTCTTATCTTCTGGCTTTAAACTATCTAATAAGTTATCTACTTCTTTTTTCAATTCTTGTTGTTCAATCTCTATCTCAATATTATCAGCTGTAATTTCTATACTTTCTAAGTCTTGAATTGAATATTCTTCTAAGTATTTTCTTTTGTATGAAATACATTTATATTTAGCAATTGCTGCTATCCAATTTTTAAAATCTCCCTTTTCAGTATCATACTGGTCTACCCCATACCAAACAGCTAAAAATATATCGTGGATACATTCCTCATTGTAATCCTTTAAATTATATAGATGCTTATTTACAATGGATTTTATCAGTCCTCCATATGTATCTACTACATAATCTAATGCTTTTTCATTTTTCTTTTTTAAAAACTTTATAAAGTTTTTTTCGTTAATTTTCATTTATTCCTCCTATGTAAGTTATTACATATATTAATTAGCTTTAAGTTTTAATTTTCTATCCAAATTTATAAAAATTTTTAAATTTAGTATATAATTTTTAATTGCATACCTTAACTTATAGTTTTTTATTTTTAGTAAGACATATAAAAACCGTATCATTTATTTATGATACGGCTTTTCATAACCAATTCAATTAATTACTTCTTAATCATTACACTATTTTTATTATAAAATTTCTACTATTTTATGTAACCAATATATTAAGTAAATATTAATATATCATTAAAATTAGTAAAGAGAGCATGCTTTAAAACATACTCTCTTTTAGACTTCTCTAAATATATATTTTTAAATCCTATTTTATCTTCTATAACTTTGTTTTAAAATTTTACTAGTCTATCAATTGCATACTCGAAAAATTCCTTATAAGATTCACAGAAATAGTTTAGCGATAAATTTCCATCCATATTTTCATCTCTATCTCTTCTGCATCCACCTCTACATAGGTTTTTCCACTTACATTCCATACAGCTATCATCTACCTTTAATGATGATGATATAAATTTACTTTCTTTTCTTTTTCTTTCTATATCTTCAAAATCTTCTTCTATTAGATTTCCTATCTTTTGTTCATCTAATACATAAAAATCACAAGGATATACACTACCATCAGCCTCTATTACATTTTGAATCGTACAATGACCAATCATACCACAAGCTTCTGGCCTAAACCCTTTTATTATGCCTACTATATTTTCAAAATATCTATTATATACAAATCTTCCATTTTTCATATCCTCATACCATAAATCGAATAAGTCTTTTAAAAACTGTCCATAAAGCTTAGGAGTAAGTGAATACTCATGACCTCCTCTTTCTTCACCTATAGGATCTAAGCACGGTATATATTGTTGGTATGAAAAATTCTTTTCTTTATAAAATTCATATATACTTGTTATATTTTGTGCTACATAAGAAGTTACTACAGTCAATATATTGTATTCTACTTTATACTTATCAAAGATCTCTATTGTTTCTAGTATCTTATCATAAGTACCTT
>NZ_NOJY02000062.1 GCF_002250835.2 Romboutsia weinsteinii
CATTATAACTACCTGTCATTAATATCATAAATCCAGTAGCAGAGCATACTAGTAATGTATCAATATATACAGAGAAAGCCTGTACTAACCCCTGTTTTGCAGGATGGCTAACTTCAGCTGCAGAAGAAGCTTGCGGACCAGTTCCTTGACCAGCTTCATTTGAATATACACCACGTTTTACTCCCCAAGCTATTGTAGACCCTAATATACCACCAAATGCTGCTTCTGCACCAAATGCAGATTTAAATATAAGCGATAAGATCTCTGGAACTTCACCTATATTTACTATTATTATAACTATAGCCATAAGTATATATAAACTTCCCATAATTGGTACTATTAACTCAGCTGCTGAAGCAATTCTTTTTATACCACCAAATATTATAAGTCCTAGTACTAATACTAATATACCAGCTACTATCTTCACATCTATTCCAAATGCATTATTTACTGCAGATGCTATAGAGTTTGATTGAACTCCAGGTAGTAGTAAACCCGTTGCCAAGAGTGTAACTATAGCAAATAAAATTCCATACCATTTTGAAAAAGTTGTATTACCTAGGCCTTTCTCAATATAATATGCCGGTCCACCACGATATTGACCTTCATGTTCTTCTTTGTATATTTGACCTAATGCAGATTCTGCAAAAGCTGACCCAGCACCTAAAAATGCAATTGCCCACATCCAGAACAATGCACCTGGTCCACCCATTGCTATAGCAGTTGCAACCCCTGCTATATTACCAGTACCTATACGTCCAGCTAAAGCTGTACATAGAGCTTGAAATGAAGATATTCCTTGAGCTGATTTTTCACCTTTAAAAAGAAGTATAACCATTTCTTTGATATTCCTTAGTTGAGAGAATTTCGTCCTAAAAGAAAAATAAATTCCTGCGCCTAAACATAAGTAGACTAGCCAGCTGCTCCAAATCACATCATTAATTGCACTAACAATACCTTCCATAAGATACCTCCCATGATATTATATACCCTTTTGATAGCCTAAGCCGTGGTATGACTTACTTGGTTAAATTTTATGATTGTAAAGTTCGTAGTGGCTTTAGCCTCTATTTATACTATTTCTTCATCTTATGTTTATATCCTCTCATTTGTTTCAATTTTCTGAAATTTTCAAATGCATACATTCTCTTTTAATAGATTTTTATATAGAATATAGAGAAAGGTCAAATGTAAAAACATTCAACCTTTCATTGTGATCTTATAGTAATATAGTTATTATATTCATACTACCTTCATTAATAATTTTTTGTAATGTTTTTTGGATTTTGACTCTTATCTCCTCTGGCATAGTGTATAGCTTACTTTGTAATTGCTCTTTTACTAAGTCATGTAGAGATTTTCCAAACATGTTTGATTCCCATAATTCACTAGGGTTTTGCTCAAATTCATCTAAAAGATATTTAACCATATCTTCACCTTGGCTTTGACTTCCTACTATAGGAGAAACTTCTGTAGATATATCTGCTTTTATTATATGAAGCGATGGAGCATTAGCTTTTAATTTTACCCCATATTGCTTTCCTTGCTTAATTATTTCTGGTTCTTCTAAGCTAAGTTCATCTAATGAAGGTGCCACAACCCCATAACCTTTTGTCTTGGCATCCATCAATGCACTTTCAATTTTATCATATTCTACCTTTACTCTTGATAGATTAGTTATAAGGTTAAGTAATTGACAGTCTCCATCAATTCTAAATCCACTTTTTTCTTCTAATACATTATAAAATAGATCTTGCTTAGTACTTAAATCTATAGTTATTACACCTTCACCAAGCTCTACGTTATCTACTTCCGTATCTTGTAAGAAATCTAACTCAGAAAATCCTGTTACTATACTATTTATATCTCTGATTTTTCCAATATCAGCTATACTTTGTTTTAGTGTAGATATTATATTATTTTTTATCCAGTGATTACTTTCAAGACCTTCTACCCAATCTGGTAAGTTTATTCTTATTTCTGATAATGGGAAATCATAAAGTACTGTTTCCATTACTTGTTCGATGTCTTCTTCTTCCATTTCTATAACATTTATTGGAACTATCGGTACATTATATTTTTCTTCTAATTCTTGTCTAAGTAACATAGTTTCCTCACTATTTGGATATAAAGTATTTAAAACTACTGCAAATGGTTTATTTAAAGCTTTTAATTCGCTTATTACTCTTTCTTCTGGTCCTACATAACTTTTTCTATCTATTCCTGTTACAGATCCATCAGTTATCATAACTATACCTATTGTTGAATGATCTCTTATAACTTTTTTTGTTCCAATCTCTGCTGCTCTTTCAAAAGTCATTGCTTCTTGAGACCATGGAGTTGATACTAACCTTTGTTTTCCATCTTCTTCATGACCTAAAGCTCCATCAACTATGTATCCAACACAATCGACCATTCTCACCTTTAATGATACTGTATCTCTTATTTTTATTTCCACCCCATCAGCTGGAACAAACTTTGGTTCAACTGTCATTATTGTTTTACCTGACCCACTTTGTGGTATTTCATCTTGTGTTCTCTCTCTTTTAAACTCATTTTCTATATTCGGTAGGACTAAAGTCTCCATAAATTTTCTTATGAAAGTAGACTTCCCTGTTCTAACTGGCCCAACTACACCGATATATATATCACCTTGAGTTCTTTTAGATATGTCTTCATATATATTGTTCATCCAATTCCCCTCCTGCATATAATTTCTTACTAAATTATATTGAGATAAATGGACTAATATTACAAAAATAAATTTTAGATTTGTTTATAGTACCAATGTCCACTTTATATCTATAAAAATTTTAGCTTTAATGGGCAATACTATATAAATCACACTCATTAATCAAAATAAAAAAAGCTAGGATTATAATCCTAGCTTATCATTTACTACTTCTTCTATTTCATGAGTTTTATTTCTCATCATTAAATCTATTACTACATCATTTGGTTTTAAACCTTTATATAATACAGAGTAGATTGCATTTGTTATTGGCATATCTATATTCAGCTCTTTTGCAACTTCGTAGGCAACTTCTGTAGCAGTTATACCTTCTACTACCATTTTTACTTCTGCCAAAGTTTCTTCTAATGACTTTCCTTGGCCAATTAATATACCAGCTCTTCTATTTCTACTATGCATACTTGTACAAGTAACTATTAAATCACCTATACCTGATAATCCTGAAAATGTAGATACATCAGCGCCCATAGCTATTCCTAGTCTACTAATTTCTCTTATTCCTCTAGTCATAAGAGCTGCCTTAGTATTATCACCATATCCTAATCCATCACAAACTCCTGCCCCAAAAGCTATTATATTTTTTAGAGCTCCACCAAGTTCTACTCCTACTATATCAGGATTTGTATAAACTCTAAGTTTAGGACTCATAAATATATCTTGTACAATTTGAGTTACTTCTATATCTTCTGATGCAACTACAACTGTAGTAGGTATATCTTTTGCTACCTCTTCAGCATGAGATGGTCCAGATAAGGCTACATATGGATTGTTTGGAAGTTCTTCTTTGCAAACTTCTGATAACCTAAGACCAGTTCCTTTTTCTAATCCTTTTGCAACATCTACAAGTATTTGCTCATCTTTAACAAATGGTTTAATTTGACTACAAACACTTCTTATTGCTTGAGATGGAACTGCTAAAACTATTATTTTACTATTTAGTATAGCTTCTTCCATATCTGTAGTTATAGTTATATTATTTGGAAATAATACACCTGGTAAATAATCTGTATTTTCTTTTGTTCTATTAACTTTTTCAGCTTGTGCTTCATTTAGAGTCCACATACTTACTTCATAGCCTTTTTTAGCAAGGCTTAAAGCTAATGCGCTTCCCCAACTTCCAGCGCCTAAAACACACATTTTTTCCATACTAAGCACCACCTAACTATACTAAAAATTATTCTTTCTTTTGCCCAATCTTTCTCTCTGTGCCTTTTATAAGTCTTTTTATATTTTCTCTGTGAGTATATACAACTGATGCTGTTAAAAATAAAGTAACTAATAGTCCTTTTTGATTTTTAGTAAAAGCCATTATAATTGGTGCCATACCTATACCAACAACTGATCCTAATGATACATATTTAGTAATTGCTACTACTACTAAAAATACTCCAAAACAACTTAATGCTATTATAGGATTAACAGCAATCATAGCACCTAGAGATGTAGCAACACCTTTACCACCTCTAAATCCTAAAAATGCTGGCCAGTTATGTCCACATACAACAGCAAATACAGCTATGTAACCTGCAGTTACTCCATCGACTCCTACAAAGTAAGCTATTATTTTAGCTATAAATACCGCAACTATACCTTTTAGTAAGTCTCCTATAAAAGTCATTGCACCTGCTTTTTTACCATGAGTTCTAAGTACATTAGTTGATCCTGCATTTCCTGAACCTTGAGTTCTTATATCTACTCCGCTTAATCTTTTTGCAACTATATAAGAAGTAGATATATTTCCTAAAAGATATGCAATTATAATAATTATTAAATAACTAAACATATTAAATCCCCCTTAGGCAAAGCTGTTACTTTCTACCTTTTTCTCTATATTCAAATTTAACTGAAGTTCCTTCAAATCCGAAGTTTTCTCTAATTTTATTTTCAAGGTATCTTTGGTACGAGAAGTGAGTTAACTCCTTATCATTTATGAATAAAGTAATTTTAGGTGGCTTAACATCTGTTTGCGTACCGTAGTATATCTTTAATCTCTTACCTTTATCTGATGGTGGTTGATTTAACATTACAGCTTCACCTATAACATCATTTAATGCTGAAGTTGATATCCTCTTAGCATGTTCACTTGCAATATACACAACCATTTCTAATATTTTGTTCATTCTTTGATTTGTTTTTGCAGAAACAAATAGTACTGGTGCATACATCATGAATGGGAACTTTTCTTTTATTTCTTTTGTGTAGTTTCCTAAAGTCTTATTATCTTTTTCAATTAAATCCCACTTGTTAACTATGAAGATACATCCTTTACCTTCATCATGTGCTATACCTGCAACCTTAGTATCTTGCTCTGTTATACCTTGTTCTGCATCTATAACTATTAATACAATATCTGCTCTATCTACTGCAGTCATAGCTCTTATTACACTGTATTTTTCTACAGTTTCGTAAATCTTACTTTTTCTTCTTATACCAGCTGTATCTATTAAAAGGAATTTTTGGTCATTTCTTTCAATGTATGTATCTACAGCATCTCTAGTAGTTCCTGCAACTGGACTTACTATAACCCTTTCTTCTCCTAATATGTTATTAAGTATTGAACTCTTACCTGCATTAGGTTTACCTGTTATAGCAACTCTTATTAAATCTTCGTCAGCATCCATGTTTAATCCTTTAGGGAAGTATGAAATAACTTCATCTAATAAATCCCCAAGACCCATACTGTTAGCACTCGAGATACCAAAAGGCATTCCAAGTCCTAGTTCATAGAAATCATAAACATTGTCAAATTGACTTTGACTGTCTATTTTGTTAACTACTAATATTACTGGCTTTTTAGTTTTTCTTAACAGTTGTGCTACTTCTCTATCTGCAGCTGTTAGCCCTGATTTTCCATCAACTACGAAAAGTATTACGTGAGCCATATCCATTGCAAGCATCGCTTGATTTCTCATTTGAGATAATATTATATCTCCATTGTCTGGCTCTATACCACCTGTATCTATTAATGTAAAGTATCTGTCTAACCACTCTACCTCTGTAAATATTCTGTCTCTTGTTACTCCTGGAGTATCTTCTACTATAGATATCCTTTTTCCTGCAAGTTTGTTGAATAAAGTTGATTTACCAACATTTGGTCTTCCAACTACTGCAACTACCGGTCTGTTATTATAATTATCGCTCATATAATTCTCCTTCTTTATTTTAAAAGCTTATCTACAAAATCTTTTCCTTCATTTAAGCAAGGTACTACTTCAATTTTCATGATATCTTTTATTCCGTCTAAAGTTATATTATCAAGGAATATATCCTCATCTGCTTTTAACATACTCTTTGGTATATATAAAGTTTCACCTAAATCTTTGCCTTTTAACTGTTCTATTATATCAGTGGCTGTAATAAGCCCAGAAACAGTTATTGTTTCTCCAAAAAATTCATTTCTTATTTTATACACATCTATTTGAATATTATTAAATTTGTCCATTACACATTTAGCCATATCTTTTATAAATTCAAATGCTGAATGCCCTGTAGCTATAGAAACTTTTTTCTTTCTTGTAAGAGCATCTGTTGGTAATTTATCTAAATGATTTTGAATTTCTCTTTCTAGCTTACTTATCATACCTACACCATTTTCAAATTGAATGAAGCCTTCATACTCATCGTATTTTAACAATGGTCGATTTGCTATTATATAAAATTCATCTGATAAAAACGCAAATCTAGTTCCTCTTTTTTCAAGATACATACTTTGTAAATCATGTATTTGATCTATAGTTTCTCCTGCAGTTTTTTCATTAAATATTTCTAAGCCTGGTAGATGACCTCTATGTTTAGTTATTCCAACTGGAACAATAGCTGCACTATTTACATGTGGATATAATTTTTCTAAATCAGATATAGTTCTTGTTAGCTCTTTTTTATCATTATAACCTGGGCATAAAACTATCTGGCAGTTCATTTGTATACCAGCTTCTGCTAGTCTTTCCATAATACTATATAATTTACCTGCAAATTTATTTTTTATCATCTTCTGTCTCAACTCTGGATTAGTAGTATGTACAGATATATTTATAGGGCTTATTCTATATTTAATTATATTATTTATGTCGTCTTCACTCATATTTGTAAGAGTTACAAAGTTACCCTGAAGGAATGAAAGCCTTGAGTCATCATCTTTAAAATAAAGAGTCTCTCTCATACCTTTAGGAAGTTGATCTATAAAACAAAATACACATTTATTTCTACAACTTTTTGCTTGATCTATTATAGGATTAGAAAACTCTATTCCTAAATCTTCATCATATTCTTTTTCAATTTCATATATATATACTTCGCCATTAATCTTTTTTATTTCTACTTCTAAATACTCATCACTTAATAAAAACTTATATTCTATAATATCATGTATAGGTTGCTCATTTATAGATATTAGTAAATCTCCGACTTCTACTCCTATCTCTTCAGCTATACTACCTTTATACACTTTACTTATAACATTATTTATTTTTTTTACATTTACTTCCATTTTAAGTCACCACTCTTCTTTAAGAAAAATTCGTTTCGATTATGTCCATATCTAATAGATATAGTACATCTCATTACCTAAATGCATCATATTATAATACCATGTTTTGGTCAAAATAGTCAATGTTTGTTGAATCTTAAAGAAAGGTACCCTTGGGTACCTTTAATGTTTTACTACTATTAGCGTCCCTTTATCTATTTCATGAACCATCCCACTTACACATTTAGCCATCAACATTGCTTTATTTTGTAAGTCTTTTGAGTCATCTGCATAAAATACAGGGCATCCACCTATGTTTTTAATATTTTGATCAGTTGTTATTATAGCTAAGGTATACTCATTTAGTCCTACATTCATTCCCATATTATTTATGCACTTCCTTTCTTACCTATTGTGTAGTTTTTAAGTGACAGGTTTTTTCCTTTCGCACTTGCTAAAATAGGGCATGATTTAACAGCTTCTATAACTTTGTCTAAATCTTTTTCCATAGGTATATATGCAACCATTATACTTTCATTTTGGGGATTTCTTCTTGGTAATGGTACAAAAGCTGGTTCATTAAACTCTCTATATAATCCTAATCTCGAATAAAGGTTGTACATTATAGCTTGTCTTTGACCTGGATCAAATAAAATGCCTGCATTAGTATAATTTTTATCTTTTGGTATAATTTCTATACCTATACCTTTATTAAGATACCTTTCTCTATCAACTTCTAAACCTATATTTGTAATTCCCTGTAATTCTCCAATCTTCATTATAGATCCATTAACAAAACTTATTTCTGCAGGGACTACATCTGCTATATCTCCAATACTCTGTCTTCTCAAAACTTTTTTTAATAAAAATGCTAGTATTAGACCTGACGCTGAGCTTAAAATTAAATTTGACGTTTCTGCCATATTAAGCTCAGCTTTAATCAAGTAAAACATTCCTACAGTTAAGCAAGATGTAATTATGCACATATAATTTCTAACCTCATAAGTTCTAGCTATCTCTTCTATAAACGAATTCCCTCTTGTTACGAGCTGTAAATCTTCTAAATTCTGTAATGTATTTCTTCTATTTGCTCTTACTTGTCTAAATTGTTCTGCTGCTAATGACAAAAATGTTATCGAAGTATAAGAGCGTTCTATCAAAGCAGGTACTAATAAGGCTCCTAATGAAGATGCCACAAAAGCAAGCACTAGCTGAGATAATAACATATTTGGCTGTGTAGGGTATTGTTCTTGATCTAGATTCAACATAATGATTCTAGAAGTCAATCCAATAGCTAATCCTATAAAAAATATTTTATCCATCTAATCACTCCTCAAATATCAACTATTATTCTTTTTATAAGCACTTTGCTTGCCTTTAGAAAATTCTAATATAGGAGTACTTTTAGCTACATTAATCATCGTATCTATATCTTTTATTAATGGAATGTATGGAAGTACTACTGTTTCTTTTTCTAAATCAGTTCTTGATGTTGTTATAATATCTTTTTCATCTACATCTTTATCTATCCCTAAATGAATAAAAATATTATGTATTATTGCGTCTCTCTGACCCTTATCATTTATTACACCAAAGCATCCTCTATTTCTAGGGATAATTTCTATAGCAAGTCCTTTTTCCAAGTATCTTTTTCTAGTATCTTCAAGACCTATATTAGTAATTACAATATCATTTACTTTTAGAATTGGTCCATCAAATACTATCTTAGCTGGTATAATATCTGCAAAATCTCCAACACTTTGTCTTCTTAGACTTCTTTTAAATGCTAATCCAACTATACTTCCGGAAACAATAGCTGCCACTGCACAAGCTAAAAATCCCGGGTCATACCTTCTAGCTATAACAATATACGTTGCAGAAGCTGCTAGTGCTGAAAATAAACTAATATAGCTTCTCGATTCATATGTAGATGCTATTTCTTCTACATATGCAGATCCTTTAGGGACTATCTCTGTATTATCAATATTTTCCAGTGTAATTCTTTCTTGCTCAGACAAACCTTGAAATTGTTGTATAGCAACTGCAAAAAATGTTAATGCTGAAAATTCCTTATCTATAAGAGCAGGAAGTGCTACTGCTCCAAGAGATGCAGAAAGTCCAGAAATTATTATTTGCTCTAAATAGTCTTGTGGTCTTGATGGATATTGTTTGTCCGTCACCCTTAGTACAAGACCTCTGCATATTATACCTACGATTGTTGATACTAAAAATGCTCGCCTAAATAAATCTGCATCTAGTAAACTTCCTTCCATTATCTCAACTCCTTTGCATAATCAACTTTTTATTGAACATTTTTTCATAAGATTAGTTTGTGCAAAAATAAAAAAAAATTTCCTTCTTTTAAAGGAAATTTTTTTGAGGTATGGTAACTATAAATTCACTACCTTTACCTAGTTCACTATTTACTTGTATTGATCCATTTAAATATTTTATAATATGCTTAATTATAGCAAGACCTAAGCCTGTTCCGCCAACATCCCTACTCCTTGCTTTGTCTACTCTGTAGAACCTTTCAAAGATGCGCTCAACATCTTCTTTAGGTATCCCTACCCCAGTATCTCTGATCTTTATAACTATATCTGAATTACTAGATAATACATCAATATTTACTTTGCCACCCTCTGGTGTATATTTAATTGCATTATCTATTAGATTTAAAAATATTTGCTTTATATAATCTCTATTAGAAAGTATACAAGTATTCTCATCATTAAAACTATAGTTAATATCTATATCTTTATTTTTATAAGTATAGCTAGTCATATCATATACTTCTCTAAAAACATCATATACTTTAACATCTTCTATAGGAATACTATCCTTATTTTCTATAAATGATAATAATAATATATCATCTATAAGCCTTTTTAATCTGTCTGATTCTGATTCTATTATTGCTAAAAATCTATTTCTAGTCTTTGGATCTATATCTTCATTTATTCTTAATGTTTCTACAAATCCACTTATAGAAGTAAGAGGCGTCTTAAGCTCATGGCTAACATTTGCCACAAAGTCACTTCTCATATTTTCAAGCTTAACTTTTTCTGTAATATCTTCAATATTTACAATAGATCCTATCATTACACTATCTGTATTTTGAAGGTATACAGGGTCTAGTTTAATTTTATATACGGTTCCATCAGATATGGTTATTTCACTACGCTCATTTTGCTTAGATCCTAAAAATTTAACTATCTCTTTTAAGATTCTTTCTTCTCTTATTATTGAGTTGATATTATGTCCTTCAACTAATTGTCCTGGCGTACTTTTTATTATCTTCTTAGCTTCTTCATTTATAAGTAATATATTTGCATCTATATCTATTGCTAAAATACCGTGAGATATACTCTTTAGTATTGATTTTAGTTGTATATTTTTATCTTCAACCTCATCAATAGTCTTATCCATAGTTTCAATCATATTATTAAAGTTTCTAGTAAGTTCTCCTAATTCTCCATTTGCAGACACATTAAGCCTTGTATGAAATTCTTTATTACTTACATTTTTAGAAACATAGATAAATTCTTTTAAGTATCCTCTAAGCCTTATGGTATATCTAATAGACAGTATAGCTACTACTATTGACGCTAGAGTAATAAAAAAGTATATTGTATTTATTTCGTCCATATTTTATTTCTCCTGCGTATTATTTTTTATTAATCAATTTTGTAACCTACTCCTCTTATAGTCTCAATATACTTCTCTTGGCCGTTTTCTCCTTCAATTTTTTTTCTAAGGTATCTAATATGCACATCTACAGTTCTAGTTTCTCCATAGTATTCATACCCCCAAATTTTATCTAATAGATAATTTCTTGAAAGTACTTTCCCTTTATTCTGTATTAACAATTTTAATAGTTCAAATTCTTTAAGTGTTAACTCTATTTTTGCATTATTTTTAGTAACTTCATGTTTTGATAAATCTAACTTCAAATTGCCTGCAAATAATACACTTTCTTCATGTTCATTATTTAAATTGTATCTTCTAAGTACTGAACTTATTCTTGCTAGCAATTCTTTTATACTAAATGGCTTAGTGATGTAATCATCTGCTCCAATCTCTAACCCCTCTACTTTATCATTTTCCATATTTTTTGCTGTTAGCATTATAACTGGAGTATTTTTTAATTCTTTATCACTTCTTATCTTTTTCAATACCTCTATACCACTTATATTTGGTAGCATCCAGTCTAATAGTATTAAATCTGGGTTGACTTCTTTAGCCTTTAAAAATCCATCAAATCCATCATAAGAGTAATCTACCTTATAATTTGATATTTCTAAATTAAACTTAAGCAATTCAACTATGTGCATTTCATCATCTATAACTAAAACTTTAGTGTCCATCTAAAACTTGCTCCTCTCTAATTTATCTGAAGTATCATCCCAATCCTCTTTGGTGTTTTTTCATGTACTCTATAAGAGTGGAATTCATGTCCATTACAGCTAGTACATAAATTCAAGTTAATAATATTTTCATTTTTAACATTACTACTTCTTAGTATGTACTCATTAATTTTCCACAAATCTAAATAATACTTTCCTTCTTTTATTATATAGAATTTTTCATCATTGTTTGTAAGAATTGTGTTAAATTTTTCAACTAGCTCTTCAGATACTTCATAGCAACAAGGACCTATAGATGGACCTATAACGCATACTACATCTTCAGCATTTGTATTGTAGCTTTTCTGCATAGATTCAATAGTTTTTTGAGCTATCTTATCAAATGTACCTCTCCATCCAGCATGAGCAACACCAATTGCTTTATTTTTTTTATCTATTATTGCTATAGGTACGCAGTCCGCTGTAAATATAAGCAGCGGAACATCTTTTAAATTTGTAATTAGAGCGTCCCCTTCTATTTTTTGACCAATATTACTTTCCTCAACTTTATTAACTATATCAGAGTGAATTTGTATGTTACTAGTTAAATTATTAATATTAAATTTACCTTCCTCACATACTTTTAACATATCTTCTCTTGATTTTGCATCAATACTTTTATATGTAATAGCTAAATTTACAAAGTCTATAGTTTCTTCTATCTCTTTAACATTTATGTAGCTTCTCATCTTTAGTCCCCTTTTTCCATCAATATGTTTTTTAGTTCTATTACAAAAGTATTTATATCCTTAAACTGTCTATATACTGATGCAAATCTAACATAGGCAACTTCATCTAAGTCTTTTAACTTATCCATTACCATTTCTCCTATTTTAACTGCCTCAATCTCTGAAATATAGCATTTATTTATTTCATTTTCTATGTAATATACTATTTCCTCAATTGCTTCTATGGGTACAGGTCTTTTCTCACAAGCCTTTAATAGTCCATATTTTATTTTTTCTCCATCAAAGTATTCTCTACTTTGATCTTTTTTAATTACCATTACTGGCGTTGTCTCGATTTTTTCATAAGTAGTAAATCTCTTTTTACAAGATTCACACTCTCTTCTTCTCCTAATAGACTTACTATCAGTATGCCTCGAATCTATAACCTTTGATTCTTTATAATTACAATATGGACACTGCATTGTGCTTCCTCCTTTGTTTTACGTCAATTATATATTAAACTCGTCTAAATTAAGTTCTGAACCTATATTTACTATTATTGTATCACAACCTATTTTTAAAATATCATTCCAAAATATTATCTCTCCTTCTCCACCTCTTGAGAATATTCCTCTTCCTCCATCTCCTAAAAGAGTAAAGGATACTATCTTACCCTCGTTAACATCCATATCAATGTCTGTTATATACCCAAGTCTTTTTCCATTTTTTACATTTATAACTTCTTTATCCATTATATCAGAAACTCTAATCATATTATAATCTCCCTCCTCTTAAAAATAAATATGTATTTGTCCAAAAAAAAATGACCTATATGGGTCATTTTTTTATATTTAAAAATTATCTGTATATTTTTCAAGCATCTTTATAAACTCTTCCACCAATTCTGGATCAAATTGAGTTCCTGCATTTTTCCTTAATTCTTCTATACCTTCTTCTTGACTTTTTCTTACATTGTAAGGTCTATTAGAAGTCATAGCATCAAAACTATCTGCAATAGTAAGCATCCTAGCAAGGTAAGGTATTTCATCTCCTTTTAGTTTCGATGGATATCCTCTTCCATCATACCT
>NZ_NOJY02000063.1 GCF_002250835.2 Romboutsia weinsteinii
GCAGCTAATCATAAAGGTATAAATCATCCAATAGCAGGTAAGGCAGATATATTATTGGCTCCAGATATTGAAGCTGGTAATATTCTATATAAATCTTTAGTGTTTTTCTCACAATCAAAAAACGCAGGAGTTATAGTTGGGGCTAAAGCTCCAATAATACTAACATCTAGAGCAGATAATGAAGAAACAAAGTTAAATTCTATAGCTCTAGGAGTATTGATGGCAGATAAGGCTTAATTAAGGGGGTACTTAAGTGGAACAAGTGTTAAAAATATTAGCAATAAATCCAGGCTCAACATCAACTAAAATAGCAGTATTTAGCAACGAAGAATTAATATTTGAAAAAACTCTAAGGCATTCTTCGCAAGAGGTTGGTAAGTATGAGAAAATCTCTGATCAGTTTGAATTTCGTAAGAAAGTTATAGAAGAAGCCTTAGATGAAGGGGAAATAAAGTTATCAGATTTATCTGCAATTGTAGGAAGAGGTGGTCTGCTTAGACCCATAGAAGGTGGTACATATATAGTAAACGAATCTATGTTAGAAGATTTAAGAGTAGGCGTATTAGGTGAACATGCATCGAATTTAGGTGGAATTATAGCAAAAGAGATGGGGGATGGAGTAAATATACCCTCATATATTGTAGATCCTGTGGTAGTAGATGAATTAATTGATGTAGCTAGAATTTCAGGTATACCTGAATTAGATAGAAAAAGTATATTCCATGCACTCAACCAAAAAGCTACAGCAAGAAGAGCAGCAAAAGAGCTTAATAAAGAGTATGATGAGTGTAACTTTATAGTAGCTCATATGGGTGGAGGTATATCAGTAGGAGCTCACGAAAAAGGAAAAGTAATAGATGTTGCAAATGCACTTGATGGGGAAGGTCCACTCTCTCCAGAAAGAAGCGGTGGATTACCAGTAGGTGACTTGGTAAAAATGTGTTTTAGCGATAAATATACTCAAGAAGATATTAAGAAAAGAATTAAGGGTAATGGTGGATTAGTAGCATATTTAAATACTAATGATGTTAGAGAAGTAGAAGCTAGAATATCTAATGGAGATGAAAATGCGAAATTAATACATGAAGCAATGGTTTATCAAGTATGTAAAGAAATAGGATCATGTGCAGCGGTCCTAAAGGGAAGAGTAGATGCAGTACTATTAACAGGGGGCATAGCGTACTCAAAGTTAATTACTGATATGATATCAGAAAGAATTGGATTTGTTGCAGATGTAAAAGTTTATCCAGGAGAAGATGAAATGATAGCATTAGTTCAAGGAGGACTTAGAGTATTAAGAGAGCAAGAAGAAGCTAAGGTTTATTTAGGGGAAGTAGAATATATCTAAAATATTATTTATATAATAGATTGAATAGCTTTTATGATAAATAATATAAGGGATTAAGTGTAGGTGATTTTTATGATAACTAACGACAAGAGAATAAGAATTATAACAGGACATTATGGTAGTGGGAAAAGTGAATTTTCAATGAATTATGTAACTAAATTAAGAAGCTTAGTTAGCAATAAAGTCGCTTTATCAGATTTAGATGTAGTTAATGTATACTTTAGAACAAGAGAGAAGAAGGACTTATTAAGGTCTCTAGATATATTACCAATAGATAGTTCTATAAATGCACCAACATTGGATTTACCAGCAGTATCAGCTGAGGTAATGACACCGATGAATGATAAGTCATATGAATATGTTGTTGATGTAGGAGGAGACAATGTAGGTGCTAGGGTAATAGGACGATTTAGTGAGCTTATTGAAGATACAGATTATGATATGTTCTGTATAGTAAATGCAAATAGGGAACAAACTCAGACTCCAGAAGGTGTTATTGAACATATAAAAACAATAGAGAAGGCATCTAGATTAAAGGTAACAGGTCTAGTAAATAATACTCATCTTATTAGATCAACTACAGTTGAGGATATTCTAAAGGGACAAGAAATTGTGAGAGAAGTTTCAAGAACTTGCGATATACCAATAAGATATGTTGCTTGTTTAGAAACTTTAGTAGATCAATTACCTGAGGATTTAGAAGGAGAAATAATGCCAATTAAACTTTATATGCGAGAAGACTGGATGTAGTTTGTGATTAATATATAGAAATTTAAAGGGGGCTTATAAAAAATGGCTAAAGGAAAAGTATATTTTAACCAAGAACGCTGTAAAGGATGTGGGCTATGTATACCAGTATGTCCTGTAAACATTGTAGGAATAGACAAAGTCTTAATAAATAAAAAAGGATATAATCCAGCAACTGTTGTTGAAGTAGAAAAATGCCTAGGTTGTACAAATTGTGCAACTATGTGCCCAGATCAAGTAATAACAGTAGAGAGAGACTAATTAAAAATAATAAGGGGGAATTTTTATGGCTAAGATACTTATGAAGGGAAACGAGGCATTTGGAAAGGCAGCTATAGAAGCTGGGTGTAGATATTTCTTTGGATATCCTATAACTCCGCAAAATGAGGTACCAGAATATATGTCTAAAGAACTACCTAAAGTTGAAGGAGTGTTTGTACAAGCAGAGTCAGAGGTTGCTGCAATTAATATGGTTTATGGAGCAGCAGGTGCAGGAGCAAGAGTAATGACTTCCTCATCTTCACCAGGAATCGCATTAAAGCAAGAAGGTATAACTTATGCAGCAGGTGCAGAGTTACCTTGTGTTGTACTTAATGTAATGAGAGGTGGGCCAGGACTTGGTAGTATACAACCGTCTCAAGCTGATTATTTTATGTCTACAAGAGGTGGAGGAAATGGAGATTATAGAACTCCAGTATTTGCTCCAGCTACAGTTCAAGAAGCTGTTGATATGATTATGGAGGCATTTGAAGTTGCTGATTTTTATAGAACACCTACAATGGTAGTTGCAGATGGAATGATAGGTCAAATGATGGAACCAGTAGAGTTTAATGAACCTAAAAAGAGAGATCTACAGCCAAAAGATTGGGCAACTATTGGAACAAAAGGTGAAAGAAAACCTAATATTGTAAATTCATTATATCTAGAACCTGAAATATTAGAGCAACATTGTCTAAAGCTAGAAAAAAAATATAAAGAGATAGAAAAAAATGAAGTTCAGTACGAAATGTACAAAACTGACGATGCGGAAATCGTACTTGTAGCTTATGGAACTACTTCTAGAATAGTTAAAAGTGCAATTGAAATATTAAGGGAAGAAGGAATAAAAGCAGGGCTTATAAGACCTAAGACATTATGGCCATTCCCATTTGAAGCATTTGATAATATACCAAATGCTAAAAGTTTATTAACGGTAGAAATGAGTACAGGTCAAATGATAGAAGATGTCCAATTAGCTATACAAGGTAAATTACCAGTTCATTTCCATGGAAGACCAGGGGGGATGGCTCCATCACCAACAGAAATTGCTGATAAAGCAAAAACAATAGTAGAGGAACAATTAGCTATAGGGGGTGCTAGATAATGTCTATCGTATTTAAAGAAACTAATGGATTAACTGATGTAAATACTCACTACTGTCCAGGATGTACTCATGGTATAATTCATAGACTAGTAGGTGAAGTAATAGAAGAACTTGGAGTAATAGGCGATACTATAGGGGTTGCTCCAGTTGGATGTTCAGTTTTAGCATATAAATACTTTAATTGTGATATGCAAGAAGCATCTCATGGTAGAGCACCAGCTTGTGCTACCGGAATAAAAAGAGTTCACCCTGATAAGACAGTGTTTACATATCAAGGAGATGGAGATTTAGCATCTATAGGTACAGCTGAAATAGTTCATGCAGCTGCTAGAGGTGAAAAATTTACTACAGTGTTCGTAAATAATGCTATATATGGAATGACAGGTGGTCAAATGGCACCAACTACTTTGGTTGGGCAAAAAGCTACAACAGCTCAAGATGGTAGAGACATAGATAAGCAAGGTTTTCCTATAAGAATAAGTGAAATGCTAGCTACATTAACAGGGGCAGTATTCGTAGAGAGAGTATCTGTAGACACACCAGCAAATGTAAGAAAAGCTAAGAAAGCAATAAAAAAAGCATTCCAAGTTCAACATGCGGGATTAGGATTTGGTATAGTAGAGGTTTTATCTACTTGTCCAACTAACTGGGGATTAGCTCCAAATGAATCTTTGCAATGGTTAAGAGATAATATGATTCCATATTACCCATTAGGGAATATAAAAGATATTGATCTTAATAAGGAGGTGAAGTAATATGTCTACAGCTAGAGTAATATGTGCAGGCTTCGGGGGCCAAGGTGTTATGTCTATGGGACAATTACTTACTTATGCAGGAATGTTAGAAGGTAAAGAAGTTTCTTGGTTACCATCATATGGTCCAGAAATGCGTGGAGGAACTGCTAACTGTGCAGTAACAGTATCAGATAAACCAGTTGGATCTCCGCTTATAACGGATGACGCAACATGTGCTATAATAATGAACTTACCATCTCTTGAAAAATTTGAAAAAGATGTAGTACCAGGTGGAAAAATATTAATAAATAGTTCATTAATAGATAGAAAAATTGAGAGAACGGATGTAGACGTATATTATATACCAGCAAATGAAATCGCAGCAGAACTTGGAAACCCTAAAGTTGCAAATATGATAATGCTTGGTTCTTATCTAGAAGTAAGTGAAACAGTAGAAGTTGATTCTGTTTTAGAAGCATTTAAGAAAGTGTTTGGACCTAGTAAAGAAAAGTTTGTTCCATTAAATAAAGCAGCTTTAGAAAAGGGTGGATTAGCAGTAAAAGAAACTGCAATGTAGTCTAAAGAGTATCAAAAAAAGACAATAGAAACATTTCTATTGTCTTTTTTTTATTTAAGTATTAAAATAAGTCTATGACTTATAATAGAAAATAAAACACTTTTATATAGAAGATATAATATATTATAATTTTAGAAGCTTTTCATAATGAAAGGAGATTTTTTCATGAGAAAATATTTTGGTACGGACGGAGTAAGAGGAATAGCAAATACAGAATTAACTTGTGACTTAGCTTATAAGCTAGGAAGAGCTGGTGGATATGTATTAGCTCAGGGAGACCACAGAGTTAAGGTTGTAGTTGGAAAAGACACTAGAATATCAGGAGATATGCTAGAGGCTTCTTTGATAGCTGGATTAATGTCTGTTGGTTGTGACGTAATAACGGTAGGTGTAGTACCTACGCCAGCAGTTGCTTATTTAACAAAAAAATATAATGCAGACTGTGGTGTAGTTATTTCAGCATCTCACAATCCAGTTGAATATAACGGTATAAAATTCTTTAATAAAGATGGATATAAATTAGATGACGAGGTAGAATTAAAGATAGAAGAATATATTGATTCTATAGAAAAAGTAGATTGTCATCCAGTTGGAGCTGAAGTTGGTAAAAGGCTACACAAACATGATGCACAAAGAGATTATGTTGATTATCTTAAGGCTATAATAAATGTAGATTTTAAAGGGTTAAAAGTTGTATTAGATTGTGCTAATGGTGCTGCTTACAAGGTTGCTCCAATAGTATTTGAAGAATTAGGAGCTAGTGTAGTAGCTATAAATAACAACCCAGATGGAAATAACATAAATGATAATTGTGGTTCGACTCATCCACAAAGCTTACAAGAAGCTGTATTAAAGCACAATGCTGACTTAGGTCTTGCATATGATGGAGATGCAGATAGATTAATAGCTGTAAATGAAAAGGGACAAATAGTGGATGGCGATCATATAATGATATTAAGTGCTATACACTTAAAGAGTAAGAAGCAATTAGCAGAAGACACACTAGTAGTTACAGTAATGAGTAATATAGGTCTTACTATAGCAGCTAAAGAGCATGGCATAAAGTTAGCAACTACTGCTGTAGGAGATAGATACGTGCTAGAAGAAATGAAAAAGAGTGGATATAGTCTTGGAGGAGAACAATCAGGACATATGATATTCTTAGATCATATAACTACAGGTGATGGAACTTTAAGTTCATTAGTACTTGCTAAAATAGTACTAGAAGAAGGAAAAACTTTATCAGAACTTGCATCAGTAATGACGGAGTATCCACAAGTACTAGTTAACGCAAGAATAAAGAATGAAAATAAAAATAGATATATGGAATATCCAGAGATAAGTAGTGAAATACAAAGGATAGAAACTCTATTAGATGGTAATGGAAGAGTCTTAATAAGACCATCAGGAACAGAACCGCTAGTTAGAGTAATGTTAGAGGGTAAAGAGCAAGGTCAAATAAAAGAATTGGCTACAAATTTAGCTAATCTTATACAAGAGAAACTATCGTAAATTGAAAAGTGAATACTAAGATAAATTTAGGTACATTTCCTAAAACTAAAAAATAGTAATAGGAGTGAAGTATTAAGACATAGTCTTAGTATTCACTTTCTAAGCGCCAGAACTTAGTGAATTATTTTTTTTAAGTTACACAATACTAAGTTGACGAGGTCAGAGTTAATCGAATTATCGGCGGGTGCTCTGCGGTGTGTTTACCATCGAAAAACTTCTTTAAAACATTGGAGTGATCTAGTGGACAAAGAGAAGCTTAAGTAAACGTATATGACCGAACTCTGAAAATATATACAAATAATATTTTTAGGAGGACACAAATATGTGTGGAATAGTTGGATATTTAGGAAACAGACAGGCAACAGAGGTTCTTATAGAAGGACTTTCTAAGTTAGAGTACAGAGGATATGACTCTGCAGGTGTAGCAGTTAACACTGGAAATGAATTAGAAATAAGAAAGTTTAAAGGTAGACTTGCAGTACTTGCAGAAGATTTAGAAAAGAACCCTATAGCAGGTGGATTAGGCATAGGGCATACAAGATGGGCAACTCATGGTGCTCCATCAGATGTAAACTCTCATCCTCACTTCAATATGGATAAGACAATAGCTGTTGTCCACAATGGTATAATAGAAAACTATATGGAATTAAAAGAAGAATTACAAGCAGAAGGTGTTGTGTTCTTATCTCAGACAGATACAGAAGTTGTAGCTCATTTAGTAGATAAATTCTATGAAGGAAACTTATTAGATGCTGTTTACAAGGCTACAGAAAGATTAAGAGGAGCTTATGCATTAGGTGTTGTTTGTTCAGACAATGCTAATGAATTAGTTTCTGTAAGAAAAGATAGCCCACTAGTAGTAGGTCTTGGAGATGGTGAAAACTTCATAGCTTCAGATATACCTGCGATATTAAAATATACTAGAAATGTATACTTCTTAGAAAACGGTGAGTTTGTTCACATAGTAGGAGACAAAGTTACTATCTTAAATGAAAATAGAGAAGTTGTTGAAAAAGAAGTAAACGAAATAACTTGGGATGTAGAAGCTGCTTCTAAAGGTGGATATGATCACTTTATGTTAAAAGAAATATATGAGCAGCCAAACGGAGTTAAGGAAACATTAATAAGAAGATTAAATGCTGATGGAGAAATCCAATTAGATGATATAAAAATGACTAAAGAAGATTTAGATAAAATAAATAGAGTTTATATAGTTGCTTGTGGTACAGCTTATCATGCAGGACTTGTTGGTAAATTTGCAATAGAAAAATTTGCTAAAATACCAGTAATAACTGATATAGCATCTGAATTTAGATATAGTAATCCATTTATTGATGAAAATACTTTATTAATATTAGTAAGTCAATCTGGAGAAACAGCAGATACGTTAGCGGCTTTAAGAGAAGCTAAGTCTAAGGGTGCTAGAGTATTATCAGTAACTAATGTTGTTGGTTCATCTATAGCTAGAGAATCAGACGATGTATTCTATACTTGGGCAGGTCCTGAAGTATCAGTTGCATCAACTAAGGCATATACTACTCAATTAGTATCATTCTACATGATAGCACTTGATTTTGCTATAAAGAAAGGTACAATAACAAGAGAGTACTACAATGAAATGATAGAAAAATTAAAAGAAATGCCAGAATTAGTTGAAAAAGCATTAGAACAAGAAACTTATATAAAAGATGTTGTTGCTAAAGAATTAAAGAAATCAAATAGTGCGTTCTACCTAGGTAGAGGATTAGATTATAATCTTGCTATGGAAGGTGCTTTAAAAATAAAAGAAATATCTTATATACACGCTGAAGCATTTGCAGCAGGTGAATTAAAGCATGGTACAATAGCTTTAATAGAAGAAGGTACACCAGTTGTAGCTATAGCTACTCAAGATAATTTATTTGAAAAAATGCTATCTAACATGGAAGAGGTTAGAGCAAGAGGAGCTTATGTTATAGCAGTGGCTCAAGAGCATAATAAGGAAGTTGAAAAAGCTGCAGATAAGGTAATATATATACCAAATGTAGATGATATATTATCAAGCATATTAACAGTATTACCACTTCAATTATTATCTTACTACGTTGCAATAGAAAGAGGATGCGATGTAGATAAACCAAGAAACTTAGCTAAATCAGTAACAGTTGAATAATAATTTAAAAAATTAATATAAACCAAAATAGAATCTTAATTACGATTTAAGATTCTATTTTTTTATTATAGACATTTTATTTATCTATTAATTGAAATAAATATTTCAATTATATAAATTATGTAGAATAAAGGTAATAAAGGTTGAAAAATTTAACTAATTATAAATAGTATATACTCTTTGAAATTGTCAATAATTCTAATATTAAAATTGATAATTCTAAGGGGGATCTTATATGAAAATAATAAAATGGATTACTAGTATAACACTATTAATATTAATTGGAATGATAACAGCTTATGCAGATGTAAATATATCTAAAGAAAATGAATATAATGAGCTTGTAGAAGCTTTTGAGAGCACAGATGCAAATTTTAAATTTTATAATATAAAAGCAAATTCCATTATAAATTACGATATAACGAAGGATGAATTAAGATATTTGTGCATGGAAATTATTAGTAATTTAGGTTTAGAAGAAAATGATATAAAATGGGATGAGACAGATAGCAATGGTCAAAGTCAGGTATTTGCTCAAGTTAAAGATAATGATAAGAATATTTCTATAGCTTGTACTAAGAAAAATAGTGAAGAAGCATATATTATAGTTGACATATTCGACAATAAAGTATATAAAAATATAGTGGATATTTATACAATCCTTGAAAATACAATAAATGAAAAAGCTTCTCAGCTAGACATGTATATATGTGTGGCAGGAGAATTTAATAAAAAGTTACAAATAAATAAATATGATGATATTTTTAACAATATATTATATAATATGAATGCTGAACAAATTGATAAAGTACAAGAAGAGAACTTTGTATCAGTAACCGCATATAGTAAAATATTAAGCGGAAGTTACTTAGAATATTTAGGAAATAAGATAAATTTGAATATAGGAATGAGGTATAGCGAGAACGAAGAGAAGACTCTTATATATGTAGCTACACCGATTATTAAATTAGATTATTAATTAATGAGGAGAATTAATACAATGGCAAAGATAATTGTTAGAAAGAGTGATGCACTTAAAGGTAGTGTTAAAATAGATGGAGCAAAAAATGCAGTTTTACCAATAATAGCTGCAACATTATTAGCGAAAGGAAAATCTACATTAAGAGGAGTTCCAAACTTAAGAGATGTACATGTTATATCTGATTTATTAAGACATTTAGGGGCTGAAGTAGAATATAAAGATACAGTACTAACTGTAGATGCTAGTAATATAACAACTTGTGAAGCTCCATATGAGCTTGTAAGAAAGATGAGAGCGTCATTCTTAGTTATGGGTCCGCTACTTGCGAGATTTAATCATACTAAGATATCGATGCCAGGAGGGTGTGCTATAGGAACTAGACCTATAGATTTACACTTAAAAGGATTTAAATACTTAGGGGCTAAGGTAGATATGGATCATGGATTCGTAGAAGCTACAACTAAGAAATTAACTGGTAGCAAATTATACCTAGATTTTCCATCAGTAGGAGCTACTGAAAATATAATGATGGCAGCTGCATTAGCAGAAGGTACAACTATAATAGAAAATGCGGCAGAAGAACCAGAAATAGTAGACTTAGCTAATTTCTTAAATGAAATGGGAGCTAACGTTAAAGGTGCTGGAACTAATACGATAAGAATTAAAGGTGTTAAAGAACTTATAGGTGCTGAGCATACTGTAATACCTGATAGAATAGAAGCAGCAACTTACATGGTTGCAGCAGCTATGACAAAAGGTGATATAACAATAGAAAACGTAATGTTAGAGCATCTTAAGCCAGTAGTAGCTAAATTAATAGAAGCTGGCTGTGAAATTATAGAGATGGATAATGCTGTTAGAGTAATAGGACCAGATGTATTAAAGCCTATAGATATTAAGACTTTACCTCATCCAGGATTCCCAACAGATGTTCAAGCTCAATTTATGGCGATGCTTACAATAGCTAATGGTACTGGTGTAGTTATAGAAACTGTTTTTGAAAATAGATTTATGCATGTTGCTGAATTTAATAGAATGGGAGCTAACATAAAGATAGAAGGAAGAAGCGCCGTAGTTAATGGAGTAGATCAATTACATGGAGCTAAGGTTAATGCTACAGATTTAAGAGCAGGAGCTGCACTTATACTATGTGGACTTATAGCTGAAGGTGAAACTCAAATAGGTGAAATATACCACATTCAAAGAGGATACGTTGATATAGACAAGAAAATAACTGCATTGGGCGGAAATATAAAAATAATAGAAGACTAATCTATTATATGTAATAGTAATAAAAAAACAGGGTTGTTCATATACTTTAAGGCAAGATTAATGCTAAGGAGGAAAAGTATATGAAGAACCCTATAATAGCTTTAGCTGGAGTAGTGGTATTAAGTATATCACTACCAATCTTTATTAGCGTAGTATCTTACGGTGATAAAGAAGAGGTTAAAATCGAAAAAAATATAAATGTTAGTAATGAAAGTAAGGATAAGCAGAGTAAAAAGATAGTAAGCTACGAAACAATAGACAAAAAATCACCAAATATAAAAGTATATAACCATATATTGGGAAAAACACAAGATATGGATATGGAAGAATATCTGTGTGGAGTACTGTCTGGGGAGATGTCTCCTAGTTTTGAACTAGAGGCTCTAAAAGCTCAGGCTGTAGCGGCTAGAACCTTTGTTATATATAAACAAGAGCAAGGGAATCCTTCACAACACAGTGATGCTCCAGTATGTACTAACTATGAACATTGCCAAGAGTATAAAAGTTCTGAACAATTAAAAAGAACAAATGGTGAAAAGTGGATGAAAGAATCTTACTCAAAAATTCAACAAGCTGTTAGGGAAACCAAAGGCCAAATTATTACATATGACAAAAAAGCAATACAACCCTTATATTTTTCAACATCTTCTGGCAAAACAGAAAATAGTGAGGAAGTGTTCTCTGCTAAATATCCATATCTAAAATCAGTAGAAAGTAAGTATGATACTATTTCTCCAAAATTTGAATCTGAAGTAAAGGTAAGTAGAGAAGAGTTTGCAAACTATATAAATAAAAGTTATAGTGGGGCAGGACTTACAGCTTCTAATTTAGATAATCAAGTTAAAATAATTGATAGAAGTAATGGAGGAGCAGCAAATAATATAAAAATAGGAAATAAAGAGTTAACAGGAAGAGATATAAGACGTATATTTAAATTAAATTCTGCTAACTTTGATATAAATTTTGATGATAAATATGCAACATTTAAAGTAAAAGGGTATGGGCATGGAGTCGGTATGAGCCAATGGGGAGCAGAAGGCATGGCTCAAGAAGGATATAAATACTATGACATACTATTGCATTATTATACAGGAACAGAAATAAAGGATATATATTAAAAATCATAAGTAAAATTTACAAAAATTGTATAAAGATAGAAAATGCAGGTAACACTCTAAATGTATAAATATATTTGGAGGTGCTGTATGAAGAAAAAGTTACTTGAAAAAGATGGTTTTTATTTGGCTTTATTTGCATGTATTTGTTTAGTTGCAGTAGGTGGAGTTTGGTTCACAAACAATAATGTTAATAAATTAGCTTCAAATAATGGACTAACAAATGATGAGGATGAAATACATCTAATTGATAAAAATAAAGACAAAGATAGTGTTGTTCCAGCTACAACTGACTCGGATAAAAACTTAGAAAAAGCCAAAAGTGACAGAGATAAAAAAGAAACTAACGCGCAAAATGACATAGATAATAATTCAAAACTAAGCTTTATAGGAAGTAAAGTGATAAGAGAATACTCAGAAAAAGAACCTAGTTATTCGAAAACATTGGATGTATGGGAAATACATAAAGGTATAGATGTTAGTGCTAAAAAAGGTGCTGAAGTTAAATCCATACTAAATGGGACTGTATCTGAAGTATTTGAAGATGATGAGTATGGTACATCAGTAAAAGTGATTTCTGAAGATAAAACTGTTGTAGTTTACTCTGGTTTAGATGAGAATATTAAAGTAGTTAAGAATGATAAAATTAAAGAAGGTCAATGCATAGGATTAGTAGGAAATACAACTAAGGTTGAAAGTGAAGACGGATCTCACGTTCATGTAGAAGCTTATAAAGACGAAAAATCAATAAACCCTATGGATTTATTAAAATAAAATATAACAGACTTAATTAAATGTGATTAAGTCTGTTATATTTTTTTTTGTCCTCACATATATATCATTAAGGCAAGAATGTGAGGGGGGAAAGTATTGAGATCGCATATA
>NZ_NOJY02000064.1 GCF_002250835.2 Romboutsia weinsteinii
TTTTTATATAGTCTGGCATTTTTAATTCATCTGGTGCTATAAATACAAATTTTACGTTTTTGTATCTAGCCATAGCTTTAACTAAAGAATGTACTGTTCTTCCATACTTTAAGTCCCCGCATATTCCAATTGTATGATTTTCTAAATTTCCTTTAAGTGATTTTATTGTTAATAGATCTGTAAGTGTTTGAGTTGGATGTTGATTTCCTCCATCTCCCGCGTTTATAAAAGGTACTTCTGTATATTTTACCGCTTCATCTGCCGCCCCTGATTGTGGGTGTCTCATTGCAATTATATCTGCATAACAAGATATAGTTCTTATTGTATCTCCTAATGATTCACCTTTTGATACAGATGATGAATTAGGTTCTGAAAAACCTATAATCCTACCACCTAATCTATTCATTGCTGCTTCAAAGCTTAATCTTGTTCTTGTTGATGGCTCATAGAATAATGTAGCCAATATTTTACCTTCACATATACGGGAATATCTTGACGGATTGTCAATTATATTTTGAGCTAAGTTTAATATCTCATGTATTTCTTCTACAGAAAAGTCTTCTGGTTGGATTAAATTTCTTGATTTTAACATTTTATTTCGTCCTCCTTTTTTAGCCTCTCTGGACTAAAATTAAAAGTAATTTTATTCTTTTTAGTAGATTATCATTTTTACCTATTTATGTCAAGTATTGTGCATAAAATCAATAAAAAAAGCCATCTATTAATTAAAATAGATGACTCTGATATCATTATTATAAAACTCTCTTAGCTGTAACAAATCTTGATGAATAGTAAGATGAGTTTATGCTAGTTACATGAACAGTTGAACCTTCTGTTGGTGAATGTACCATATTTCCTCCACCTACATATATACCAACGTGACTTACACCTGATCCACTAGTGTTGAAGAATACTAAGTCTCCTGGTTGTAAGTTAGCCTTACTTACAGTTTGACCATATCCTGATTGAGCACTAGATGTTCTTGGTAAAGATACTCCAGCTGCATTTCTAAATACATATGAAGTTAATCCTGAACAGTCAAAAGCATTAGGACCTTCTGCTCCCCATACATACGGAGAACCTATCTTAGAATATGCTAAGTTTATTACAGCTTGTACAGCTGATGAACTTGATGCTGGTGGAGCTGCTTGCTCTTGCGGTGGTTTTTGAGCTTGTCCACTACCTTGGTTACTTGAACCTTGGTTGTTTGTATTTGGTCTATTACTACTTTGAGCATTAGAGTTATTTTGAGTATTATTAGTTTGAGTATTATTGCTTGTTTGAGTAGTTTCTTGTTGCTCAACAACAACCTCTTCTTCTACTTCTATTACTGGAGCTTCATCAGAAACATATAATGAGCTTATGTAACCTTCTTTATCTCCTTTAGAAACCTTTAGCCATTCACCTTCAGTTTCTAAAACTTTTACTGTACTTCCTATTTCTAATTCTTCTATTATTTCCGAATCAGTATTTGCTTCAGATCTAAAGTTTACTTTTTCTGATGTAGTGTATCCGCTGGCTTCTGTTAAATCTACGAATCTAGCTGCTAACCAACCTTCAGATTCTCCTATTTTAACTTTAACCCACTCACCTTGAGTTGCTATAACTTTAAATTCATCTCCTGTGTAAGCTACTTGTTGAACTGATCCTTGTTCTCTTACCTTTACAGCTACACCGTCTTTAACTACAGCTTTTTTATATGTACTTTCTTGATATTCACCTATGTTTAAAGTGCTATCTGATTGATTTTCTGTATTTTCAACTTGATTTTCTACAATTTCATCTGCATTTGAAATTGAATTCATTGATAACGCCATAACCGACGCAAACATTGGTACTAATATTTTTCTCTTCACGATATTCCCTCCAAAAATTCACCATAAGTTTTTATTTTTTCTTACGTGCTATTTTTATAGGTGAAGTTAGTTAGGATAAAATACTAATACACAAGATTGTTGTAAATTTTTATTTGTAACTATTTTGTAATCTATATAAATCTGTTTTGTAGTATTCTTATATTATAAAATCTTAATTAAATTTACATCTTGTATAAAAACATTTTAATAATTAATAAAACTAATTATTTTATCCAATGTGTCACCTAAATATACATTTTCATTTAATTTAATTATATACTAAAAAGTAACAAAAGTAAATATTTTTGTAACTTTTTACTCTGTTCTATGCATAAATTCTACAATTTATGTGTTTTTTTATGCCTTTTTGTTAACGTTTTCTATAGTATAATATAGTTTGATTTTTTTAATAAAAAAAGAAAAGCCAATTACATGACTTTTCTTTTATATTAATTTTATTATTTACTAATTAGTTGCTACAGCTTCTTTAACTTCTTCTACCTTTACAGGTGTCTCAGTATACCATCCTCTTAATTTCATAGCATCTGCTATTCTCTTAATTGACATCATGTATGCTGCAGTTCTCATATCTACACTGTAGTCTTTTGCTAATTTCCATATATCTTCAAATGCATTTTTCATTAATACACTTTGTTTTTGTTGTACTTCTTCAAATGGCCAGTTGTATCTTCCTAAATTTTGAACCCATTCAAAGTAAGATACTGTAACCCCACCACTATTAGCTAATATATCTGGAACTAGAGTTATTCCTCTGTCATATATTATTTTATCAGCTTCTGGAGTTGTAGGTCCATTTGCACCTTCACATATTATTTTAGCTTTTATATCTCCTGCATTTTGAGAAGTTATTTGGTTTTCTAATGCACATGGCATTAATATATCAACATCCATAGAGAATAATTTATCCTCAGTCGCTTCTGCTCCTTGGAATCCTTTTATACATCTATGTATTTTATTATATTCCATTAATGATTTCATATCTATTCCATCTGGATTTACTATAGTTCCTGTATGATCTTCTACTGCAACTACTTTTGCTCCAAACTCTTCAATGTACATACCTGCAAAACTACCTACGTTACCAAATCCTTGGATACCAATTGTAACTTCTTCTACATTTATATCTAATTTTTTAGCTGCTTCTAAAGCCATTGTTGCTACACCATATCCTGTAGCTTCTGTTCTAGCTAAAGAACCATAGAAATCTACTGGTTTACCAGTGAATGTACCTGGTTGGAAGCTTCCTGTAGCTTGAGAATATTCATCTAACATCCAAGACATTATTTGCCCATTAGTATTAACATCTGGAGCTGGTATATCTTCTTTTTCCCCGATTATTGGTGCTATTGATCTTGAGAACCCTCTAGCTATTCTTTCTAATTCTCCTTGTGAATATTCTGTTGGGTCTATAGCCATACCACCCTTTCCTCCACCGTAAGGTATACCTACAACAGAGCATTTAAATGTCATCCAAGTTGATAATGCTTTTACTTCATCCATGCATACATTTGGATGGAATCTTAAACCACCTTTAAAAGGTCCACAAGCATTATTGTGTTGTGCTCTATATCCAGTGAAAGATTTAGTCGAACCATCATCCATTTTAACTGGGAACGATACTTCTAAAGTTCTCATTGGATTTTTTAAGATTTCATAAACAGCTGGATCTGCCCCTAATTTATCACATGCATGTTTTACTTGTTCTCTTGCAATTTCTAAGACATTTAAAGTTTTTTCTGCCATTTGAAAAGCCCCCCTAATAAAAACAATCTTTTTTAAAGCTTCTAGAAAACCGTTTTCTATCCCGCTTACACCATGATTATAGCACAATTTAGTTCAATAATTACCAGTTTATTTCTTAACAAATTAAATTCCTTAACTTCTTAAGTTTATGTATATATATATCTACTTTAACCACATTAATTAAGGTATTTTTTTCAATTTCTTCTTTTATTTTCTTTTGAAATTTTTCACATTCTCTTATTAATGATATGTCATTAATGTTTATATTTATGTATACACTTATCTCATCATTTAAATTAATTATTTCTGTATTATTTACCTTCTCTATCTCTTTAATTTTACTTAACTCATAATTAATAATCTGAGGAATCACTTCGGGATTTATAAATACCCTTCCCCTATAACTAAATGCTGGTCTTATAATTGTTTTCTCCAGTACCTTATTATATTTTTTACTCTTTTTAAATAGCCTTCTTAATGGATTTATACTTAGACCACTAGTAATATGCTTAATTTGTACTGTAGGAACAGGAATTATATGATTTCCATTTTTTCTAGATTCTTTTGCTTTGATGATTTCTTCCGGAGTACTTATATCTTCTATATTTATTATTTTATAAATTTGTGGTAATTCTAATCTGTCTATTATTTGGTTAATCATTTTTTTAGATGTACCTAGTAATAATATTTTATCTACTTTTTCTTGAGAAATCTTTACTTTTACTTTTTCTCTGTGATTTGTGTCATGGAATATAGCCCTTTTTACAGCTTCAATTGTGGTAGCTGCCTGTTTTGCAGATATTCCTGCTAATATTTTATTATCATGTATTAATATTCCATCATCTATTATATAATTTATATCATTTTCACAAGCAACTTCTAGTGCTCTATAACTTTTACCTGTTCCACTGGAACCTATTAAAGCATATACCTTCATCTTATTTCTCCCTTACTATGTACTATTCTAAAAAATTTATCAAATTTATATGCTTAAGTACTTTTTTATCTCTGATTATTTCCATTTAATAATTCTACATACAATTGATAAAATTTAAGACTATAGAGAACTCTCTATAGCCTTATCATTTCTATATATTATAGCAGAACTCTCCATTTTCTTTAATAGAAAAGAAATCTGCATATCCAATATCAAATATTCTATTTTCTAGATTATCAATTTCAGCATTATTTTTTATTAGGTAAGTGAGCACACCTGTATAAGATATATCTCCTTGAATAACTGCACCGTATATTTTATCACCTTTGAACACTATTTTTTTGTAGTATCCAGTTCCTTTTCTAGTTATCACTTCATAGTCATCATTATTTGGATTGCAGATACCAAGAGATATTGTAGGTATGCCCATGAAGTTCATACTATTCTTTAAAGTAAAGCTATCATCTATTTGCTTTTCATTACCAGACATATTGTAAGCTGATACTATTCCTTGCTTCACAGCTAATGGCCAAATAGCATTTTTGCCTGTAACATCCCCTGCTGCATATATATCTCTAATATTAGTTTCACATCTATCATTAATTATAATGCCCCTGTCATATTCTATATCCGTGCCTTCTATAATACTTGCATTTGGCTTAACACCAGTTGCGACTATTATCATATCACAGTCTATAAAAGTCCCATCTCCCAATAAGATTTTTGTGACACTATTATCTTCGTCTAATAAAACTTCTTTAACTGATGCTTTTGGATATAATTTTACTCCTTGTTCTATAAATTTATCCTCATATGATTTTGCAGCAAATTCATCTAACTGTAAGTTTAATATAGTTTCTTCCATGTATATAAGAGATTTCTCTAGATTGTCATAGTTCATAATACCCGATAGTGCATCTATTCCAACTAATCCGGCACCTATTATCGCGACTTTATTACAATTCAAAATATCCACTTTTATTTTTTCTATGTCATCTATATTTCTTAATGAATATATCCCTTTACCTTCTCTCATATTCTTAACTGGAGGAATAAATGATGATGCACCTGTTGCTATTAATAACTTGTCATATTCTACCTTTTCGCCTTCTATTTCAACAGTTTTATAATTTACATCTATATTATTAACTATGTTTCCCTTCATCCATTTTATATTGTTATCTTCTATAAAGTTTTCACCGACAAAATTAATATCTTCTACAGTCTTATTATTCGATATAATATGATGTAACATACAGCGAGAGTATATTTTATCATCTTTAGAAATCAATGTAATACTTGATTGACTATCTAGTTCTCTAAGTGTTTTTGCAGCATTTATACCTGCTGCACTAGCTCCAATTACAACGTATTTATTAGGCATATACTTCCTCCTTCAATATACTTATTGCTCCACTAGGGCAGTTTTCTACACACTTAGGTTCTTTTTCATTTTTACATAAATCACATTTCAGTATATTTTGCTTACTTCTTTCATCTGGTTTTAGAACTCCATATGGGCAAGACATTACACACATATAACAAGATCCACATTTAGTTTGATTGTAAGATACTACCCCTGTTATTTTATCTTTTTTTAAAGCCCCACTCATACATGTAATTACACATTCGGGTTCTTCACAATGTCTACAGAATATAGGTGTAGGATTATTATTTTTATCTAATTCAATATGTCCCATACTATCATTATCTATATTTTCTAAATCTAAAGTATAAAAATTATTATTTTCACTATGCTTTAACATACAAGCTAATACACAACTTTTACATCCTGTACATAGTTTTTTATCTATTAAGATTCTATGCATACACTTCCACATCCTTTAGACCTAGCTTTTGTCTTCTATCTATAATTATATTTTCTAATATATTTGCTGAATCAACTGGATCTGAATTGACTATAACATGACCTCCTGTTAAGTCTTTTAGTTTTTCTGTAAGTACTTCTGTAACCAATTTCCCTCCTGTTATAAATGGCGGAAGCGCTAAGTGAAGAGGTAATCCTAAAACTAGTCCAAATGCACCATCTGCTAGTGCTTGTTCTTCCAACCATTGTGGCGCAGAAAGTACTAATGGTAATTGAGGTAAGTCTATCCCTAACTCTTCAGCTATTTCAGTTGCAACTATTTCAAGTCTTCCTATTGCTAAACATGGTCCAAAATTCAATACTGGTGGTATTCCTAACGATTTACATACTGCTTTTAAATTTTCACCTGCTAACTCTTCCGCACCTGGAGACATAAGACCTACATTTTCAAGCCCTCCTGTTGAACATCCAGCTGATAGAACTATTATATCTTTCTTGATAAGTTCTTTTGTTAGCTGTACAGTATTTATATCATGCCCTCCAGCTGTCATATTCGAACATCCAACTACCGCAGCTATTCCTTTTATCTTTCCTTCTGCTATTAAATCAATAAGCGGCTTCCATGAGTTACCTAAAAATTCTTTTAGGTTTGTTTCACTAACTCCAGTTAAAGATTGCTCGTATCCATGATCTTTTGGTATATCTATTTCTACAGTACCTCTCCTATCTTTATAAGACTTAACTGCTTGGTTTATTAAGTTAGAAGTTATTTCATCTATATTATCTCTATCAAATTGTATATATTCAGCATTGGCTTTTTTTGCAACATCATCTAAGCATATCATTTTTACTTTATACTCATCTGCAATAGGCTCAAGACCTGGTATTGTACAGTTGAATTCTGAAAGTACTATATCTATTGCTCCAGTTGCTAGTACAGCTTCACTTGTATAATTATTTCCTGCATGACCTGCAAATACTTCTTGATAATGTTCCCCTCTTAGTTGTAAGTCTTGACCTACACAAGTACATCCTACTAATTTAAACCCTTTTGCTCCTACTGATCTTGCTAATTCTACTACATCTTTATCTTTTAATCTATCTTGGAAGTTTGAGAATGTTGAGTGCTGATGACCAGTTATCATAATATTTATATAATCTTCATCTATTACATTGAATCCTACTGGAGCCATTCTAATAACCGGTTCTCCTAGCATTACATCATTTAAAAGATTTGTTAGCGTAAGCCCATATAAACCTGTCGATATACCAAGGTTTAAACAGTTCACTAACATATCAACTGGATCACTATTTAAATTTGTTGATGATTTTACTATTGCATCAAATACTTCAGATTTTGCTCCACCAGGCATTATACCTAACTCTTTCCATTTTGATACCCTCGGTGCATAAGCCATTTTTTCTACTAGCTCCATTTTTTCATCTCTTGGTTTATATAAATCTGATATTACTTTATTTGCAACCTTTATACATTTCGTATGTAAATCGTTTTCTTCTATATCAAACATATCTGCCAAGCGATTTATCGTTGCTTTCCCTTTTATAATCCCTTTTGTTTCTCCTAGATGTCTTAAATTTCTTGCTGTGTTCTCCACTACATGCAAATAACAAGCTGATCCTGATGCTACTGCTCTTAAAAAATTTCTAGCTACTATAGTATCTGCATCCGCTCCACATATTCCCCTTGGAGATTTTGGCGTAACTCTACAAGGTCCATTTGAACAGAGTCTACAGCATACCCCTTGAAGCCCAAATCCACACTTTACCTTTTGATCCTCAGTTCTATGAAATGCTGTATTGACATCCTTAGATGCTACAAAAGTTTCTAGTCTTTTATCTGCACTTTCACACATTTTACAAGTATTACAAGACATTTAAATTTCCCCCTTGAAATTATTTAATTTTTAAATTAACTAAGATTAAATATAAAATAGATTCTAAATTTTGAGATGTTATGTAACTGAGATGCTTGATTGACTATTTTTTAACTATTTTTTTAGTGTATTTACTTTTTACCCATTCAATCTTCTTTTAAACGTTTTCTTTTAAATTTTTAATTTTATTCTTATTTTTATATAATAGCTGTAATTAGACTATTAATTTAATTGTTATATTGGGAAGTTTTTGCTATAATATAACTGAAATAACATTACATATTTAAGGGAGGATTTTGAGATGGCTTACGTTATAAACGATGCTTGCATAAGCTGTGGTGCTTGTGAAGCTGAATGTCCTGTTGAATGTATATCTGCTGGAGATGACAAATACGTTATAAGTGCAGATACTTGTGTTGAATGTGGTGCTTGTGCAGGAGTTTGTCCTGTTGATGCTCCTCAACCAGAGTAGTATAAATAAAAATTGGCAGGTAGATTACTCTACACTGCCAATTTTTTATATCTTATATATATTAGTTATAATTACTCTTCTTCATTTTCTTTCATTAAGTAAGATAATGTAAATAAACTCTCTTTTAAGTTTACATTTTCAACTATAACTCCATCCGGAACTTCTAAATCTATAGGCGCAAAGTTCCATACACCTTTTATGCCTGTTTTAACTAATCTATTTACAAGCTCTTGAGCTCCATTTCTAGGAATACAAAGTATAGCTATTTCAATATTATTATCAGTTATAAATTGTTCTATATTATCTGAATCTAATATCTCGAAATCTCTTATTTTTAATCCTATCATCTTAGGATTAGCATCAAATAAGGCTTTTATCTCAAATCCAGCTTTTCTAAATCCTGAATAGTTTGCTATAGCTTGACCTAAGTTACCCGCTCCTACTAAAATAGCATTGTACGACCTATTAAGCCCTAGTATTTTACCTATCTCATTATAAAGCGCTTCTACATTATATCCATAACCCTGTTGTCCGAACCCACCGAAGTTATTTAAGTCTTGTCTTATTTGAGATGCAGTGAATCCTATTATATCACTTAATTCTTTAGAAGATATTCTTTGTATATCCTTATCTAATAAGTCCCCAAGATATCTGTGATATTTTGGTAGCCTTCTTATTACCGCCATTGATATGTTTTTACTGCTCATTTTTTCACCTCCGTTATTGTCTAATTTAATGTTATTCAATCTATATTTTTGATTTTATAAAACATATTATATATATCCTTGATTATATTATATCAAAACATTATAATTTTAGATAGTTTAAGGAGGTAGAAATTTATGATTGTTTTGTCATGTAATAACTTAAATAAAAGTTTTGGAATAGATTCTATACTAGAAAATGTTAATTTTACTGTAAATGAAAATGATAAAATTGGTATAATTGGTGTAAATGGTACTGGAAAAACTACTTTATTTAAAATAATATCTGGTATATATGGATACGATAGCGGAGATATATATACTTCAAAAGATTGTGAAATAGGATACTTAGAACAAAATACTAACTTCCATTCAGATAATACGATTTTTGAAGAAGTTTTAGAAGTATTTAAAGATTTAATAGATATGGAAAAATATCTAAGAGATTTGGAGTTAAGAATCGCACAAGAAGGACATAAAGATAATTCTCCAATATTAGATAAGCTTATGAATGAATATTCTCACAAACTAGAATCATTCTCTGACATGAATGGGTACGGGTATAAATCTGAAGCTAAAGGTGTACTTAAAGGTCTAGGGTTTAGTGATAGCGATATGGACAAACCTATAAGTATTCTATCTGGAGGAGAAAAGACTAGAGTTCTTTTAGGTAAATTGCTATTAAAGAAGCCTACTCTTCTTCTTTTAGATGAACCGACTAACCATCTAGACTCTGAAGCGATAGAATGGTTAGAAGTATTCTTAAAGCAATATAGCGGTACTGTTATTTTAATTTCCCATGATAGATATTTCTTAGATCAAGTTACTAATAGAATCTTTGAAATTCACAATAAAAGGTTAAAAACTTACAACGGAAATTACTCTGATTTTATAGAACTATCTAAAATAGAAAAAGAACTTGATCAAAAGAAGTATGAAGATCAACAAAAAGATATAAAAAAACAAGAAGAATCTATTGAAAGATTAAAAGCTTACGGTAGGGAAAAACACTTAAAAAGAGCTCGTAGTAAGGAGAAGGCACTAGATAAGGTCGATGTATTAGACAAGCCTGAAGCTTATAGAAAAAGAGCCAGAATTGAATTTACACCTTCTGTTACTAGCGGAAATGATGTTCTTCAGGTTAGAGATGTGTCTATGGCTTATGGCGAGAGAGTTTTATTTAAAGATTTAGATTTAGATATTTATAGAGGTGAAAAAGTTGCTCTTATAGGTGCTAATGGTATTGGTAAATCTACATTATTTAAAATAATAATGAATGAGTTAATTCCTCTTTCAGGAAATATAAAACTTGGAACGAACGTTAATGTCTCATACTTCCATCAGGAACAAAAAACACTTAACCTGGATAATACTATAATAGATGAAATATGGGAAAATAATACTCATTTAACTCAAACTACTCTAAGAAGTATGTTAGGTGCATTTTTATTTGAAAATGAAGAAGTATTTAAAAAAATATCAACATTAAGTGGTGGTGAAAGGGCTAGGGTAGCATTACTTAAGTTAATCTTATCAAAAGCAAACTTCCTTTTACTAGATGAACCTACTAACCATTTAGATATAGACTCAAAAGAAGTATTAGAAGAAGCTCTATTTAACTATACCGGAACAATTTTCACTATTTCTCATGATAGATATTTCCTTAATACTGTAGTAGATAAGATATTAGTATTAGATAGGTCAGGAATAACTGAATATCTTGGTAACTACGATTATTATATAGATAAAAAGAAACAAGTTGAGGAAATGAGTGTAATTGAAGAAAAAGAAGAAAAAACTAAAACTCAAATTAAAGAAGATAAAAGAAAAGAAAGAGAATCTAGAGAAGCAGAAAAGAAAAATAGAATTAAGAGACAAAATATAGAAAAAGAAATTGAAGAAATTGAAATAACAATTGAAGAATTAGATGTACTTTTATGCCAAGAAGAAGTATACTCTAATCCAGATAAAGCTAAAGAAGTAAGCCAGAATAAATCTAATTTAGAGTATAGGCTTGCGTCGCTTTATGAAGAATGGGAACAGTTTATGTAAACTGTCCTATTTTTATGAAAAATATTATAAATGAGGTGATTATTTGCAAGGTTTATTTTCATTAAATGATGATAACAAAAGGTTCTATAAAATTCTTATTTCTCTGTGTATACCTATAATTATACAAAACCTTATTTCCAGCTCGGTCAATGTTATAGACACAGTTATGATAAGTAGTTTAGGGGAAACTTCTGTCGCATCTATAGGTGTGGCCAATCAATTTTTCTTTTTATTTAACATGGCATTAGCTGGTGTTACAGGCGGTGCTGGTGTATTTATATCTCAATTCTTTGGAAAAAAAGATATATCTAATATAAAAAAGGTAA
The DNA here is from genome assembly GCF_002250835.2 of Romboutsia weinsteinii. Lineage (GTDB taxonomy): Bacteria > Bacillota > Clostridia > Peptostreptococcales > Peptostreptococcaceae > Romboutsia_A > Romboutsia_A weinsteinii. The sequence goes on from NZ_NOJY02000064.1 coordinate 11,835, forward strand.
CTGGTTTAAGTGTTTTGATTGCTATTATACTTAGTTTTGTATTCTTAGTTCCAGCCTTAGTAACACCGTCATGGATCATAAATGTATTTTCTCGTGATCCTGAGGTAGTTAGGTTATGTACTGAATACTTTAGTATTGTAGTATTATGTTATCCGCTTATAGCTATAAGTACTGTTTTTAGTACCGGATCTAGAGGTGTCAGAAACCCTAAGCTAGGTATGATATGTAGTGCTTGTGCTCTTATAGCAAATGTTATTTTAAACTATGGACTTATATTCGGTAAGCTAGGACTTCCAATGTTAGGTGTTAGAGGTGCCGCATTAGCAACAGTTATAGCTAGAATAATTGAGATTACTTTAATCGTTGGATATGTTTATTTTATTAAGAAGGATTATATTTTAAAGTTTAAGATAAAAGATATAAGAGCTATTAACATGACTTTTATAAAATCTTTCTACTCAAAAAGTATGCCTATATTCTTAAATGATACGGCTTGGGCATTTGGTACTGTTTTATATTCAGTAGCTTATTCGCATGCTGGTACTTCTGCTATAGCAGCTAGTCAAATAGCTAGTAGCACAGGTAATTTCTTTATTATTACTTCTGTTTGTATAGCAACAGGTGCATCTATTATGCTTGGAAATGAATTAGGAGCAGACCATATTGATAGAGCTATATCATATGCTAAAAAATTCTCTGCTTTAGTATGTATAGCTG
>NZ_NOJY02000065.1 GCF_002250835.2 Romboutsia weinsteinii
TTATTATACCATCTCTAACTATTCTTACTTTAGATCCTCTGAATATCTTACCTGTAGTTACATAACATCCAGCTATTGTACCTACTCCAGATATCTTGAATAATTCTCTAACTTCAGCTTTACCAGTATCTTCATCTCTGTATTCAGGATCTAACATTCCTGTCATAGCAGCTTGAACATCTTCTATAGCCTTGTAGATTATTGTGTAACTTCTTACGTCTACCTTTTCCTTTTCAGCCATAACTTCAGCACCTGGAACTGGTCTTACGTTAAATCCTATTATTATTGCATTAGATGCAGCAGCAAGCATAACATCTGATTCAGTTATCGCTCCAACACCACCATGTATTGTTCTAACAGCAACTTCTTCATTAGATAATTTTTCAAGTGATTGCTTAACAGCTTGAACAGAACCTTGTACGTCAGCCTTTATAACTATGTTTAATTCCTTAACCTCAGCATCACCCATTTGGCTGAAGAAATCATCAAGTGACATTCTTTGGCTAGACTTTAACATTTCTTCTCTAGCCATTGCTTGTCTCTTATCAGCTACATTTCTAGCTATCTTATCAGTTGGAACTGATACGAATTGATCTCCACCTGCTGGTACTTCTGATAATCCTAATATTTCTACTGCAGTTGATGGTCCAGCAGTCTTAACTCTCTTACCTTTAGAGTTGATCATCGCTCTTACTTTACCAGATGCAACACCTGCTACTATTGGATCTCCAACTTTTAGAGTTCCTCCTTGTACAAGTACAGTAGCTACTGGTCCTCTTCCTTTATCAAGTTCTGCTTCTATAACTGTTCCTACAGCTCTCTTGTTAGGGTTAGCTTTTAATTCTTCTACTTCTGCAACTAAAAGAATCATTTCTAATAATGTATCTATGTTTACACGATTACGAGCAGAAACTTCAACTGATATTACATCTCCACCCCAGTCTTCAACTAATAAACCTTGATCAGCTAATTCTTGCTTAACTTTATCTGGGTTTGCAGCTGGCTTATCTATCTTGTTTATTGCAACTATTAATGGTACACCTGCAGCTTTAGCATGGTTTATAGCTTCTACAGTTTGAGGCATTATACCATCATCTGCAGCAACAACTAATATTGCCATATCTGTTACTTGCGCTCCTCTAGCTCTCATAGATGTGAAAGCCTCATGTCCTGGTGTATCTAAGAATACTATCTTTTGTCCGTTTATTGAAACTTCAGAAGCACCTATATGTTGAGTGATTCCTCCAGCTTCTCCTTTTGTTACATCAGTTGATCTTATTGCATCTAGTAAAGATGTTTTACCGTGGTCAACGTGTCCCATAACTGTAACAACTGGTGGTCTTTCTACTAAATCTTCTTCTTTATCTTCTTCTATTTCCATTAAAGCATCTATAGCTTCAACTTCTTCTTCATCTGTTCCACCTATTACTAATCCAAATCCATAGTCTTTAGAAACAAGCTCTGCTATTTCAAAACCTAGTTCTTGGTTTATTGTTGCCATTGTTCCCATTTTCATAAGCTTCATTATTATTTCTGATGCAGATTTATCTAATGCATTAGCTAATTCTTGAACTGTTAACTTTCCATTTATTGTTACAGTAGGTCCTGAAGTTGCAGCAACCTCATCTGATAACATTTCTAAAGCTAACTCTAATTCTTCACCTGATAATTCAGCATTTTCATCTGCTACATTTATATCTAATTCAGCTAATTTAGCTATTAGCTCTTCATTTGATAATTTTAAATCTTTCGCTATTTGGTATACTCTTGTTTTTGACACAAGATCACCCCCTATTATATTTTTGGTATTTCTGGTGTTTCTGATACTTCTGGTTTTTCTAGTGTTTCTAGTAATTCATTTATTTTCTTGGCAAATCCGGCATCTTTGATTCCAACAACTGCTCTTGGAGCCTTACCTATTGCCAGTCCTATCTGTAATTTAGTTGAAAAATGTTCGTATGGTATGTGTCTATAAGAACTCTTATCCTTAAAAAGCTTTTTGGTATTTTTTGATGCGTCCTCTGCAATTATAACTAATTTTACGTTTCCTCTTTTTAGCTCTAGTAAAGTAGAATCATCTCCTGATACTATCTTACCTGCACGAGCAGCAAGACCTAAAAACGAGTATATCTTAGCTTCAATCTTATTGTTCATAAGCTTCTAGCTGAGTAAGTAAATTTTCATATACTTCATCAGATACTTCAATCTTAAATGCTCTATTTAGAGCTTTAGTCTTTATAGCTTTTTTTAAACATTCAGAGCTTTTGCAGATATATGCTCCTCTACCATTTGCTTTTCCAGTTGGGTCTAAAGATATTTCGCCTTCTTTGTTCTTAACGATTCTTATTAGACCTTTTTTAGAGTCTCTTTCTTGACATACTATACATTTTCTTTGAGGTACTTTCTTAACTTTTTGCAAAAGTATCTCCTCCTTATTCTTGGATATCTTGAGATTCACTATTTGCTTGAGACTCACTCTTTATGTCTATCTTCCAGTTAGTAAGCTTTGCAGCAAGTCTTGCATTTTGTCCTTCTTTACCTATTGCAAGTGATAATTGGTAGTCAGGAACTACTACTAATGCAGATTTCTCTTCTTCGTTGACATCAACAGTTACAACCTTTGATGGACTTAAAGATGCAGATATAAATTCAGCTGGATCATCTGAGTACTTGATTATATCTATTTTTTCATCTCCTAATTCATCTACTATATTCTTAACTCTAGATCCTTTTGGTCCAACACATGCTCCGATTGGATCTATCTTATCATCTATAGATTTAACAGCCATCTTTGTTCTAGAACCAGCTTCTCTTGATACTGATTTTACTTGAACTATACCTTCAAATATTTCAGGTACTTCAAATTCAAATAATCTCTTAACTAGACCTGGATGACTTCTAGATACTACTATTTGAGGTCCTTTATTAGTTTTCTTCACTTCTAATATATAAACCTTTATTTTTTGTCCAGCTTGGTAGTGCTCCCCTGGTATTTGCTCAGCTTGTGTCATTACAGCTTCTATTCTTCCAAGGTTAACGTGTACTATGTTCTTATTTATCCTAGCAACTTCACCTGTAACAATTTCATTTTCTTTTTCTACGAAATCATTATATACTATTTCTCTTTCAGCTTCTCTTATTCTTTGAACTACTACTTGCTTAGCAGTTTGAGCCGCTATTCTTCCGAAATCTCTTGGTGTTACTTCATTTTCTATTATATCACCTAATTCATAGTTAGGGCTTATCTCTCTAGCATCTTTTAATTCTATTTCTAGGAATGTATCATATAAATCAGACTCATCAACTACCACTCTTTGAGAGAATACTTTTATGTCTCCTCTAGATCTGTCAAACTCAACTCTTACGTTTTGAGCTGAACCGAAGTTTTTCTTATACGCAGTTAAAAGTGCTTGTTCTATAGTATCTATAAGTATATCTTTATCTATACCTCTATCCTTTTCTAATTCATCTAAAGCTTCCATAAATTCGTGGTTCATTGTTCTTCCTCCCTAGTCTGCTTTCAATTAAAACTTAATAGCAAGTCTAATTAATGCAACATCCTTCTTATTAAACTCAACTTCTTCATTATCTATTATAACTTTTATGTTTTTATCTTCAGTTAATCCAACTAACTCAGCTTCAAGTTGCTTAGTACCGTTTATTGGCTTGTATAGCTTTATTTCTACTTCTCTTCCTTGATATTTCACAAAGTCTTTATCTTTTTTAAGTGGTCTATCAAGTCCTGGTGAAGATACCTCTAAGAAATAGTTATCCTTTATAGGATCTTTAACATCAAGTATTTCGCTTAATGCTCTACTAACTACTTCACATTCATTTAAAGATATTCCACCTTCTTTATCTATGTATACCCTTAAATAATATTCTCCAGCTTCTTTTACGTATTCAACATCTACAAGTTCAAATCCATTAGTATCAATTATTGGCATTACTAATTCTTCTATTGTAGTTTCTGTACTCTTTTTCATAATCTTGCCTCCTATTCAGTTGTAATTCATATAGTATTCATAAAACAAAAGAGTGAGCACATCAGTCTCACTCTTAGTTTCTGCAATATATACTATTTTATATACCACTATACCATATATTAGTTTTATTTGCAAGTTTTTATACCATATATGGTACTCTACCCTAGCTTTTCCAAGGTTTGTTGATGCAACGTCTTCTGTCTTCAAAATAATATTGCTCGCTTTTTTGCCCCAATAAACCATATTATTTCTAATTATCGTGTCTATAAAATTAAAAAAACCTAATTTCCATTTCATAAAATTCATTTTTATTTATTATTATCACAAAAATTGACTCGTCAAAAGCTTTGTACTAGTTACTATTATATACTAATGTTTATGACCTTTATTCGATTTATTATCTCCTTTATCTGCTTCAGCTTCTCTATCATTTCTTTTTTCTTCTTTTTTATCGTCTTTCTTTTCATCTTCCTTTTTATCCTTTTGCTCTTTATTACCCTTATCTTTCTTTTCATCTTCTTTGTTTACTTCTGCTTCTTTACCATTTCTTTTTTCTTCTTTTTTATTATCTTTCTTATCTTCTTCTTTTTTAGACTTTTGCTCTTTATCTTCATTTTTATCTTGTTTATCTTGTTTGCCTTCTTTTGGTTCTTTACCTTCTTTACCTTCTTTACCTTCTTTACCTTCTTTACCTTCTTTACCTTGTTTATCTTGTTTATCTTGTTTATCTTGTTTTCCTTCTTTACCTTGTTTATTATCTTCGTTAGAATCTTCTTTTTTACTAGGCCCACCTATTTCTCCAGGTTTTCCTGGTTTATGTCCTGGTCCTGGTTTATGCCCAGGTCCATGACCTGGTCCTGGTCCCGGTCCTTTCCCTAGTATATCTCTAAATAATGCCACACTTAAGCCTCCAATTTATAATAGTTTAGCCATATGCATAGATTACTGCGACTAATTTATATTATGATTTCTTCGACAGAATGTTACCATTAATGACCTTTTTAGAAAGTAAACCGACTTTTATCCCTATTTTTTTAATCAAGGTTGATATTTGGTATAAAGTATTGAGTAAGAATTTCGTACTCTTCTACTGATATTTCATAAATACCTTCATATGTTTTTTCTATGTAGTATTTACCATGATTAGCCTGATATACAAACAATGATGTAGCGTTATTACTACTATCAGTTAAGTTAATCTACTCTATATGAAACAAATCCTAGATCCATTTGATTGGATTTATTTATTAAATCAAATTTATCATTTATACCATTCTCCCAACTTATAGAATAATTAAACTCTATAAATCCACCTAAGGATGCCTTGAAGTTAGTTTCCCAAATATTATTCATAACCCATGAGTAAAGTTCATAATCATGTTGGTTTGTGTATTTTTCATGGTATAACTTCTTAGAATTTTCATATTGTAACTTAGATGTATAAACAAGTGAACTATCCATCATAGCAATACTAACTCCATAATTTTTATGCTTTAATCCTATACTTCCCTGACTTAAATAGAAATCAACATTAGTTCCAGGTAACTGATCTTTTTTAGCCTGAATCACACAACCTGTTTTTTCTATAAATAAATCCATCTTGTCATCATTAAAAGTAAATGGAAGTGCTATATATAAACTCTCAGGGTCCCATACACTATCTTTGTTTATTATGACTACTACATCAGCTTTATTAATTTCATTATATATCTTAAACTCTAATCTAATTAATGAAGTTCCTTCTAAGTTTAAATTCATTACAATCTTTGTAAATACATCACCAGTTTCAGCTATACTTATATCTTCTATAATTGGATAAAATAACTTGGCATTAATACCTCTCATATTACGTCCTAATCTTTGACGAACTTTATATTGTTCATCTGTATTTTGCCCTTTAGCTTTTGTTATCTCATATATTGGCATAAATGCACCACTTCTAGAGCTTTGGTCAATTAATTCTACTTGATTAACTTTATCAAACCAACTTACTATACCTTTTTCATAGTCCCAAGTTATTTTTATATTTTTATTTTCATATGTATTTTCGTACTTTTTAATATCATTTTCTTCATCGTAAATATAAATATCGTTTATTCCTTGGCAACATGCACTTTCATTACTATTTTTTACATAGTTTATATCTCTTTCATATCTTTTTACATATAAAACTCTTTCTTCATTTGCCTTAAGAGTTATGACAAAGTTTATATAAGTTCCTCTTGGATGAGACTCACTTTGAGTTACATATTCATTATTGTCTTGATCTACTATAACTTCTTTTAAAGTTGATGTTTCCCAATAATCTAATGATAGCTTTACACTTTCAGTAATCTCTCTATCATAAGGATTTATAATCTTAAATTTAGGTTCTCTATTAGGTTTTAAACTACTTATTTCTTTTTTATCTAATACTTTTAAAAAGTTTCTAGTAGCCGCCTCATGTGCATTTATTGCATAGCTAGAATTCTTATAATCTAGTAAGTTTACAAAACTATTCCATGGATGAGTAACTGATGATGAATGTCCCCATGTATGTTCTGCATAAAGCATTAATTTATTTTCACATTCATTTATTAATTCTTTATCGCTCAAAATCATATTTTTATCTATCATCTTAGTAGTGTTTAAGATTCTTTGTGCTTCTTTATATATCTTATTTATTTGCGGTGTACTTCCTACTCCAAACGCCCACCAATCTGGCCAATCTCCACTATATATAGGTATAGATATATCAATATTTCTTACCTTATCAAAGAAGTTTTCTAAACTTGTCATCTTAATAGTTACTTCTTGTCCAAAGCTTGAATTCCACCAATCTACAAACTCTAATACTTCTATATTAGGTGAACCATTATCTGTTGGAAGCCCATGTACTGTTATAGGTATAAAGTTATATTCATATCCTTCATTTTCTAAGTTCTTTAGGTATCTGTACAATCTTTTTGTACCTATTTCATGACGATTATCACTTGTAAAGTTTGCTCCTAATTCATCCTTATTTATATATGAGCCTGTAGCAGTCTTTACTATTCCAAATTCATTACCAAAGTGATAGTGCTCTCCATTCCAGACTAATAACTTCTCCCCCTTAGGTGTTTGCCAGTAAAATGGAGTTTGCTTCTTAAATAGTGGATACATTCCATGATGTGTATGAACACATGAGAATAAATTTTTTATTCCATTTTCACAAAGTGCATCTGAGTATCCCCATGCATACCCATTTATATCAGCAGTTATTGCACTGTTTATATCTGTGCCTATGCTATTTGTATAATCTATCGCTCTCTTAGTATGATTTTTTAACACATCGTAATCTATAAGTTCATTTAAATTTAAATAATTGCCTGTTATTTCAATACTTTTATTTAAAATACATTGATTTAATCTATTCTTCCAGCTCTCATCTACAGCTTTTAAAAATACTTCTATGTTCCAAAAGCTTTCGCATACCCAAACAAATTCACTTTCTCTATTTTCCACTCTTAATTTTTCTGCTATTTCAATTGCTTGTTTTATAAAGTTTACATGGTAATGCTCTATATTTTCTTGAGTTTGAGTGTATCCTATGTCAGTATGTGTGTGATGAATAAGTAATACTTCCCACTTTTTATTTAGCTTCTTATCATCCATTTTATTCCCCCCTTTTATTGTTTATATCTCTTATTACCTTTATGTATATATACATCCTCAAGTATACTAAACTCCATAGTTTTTGCTAGTGAACAAATATTAGATTTGGTATACTTTCTTTAGGAAAACGTATATCTTCTATCATCAAATTGACGACAATAAAAATAGCGCTATACTAATGCATAGCGCTATTTCTATCTTATATTGTATATATTTTTGTATTTATTAATATTACGGCATGTATATCTCTTTTTATATCTATTGTTTATAAAACACTCTAGGAGTAGAGTTTCCTAAGGTATTTTCTACTATAGTTATACTGCCTCCAGACTTAACTATTTCATGTTCTCCAAATTCACTGTCAGAGTTTATAATTATTGAAAAAGTTGGGTTATTCTTTTGCTTTACTACCAGTGATAACACTCCATGTTGAGTAGTATTTTTAGGATCGTAGTTATAAATATTACTGCCTGAAATGTTGTTATCTATTGAATATACTATTTTAGACCTATCAAATATTAAGTAATTATTTTTATTTTCTTTATCTACCCATTTTCCTTCTATACTTGAAAGTACATAAAAATAGCTTATTATATCTGTAGATCTAAAGTTGTAAATTGCTGCTGAAATTTTTTCTTCTTTATCAGTTGCATAAGTAAGTACTGCATTGTCATCACTTGCCCAGTCTACTTTATAGGTTTTATTTTCTATGGCTTTATAAGTTGCACTTCCCTCTAGTGTGTCTACTTTTCTACCAAAGATAACTCCCCTTCTTTTAAGTCTAGTAGTTTTAATATTCATGTTAGGATATTCTTTTAATATAAGCTCATGTTTATTATCACTAGATTTAGAAACTAAAACATTTGTTAATCCTACCTTATATAAAAACGTACTATTTATTACTATTAATACTACTGCTATACTCACTTTTGTAGACTTTTTTATATCCCACCTTGATTTAAAGTATATATACATAATAATTATTATTATTAAATAATTTATAACATAAAATATCCAATCATATATTAAGTAATACCCCTTGGTTAAAGCTACTCCTACCGTTAGTACTTGAAATGTTATCAGTATGAAGGTTAAAATCATTAAACCTATCTTTATTTTTTTATTCATATTTTCTCCCTGCATTTAGTTGATCTTTTGTTTATTTTTAAAATGTAACGTTATTGTTTCCTCATATTCATTGTAAGTAGTTACATTATCCCAAGTTACACCTGAGTTTACACTTCTATAGAATATTTCTCCGTATCCTTGTTTGATTAGTATATATCCAGTTTTACCATTGTCTACAAAATCTATATACATGTTATCATAACCTACTTCATTATCCATATTTGCTGTTTTCCCTAAGGTGCTTACACTCCATATGTTGCCTTGGATATCTCCACTTAATACGGTTATATTGTCAGAGCCTCTTCCTCCATAAACTATTGATACTTCGTCATTTGATATTACTATATTATTATTTGTAATTTCGTTAAAATAATCGGTAATACATGAAGTACCTGGCTCTACATCATCTGGTATCCTTATCCAAGTTTCCCCTTTATTAGCAGTTATATACAATTTATTCTCCTTTACAATATAATCTTGGTGATATTTTTCATCTAATTTGATTTCTCCATCTCCAACTAGTGCATATCTCTTGCTATCATCTACGTATGTATATTCATCTTCTTGGTTATGACTTTCTTCTTTCTTAGCTTCTATTAAGGCCTTTTTACGGAGACCTAAGTTTATTAAATCAATAGCTAAAGAAGTTTTATCAAAAGCTTCATATCCTATCTTCCCTAAAGCAACAACTGCTATAATAATTGCAATATACTTTCTTTTATTTAATTTCTTCTTAAACTTCATATTAACCTTCCTTGTATCTATTTTAAAGCTACCTAACTAACTTCTAATTTTTTAAATTTACAATATTTCTTATTTGAACCTCACTTATTCCAAACTGCTTAGACAATGACTTGTAATCTCCTTTGAAGGAGTCTTTAATTATCTTATTTCTAATAGGCTTAATTAGACTATTTTCATTTGGTATGTATAAATTACTTCCCCCAGCTACTTTCACTAATTCCCTAAAAGAATCCATTCCTATTGCTTGTACAATATCTATTAAATTCTCTGGTAAATACTCTTCAGTTAAATGCTCTAACATTAAAACACCCCCATAAACTTATATATTAATTATATTCTAACATCTATTTTCTTAAATTTGTCAGCAAGGTTTTATATTTTTTTATGAAATATTTTATTAAAATACCTTAATATACCATAAAAGACTTATTTCCTATACTTAAATCAAGAATCAAGATTCTTAAATACTATCAAGGAGGTAAATATTATGGCTGTTATTGCATTAAAAGAACCATCTACTCTAAAGGTTAAGTTTAATCATGGGGCTGACACTAACGGAAAGGCAATAATTAAAACTAAGAGTTTTGCAAATGTAAAACCAACTACTTTAAATGATGATTTATATGAGGTAGCATCTGCTGTTGCTTCACTTCAAGAACATGATTTATATGAAGTATCTAAAGTAGACAACACTACTTTAGCAGAATAAAAATTTGGGGAGGTAATTAATTATGAATGTTTCTTTAACACTTGTTATGACTTTTAAAACCACTGCTGGTAATAAAATATCTTTATCTATTGTTGATCCTAGAGATGATCTTACTGAACAAGAGATTAAGGATGTTATGGAGCTTATAATAACAAAAGATATATTTGCTCCAAATGGTGCTCCTTTGGTAGAGGCCGTTGAGGCTAAAATTGTTAAGACAAATACTACACCTTATGACTTGGTTATAGGTTAAAACTTTTAGCTATGCTTAGGTGCTGAGGAGGTATTTAAATTGAATGCTGATATTCAAACTTTGATAGCTTCTGTTGGATTTCCTATTGCTCTTAGTATGTATTTACTTATTAGGATTGAGGGAAAGCTTCAAAGCTTATCCGATAGTATCAATGAATTATCTAAAAATATTATAAATATGAAATAATATAGGGGGTCGTAAAACACGACCCCCTCTTTTTAGATTTTACTTAATTTGGTTATGCTATAATAGTAATATCATAATTAAAAAGGGGTTTGATAAAAATGAAGCTGTACATAGGTTCAAAATTAAGAGATAAGTGTCCTAAGACTTGTATCGGTAGTATAGAAGCAAAAGTAAAAGTTTCTGATTCATCTGAAGAACTTTTAAATATAATGAATGATATGTGTAGGGAAATTGAAGATACAATCGATACAAAAAGTATTTCAAAAATTAAAAATATAAGTGATTCTAGAAGTTCATATAGAAGTGTAGGCAAAGATCCTACTAGATATAGATTATCATCAGAGGCTTTAATCAGAAGAGTTGCTAAGGGTGATGGACTATATAAAGTAAACAACGTTGTAGATATAAATAATATAGTATCTCTAGATAGTGTATACTCTGTAGGTACATATGATTTAGAAAAATTAAGGGGCGATGTTAAGTTTACAGTAGGTGACTCAGGAGAAAGCTATACAGGTATTGGAAAAGGTGATATTAATATAGAAAATCTACCTGTATTTGAAGATGAAGAAGGAAAGTTTGGTAGTACTACTTCTGACTCTACTAGAGCTATGATTACTACTAGTTCTACTCATATACTTATGAATATAATTTCATTTAATGGAGATGAAGAATTAGAGTACTATATGAATGTAGCAGAAGAATTATTAGTTAAATATGCAGATGGAGAAATCCTTAATAAAAATATAATTAAATAATGCATATAAAAAAGACGGGGTCGTGTTTTAGACCCCGTCTTTTATTTATTATTAATATATATTATACAGCTTCAGCTTCTTCTACTTCTTCAGTAAGATTTGCATAGCTTTTAAGTTCTTTAAATAAAACTATAGCAGTTATTGCTGATGATATTATATCCGCTGCTGGTTGTGCAAACCAAACTCCATCTAATCCTAAGAATTTAGGTAATATTAATATCATTGGTATAAGTAATATAACTTGTCTAAGTAATCCTAATACCATTGCAATCTTTGCTTTTCCTATTGATTGGATAAAGTTTGTACCTACTATAGATAATCCTACGATTGGTAATGCAAGTGCATATTTTCTTAATCCATTTATTGTTATCTCCATAAGTTGTGGATCTCTATTAAACATACCTACAAGAACTTGTGGTGCTAGTTGTATAAATAAAGCTCCTAATATAAATACAACAGTTGTTGATAATATACTTAGTTTAAGTGTTGTTTTCGCTCTATCATATTTTTTAGCTCCAAAGTTGAACCCTACTATTGGTTGCATACCTTGTACTATACCAAATGCAGGCATTAAAAATATCATTATTATTGAGTTTATAGTTGCCATAGCTCCTATAGATAAATCTCCACCATACATTTTTAAAGCGTTATTACTTGTAACTTGAACTAAACTTCCTGCTATTTGCATTGCAAATCCAGCTGAACCTATTGCAAATATTGATGTAACTAATTTCTTTTGTAGTTTTAAACTAGATTTTCTAAAAGTTAAGTTTGACTTTCCTTTTACAAAGTATAATATTCCCCATATTGCTGTAAGCGCTTGAGATGTTATTGTAGCAACTGCTGCTCCTTTTATACCCATATCAAATCCAAATATTAATACTGCATCTAATATTATATTAGTAAAACAACCAACTGCCATTATTGTAGCTGATAGCTTTGGGTTACCATCTCCTCTTATTGCACTGTTAAACATCATACCCAGTATACTAAATACTGTCCCAAATAATAATACATTCATATAAGACTGTGCATAATATAATGT
>NZ_NOJY02000066.1 GCF_002250835.2 Romboutsia weinsteinii
GAACCCCTGTTACCGCCGTGAAAGGGCGGTGTCTTGACCGCTTGACCAATGGGCCGTGAGTTGGTGATCCATCCGCGACTCGAACGCGGGACACCCTGATTAAAAGTCAGGTGCTCTACCGACTGAGCTAATGGATCATGTTGTTTTTTCGACTTATTTCGTCGTTTCTCTCGCTCACAAATATTATTATATATGCATATAGATTTTTCGTCAACACTTTTTTAAAACTTTTTTTATTTTTTTTAATAATTTTATTTAATTTTTGTTTTTAAAAAGATAAAAATCAGCATTACCAATGGTTATACTGATTTTATCTTTTTAAAAATTTATGATATTTTTTCAATTATCTCTTCATTTTTTGATACTTTTTTAAATTCTTTTATTAAAAAAGCTCCTATTATCATCATAGTTACTATATCTGATATTGGCTGTGACATCCATACTCCATTTAATCCAAGTATTTTAGGCACTATTAATATAACAGGTATTAAAATTATGACTTGTCTTAATAAACTCAATACCATAGATTTTTTTGCACTTCCAATTGATTGGAAATACACCGGTCCTAAAATAGATATACCTATTGTAGGTAATGATATTAAATTTATGCTAATTCCGTTAATAGCTAAATTCATAAGTTCATTATTTTTTGTAAATACTCCAACGAATAACTCAGGGAACAATCTAATCAATATGAAACCAATGGTTAATATACTTGTCGCTACTGCAATAGATAGTGATAATGCCTTTTTTGCACGATCATATTGTTTAGCTCCATAGTTATAAGCTATTATAGTTTGCATACCTTGGCTTAGTCCAAATACAGGCATTAAAAACATTAATGAAATAGAAGTTACTGTTGTCATCGCTCCTATAGCTAAATCTCCACCATATATTTTTAGTACTCTATTTGTAACTAAGTGGATAAACCCTGCCGAAAGTTCAAAGAAGAATGGAGTTAAAGCTATTATTGTAATAAGTTTTAAATACTTCTTTTCTAGCCTTATATTTTGAATCCTTAATTTTAGATTAGATTTTCCTTTTGTAAAGTAATATGTTGACCATATACATATTACTAATTGGCATATTGCTGTACCTATAGCAGCGCCTCGTATTCCCATATCAAATACAAATATAAATATTGGGTCTAATATTAAGTTAAGAATACAACTTGTTATCATCATTTTTGCTGCTAGTTTTGGATTACCTTCTGCTCTTATAGCACTATTTAGTGCAAATCCTGGTAAGTTAAACCATGCAGCAAATATTATTACACTCATATATTCTCTTGCATAAGGTATAGTTTCATTACTTGCTCCAAATACATAAAGAATATTATCTAAGAAAAATAATCCCACTATCGCTATTAATATCCCAACAGATAATTCTAGGGCAAATGTATTACCTAAAACTCTTTCTGCTTCTTCTTTATTGCCTTCTCCAAGTTTTATTGATATATTTGTGCTACCTCCAACTGCTATAGCTACACAGAATGCACCTAAGATTGTAAATAGAGGCATTGTTACTCCTAGCCCTGATATAGCAAGAGCTCCTACACCTTCTATAGACCCTATAAATGCTCTATCTACAGTATTGTATAAAGAAGTCACCATCATTGCTAATATTGCAGGTACCGAATATTTTAATAATAAAGTACCTACTTTTTCATTTCTTAATGCTTGTTGATTATCCATGATATCACCTTTTTAAACCATATCATAAGTTATACATACAGGCTTACCTGTTCTTGGGTCACTTACAATCTCTGCATCTATATTAAATAATTCTTTTAGATTCTCTTTTGTCATAACCTCATATGAACTACCTTCACATGCTATTTTACCTTTTTTCACACCTATCATGTGATCTGCAAATCTAGCCGCATTGTTAAGTTCATGTATTACCATAACTATAGTTGTACCTTGTTTTTTATTTAATTCTTCTAATAGATTTAGTACCTCTAATTGATGAGCTAAATCTAAATATGTTGTAGGCTCATCTAGAACAAGTATATCTGTTTGTTGAGCTAGAGCCATTGCTATCCATGCTCTTTGTCTCTGACCGCCTGACAAGGCTTCTATCGGTCTCTCTCTAAACTCAGATATTCCTGTCACTTCTAATGACCATGATACTATATCAGTATCTTCTTTTTTTAACTTTCCGAATCCCCTTTGATGAGGGAATCTTCCATAAGCTATTAATTCTTCAACAGTTAATCCACTTGGTGCTTGAGGACTTTGCGGAAGTACTGCCATAGTCTTTGCTAGTTCCTTTGAACTTTGGTCTTTAATATTTTTATCATTAACATATATTTCACCGCTTTTTGGCTGTAAAATCCTTGCTATAGTCTTTAATACTGTAGATTTACCACAACCATTAGCGCCTATTATTGTAGTTATTTTTCCTTTTGGTATATTTAAATTAAGATCTTTAACTATATCTAAATTTCCATATGATATATTTAAATCTTTAGTACTTATACAATTCATACTTATTCTCCTTTCAGCTATTTAAAGCCACTTCATTTGTCTCAAATACTTTTTATTCTGCCAACATTAAATAAATAAAGTATGGTACACCTATTACTGCAACTACAATTCCTACTGGAATTTCCATAGGAGCTATTAGATTTCTAGATATTGTATCTGCCGCTAATAATATCAATGTACCTATAAGTGCAGCTGTAGGTATTAGTTTTTTATGTTTTGGCCCTACAAGTTTTCTACCTATATGAGGAGCTACCAATCCTAAAAATCCTATGCTTCCTGCTACTGAAGTTGCTACACCAGCTAAAATAACTGCATATACTATTAATTTTCTTCTTTCTTTTTCAACCTCTATACCTAGGCCAGTTGCTACTTCATCACCTAGATTTAGAGCATCTAAATATCTTGATTTATATATTGTTAATGCCATAAATAACACTATAAAAGGTAATATTGCTAATACATATTTCCAATTTGATCCCCATATACTTCCAGATGTCCATGCCATTACTCTATTAAATTCTTGTGTTGTAAATTTTAATTGGAATATTGTAAGTAACGATGTAAATGCGACATTTATACCTATACCAATTAATAATAATCTCGATGAATTTATTCCATTCTTCCATGCAAGAATATAAATTAAAAATGCTCCAAATATAGCTCCTGATAAAGCTACTATAGGCATTGTAAATATTGTAATATCACTTATCCCATCATAAACATTTCCGTTCATGAAGTACATATATACGACTACAAATAATGCTGCTCCTGAGTTTATTCCTAAGATTCCTGAGTCTGCTAAGTCATTTTTAGTTACACCTTGTAGTATTGTACCTGCTGTTGCTAAAGCAGTTCCTACTAATATTCCTATAACAATTCTAGGTAGTCTTAATTTAAAAATTGCTATTTCGTGACTCTTTGAACCTTGTCCGATTAATGTTTTTATAACATCTAATGGTTCTATTGAAAGTGAGCCCATATTTAAACTTACTAGAAATGTAATAAAAATTAATGCAATTAGAATCCCTATTACTAAGGCAAATTTTTTATTTTTATTAAGCTTCATAATCTATTTCGTATCCTTTCTCACAAGGTATATAAACATCGGCACTCCTAATAATGCCGTTAATGATCCAATTGGTGTTTCATAAGGCGGATTTATCATTCTTGCCATAATATCACTATAAACTAGTAAAACTGATCCTAATATCATCGAACTTGGTATTATATATTTATAATCTGATCCTACTATAGCCTTAGCTATTTGTGGCACTATAAGACCTACAAATACTATATTTCCTGCTACGGAAACCGATGCTCCTGTAAGACAGATTACTATTATTAAGCAAATAAATCTTACTAAATTAGTTCTTTGACCTAATCCTATAGCAACTTCTTCGCCTAGGCTTAATATTGTTATTTTAGGCGCCATTATCATAGCTCCTATTAATGCGATTCCACCAACTATTGCTAATAACTGTACTCCTTGCCATTTTGCACTCACTAAACCTCCAGAGATCCAAAAGCTTAATTGTTGAGCTAGATTAAAGTACATAGAAATTCCCATCGCTAGAGATATTAATAAAGTCCCAAGTGCTGTACCTGCAAGAGCAAGTTTTACTGGGTCTACTTTTCTAGCTGATCTTGAACTTACGAAATATACTAATAGTCCACTTATACTTGCACCTAAAAAAGCAAATATCATTAATCCAAAACTTCCTATTACTAAGTTAGGGAATATTCTTTGTAATACAAATGCTACTGCTATCATAAATGTAGCACCTTGTGTGATACCCATTACTGATGGCTCTGCAATTGGATTTCTAGTTATACCTTGCATAATTGCACCTGCTACTGCTAAAAATCCACCTACTAGTGCAGCCGCAATAGCTCTTGGTACTCTAACGTCTCTAATTATTTTAATATTTACATCATCATTATTTGTAAATAAACTTTGTATTATTGTTGAAAAATCTATTTGTTTAGCACCTAGAGATATAGACATCCCTATACCTACTACAAGCAATATTATTCCTATAAACATTAATGAATAAGCTAGAGTTTTTCTCTTTGATTTACCCATTACTCATCCTCCTTTAAACTTTAGCTAAAATTAATTTATATCTCATATTATAAATATACCCATAAAACCTATTGATAATTATTTTTAATTGACTAAATTTCTGTAAATTGAAATAGTAGGTGCTTAAAATGTACAACATTTTACTCACCTACTCATATATTAACTATTTTACAACTTCATCTTTTATGTTTTGTAATAATAGTTCTCTTCCTATTGGATTATATGCTTGACTGAAGTATGGACTTGCATCAAGTATTGTTACATTTCCTTCTTTAACAGCTCTTATTTGAGGCCATACTGTACTTGCTTCTAAATCAGCCTTATCTGACTCTGTACCTATTACTATTATATGATCTGCATCTATTTCAGTTAATCCTTCCATAGTAACCGTTGGTAATGTTATGCTATCTTGCTTTGGCATATTAACTGGTTGAGGTAACTTCATATCTTGCTTTAATACTGTTCCTATACCACCTTCAGTAAATACCATAAATTGTCCTGAAGAAGCTAATACTGTTAAGTATGTCTTATCTCCGTTTGCTTCTTTTATTTCAGCACCTATCTTCTCAGCTTTTGCATAGTAAGCATCTAGCCATTTTTGAGCTTCTTCTTCTTGTCCAAATAATTTAGCTACATCTTTTAATTTTGCTTCCCAATCATTTGATTGATCTTCTAACATAACTACTGGTGCTATGTCTTTTAATTGATCATATATTTTTTCTTGTCTTGGAGCCATTATTATTAAATCTGGCTCAGCCGCTAATATTGCTTCGATATCCATAGTATCCATCATAGAATGACCTACTACTTTTGATTTTCCTAACTTATCAGATACATATGAAGGTACTTTATCCGTTTCATATGAATCTACGTTTGCCGTAGCAACTGGTACATGTCCTAATATAGCTAATTCTTCACTACTTCCTGATATATCAACTATACGCTTAGGATTTGTTGGTATCTCAACATCACCTTTTACTGAACTTACTATTTTTGTTTCTACTTTTGTGCTACCAGATTCACTATTTCCGTTTCCTGAACAACCAGTAACTAATCCAAGTGTCGCTACTGTTGTCGCTAGTAACACTAATGATTTTAATCTTTTCATGACTAATCCTCCTGTATTTTTTTATATGTAATTATTATCATTCATTTCCGTTAATAATAATTATTATCATTTAGTTTATAAAATAATTATATCATCTCAATAAATTTAGTCAACATTTTTCTACATAATTTTTATTTTTATAATATATTTATATTTTTTATTTTCTAATTTAATACATACACTCAATATATTTCAATTAGCATATAAATAAAAAAGTGCAGATAATAAAGTTTTAAACTCTACTATCTACACTATCATTTATATTAAGCAAATATATTTTTTCTTATCATAGTTTGTGCTCTGTTTGGTCCTACAGATACCATATCAACACTTACACCAACTAACTCTTCTATTCTAGCTATATATTTCTTAGCATTTTCAGGAAGATCTTCATATCTTTCTATTGAAGTTATGTCTTCATTCCATCCATCTAACTCTTCATATACTGGCTCACATTTAGCTAAATCTTCTAAAGATGCTGGGAAATCATTTATTATCTTGTCTCCCATTTTATAAGCTGTACATATGCTTATTTTATTAAATCCACTTAAAACATCTAGTAACATGAATGATATACTAGTTAATCCGTTTACTCTAGCTGCATATTTAACTATAACAGCATCGAACCAACCACATCTTCTAGCTCTACCTGTAACTGTTCCAAATTCACGTCCTTGGACTCTTATTTTTTCTCCAACTTCGTTGTCTAATTCAGTAACGAATGGACCTTCTCCAACTCTTGTAGTATAAGCTTTTACTATACCTACAACGTCTTTTATCATGTTTGGTCCTACACCTGCACCAACAGCAAACCCTCCTGATGTAGGGTGAGAAGAAGTTACGTACGGATAAGTACCTAAGTCTAAGTCAAGTAATGTACCTTGAGCTCCTTCAAATAATACTTTTTTACCAGCTT
This sequence comes from Romboutsia weinsteinii, assembly GCF_002250835.2. Lineage (GTDB taxonomy): Bacteria > Bacillota > Clostridia > Peptostreptococcales > Peptostreptococcaceae > Romboutsia_A > Romboutsia_A weinsteinii. The sequence continues at coordinate 6,597 of NZ_NOJY02000066.1, forward strand.
TTACAGCATCATATACTAAAACTGAAGTATCTGCCACGCAATCTCTTATTTGATCAGCGTATCCTAAATACTCATTGTATATTGTTTCAAAATCAAACATTGATTCTTTTCCATATATGTTTGTAACTAATTTATTTTTAGCTTCTATTTGAGACTTTAATTTTGTAGCAAATATATCTTTATCCATTAAGTCACATATTCTTATCCCTGATCTCTCAGTTTTATCCATATAGCAAGGTCCTATACCTTTTTTAGTAGTACCTATTTTATTATCTCCTCTAGCTTCTTCAGCTAAAGCATCTAATTCTTTATGGTATGGGAATACAACATGCGCTCTATCACTTATTTTTATATTTCTAGTATCTATATCATTTTCATTAAGAGTTTCTATTTCTTCTAAAAATCCTTTTGGGTCAAATACTATACCGTTCCCTATTACGTTTACTGTATTTGGGTTAAGAACTCCAGATGGTATTAAACGTAGAGCAAATTTCTTTCCTTCTACAACTAAAGTATGTCCTGCATTGTTTCCACCTTGGCCTCTTACTACTACGTCAGCTTGTGTAGCAAGATAATCTATTACTTTACCTTTTCCTTCGTCTCCCCATTGAGAACCTACAATTGCAACTGTCTTCATGTAATTCACCTCTAATTATTTTATAAATATATTCGAACACTATACTTCATTATTTTATCAAACATTCGATACATTTTCAAACTTTTTTAATATTCAATTAGATTTAATATGTATTTTTCAATTTTTTCAAAATTTTTATTACCTATAATATTGTCTTCATTTGCTTTTATTTTATTTATCCATATATTAATATTTTCTAAATTATCAGTGTTGTGGAAATTACGATTATCCCCTGTCATAGTGTTAGTCAGGTATAGTTGATAACTGTCATTAGTATTTTTAGCATAAAATACTAATGTTTCTTTGATATTTCTATCTACTATTCGAAATAAATTAATTTCATTATTTATTTCAATTATATCTGGGTATATGTATATTATACTTATATTCAATAGCATTCCCTCCACTTACAATTTTTAATTATACACAAATAAAGCAAGCTTATAGCTTGCTTTATTTTTTATTCACATTTATCAACAGGTGTTCTGTGGATACTGTTGATAACTTTTTATGCATATTTCAATGTTTTTTAATACCTTAAGACAAGTATCCACATTTTTCTTATTAAAAGAAAGCATGTTCTGTGGATATTTATTGATATTTACATGTCTCTAGCCTTATCTGCAAACTTCTGAACTTCACCTAACCATACTAATTCCACAGATCCAGTTTCACCATGTCTGTTCTTCGCAATTATAACTTCACCTATGTTTTTACTTTCTGAATCAGGATGATAATACTCATCTCTATATAAGAACATAACTATATCCGCATCCTGCTCAATTGCTCCAGATTCTCTTAAATCCGATAGCATAGGTCTATGGTCGGCTCTTTGTTCAGGAGCACGAGATAGCTGAGAAAGTGCAACTACAGGACAATTCATTTCCTTTGCAATCATCTTTAAAGATCTTGATATCTTAGATATTTCTTGTTGTCTACTTTCGTTATTACCTTCACCTTCCATAAGTTGAAGATAATCTATAAGTATTAAATCTAGGCCTTTTTCTATCTTTAACTTCCTACATTTAGATCTTAACTCTGATATCTTTATACCTGGAGTATCATCTATATGTATATTAGTATTAGATAGAACTGCCATTGCATCTATTATTCTTGGCCAGTCATTTTCATCTAGACTACCTGTTTTTAGTTTCTTTAACTCTACATGAGATTGAGTTGCTAACATACGCTGAACTAACTGTTCTTTACTCATCTCCAAACTAAATACAGCTACAGATGCATCCCCTTTTAGAGCCGCATTTTGAACAAGGTTTAATGAGAATGCAGTCTTACCCATAGCTGGACGGGCTGCAAGTAGTATTAAATCCGTTCTCTGTAATCCATTTATCTTTTTATTTAAATCATTAAAACCAGTTGTTATTCCAGTTACATCACTTTTATTAGTGTATAACTTTTCTATTTGATCGTAAGCATCCATTAATACTAAATTAATAGATTTAAAATCATCACTAGTTTTTTCTTGAGATATATCGAATATCCTCTTTTCAGCTTGATCTAGTACATCTTCTATTTTAGTTGCACCATCATAGCCCAAATTTATTATGTCATTAGAGGCTTTTATAAGCTTTCTAAGCACTGACTTTTCCTTTACTATATCTGCATAGTATTTTACATTTGATGTCGTAGGAACTATTGTAGAAAGGCTTGTAATGTAACTTATACCTCCAACATCATCTAAATGACCTTGTTTTTTTAATTCCTCTGTTAATGTTATTAAGTCTATAGGTTCTCCTTTATTACTTAATCTAATCATACATTCGTAAATTATCTTATGTGCCTCTTTATAAAAGTCATCTGGTCTTATGTTTTCAGTAACTGTTATTATGGCATCTTTATCAAGTAATATAGATCCTAATATAGATTGCTCTGACTCAACACTATGCGGAGGAATTCTAGTCATGTCCTCCATGTCTATCACCTCAAATGAAATCTATTGTTTTTCTTTAACGTCTACTCTTACCTTAGTTACTACCTTTTGGTGTATTTTTATCTCAACAACTGTTGATCCTAATACTCTTATTGGTTCTGGTAATAGTATCTTTCTCTTGTCAACTTCTATTTGGTTTTGCTTTTTTAATTGCTCTGCTATATCTTTAGAAGTTATAGATCCAAATAATCTTCCGCCATCTCCAGCTTTTGAGTATATAACAACATTCATTTCTTCCATTTTCTTTCCTAATTCTACTGCTGCTTCATACTCTTTTTGAGCTTTTATTTCTTGAGATTTATTCTTTTCATTTAATTCCTTTACAGATGTATTATCAGCTACAACTGCCATTTTCTTTGGGAATAAGAAGTTTCTTGCGTATCCATCACTTACTTCTTTCATTTCTCCTTTTTTACCTGTTCCTTTTACATCTTTTAATAATATAACTTTCATCTAGTCTTCCTCCTCTATGTATTGTTCTATTATATTTTGCACCATTCTATAGGCCTCTTTTAAAGATACATCCTTTAGTTGTGCTCCAGCTATATCTATATGGCCACCGCCACCTAATTTTTCCATTAGTACATGAACATTTATACTTCCTAATGATCTAGCACTTATAAATATTTTTCCATTTTTTTGACCTAAGACAAATGATGCTTCTACTTCTTTTATGTTAAGTAACTCATCCGCTGCTTGTGCAATAATAATATTAATATTATCCATCTCTTCTGTAGAGTATGCTAAACACACATTTTCATTTATTATCTTAGTGCTTTTTATTATATCTGCTTTAGTAATAAAATCTTTAACTTCAGAGTTAAATAGTTTCTTAACTTCTATAGTATCTGCACCTACCTTTTTAAGATATGATGCTGCCTCAAATGTTCTTACACCTGTTTTAAATGCAAAGTTTTTAGTATCTAAACTTATTCCTGCCAATAATCCTTCTGCAGTTAATTTATTAATCTTAACATCATCTTCAATATACTGAACCAATTCTGTTACCATCTCACAAGTAGATGATACATAAATCTCATGGAATAATAGTACAGTGTCATTTATAAATTCAACACCCCTTCTGTGATGGTCTATAACAACCACCTTTTCAGATAATCCTAATAATTCTTCACATTCAGTATAGTTAGGTCTATGTGTATCAACAACAACTACTAATGTATTTCTAGTACAGTTCTTTATAGCTTCATCATGGTCTATAAATATGTCATCATAGTACTCTGAATCATTTAATCTCTTTACAAATTCATCTATAGATTCATTTGATGAGTCTAAAACTATGTTAGCTGGTCTATCACAAGATCTACATATATCATAAATACCAACTGCAGCTCCCATAGCATCCATATCTGGGTACTTATGTCCCATTATGTACACTTGTTTACTCTCTAGTATTATTTCTCTAAGAGCATGACCTATTAATCTTGATTTTACCTTAGTTTTCTTTTCTACAGCTTTTGATTTTCCGCCATAGAAGACAAACTTATCTTTTGTTTTTACAACAGCTTGATCTCCACCTCTACCTAGAGCTAGATCAAGTGCTCCATTCGCAAGTTTTAGATTTTCATTTATTGTGTCTCCATCTACCCCTATACCCATGCTTATAGTTACAGGTAAATTATTTCCATGTTCTATTTGTCTAATAGCATCTAAAACCGCAAACTTATCATTCTCTAATTTCTTCATTTCTTGCTTATCCATGATTAGGATAAATTTATCTTTAGATGTTCTTTTTAAAGCCCCCTTGCTATTTACTTCTAATGTAGTTAATATTTTTTCTATTTCTACATTTATCAGAGGTCTTTTTTCTTCTGATGCACTCTTTAATACATCTTCATATCCATCAATTTGTATTAATACAATTACATTTCTCTCATCTTTGTATTTTTTTTCTAATTGTAGATAATCTGTCTTATCTATCCAATATAACATCATTAAGTACTTTGCAGATTTACCTTGCTCATTCTTTATAACGTTATAAACTACAGTGTAATCTCTATCATTGAAAGATATATCTGTATACATCTCTTTATTTTCATTTAATACTTTTCTAAGATTTAAATTTTTTACTATACTATCAATATTCATACCTAATAAATCTTGTGTTTGTGTTATATCACAGAATTTATTATTGTACCAAGATATACTTCCATCAAATTCAAGTATACAAAGAGGTATCGGAAGATTCATTATAGCCTTTTTGGTTGTCTCGTCTATATCGAGAGATAAGTTTTGAATATATTTAGTCCATTCTTTCCTTCTGACATTAGTAATTCTCCAGTTATGAAAGACTATATATATAAAACCAAAGAAAAATAAACATCCTATATATAAATTATAGAAAATCATTATAGTACTAATAATTCCTATAATCACTATATATATATTTATTTCTGGCATATTTATTTTAAATGTTGGCTTGTTCCTCATTTCTACCCTCCTAAGTGGATTTGTAGCTTCTTACTCTTCTAAAGTCAATTATGCTATCTAGCATACCAATAAAAGATATTCCCATCGCCCCAGTTATACTTATAACAAGACCTCCAAGAAGTATCATCTTGCCAGAACCTTGTTTCATCCACTTCTTTATAAAGAAAATAGATACAGCTATACCTTGAGCTATAAACATAAAACTAAATACTAGCTGTAGGTTAGTCATTATTAACTCGGTGTGAAGGTTTAATCCTACAAGTTCTACAAATAAAACTATTAAATACAGTACAAATGATGTTGCTACAGCATTTCCCGGTAAATAAAAGTCTGCAAACTTAGGCTTTTGTAAGCTAGATTTGTTTATTTTTCTTAATACAAATACTGTCGTGCAATATGTTATAAAAGCTGATATCATTCCCTGGAAGAATAATAATGTAGGAAGCATATTATTTATATATTTTTCTACATCTTCAATTCTTAATCCATTAAATATATCAACTTCTGATCCTTTCATAGCTTCCATTTGTATTTTGATGTTACCACTTATAATACCCATAAATTCTTCTAAAACATTAGTTTTAAAAACAAATTTCATCACAAAGAAGAATATTATTGAAGATACTACAAATATAACTGTACCGCCATATATAGGCTCAAACTTATTGTATTCAGCTTCTGCTAGATTCTTTCTTGCT
>NZ_NOJY02000067.1 GCF_002250835.2 Romboutsia weinsteinii
GAAAATATACTGTGCGCCAGGTAACCCAGGTATTGCTAAGGTTGCAGAGTGTGTAAGTATTGGTGACAGTGAAATAGATAAATTAGTTAAATTTGCAAAAGAAAATAATATAGATTTAACAGTAGTAGGACCAGAAGTTCCTCTTGTTATGGGAATAGTAGATAAGTTTGAAAAAGAAGGATTAAAAATATTTGGACCTAATAAAGAATGCTCTCAATTAGAAGGAAGTAAAGCTTTCTCTAAAGAGTTTATGATAAGACACAATATACCTACTGCAAAGTATAAAGAATATACTAATCTAGAAGAAGCTATAGATGAAATAGATAGCTTTGGATATCCAGTAGTAATAAAAGCTGATGGGTTAGCAGCAGGTAAGGGAGTTGTAATACCTGAAAATAGGGAAGATGCTATAGCTACCTTAAAGGAAATGATGGCAGACAAGAAGTTTGGGGATGCTGGAAATAAGATAGTTGTAGAAGAGTTTTTAAGAGGAATAGAAACTTCGATCTTAGCATTTGTAGATAATGATACTATAATTCCTATGGTAAGTGCAAAAGATCACAAAAAGGTAAATAACTTTGAACAAGGTTTAAATACAGGTGGTATGGGAACTTTTTCTCCAAGTGAAATCTACACAGAGGAGCTAGATAAGCATATAAAAGAGCATGTGTTAGCTACTACTTTGGAAGGATTTAAAAGCGATAAGTTAAACTTCAAAGGAATATTATTTGTAGGTCTTATGATAACTGAAGATGGACCAAAGGTACTAGAGTATAATGTAAGATTTGGAGATCCAGAAACTCAATCAGTGTTGTTTAGATTAGATACAAATTTAAATGAAATAATGACTTCTATAGTTGAAAATAAATTAAAAGATATCGAGATAAATTATAAAAATGATCATTCAGTTTGTGTAATGCTTACATCAGGTGGTTATCCAGAAGATTACGAAAAAGGTAAAGTAATAACTGGACTTGAAAATTTAGATGAAGATATTGTAGTATTCCATAGTGGTACTAAGATGATAGATGAAGATTTAGTTACAAATGGTGGAAGAGTGATAGGGATAACAACTAAGGGTAATACAGTTAATGAAGCTGCTAAAAAAGTATATGAAAATATCAAAAAAATAAACTTTGAAGGTATGCACTATAGAACTGATATAGGAATGTAATTTTTCTAATAACGGAGGAAATAACATGTTAAATGCTATAAGTTTAGGGGCAAATGTAAAAAGAATATTAGTAGAAAAAAGAGCTGGATTTGACATAGAAGCTAAGGCTTTAAAGAAAGACTTAGAAGAAAGTTTACATATAGATAATATAGAAGATATAAGAGTATTAAATAGATACGATGTAGAAGGAATATCTGATGAAGTTTATGAAAATGCATCTAGAACTGTATTCTCTGAACCAAATGTAGATGTAGTATACAATGAAAATATAGATGAAGCAAATGGAAGAATATTTGCTATAGAGTACTTACCAGGACAATATGATCAAAGAGGTGACTGGGCAGCTCAATGTATTCAAATAGTTAACGAAGGTATAAGACCAATCATCAATACAGCTAAAGTTTATATAATAAGTGGAAACATAACTGATGAAGATTTCCAAAGAATAAAAGATTACTGCATAAACCCAGTTGACAGTAGAGAAGCCTCTTTAGAGAAACCAGAGACTTTAAAATTAGAAACGGAAATACCTACATCAGTAGAAATATTAGATGGATTTATAGATTTAGATGAAGAAGGTCTACAAAACTTCTTAAAAGAAAAAGGTCTTGCTATGACTATAGGAGATTTAACTCACGTCCAAGGATACTTCAGAAATACAGAAAGAAGAAATCCTACTATAACAGAAATAAAAGTATTAGATACTTATTGGTCAGATCACTGTAGACATACTACTTTTATGACTGAGATAGAAGATGTAGAAATAGAAGATGGTAAATACACTGATGTAGTTAAAGAAGCGTATCAAATGTATCTTGACTCAAGAAACAAGGTGTATGTAGATAGACAAAAGGATATATGCTTAATGGACATAGCAACTATAGCTATGAAAGAGTTAAGAAAAGAAGGAAAGTTAGAAGATTTAGATGTAAGTGAAGAAATAAATGCATGTAGTATAAATGTTGATGTTGAAATAGATGGTAAAGTCGAGCCATACCTAGTAATGTTTAAGAACGAAACACACAACCATCCAACTGAAATAGAACCATTTGGTGGAGCAGCTACTTGTTTAGGCGGTGCAATAAGAGATCCATTATCAGGTAGAAGTTATGTATATCAAGCTATGCGTGTAACTGGAAGTGCAGACCCTAGAACATCTTTAGAAGATACACTACCAGGGAAACTTATGCAAAAGAAAATAACTACAGAAGCTTCTCATGGTTATAGCTCATACGGTAACCAAATAGGGTTAACTACTGGTCAAGTTGCAGAAGTGTATGATGAAGACTTCGTAGCTAAGAGGATGGAAATTGGTGCAGTAATAGCTGCTACGCCTAAAGAAAATGTTGTAAGAGAAAGACCAGAATCAGGAGACATAATAGTTCTTCTAGGTGGTAAGACAGGAAGAGATGGATGTGGAGGAGCAACTGGTTCATCTAAAGAACACAGCGAAGAGTCTATACTTACATGTAGTGCTGAAGTTCAAAAAGGAGATGCTCCTAACGAAAGAAAAATACAAAGATTCTTTAGAAATAAAGAAGTAGCTCAAATGATAAGAAGATGTAATGACTTTGGAGCAGGTGGAGTATGTGTAGCTATAGGCGAAATAGCAGATAGTTTAGATATAAACTTAGACTTAGTTCCTAAGAAATATGATGGTCTTGATGGTACAGAACTTGCAATATCTGAATCTCAGGAGCGTATGGCAGTTGCTATAAGAAAAGAAAATAAAGAAAGATTTATAGATTTAGCAAGACAAGAAAATCTTGAAGCTACTCATGTTGCTACAGTAACTGATACAGGGTATTTAAAAATGTTTTGGAATGGTGAAGCTATCGTAAATGTTCAAAGAGAATTCTTAGACACTAACGGTGTTAAGCAAACTACTAAAATTCATGTATCTCAAGTAAATGAGGAAAAGACATTCTTTAATAATGAAACTGTTGTTGTACCAGAAATAGCAACAACTGAAGAAGTTACTGTTAAAGAAAGATTTATAGATGCATTGTCAGATTTAAATATGTGCTCTCAAAGAGGATTAGTAGAAAAATTTGATAATACAATAGGCGGCAACACTGTACTTTTACCATTTGGAGGTAAGTATCAAGCAACTCCTACTCAAGGTATGGTAGCTAAGATACCAGTACTTGGTGGAGAAACTAATACTTCTACAATAATGACTTACGGATATAACCCTAAGATTGGTAAGTGGAGTCCATTCCATGGAGCTTTATATGCAGTAGTTGAATCTGTGTGTAAGGCTGTGGCAATTGGGGGTAACTATAGCTCTGTAAGACTTACTTTACAAGAGTATTTTGAAAAGCTTGGGGATAATCCAACTAAGTGGGGTAAACCATTTGCAGCACTTTTAGGAGCTTATTATGCTCAAAATAGATTGGAAATACCTGCTATAGGTGGTAAGGATAGTATGTCTGGAACATTCAAGGATATAGATGTACCCCCAACTTTAGTATCGTTTGCTGTGGATACTGTGGATGCAAAATATGTAATATCACCAGAATTTAAGAAAAATAACTCAATAGTAGTAATGTTATGCACAGATAGATTAGAAAATGATGTTGTTGATTTTGATATGCTTAAGAAAAACCTAAATAAAGTTACAGAACTTATACACAATAATCACGTATTATCAACATATGCACTAGGATTTGGTGGCTTAGGTGAAGCTATAAGTAAGATGGCATTTGGTAACAAAATAGGATTTAAGTTTAGTGAAGAAGCTACATCGTCTTATGTAAATACAAATAAATTATTTGAAGCTAATTATGGAAACATAGTTCTTGAATTAGATAGTGACGATTTAAGTTTATTAGATGGATACAACTACTTAGTAGTTGGAAATACAATAGATCAAGAAGCTATATTAGTAGAAAAAGAAGAAGTCTTATTAGAAGAGCTATATAAAGCCCACTGTGGTACTTTAGAACCTATATTCCCAACTAAAGCTACAGAAGTAAAAGATAAAATGGAAACTATAAACTTTATATCACAAGGTGAAGCAAAGAAATCATCTATAAGCATAGCTAAACCAAAGGTATTTATACCAGCATTCCCAGGTACAAACTGTGAGTATGATTCAGCTAGAGTGTTTGAAAAAGCTGGAGCTAACTCAAGTATAAAAGTATTTAAAAACTTAACATATAAAGATATAGAAGATTCTATAGATACAATAGTAAGTGAAATAAAATCTTCTCAAATAATAATGTTACCAGGAGGATTCAGTGCAGGAGATGAGCCAGATGGTTCTGCTAAATTTATAGCAACTGTATTTAGAAATCCTAAGGTAGAAGAAGCTGTAAATGAGTTCTTAACTAAGCAAGATGGACTTATGCTAGGTATATGTAATGGATTCCAAGCTCTTATCAAACTTGGATTAGCTCCATATGGTGAGATAAGAAAGCCTGATGAAAATGCACCTACACTTACTTATAACAATATAGGTAGACATCAAGCTAAAGTGGTTAGAACTAGAATATCATCAAATAAATCACCTTGGCTAGCTGGAACAGAGGTAGGAGATACTCATAGTATTGCAATATCTCATGGTGAAGGTAAATTTGTTGCTAATGAAGAAGTAATGAGAAGTTTAATAGAAAATGGTCAAATAGCTACTCAATATGTAGATTTCGATAATAATCCAACTTACGATATAGATTTTAACCCTAATGGATCATTCTATGGAGTAGAGGGTATTACAAGCATTGATGGAAGAATATTTGGTAAGATGGGTCACTCTGAAAGAAAAGGTGAACATGTTCTAAAGAATATATTAGGAGAGAAAGATCAAAAGATATTTGAATCAGGAGTAAAATATTTTAAATAAGAGTAATCAATGGAAGATAGCATGCTGATATATATCAGTATGCTATTTTTTTATTGCTAAGAAATTAGTCAAGCTAAAAATGGATGCTATAAATCCTTTGAGAAACTAATAAAATCCTATAAAGAATATATTTAATATCTAAAAAGTAGCACTCGACGGTTGACAGTGCTAATAAAAATGTTATAATAATTGTAAGAAAAGCTATGAAGTGAAAAGATTAAATGACATAAAATATATATCAATAAACTAAACAAATGTAAATAATAGGGAAAATACCCTTTTAGTATGCAGGAGGGATTAAATTCCATCCTGCATTTTTGTGTTTAACATTAAAAAAATATATAATTTAGGAGGAGTGCAAATGGCAACACAAAAAGGAAGCATATCAATAAATACAGAAAATATTTTTCCAATAATAAAGAAATGGTTATATTCAGACAAAGATATATTTATAAGGGAACTTATAAGTAATGGATGTGATGCAGTTAATAAATATAAGAGGCTTGTAACTTTAGGGGAAGCTAAGAGTAATGGAGAAGAACAATATAAGATAATTGTCACTATAGATAAAGATAATGAAAGTATAAGTTTCGCAGATAATGGTATAGGTATGAGTAAAGAGGAAGTTGAAAAATACATAAATCAGGTCGCTTTCTCTGGTGCTGAAGATTTCTTCAATAAATATAAAGACAAGATGGAAGAGTCAAATGATATAATAGGTCACTTTGGGTTAGGGTTCTATTCATCTTTTATGGTATCTAAAAAAGTACAAATAGATACTCTTTCATATCAAGGTGGATCTACACCTGTAAGATGGACTTCAGAGAATGGTACTGAATACGAAATAAGCAAATCAGATACTAAAAATGAAAGAGGTACAACAATAACTTTATTCCTTGAAGATGATAGTAAAGAATTTTTGAATGAATATGAAGTGAGAGAAATTATAGATAAATATTGCTCTTTCTTACCTGTAGAAATATACTTAGAAAGCAAAGAGAATAAGGATGAAAAGGTTGAAAATGAAGAAGAACAAGTAGAAAAATCACCTTTAAACGACACTACTCCATTATGGTTAAAATCACCGAGCGAATGTACGGATGAAGAGTACAAAGATTTCTATAGAAAAGTATTTAAATCTTTTGATGAACCTTTATTCTGGATACATCTTAATGTGGATTATCCATTTAACTTAAAGGGAATACTATATTTCCCTAAATTAAAAAATGAATTTGAATTAGTTGAAGGTAAGGTTAAGTTATACAATAACCAAGTCTTTATTGCAGATAATATAAAAGAAGTAATACCAGAGTTTTTATTATTATTAAAAGGTGTTATAGACTGTCCAGATTTACCTTTAAATGTTTCAAGAAGTTTCTTACAAAATGATAAAGATGTAAGCAAGATATCTAAACATATAATTAAAAAGGTTGCAGATAAATTAAAACTTTTATTTAAAAATGAAAGAGAAGAGTACAATAAGTTCTGGGATGATATACAAGTATTCATCAAGTATGGATGTTTAAAAGATGAAGGATTTTATGATAAGATAAAAGACTATATATTATTCAAAGATATAAATAAAGAATATATAACACTTAAAGATTATTTAGAAAAGTGTAAAGAGAAGCATGAAAATAAAGTATTTTATGTAAGTGATGAAGTACAACAATCTCAATACATTAAGTTATTCAAAGAATATGATTTAGATGCAGTAATATTAAATTCTAGCATAGATAATCACTTTATATCATTTATGGAGTATAAAGAACAAGGTGTGGTCTTTAATAGAATAGATTCTGATATATCTGATGTGTTAAAGGATACTAATGAAGAACAAGAAGATACTGCTGATATTAAAGATTTATTCCAAAGTATAATAGGGGATAAGGTCAAAGATTATTCTGTAGAAAGTTTAAGAAATGAAGATACTCCAGCTATAATATTAGTTTCAGAGCAATCTAGAAGAATGTCAGAAATGAAATCTCAATTTGCAGGAATGGATCTTGGCATGAATTTTGAAGAAGAAAAAACTCTTGTAATAAACAGAAATAATCCAATTGTTAAAAAGATAGTTTCTTTAAAAAATGATGAAAGTAAGAAAGAAGATATTGACTTGATATGTAATCAAGTTGTAGATCTAGCTTTATTATCTAATAAAGAATTAAGTTCAGAAGAGTTGGATTCATTTATAAAAAGAAGTAATAAATTAATGAGTATGATTATCTCATTATAAAATATAAAAAGAAGGCTATATAGCCTTCTTTTTATATTTTATAAAAGAGTAAAAGTTTCCGAATTTAAATCAAATAATTAAATGTATTCACATTACATAAAGTCATTGTATAGGAGCCAAACTAATATAAATAGTACTTAATATATATTAATAGACATAAAAGGGTGTGAAGATATGTTTAAGCCAAAGAGAATTATTTTTGAAAAGGGAACATTAGATACACCGATGGGAAAGGATATATATAATTATGCAAAGGAACATAAAGATATTGAAATAATAACTATCTCATCAAATCAAGTAAAAGGCCATATACCAGGAGAAAATTTACACGACCAATATAGAGAAGGAAAGCAAACATTAGTAGTAGGAATCAAAAAAAGCCTAAAATTCCAAAGTTGTAAGCCATCAGCTCACTACCAATTACCTTTGGTTAGCGGATGCATGGGAAGATGTGAATATTGTTACTTAAATACCCAACTAGGAGATAAGCCTTTTGTAAGAGTGTATGTGAATATAGAGGATATTCTTGGACAAGCAAAAAAATATTTAGAAGAGAGGCTTCCAGATACTACGATATTTGAAGGTGCAGCAACATCAGATCCAATACCGGTAGAACCTTATACACATTCACTAAGAAGAACAATAGAGTTTTTTGCAAATGAAGAGAAGGGGAGATTTAGATTTGTAACTAAATATAATGATGTTGATGAATTATTGGATATAAATCATAATAATCATACAGAGATAAGATTTAGCATAAATACACCTAGGGTAATAGATACCTATGAACATCATACTGCATCATCAGAAAAAAGAATTGAAGCTGCAGCAAAGGTAGCCAAGGCAGGATATCAAGTTGGTTTTATAATAGCTCCGGTTTTTATATATGATGGATGGCAAGAAGAATATAAAAAACTTATTCAAACCATAAAATATAAGCTCCCAAAAGATTTTAGTGAGGAAATAATATTCGAAGTCATATCTCATAGATATACTACCAAGGCAAAGAATAGAATACTAGAAATTTTTCCAGAAACCACGTTACCTATGTCAGATGAAAATAGAAAATTCAAGTATGGTCAATTTGGTTATGGAAAATATGTTTATACTAAGGAAGAACTGTCAGAAATGAAGGAATTATTTAAAACTGAAATAGAGAAGGTATTTCCAAATAGTAATATCAAATATATTATTTAAATTAAGTCTATAAACTAATAAAATCCATATACCTAGAAAGGTATATGGATTTTTAATTAAATAATATTTATAAATTATAAAGATATTTATTATTCATATTTTACTCTACTAATCGGAAGTCTATATGTAAAATGCAGTCTCTAACACCATCAATTTGTACATCTGTAATTAAGCATTTTTTTACATCACCATCTAAACTTAAATCAACAAAACGATTAGAAGGGTTGTTTTCTAGAAATCTTTTAAAATCAGTTTTATAAATTTCAATAGGGATACTTTTTTCCAATTGTCTTCCGTATATAACCGCAGGTATAAATCCCTTATCCCTTACAAATTTAGTTTTTTTACTCGAATCTCTGTGTAATACGTTTATCATAATTTTCCCCCTTGGTTTAATTAAAAATATAAGGCTTATTTATCCTTAATAAATAATATTTTAAATGTACGTAAATTATTCGTTATTTATATAAAATATACTAATTGTGATATATAATTTTAAGTAATATATGAAAGTTTCTTATAGATAAGGGGGATAAGTTAATGGAATTTCAAATACTTGGTAGTGGTGGATGTGTATCACTTCCAAAACCATTATGCAGGTGTAGGGTCTGCACGGAAGCAAGAAAAAAGGGGGTTCCCTACTCTAGATTTGGATGTAGTTTATATTTTAAAGATCTAAATTTAATAGTAGATACACCAGAAGATATAGCTCATTCTTTAAATTATGCAAACATAGAAAAAGTTGATACTGTACTATACAGTCATATGGACCCTGATCATACTTTAGGAATGAGAGTATTTGAACAGCTAAGATTAAATTGGTTAGAAGTATCAAAAGGGATAGAGTGTAAAGACCCTATAAGAGTATTAGCAATGCAACATGTTATTGATGATTTGAATCAAATTAAATCTAAGTACGGTCCATATATGGATTATTATGAAAATGTAAGAAATTTGATAGTAATGAAATCTGTAGATAAGTTTATAGAATTAAAAGGCATGAAAATAAGTTTTATAAAAGTATCTTTGGCTACGATATTTATATTTGAGAGTGAAAATAAGAAGTTGATATACGCACCTTGTGATGTTAAGCCGTTTCCTAACAATGAAAAATTTTATAATGCAGATTATTTAATTATTGGAAACACAATTATTGGAGATACACTTAAGGATGGCTTCAAGCTAGAGGAGAATAATCTATTAAAACAAGAGTTGTTTGTAATGGAAGAAATAGTATCTATAAGGAAGAAATATAATATAAGTAAAGTTATAATGACGCATTTAGAAGAGGACTGGGGAAAATCTTATGATGACTATTTAAAACTTGAAAAACAATATGATAATATACAATTTGCTTATGATGGAATGTGTATAACGTTATAAAATATAAGTGTAGATTTATTAAAAGATGTTACTATTAAGTAGCATCTTTTTTTATATAAGGAAATTATAACTTACATATTTATAATAGTAATTCTTTAGAAAAATTTAAGAATTACAATCGCAAATATGTAAGTTTTATATGATAATATAAATTCAGAAGTTAAGTTATATAGGAGGAAATATGATAAAGTACAATGTTTTAGTTGTAGATGATGAAAAAGATATACCTGATGCAATTGAGAGGTATTTAAAAAATGAGGGAATAAGAGTAATTAAAGCTTATAATGGAGAAGAAGCTCTAGAAACTATAGAAAAAGAAAAAATTCATCTGATTTTAATGGATGTAATGATGCCTAAATTAGATGGAATAGAAGCTACAAGGATAATAAGAGAAGATAAGAATATACCTATAATAATGCTTACTGCTAAATCTGGATATAGCGACAAAATCTTAGGTTTAAATATAGGAGCGGATGATTATATAACTAAACCTTTTTATCCGTTAGAACTTATAGCTAGAGTTAAATCTCAGCTAAGGAGATATGTGGATCTAGGTAATTTGAGTAAAGAAGAAAAGAAAACAATAGCTATAGGATCTATAGAGCTAGATACAGAAACAAAAGAATTAGTTGTAGATGGAGAACGAAAAAAGGTAACACCTTTAGAATACAAAATTTTAGAAGTGTTAATGAAAAGTCCAGGTAGGGTTTTTTCTGCGGAGGAGATTTACGAAAAAGTTTGGAAAGAGCAGTGTATAAGTACAGATACAGTAATGGTTCATATAAGAAGGATAAGAGAGAAAATAGAGATAAATCCTAGGGAACCAAGATATTTAAAGGTGGTGTGGGGAATTGGATATAAATTCGAAAAAAATGCAAGATAGTTTTGGGAAGGTAAGAAAAATTAAAAATATAGTACTCATAGCAACTACAGTAGTTTTATTTATATTGATTGTAGTTATGAAAAATAAAGTTGATGCTTTGATAATAATTATGCTAACTATATGGATAGGATTATGTATATCTTACTTTATAAATAGTATTAAAAAAATATTTTTACTTCAGCATATACATGAACTTGTTAACATGGACTATACAGTGTTTCAAATTTTAGATAAAACTAATGAAGAATCGGATATAAATATGGTATTAGGTAAGAAGTATAAAAAACTATTGGAGCGTATTTATAAGATCGAAGAGTATATATATCATTCAGTTTTAAAAGGAAAACAAAGTGAAGCTATGGCTGATAGGATTATAACAGATGTTTCTAAGAATTTAATGAATCCAATAGATAATATAAGTAGCAAAGTAGAAATTTTAAAAAGTAATAATTATAGTTCAAATATTTTAGATGATATAGAAGGTGAAGTATATATATTAAAAAATACTATGAATGAGTTATTTGAACTATCAAAGGTAGTTACAAACGATATGGACCTAAATATAGAAAAAATAGATATTAATTACTTAATAAAGCAATCTCTAATCGAGTATGATTATAAATTTACTGAGCCAAATTTAAAAGTGAAAATAATTATTCCTAGTGAAAAAGTATTTGTGGATGCAGATGGAGAGAAATTATGGAGAGTATTCGAAATACTATTAGATAATATTGTTAAACATTCTAGAGAAAATACAAGAGTATATATAGAAGTAAAAGAAGACATAGAAACTATATATGTGAGTCTAAATAATATTTCAAAAAAATCTCTAAACATAAGTGGCAAGGAATTTTTCGATAGATTAAATAGCAAAGACTGTTTTGGCTTACCTATTGCGACGAATTTAATAGATATTCAAGGTGGAAAACTTAATATAGAAATTGATGGAGATATGTTTAAGGTAATTTTAGAATTTAAGAATAAGTATAAAGATGAAAGAGGTGAAAAATAATGATGGATTGGTATCTGTATTCAAAAAATGATAAGATGAATTATTTTGATGGACAAGACTTAAAGATTAGAAATATAGTTGCGAGTCCATTATTATTTCAAAAGGTCAGATGGTATTTAATGTTATTTGCTTATTGTATATATATAAGGTTAAATAACAATGAAGGTAGTATATATCATATTGGAATGATAATTTTGTCGGTATCAGTTATAGGTACATTTATAAGTTTAGTAATAAAATCAATAAGAGCCTATGTACTTTGGCAAAATATAGATATTGATGAGTTGGTATTTACATATAACAAGTATTTGGTAAAAAAATGGATTACTTTTTTTATAGAAAGTTTATTTTCAATAAGCTTAGTACTGTATTGTACAGGAAATCAATTTTGGACTCCTATTTTATTTATGATGATATTAATAAAAATAATTATCAAGTTACTTTCAATCGGATTAGATACATTTAGAAAGGTTATGACACAAGAAACTATAAATATAGAAGCTAATGAAGAAGATGATGAATCTGAAGAGGATAGATATAAAC
>NZ_NOJY02000068.1 GCF_002250835.2 Romboutsia weinsteinii
TTTCTATACTATCCCCTTTTTCTAGTCCTATAGACATCTTAGTTAGTGCATATACAAGTGCATATGGAATAAATGCTAATAAAAACGCTACTATTACTACACCTATAAATATTTTTTTATGCTTTTTAATTATTTTCATTGTCTAAACTCTCTTTCTTAATTTTATCGCTGCAATATGGGCAGTAGTTCCACTCTTCTTTTAATGCCTTGTGACATATTCTACATTTTTCTTTTAATTTACTACCACAAGTTGGGCAAGAAGAAAAACTACTAACTACTCTTGTTTTACAGTTACTACATTTTTCAGAAAATGCTCTTGTTACTAATAAATATACTATTATTGGCAGTGGTAAAATAATAGGAACAAGTAAAGGTGTAATAGCAAGCATTGCCCATAATACTTTTAATTTATCTCCCCTATTTCTACTGTCTAAATATATCCATACAACCTGTCCTATTCCAAGTGCTAAAACCAAAAACATTACTATAAATAAACTTGTCAAACCTCCACTATTTATTAACATAAACTCTTTTCTCCCTTATCAATTAAAATTAATGATACTACTATTAACACTGCTATATATATTAATAATCCTAATTTTATCATCTTAACTCCACCAAACAATAATACAATTAATACTTGAGCTACAAGTGATGTAATCATCATTAGCGAAAAACATATTATAAGTAATATTTTATTTCTTTTTAATTTTATTTTTTCAGCCTCTTCTACTATATTTAGGGTATCTATTTCTTTTATAATACCTAATTCTTCTAAATTATCATCATTTAAATAATTCATATATGTACCTCCTCAACTTAACAAATCTTTTAATTTTTTGACAGTTTTATGAATTCTTGATTTTGTAGTACCCTGAGATACATCTAGTATCTTTGATATTTCTTCAATTGAATATCCATAATAATGTTTTAAAATAAAAGATGTTCTTTTTTCATAAGGCATATCTTGCAAATACTTTATCGCTTCCTTAAATTTAAGGTGATTTACAATTTTTGATTCTCCATTGTAACTTAGCTCTATTTCTAGACTATCATGTTTTTCTCTTATTTTATTTTTTCTTAGATAATTCTTATGTGTATTTATTGCTATTTGAATTAAATATGTAGAAAATTTACATTCTTCTTTAAATTTATTTATATTTAAAGTCGCTTTTAATAGGGTTTCTTGAACCAAATCTTGTGATAGATGTGTATCCCCTGTCAATTTTATTAAAAATCCATAAACTATTTTATAATTGTCTTGCAGTAATAAATTTAAGCAATATTTATTTCCCTGCTTGGCTTTAGTTATAAGCTCCTTTTCATCCAAAGATTCTAAACACCCCACTTTATCTTAAATGTCTTATTTTACTATACACTACTTAGACACTTACTTTTTTAAAAAGTTCATTTTTTTATAAAAAACTATTATCATCTCTAAGCTTATTTATTTCTAAAATTACATATACTTGATCATCATTTACTTTAATTAAGTTTATATTTCTTTTGTAATCAACTGTAACACTACCATTTTTATTTTTCCTAATATTTCCATATAAAGACAATAAGATATTACCCATACTATATGGACAGTTCCTTTACGTTTAGTAGCTGTTTCAATACAATTTTAGCTGCTAGAGAGTCCTCTTTTTCTAGGGTCTTGAGGGATTTTGAAAGTACAACTCTTTGGGTTATCTCTTATTATAAGTTAAAGTGTAGAGGTAAATATCTGTCAAAGAAAGTTTGTTGAATATTTAGTATTAAGCTAATTTAATCTTGAAAAATGTTATAATACTTAGTAAATAATATAAACAAGGGGGATTTGAATTGAAGAAAGTATATATATTATTAATATCTATTATGATTATAGCTTTAACTGGTTGTTCTTCAAATAATGAAAAATATTCTAATGAGAACTATAAACCAAATTTTAACGAGAATCATAAAGAAGATTCTAAAAAAAATTCTGAAGAAGACTCTAAACAAGAATCTAAAGAATTTGTAAATATTGAAGAAACATACCCACAAAGTATAGAGTATTTTAAAGCAATTGATCAACTTGAAAGCATTGAAAATAAGGGTGATTCTACAACTTTACTAAGAGACCTTCAAGAATACATACTTGAAAAATATCCATATGATTATAGTCAAGCAAAGGATCAAGCCATACTTAATACAGTGGAAGACTTTGGGATTATGGAAAGATTTTTAATTACAAATGAGGATCATATGTTTTATGAAGCAACTAATCATAAAAGTACTATAGGTCTAAATTATTATGTAGAAAGCGGAAATGATTTAAGGACTAATAATATAAAAATTACTACTGATAATTTTCAGATACAAAAGGAAATATGTAAAAATAATAGCAATGAACTAAAGATACATACTATTTATGATAGTATATTAGAAGACTTAGAAAAAAATAGTAATATAGATATAAAAAAGACAGTAAAACAGCTAGAAGAGATTTCTACCGATTCTGAGAAAAAAGAAATGAATGAAGATACTGTAGTCTACCCATTTTCTATTGATAAGGAACATTTATTACTTACATATTCAAAAAACGAGGGCAAAATTACTAATCTACGCTATAGTAATATGGAGTCAGCAGATTATGAGAGTGTTTATGTTAAGGATGGTAAGGTAGAGATTAGTATTATATTTAATAAGCTAAAAGATTTATCTGAGCAAAAGAAGTTATTTGATAAGGTATTAGGAATTTAAAATGATTAGCTTTTCAGATATTTTTTGTCGTGTTTTACTAGAGACATCAAATAATTTCTTAGGAAATAAATAAAAGTGAAAACGTTTAAATTTAGCCATGTAAAATACTTTTTACAAAGTAATTTAGCTATATTACTATCGTCGTAAAGAATATTTACAAAGATTTTTTAGATTAATTTTGATAATTGTCCTATAATTAAATTGTGTAAAAAAACATATCAATATAAAAATATTAAATGTAAAAGACTTTGAATAGAACTATTATCTCAAACTGGGAAAATAGTAAGAGCTATCCAGACTTACAAAGTTTATTGTTGCTTAGTGATTATTTTAAAGTTTCCTTAGATGAATTAGTTAAAGGAGATGTAGTTGATATAAAAAGTGAATTAGAAAGAAAACAAATGAAGAAAATGAGTTATGCTACAACAATACTATTTGTTTTAGCACTTATATCTTTAACTATGACAAAGGTCTTTGGTATTATGCCGTTTTTAATTCTTCAGTCTATAGCTATAATAATTTCATTTAAGATTGAGAGATTTAAGAAAAACAAAGATTTAAAGACTTTTGAAGAAATACTTGCTTATATGGATAATAAAGAAATCCCTTATACAGATGAAGATAGCAGAAAGCGAAAAATTATTTTTCAAGAAGTATCTTTTATTCTAGCTATTTTTATGATAGTTATTATATTATGGTTGCTTTGGAAGTCTGTACTTTAAATAAAAAAGCCTTAGAATCAACTCTAGGGCTTTTTTTCGTATGCAATAATCTCACCACTCGATTATAATTGAGTTCTTTATATATATGTAGAGTTAATGTATTTGAAAAAGTAAAAAGATACAAAATTCACAAAAGATATATTCACAATGCTATAATAATAGTAAAAAAGGGGGAAATATATGGATTTTTCTAATATTGGATTTGTGGTTCGTGGGACTATCATGCAACTTATTTTGTTTATGTCTATACCTTTTGTTTGGTGGACACTTAAATATAGAAAAGAAAGTTCATTTTTTAGGTGGATGGGAGTATATAAACCAAGTGTTAATAAAACCATTAATAGTGCAATATATATAATAATTTTATACTGCATAATTTGGATTTTACTTCATTCATCAATGGTATCTAAGCTTATTGGGGATGGAGATGGATTATTTTATAAAATGGGTTCAAAGGCTATAATACCATGTTTTATAGTAGCCTTTTTTCAAAATGGATTATGTGAAGAGTTATTTTCTAGAGGATTTTTACTTAAAAGACTTTTAACTAAATTTAGTTTTACATATGCTAATATTCTTCAAGCCTTTTTATTTGCTATGCTGCATATAGCAATAGGTGGCAGTGGGCTACCATTGTTCAATGCTGTTGCACTTGTAATAAAAACATTTATTGGAGGTTGGATTCTTGGATATATTAGTGAAAAAGAATTTAGAGGCTCCATTATTCCAGGTGTTATTCTTCATGGATTAGGTAATTTTATTACTTATTTGATCAATGCATTTTTATAAAAAAAGCTGTTGCTCAAGTAGAACTTTAATCTATATAAAATAATAATATTATAAAGCAATAGAGTAATAATGTAAATTTATAGGGTGGAAAACCTATCTTTTCTTTTGTTGGGAGGTGATTTTTATTAAAAATAAAAAGAATATATTTATAGTAATTGTATTTTTAGGTATTGCATTTTTAGGACTCCAAAACCTAAATTCAGGTAAAAGGAAAATAGCTAATATAGAGTATTATACAATAGCTAATGATTTATCACTTCCTCATGAAATACTAACATTAGACTCAGGAAGAATTTATGAATATGATGATTCTAAGTATATTTCGATAGATCGTAATTCGTTATCAGATATAATTTCAATGACAGATGAAAATGATAAATCTAAATTTGTTGATTTGTTTAAAGGTAAGAAGTGTGTAGTAATTTCTAGCAATGAAATTTCTATGCCTTTTAGGACAGATGATAAAGAGATTTATACAAAGATTAAATATCAATTTAAAAGTATATTTAGACCAGATGAGAATGGAAATTATGAGAAAAAATGTTCACCTGGAACTGGTAAAATATATGATGATGGAATATTTGAGATGATATTTAGATTAGAGAATACAGAGATGTTATTTTTAAGAGGAGAGTTTAATAAGTCTGAAATGAATACAATTAAGTATATATACGATAAATTGTATGAAGAAAAAAATAGATAGCATATGATGATGGATGAAAGATATATAATTACTGTAAAAAAATGAATGTAACTGATGTATATTTGGAAGCTTATTTTACTATAAAGCTCTATTAGACAATTTCATAATAAGTAACACATAAAAATAGCTAGAACTATTGAAATTATTATCAATATCTAGCTATTTTTATATTTCTCCACATTATACTTAATTTCAATGTGATTTATATACGTTATGCTACTTGGTGTTTTTTGAAAACTCGATAAGCAAAAGGAATACAACTAATACTAATTATTAAATAAAGTGTCGTTCTCATTGTAAGTATATCCATCGTAAAACCAGGAAAAGGATAAGATACATAATTTGTAAGATCTATACCAAATACTGGTTGGCATGACATATAAGGAAGTATCATTAAAATATGATTACAAATCCCATTAGTTTCACTAAATTTAAAGAATAATGGCATCATTATTATACAAATCATAATGATTAGAACTGAAAATGCAGTTTTAAATTTTGCTGATAATAATAATGTAATGGACACCATTGCAAACATTACTAAATATATAGTTAAAATACAAATACTTGTTGCCTGTAAAAATGTTAAAGAGTACGGTGTTGTTGAATTTATAATTTGTATTGGTAAGTTCCATCCATCTATTCCAAAAGAGAATAATACTGTTCCTACTCCTACAGAAATATTTATTGTATATACTATAAATGCAAAAATAAATGCTGCTAATATCTTTGCTACTATTAATTTTGATTTTCCATATCTAGCAGATAATATTATATTATCTGCACCTGATTGATACTCTCCTGAAAACATAGGGGCAATACAAATACAAATTGCTATAATGGGAAGTACCATTAGTTCAATACAGCTAAATACAGTTATCCACCCCTCATGATATCCATATTCAAATGGTATTGATACGTCCTTATTTTTTTCAATCCAAAAGGATTTTTCTTGATTTGAATAATTCCAATCTTCATAATTGGCATTTAAAATACTAGGTACCTTTTTATCCCTTTGTTCATAAAAGTTAGCTCCATTTTCTATTGGCAAATTCTCTATTTCAGAAAGAGAATAGTCATCAAATTTTGTATTTATGTAATTATTATTAATAAATCTTAAATAAGATAATTTAGGTACTACATTCTTGTTAAAAGTTGAATTATTTAACTCTTTTCTTCCATCATTAATAACAATATTTTTAGGATTATTAAATAGCTCTTGATACTTTAAAATGTCATTTGTAATTCGTTCTTCTGTTAATGTTCCTTTAAGTTCTTCTTGTAACTGCTTTTCTAACTCAATTCCTGAAAAACCTCGCACTTGGTTCCCACCATTATCAAATGATGAAAACTGTACCACTGGAAGTGTAAATAGTATTACTGTTAAAGCCAAGCTCCCTAGTATAACTATTATATTTAATCTTTTCTTTATAATTTTTTTAAGTTCAAATACTAATAAATCTTTCATACTATCTCCCCCTATTCTAATACCATGTCATCAAAGTGATAAAGGTATAAATCTTCAAGTGTAGGTACTACATTGATTGCATTTTCAGTAGGTTTTGTATCATTTACAATACGAAGTGATACATTATCATCACTATCATGCTGTAAGTTTACAACACGATAAGTTCTGCTAAGTATATCTACTTTATTTTTAGGAACAACACATGTCCATACCTTTCTATCTATCTCCTTGGTTACATCCTCTCTTTTGCTATTAATAATTATCCTTCCACCCTTAATCATTAGTATTGTATCTGCTATATACTCAATATCAGAAACAATATGAGTTGAAAGAATAACTATCTTATCCTTTGAAAAACTAGAAATTAGATTTCTAAAGCGTATACGCTCTTTAGGGTCAAGTCCTGCTGTTGGCTCATCTAGTACTAATATCTTAGGGTCATTTAATACGGCTTGTGCAATCCCTAATCTTTGCTTCATACCACCTGAAAAAGTTCTGATTTTTTTATTTGCAACATCTGATAATCCCACTAACTCTAAGAGTTCTTTTGTTTTTAACTTTGCACTTTGCTTATTTATTCCTTTTAATGCTGAAACATAGTTCATAAATTCTTTAGCAGTAAAATCAGGATAATATCCAAAATCCTGCGGAAGGTATCCAATAAGCTTTCGATAATTTTCCCCCAGTGTATCTATATCACATCCATTCAATAATATATTTCCAGATGTTGGATTAAGAACACCACATACCATTCTCATAAGAGTTGTTTTTCCTGCTCCATTAGCTCCAAGTAACCCATACACACCTGGTTGTAAAATAACATCCATTCGGTCAACTGCAATTTTGTTACTAAACTGTTTTGTTAATCTATCAAATTTCAATTCCATCTTAAACCTCCTAAATATGTGTTACATTTATATAATCATATTTTTTATTACAGCTATTAACTAACTTAAAAATCTGCATACCTGAACCAATTATTGATATTAAAAGCATAATGCTCCATATCCATAATGAAGATACTACATATAGTTTAGGTAAAAATGCTGTAGACATTGATACTGTCACCATTATAAAAATACCTAAAGTAAAGCAATAATAGTTACATTCTTTATTTTTAAATCTATTTAATAACCACAAACAGCCAAAACAAGTTACCATAAATGGTACGCAAACATATAAAAATATCGCATATGGATAAAGAGGTGTATTAGTTCCAACAAAAACACATAAAATTGTTATACTTAAAATATCCATAAGTCCTAAGATACTTACACGAGACATCATTACTTGACTCAATGTATACTGTGTAGATAGCTCAATTTCAATAGTTCCATATGTATAAGTTCTTGATAGCTCTGTAATTCCTGATAAGAAAATTAATGGTGCTATGGATGAAATCAAGCTTATTACTTTAATTGACCCAGGGTAATAATATATCCTTAAACCACAAAATAATAGGATTGCAAATTGGATAAGCCATACGTTCTTACGAATAAATCCAAATTGTTGGAAGTAAAACTCCCAAAATGTTAACCCATTATCTTGAGCTTCATTTACCTCTTTACGTACCTTTATAATAGTTTCTTGAATGTTGATAGGATTGGGTATGGGTACCTCTGTGTATATTTTCTTTAAATCATTTTGTAAATTCTTTTTCAATATAATCACTCCCATTTAATTTACTTTTAATTGTTGATAATGCTAAGTTTATCCTATATCGAACTGAAAAGCGTGATTTCCCTGTAATAACTGCAATTTCATTTACTTTTAAATCATGAACATATCTTAAAACTATAACTTCTTGTTGCTCTTGTGGAAGTTGATTAACAATATGTTCAAGTGTTATTTTATCTGTAATATTATTAATTTTTTCGGTGGAATAAGTATCTATAATTTCTTTTGTTGATTCTAAATAATCTGGTCTATGCTTTTTATTACAATTAATGCATAGATTTTTAGCTATAGTGTAAAGAAATGCTCTTGGCTTTCCCCTATCAGAATATGTATTTATATTTCGTATAAAACTCAAAAAAACATCTTGTGTGATATCTTGTGCATCTTCACTATTTCCCAATTTCCAGTAACAGTACTTATAAATAGCATCATAATTTTCAGTAACTATTTTCTCACCTATATCTGCATACCCATTCTTAATCTTTCTAATAGGGTTCAATAACACATCCTCACCTCCTCATAATGTATAACAATGCTAAAACCAAAAATGTGCAATTTTTTTATTTTTATTAATCAAAATAAAAATAGCACAAGAATTATCTTGTGCCTTATATTTGCAAGTAAAGCTGATTAAGTTATATTACCTCTATAACCCTATTTAAGTGCAGGTATTAATATAACTGGCTCTATATCTGTATATTTTAAAGTAAACTCATACACTGGCTGATAAAATCCTTTGCTATCCATATAATAACTCAAATTAACATCTTTTATATCAATTTTAAGATTCTCAATCTTAGAATTATTATCAATTAAATAAAACCTAAACTCTCCATTTAAAATCTTATCATATGCTTCTTGTTCAGATATAATCTCATACTCTTTATACTTTTCATATGGGATAATATTATTAGTAAAACCAGTCACAACATCACTATCACTAATCGTACATGTAAATTCTCCATCAAGATAATTCCCGTCTACTTCAACCATATCTACTGATATAGTATAATTACCATCTCCATCATTTTTAAAATCAGCTTTTTCTGGTAACTCAATATCAAAGTTTTTTACCAAAGTTTTTACTTCTTCATAGCTTAATCCATCTTTTCCCTTACTATCATGCCCCGTAAAATCGGAGTACCATGTTGTAAGTCCTGCATAATTTACCCACACTGAATAATTCCCATCTGATGAACGATATACTATCGTGTCATCATAAACATTATTTTGAGATTCATCTATTTGAGCATCTACTGCTCTAAACACTTCATTTGCTACTTTTAGTGTATCTTCACTAGATCCAACAGGTGCTTTGTACACATATGCTTTATCTGATTTATTCTTAAACTTTAGTTTTGTATTTACATTTATATTTGACATATCCTGCCTATAGATATATGAAATATCTAAGTTCCCTAATTCTTGTTTAGAATAATTTATAAATACCATTCCAAATGCTATGATTGTAGCAAATAATGGTATTTGAAGGCTTGTTAGTTTTAAACTTTTATTCTTTGATTCTTTTTTCTTATCAATAAAACATAATATAAAAATCATCACTATTCCATATCCTATAATACAGCCTAGTGTATTATTAAATATATCATCAAGTTCAAATATTCCTTTTCCAGTTACAAGCTGTATTAATTCTAAAAACACAGTAGCTAAAAATCCTACAAGATAGGCTACCCAGTATTTTCTACATTTCTTAAATATCAAAGGTAAAAGTATTCCAAGTGGAACAAACATAAGTATATTTAAAATTATATTTCTCCATTCTACTTTGGAAAAGCTGTTTAGTGCCCCTTTATAAGAGCTAAACAAGTGTAAATTTATATTGCCACCATATCCTGGAGTTCTTATTCCAAGAGTTGCTCCTAACACTACGATAATGTAAATTAAAAATATAGCCCATAGTGCTAATTTGCTTATTTCTAGTTTTTTAGTTCCTTTTAGAACTTTCTTATATACTACAAAATACCCAACTAAAAATAGTATTGCTATTAAAAAAGCTACAATACTCCCCACAACTAAGTATTGCCTTGCTATTTGTATAACTCCTGAAATGCTCATATTTCCCCCTATTTAACTATCTTTATTTATGTATTAATTTATAACAATTATTTACAAATTTAGTATACAGTATTTTAAAATATATTCCAAATCATACTTCATAGTAATAAGTCTTTTATCTAAAAAAATATAGAGGCTACGGTGTATAATACCATAACCTCTAATAATTTTAATAATTAATAAATCTCTCTCTATCAAGTCAAAAGTTAATTAAACCATTCACTAGGTGATTGATTAAAGTAATGAGGCGAAAATTCTATGACCTGATAATCTTGTATACCATAAAGTTTAAACGGTTCTTTAGATAAATAATCCTCTACTTTTTCAATAGACTCTGCCTTTATAACAAATATGCCACCACTCATATTTGATTTAAGTCCAGACATTAATATTAATCCTTCATCCATTGCCCTTTGAGTATAAGCCATGTGTTCTTTCATAGTATTTTCGCCAATTGGATTTTGATTTTTTAGTATACCTTCAACAATAAAATATTTCATTATTCGCTCCTTAAACTTGTTATGATAAATATATTTAACTAATCTTTTATTAGTAATTGTTAGCTTGTTTGAAATAATAAATACCCTTAAAAATACATTTAAAACTTAACACTATAGTTACAAAATAAGTAAATATAGCATATAGTCACTTATTTTATGATATTATTTTATCAAAGAGGTTAATAATTAAGGGGGATTATTATGTGTTCTGATATTAAAGTTATAAAAAAAGAAGTAAATGCATTTTTGTTAATCAATTTTGGGCTTATCGCTCTTGTATCTGTGTTTATCTTTATTTCTACCACAAAAGCAAATAGCGCTAGTTTTATATCAAACTTTGCTGTATTATTTATGTATATTCCTGCTTTTTCGGTTATTGTTGTTTTGAAAAGAATTTCTAATTACAGTTTTTCTTCAAGAGTAGATAAATTTTTTAGGGTTTTTGCTATAACTACACTTGCAAGAATAGTTATATCTATAGTTGAAGTACTTTTAATCGGAAATATCTTTATTTCTTCAATTGTAGATACAATTGTATCTTGTTATCTTGTATTTGTTGTTTTTATACATGGATCTGACTTTGAAGTTTTAAATTTATCTTTAATTAAAAATTTCAAAAAGGTTTTATCTGTAATACTAATATTCTTAGTAATAACTATAGTTGGAAGTATTCCTAGCTTTCTATCCATAAAAAGCAATCCAATAGATATTGCAAATAATACTGTAATAGCTTCAATAAGCCTAGTTATTAATTTGTTTTTTGGATTTAATTTATTTTTTGGTGAAGAGTTTGGGTGGAGATACTTCTTACAACCTAGACTACAAAAGCTTTATGGAAAAAGGTTTGGTGTAATAATATTAGGATTTATCTGGGGAATTTGGCATTTACCACTTTGTATAACACTTTATAGTCCCGAAACACCACTTTATTGTATTATTAGTCATGTATCTTTCTGTACATTTTTAGGAATATTCCTAGGATATGCTTATATGAAAACTAAGAATCTTTGGACTCCAATACTAATTCATTTGGTAAATAATTCTCTTGCTGTTATACTTGGCGGTGGATATGAGACTATATTTACACCTGAAGCACTTTTCTGGGGTATTATAGGTAACGCCATAATATTCTTGCCATTTTTACTTACTAAGGAGTATAAAGA
>NZ_NOJY02000069.1 GCF_002250835.2 Romboutsia weinsteinii
ACCTAATACTGCTCTAAACGAAGGTGATCTAGATGCTAATTTATTCCAACATGAGCCTTTCTTAGATGAAGCAGTAAAAACTAAAGGTTATGATATAATGGCTGGTTCTAAGCTTTATGTTTGTCCTGCAGTACTATACTCTTACAAAATAGACTCATTAGATGAACTTAAAAAAGGTGATAAAATAGCTATAAGCAATAGCCCATCTGCTGGTTCAAAATGTCTTAGATATCTTGAAGAAGAAGGTCTTATCACTTTAAAAGAAGGTGAATTAGTTGGTGTTAAAGATATAATTGAAAATCCAAAAGGATTGGAATTTGTTGAGTTAGATATTGCGCAAATCGCTCCTTCTCTAGATGATGTTACCGCTGGATTTATTGATACTGCTTATGCTGTTCCTGCTGGCCTTGATGCAGACAAAGATGGTATTTATAAAGGTCCAATAAATGATAAATACGCCAACTTAATAGCTTACAGAACCAAAGACAAGGATAGTGAAAAAATAAAAATATTAGAAGAAGTGCTTACATCTGACGAAAGTAAGCGTATAATAGAGGAAAAATATAAAGGAATAGTAATTCCTGTTTTCTAAAATTTTATTATTTGCCAAATCATCAGAAAATTTTGTTTTATTTTGTAAAATTTTATGATATTATATATAAATATATAAATTATAATTTACTTATAATTTATAATTAAAAAGTCTGATTTATTCAGACTTTCTTTTTTGAATCAATTTTATTCAATTTTTCACATCTTGACTTATTAAATTAAGTCTATTTCTCATTTTTATTTTATTTTATAAACTTTTTACTCATATGTCTCTTATTATATAATGTATTTTTTGTAGAATACTTTATTTTATGCTTTACATTTTTTAAAATCTGATTATAATATAAATATGGAATAATTTCTATCAATTAAGGAGATGTTTTTAATGAAAAGTTATAGTTTTAACGAAATACAAATGATGTATGGGAATATTAGTCCTTTTGAGTTTAAGGATAAATTAATAGATTTAGCAAAATATAGCGCAAACAAAAACAATACTACTGTACTTGATGCAGGACGTGGAAATCCAAACTGGACTGCTGCTACACCAAGAGAAGCATTCTTTACATTTGGTCAATTTGCAGTAAGTGAAACAAGATTAAATTGGAATCTTGGTGACCTTGCTGGTATGCCTTCAAAAGAAAATATTACAAAGCGTTTTTATAAATATATAGAAGAAAATTCAACTATGCCTGGTGCCTCTTTAGCAAAGTCTATAGTTGATTACGGAATAAATGAACTAAACTTTGATGCTGATGAATTTGTTCATGAATTAGCTGATGGTATTATAGGTGATAACTATCCATGTCCAGATAGAATGTTGCCTCATATGGAAAAAATAGTACATGATTACCTTATCCAAGAGATGAAATACGATACTAAATTAGGTGGAGATTTAAACGTATTCGCTGTTGAAGGTGCAACTGCTGCAATGTGTTATATATTTGATTCTCTAATGGCAAATGAACTTTTAAGAAAAGGTGATAAGATAGCTTTAATGACTCCTATTTTTACTCCTTACCTTGAAATACCACATCTTCCTAGATATAGCTTTGATGTTATAAACATTAATGCTGATGAGGTTGATGAAAACGGTGCACATACTTGGCAATACTCTAAAAAAGAATTAGAAAAACTTCGTGATAAATCTATAAAAGCACTATTTGTTGTTAATCCAAACAATCCAGCTTCTATAGCAATCAATGAAGAATCTTCCAATAATTTAGTAGATGTAGTAAAAAACTACAATGAAGATTTAATGATAATATCAGATGATGTTTATGGAACTTTTGTTGAAGATTTTACTTCTTTAATGGCAAAACTTCCTTACAATACAATAGGTGTTTACTCTTATTCAAAGTACTTTGGTGTAACAGGATGGAGACTTGGAACAATGGCTCTTCACGAGAAAAATGTATTTGATAAAAGAATAAATGATTTACCTGATGATTTAAAGAAATCACTAAATAAACGTTACTCTGATATGAGTCTTAATCCTTCTAACCTTCCATTTATGGATAGAATAGTTGCTGATAGTAGACTTGTTGCTCTTAATCATACTGCTGGTCTTTCTACTCCTCAACAAGTTCAAATGGCATTTTTCTCTGCATTTGCACTTATTGATACAGAAAACAATTATAAAGCATTAAATATGGATATTTGCCATCGTCGCCAAAAACTATTATATAAAGCTTTAGAAGTTGAGTTACCAAAAGATAAAAATAACGCAGCTTACTATACTCAATTTGATATAGAACAATGGGCACGTATTAATTATGGGGAAGAGTTTGTAAATTATATAAAAGAAAACTACACTCCTGTAGATATACTTTACAAGTTAGCTAAAAATTACTCTATAGTACTTCTTAGTGGAAGCGGATTTGCAGGCCCTGATTGGTCTGTTAGAGTATCACTTGCTAATTTACAAGATAAAGCTTATACAAATATCGGAAAAGCTATAAGAAAAATAATAAATGCATATGTAGCTGACTGGAAAAAATATAAATCTTCAAGAGTAGGATAATTAAAAAGGCGTATTTAAAATAATTTATATTTTAGATACGCCTTTAACTAAACCCTCTTCAATTCTTTTATAATTTCTTTTTTCAATTCCTTTGATTTATTCTTCTCCTTTAGAGCTAGGTCTATATAATAAGTAGCTATACCAAATACTGATATAATTGATCCATATGTAGTAGCTAAACTTATAAATGAAAGTGATTCTTTTTCATATGCACTTCCCTCTGGTTCTTCTAAGTCTTGTGGGATTATATGAGTAATCGCATAAGCTAAAGTATTAGATAATTTATTGAAATATTCTTGTTTGTATGTTGTATAAATACCAAATACTAAAACTGTAACTACACAAAGATTAGCTAATATCTTAGTAATACTTGTACTTTTATTTATCTTAAGTAATTTTTTAAACATATTCATTACAAATTTCCAGTAAAGTCCTACATGTATACCAATTAAACCAACTGATAAGTATGAAGCTCCAAAATGAAGCATTTTATAAAACATCTTTCTATCATAGTTTGTGGCTGTCATCATCATCATACCACTAAATATTATAAATACAATGCTTATAAGGAGTATTAAGCTACAAATATAAGATAGCTTTGTTCTAATTTTTATTTTACTATCAAATATCCTTTTAGTTATATTTACTATCCATCTTCTATTTAATATCATATGCACAAGTATAAGTAATCCAAATACCTTACCACTTTGTACATGAAATTTAAAGCTGATTAATGTTTTGTTGAAAAAAGTTATAAATAGTATAGCCATGGCTATATCTAATGTTATTTTTGCTATATTTTTTTTATTCATAATATTATCCTCTATAAAGTCTATCCCTTTTGCTGAAATTTTGATTTTTATCATCAATATTTGATTAATATATATTTATTCTTATATAATTTAATTACATAAAAAGTGTTAGGATTATTATCCTAACACTTTATTTCACATTATAGCTTTGTAAGGTTTTATAATCTTATTTTCTTTTTCTTTTATTTAATACACCAGCTAATGCCATTAACGCACTACCTGTTCCTACTAACATTGTATTATCTATCGCTGATCCTGTTTGTGGTAAAGATGTTCCATCTTCACTTGACACTTCATAGTCTTTTACAAATGTTAATGTATCTTCTAATAGCCTAACTGTAAAGTCTATATTTTTAGACATTGGTACAACATACATTCCAACCTTTATAGTGTCATTTAAACTAGATACTTTAAATCTTAAGCTTATAGTATCACCTGACTTAGCCGTTACTTGGTGAGATACTTTAGCTCCATTTACATATATTGTGTGATTTTGCATAAATCCTGAGCCACTAAATGTTAATGTTATATACTTTTGACCATCTATTTCTTCTACCTTAGATGTTGAATTTAAGTATTTTCTAGCCATCTCTTTTCCAGTTTGACTTGAGTGCTCTACTGCATTTTGTATAGTATATAACTTCCCTTTTTTGACAGTACTTTCTGTTGTAGTATTTTCACTTGACGAATTTGAAGAACTTCCATTTGATGAAGAGTTTGATCCAGTTGAAGATGAATCATTTGAGTTTGATCCACTGTTATTTGAGTCATTAGTTGTTGAATCACTAGTTGTTCCTCCTGTAGAACCAGAAGCTATTTTCTCCATTGAAGATTCTTCAAAATCAACTGCATAGCTTATATTAGATCCCATAGCACTTATAAATGCTGATACTCCTATTTTAGAGTTTATAGAAGGTACTTCAAATGAAACTTTTCCAGTTGATTTATCTTCTGTAGTAGTTACTGACTTACCATCAACAGTTATTTTTATGTTTGACATTTGAGGATATAAGCTGTCAGCAAACTCAAGTGTTGCAACAAACTTACCATCTTTTGATTCTATGTAAGATGTTTCTTCTAATGAGCTTCTTACCATAGAACTTCCTATTGAACTAGTCCCTGAATAAGTTGTTTTATTTGTTATCTTATATATTCCATCTTCTAAAGTATTAGGCTTCTCTACTGCTTTTTCAGATACTACTACATTTATAGTTTTAGTAGTTTTTAATCCTTTTGAATCAGATACTTCGTAAGTTACTGCATAGCTTCCAGCTTTTGTTGTATCTACATTATTGCTAACTACATTTATACTTGAAGTTAAGTCTCCATCTTCTTTATCATTAGCTGTCGCACCAGATAAAGCATCAAAACTATTACCAACATTTATAGTTACATCTTTTGCTGTTATTGTAGGCGCAGTATTAGTTTCAACCTCTGGAGCTTCTCCTAATTCTAGCTTTGTCTCAAAGCTGTGTGGTGGCATACCTGGCACTGGAATATTTACATCAAAGAATAATCTTATATCACTATCCAAACGTCCTATTTCTACTCTATACTTTCTTGATTCACTTCTTTCAAATGATTGAGTATTTCCATCTACAGATATGCTTACATTGTCTATCATACTGTATTGAGCTTGTGTAAACTCAACAGTCATGTATATTTTTCCATCTATAACTTCTATTAGCGTATCTTCTGATATATTATTTCTTATTTTATCTGCCCCACTATCAGATACTTGACCATCTTTTATATAAAGTACGTTGTTTTTTACTGTATAAGTTCTATTTTCTAAACTTCTTTCTATAGTAGTTTGTTCATTTGAGCTACTATCAGCGTATACATTACTTAACCCTCCTGATGTTATTACTGATATTATTGCCATTGCTGCTACTGCTGCTTTCAATCTCCTATTCTTTAGTGCCATTGTTTCTCCTCCTAATATATAATATTTAAATTTTAATAGTTGATAATTTTTTCATTCAATATCTACTTTTTATTTATAATATCCACGTTTCATGTGATACTGATTTTCATTAACAAGTATTATTATATAGATTTTATATAAAAAGGTTTCAAATATATTTTTATTTAATAGATATTTTTAGATAATTTTTAAAAATTTTATTTATAGGAGTTGAATTATATATTTATAGCTTTAATTATTTATGATTTTGCTAAGTATTTTATATAAAAAAACCGTATCATTTACTTATGATACGGTTCTTATTCATACTTCAAAAGGATATAATTCTTACTTACACTCTTCTTTTACCATCATCAAATTTTCTACTAACTCAGTAACTACTTTATAAAGGTAATAAGCAATATAAAAATACTCAAACCTTTATCTTTTATATAATTAAATATTGTCATAACGTATAACCTAATCCTCTCTTAGTTATTAAGCTACTTTTATAACTTTATCTATAGTGCAATTCTAAGTACGCATACTAATAATATAAATGCTATTATACTCATTACATACTTTTCAAAATATGTTCCAAATAGTTGCATTACAGTGCTAATTGCAAGCAGTATAACCATAATCCATAATATAGTATTTATTATACTAGACAGTATACTTGGTATACTAACAGTAATAATGTTGCTTGCAATAAGTAATATTAGTATTGTTAGTGTTAATACTATTATTCCTAGCATAGATTGCTTTCTTTGTGATTCATAGGATGTACTTCTTCCTCCATTTATCCATGTATGAGGTAATATCTTTAATATAACCAACCCGTGAACTATAATAATTAATACTAACATCATAACTGCTAAATACCCTGATACCTCAATACTAATACTTTTTATTAAATCTAACATATCTCTTCCCCTATCTATCTTTTAACAAAATTCTATTCAACCAATTTAACTCTATGGTTTTATTTTCTTTACTATTTACATTCATAAGAGCTAATGTATGAACAACACTCCAATAATAGTCAGCTAATTCATTGTCATCTCCATTAATAACACTACCTTCCCTTTGACCTTGTAAAATAATGTCTCTAAGCATTTTTGTAGGAGTATCTTTATAAGATGTTGTAAACGTATTATCCATAGTACCTTCTTCTATCATTCTTATATTTAATACAAATGAGTACGCGGTAATAGTCTTATTTTCAATTTCTTCAATCATACTCTTTGAAATTAACTTTATTTTACTTGCTGCATCTATCTGTACTTTAGCTAAATTCTCAAATCCAATTTTATTTTGTAATTCAAGTTTTTTTAGTATTTCTGTAAATAATTCTTCTTTAGAACTAAAATAATTGTATAATGTTCCTTGCCCAATCCCTATATACTTTGATAATTGACTAATTCTAGTACCTGCATAGCCATTTTTAGCAAAATAATTAATAGCTCCTTCTGTAATTTTATTTTTCATTTTCTCTCTTATTTCTTCGCACTGTTCTTTTGTTTTAGGCATATATATCCCCTTCAATAATTTTAATAAAAAAAACCATATCACTTGCTTGTGATATGGTTTTTATTTAATCGATATCAATTTCCATATTTTTATAATAATACTTCATGTCATTTTCATTAATTTCTCTCAATACTCTACAAGGACTTCCTATAGCTACTACATTGGCTGGAATATCCCTAGTTACAATACTTCCAGCACCTATTACAGTATTTTTACCTATACAAACACCTGGAAGTATAATTGCTCCTGCACCAATCCATACATTATCTTCTATCGTCACAGCTACATTGTATTGTGCTTGTTTAGCCCTAATATCTGGTCTAATTGGATGTGTTCCTGTATCAATTACTACATTCGGTCCAATTAATACATTGTTTCCAATGTATACATCAGTATCATCTACTAGTGTTAAATTGAAATTTGCATAAAAATCATTACCTATATGTACATTTTTTCCCCAATTTGCACGCAAAGGAGGTTCAATGTAACAATTATCTCCAATATCAGCAAATAATTTTTTTAGTATTTCATTTCGTTTTTCTTGCTCTGATGGTCTTGTTTGATTAAAGTCATATAAAATCTCTAAGCATTCGGCTTGCTCTTTCATAAGTTCTTCATCATTACAATAATAAAGTTTTGATGTTTTCATTCTAGTTTTGATATCCATTCTAATTCCCCTTTATAAGATAGTAGTTTTGCTAAAATTCCCATAAATTATTCTTCTATTTTACCTATAACTAACTTCTCTCTATTTTATAATTTATTCTTAAAGTATTAAAACTTCATTATTCTTACTTCGGTATATATTACTCTACTTGATATATCACAAGATTGTTAAAATCCTAAGCATGAGCTTTCTCTATATTAAATTGATCAATTATATGTGATAAAACTTCTTCACTACCAATCATACCTTCAGAATCACTTACAATAATTTTTTTATCAATATCGTAGTTTAATAAATCCCCATGCTTTAACACATAAGAAGTATGACCTATATTTAACATTCCCCAGTCCATAGTTGAATCGCCAATTACAGAAAATTTTTCAACTCCTATATGATTAGCTAAGTAGCTTATTGCATTCTCTTTAGAAACACCTTTAGGTAAGAAATAAATCTTTCTTCCACTTATATAAAATATCCATCCCTTTGAGTCTAAAAGCGAAGTATACTCTTCAATCATATTAACTTTAAAATTATTCCAGTCAACAACTATATAAAAGAATAGATTCTCAGCTATCTTAAAATTAGTAACTCCTGGTAAGCTTTTGTACTGCTCAAAGTTACTTACCATTTTATCAATAGAGCATGCATTTTTTAATATTCTCTTTACTTCCTTGCTCCATCCATCAAATACTTTATTATCCTTTAAAATAGTCCCTCCATTAGAAGTTATTGCCCAGGCAAACTTAATATTTTTACTAGGGAAATCTATCCTTTGAAACTGCTCAGCGGTTCTAGTAGTTGTTGGTATAAACAATCCATCCTCTTGTATCTTTTTTATGTGTTTTATGGTTTCAAGAGAGATATAAGATATCTCTTTACCGTTGTATATCTCAATATTTTCATACTCCCTATCAGTATCTAAAAATTTATTTGAATATATAACACTTCTATCTAAATCAGAAAAAACTATCATCTACATATCCCTCATATTCTTAATAATTCCACAACAACTATATCCCTTAAGATCCATCTCTTCAACTTCAACATTTTTTTCTTTAGCCAAAATAAATATATGTCTTAGACTTTCATCATTAATATCTCTGACTAAAATTTTATTTGGAACTCTTCTAAGCAACACTCTCGTAGTTTCTCCAACTCCTGGCTTGATAAAGTTTATATCCTTAATATGGTATTTTTCCTTTATCCTTGAAACATCATTATCACCATCTTTAGTGATAATGTCTTCTTTCCAGTTTTCAAGTTCCTTATCTATATTTTCATACTGACCTTCAAAACAATTATATATTGTATCTATGTAATTAGTAGACTCATCACAATTTCTTAAGTGTTCATAAAACTTAGCGCCATGAAAATCATCTTTACCAATTAGATCATCCCTTAAGACAGTTCTACTAACTAGTCCTGATACTGTAGAATTTAGACAAGCACTAGGTATTAAAAAATCCTCTCTAACTCCATAAAGAGCCGAATATCCAGCTGGATCTGCAAGCACTGCAAGTGTTGAGTCAAACTTTTTATTAAATATATTTTCTAAATCTATACATGCTTTATCAAGTTCCTTAGATATAGTCCCCTTACCAGTCCATCCATCAACAAACTGTAACTTAGAAGTTGGGTGGTTTTCTACTATATGTTTTATAGCATTGATATCAATACCTTTATCTCTTATTATAGAAACTGTGTAGTGTGGTAAGTCTAAATTGTACCTATTTTTTAAATACCTTTTTGCAAGTATTCCAATAGGAGTACCAGCTCTTGCAAGAGATACAATTACTACATCCTCACCATTTTTCTTAATTATCTTATCAGACATTACACCTATTGCATAAGCTAACTCATCTTTATTAGTTTCTAGCTTTTCTTTATATAATTTTAAATATTCTTCACTTACTTCATATTCAATAGGTATCATCTCTGAATAATGACTACCATTTTGAATTTTCATCTCACGCTCTTTATTTCCCTCTTCTACTATTAATGAAGATATATCTTTTAGTAAAAAAACTACATCATCTTTAGAATATGTTCCAAAATTTTTCAACTGTCAATCTCCTCCAAATAAAAAATATTATACCGCTGAGCAGCTAACTATATTTAACTTATCTATAGAAGTGTTTTTAAAAACATTAATAATATCCCTAAACTCACTTTCATCTTTCTTTGACTCAATAAATAAGAAACACTCTGAATAGTTTTTCTTATCTAAATTATAAACATAGTTCTTTATCCCCTTATTATAAAAGCTTCCTATCTCAAACTTAGAATTTATAGGGTATCCATCCTTTTCTATCTCTATAATAGGGCTTCTAGTGGTAGAGTGATAATACACTTTATTTTTACTTTCCTTTGCAAATAGCATTGGTATATACATAAACTCTTCCGTACCTAAATAAAGCACATCAGAATCATTATTTTCTATTTTTAGTTTGTCACTTTCTCTCTTAACAACTTGAACAAGCCTTTCTTGATCTTTTTTGTTTATACCAAATCTTCCAGTATACTTAATATATTTCTGACCATCAATATAGTCATCCATATCTAAATCAATAAAATTAACTTTTATTTCCCTATTGATATCTTTTATCTCTAAGCTATCATCTACAACAGGAATACTATCCACTACAAAGTCAAAATTACCTTTGAATAAATAAACAAATTCAATCTTACAATCTAGCTCTTCTTCAACTTTTTTAATTTTTTCAATATTAACACTATCTACCCAATTAAGTATTGAGCATATTGTATATCTTTTCTTAGGATAGATACTTTGTATCTTTCTAATAATATTTACACATGTATTAGCTGTAGTTATTTCATCATCAACTAAAAATACTTCTTCCCCACTTTGTAATGTTTCTAGATTTTCAAAATATAAATTATGATCAGTTGCATGGGAATGCTCTTCTAAAAATTCTAAGCTTTTATAACCTTCTACCACTTCTCTTGTTGTATGTATAAACTCATAATCACCTTCTAAGTAGTTAAACACACTATGACCTATAGCTGTTCCAGTTTCAGCAAATGATATTACTGTACCATTATTTCCATTTATATTTTTCTTTTTATAAGCTTCTACAATTAATTTACCTAAGTCATCCATATCATCAGCCTTACAAGCAAGGTGTTTACCTAACACCTTAGATACAAATAAAAATCTTCTCTTTGGATTATTTCTAACAGCAATTTCTAAGTAATCATTAAGATTTAAGTCTAATGGATTATCTGTAATATCTATATCGCAATTAAATTTTAAACAACTCATCATATTCTACCCCTTCATTTAATACTCCATATATTTTTGATAGTATCATTATTTTTTTAGCCCATAGTAAATGAGGATTTACTTCATTCATTCTTCCACCACAGATGCTTTTGTTAACTCCATATTTGCTATCTACGCTACTTAGTATTGTTTCAGCATCTTTATAATCTTCATACTTTACTGTACACATCGCTTGTACTAACTGAATTTGATTTGGATGTATAACTGTTTTTCCTATAAGACCATGGAACTTGTCTAATAAGATTTCCTTTAGATACTTATTTCTTATTTCTTCATTTTCCATATCAAATAATTCAGATACTCCTCCACTTATTGGGATATCAAGTTCTGGTCTATTTAAGTAATTTATTACATCTGTTATAAATGATGAGCAAATTAAATTATCATATATAGAGAAATATTTACTTCTTCTTATACCATACATTCCAAGTATATCAGTTACACCAATCCTAATATTTAAAATTCTTTCTTTATGTCTTAGAAGTGTATTATATAAATTATTAAAGCTCTCTTCTTTTATTTCATTATATATAAATTCCTTACTTTCTATTATGGGAATTACATACAAATTTTCTATACTAGTTGAATCTAGAACTTCTATACAATCTTCAACTAGATTTGCATTTGCTTTTGGTATTAAGATACCTGTTAATACTTCTTTATTTTTTACGATAATATCCTTAATTTTAATTAATTGTTTAACATCTCTTATCCTTATAAATATTAACGGTGTTCTATTAAGCTCTTCTGTCTTTTTATTACTTAAATCCTCTAATATTAATTTAAGATTGTTTATGGCTTCCTTCTCTCCATTTATACCTATTGCATCTTCAAGACATATGGCTAAAGGCCTTACACCTCTGACCTGTCCTGTAACGCTTTTATATATCATATTATAC
>NZ_NOJY02000006.1 GCF_002250835.2 Romboutsia weinsteinii
TACTTCTTCTTTATTTGAATCTATTATACATGTAAAAGTCACACTATCTTCTTCCATAGTGTATTCTTCACAATAGATGTCATTATCCTTTTTAAATCCAAATGTTTTTAATTTGTAGATATGAGGCGTATTTTTAATTGTTGCTAAGTACTCATCATCTCCATTTACAATTAATGTGTTTGATTCATCAAAGTTTGTAGCTATTTCCATCTTAGCTTGTAAAATACCAGCTTGTGATCCTAAGTTTTCAACATGAGATAATCCTATATTAGAAATAACTCCGATTTTAGGGTTTACAATGTTTGCTAGATATTCAATTTCTTTAAAATGAGACATTCCCATTTCTATGACTGCACATTCATGGCTATCATTTAGTCCAAATAATGTTAAAGGTACTCCAAAATGATTATTTAAATTCCCTTCATTTTTTAAAGAATTAAACTTCGCACTTACCACACCATATATCAAGTCTCTAGTAGTAGTTTTTCCTACACTTCCAGTAACACCGATATAAGGTATATCAAATTTGTCTTTATAATACTGAGCTATATGGCCAAGCGCAAGTTCTGTATCTTTAACCTCTATTAAGTTTATATCCGAACTCTCTAAATTTATGCCGCTACTTTCATTTTTTATAAAAGTTCTACACCCTTGCTCATATGCAGATTGCATAAAAGTATGACCATCTAAGTTCTCTCCTATTATAGCAACATATGCATTTGTTTTACTTGCTTTTCTACTATCTATAATAATATCATCTACACTGCTATTTTCATGTCCAATAGTTAATTTTCCTTTTGTTGCAAGTACTAACTCTTTTATTGTTAGACTCTTCATATCTTCCCTCCTTCTTAGATCTTAAGAATCTTAAAGCTACTCTTAATAAAAGGCAATGTATACCATAATATACATTGCCTTGGTAACTCTTAACTTTATAATTATATACCAAATCGTCTTGTTTTTGAAGATATTTATGAGTATATGTTAATTATCTCCTTTTGATTCTTCATAATATATCATTATACTAGACCCTTCTTGAACCTCTACCCCTGGTTTAGGGAACATATCTATAATCTTTGTATCTTCTGGCAATTCTATATCTGAATCTAGTATTGGTTTTAGCTTAGCTTCTTCTAATACTTTTACTGCATCCCCAATCTGTAAATTCCTAACATCTGGAACTTTTACCTTTGGCTTTTCAAGTTCAGCTTTTTCTTCATCAGTGTACTTAGGTTCTACTCCTAAATATTTTAGAGAGTTACTCATTACCTCTTTAATAATTGGCCCCGCTGTTGTACTACCAAATGCGCTTACACCAGTTGGCTCATCAACTATTGCAAGTACTACTATCTGTGGATCATCAGTAGGTGCTATTCCCACAAAAGAACAAATATATTTCCCTTGAGCATATTTACCATCTATAACCTTTTGAGCTGTACCTGTTTTACCACCTAATCTGTACCCAGGTAGATAAGCTATCTTTCCTCCACCCTCTGATACAACAGATTCTGTTATCTCCATCATCTGCTTAGATGTTTCTTCTGATAATACTTGCCTTACCATCTTAGGTT
Source organism: Romboutsia weinsteinii (assembly GCF_002250835.2). Lineage (GTDB taxonomy): Bacteria > Bacillota > Clostridia > Peptostreptococcales > Peptostreptococcaceae > Romboutsia_A > Romboutsia_A weinsteinii. The sequence continues at coordinate 1,572 of NZ_NOJY02000006.1, forward strand.
CTATCTCTTCAGTAATATTTCCTTTGTTATCCGTATACCCTTTAACAACTCTCGGCTGCATTAATTTACCCTCATTTGCAATAGATGATATTGCAGTTATAAGCTGTATTGGAGTTACTGATATTGATTGACCAAAAGATATTGTTGCAAGCTCTACAGGCCCTACATTTTTTTCATTATAGAAAATACCTTTTGCTTCCCCTGGCAAGTCTATTCCTGTTTTTGCTGTCAATCCATAAGCTTCTATGTAGTCATAAAGTTTTGAAACACCTAATCTATCACCTAACTCAACAAATACCGGGTTACATGAGTTTTGAACTGCATGTTTTAAATCTTGAACTCCATGTGGTCTATAATGTCTCCAACATTTTATTCTTCTTCCTCCTACCATTACACCACCTGTACAAGTAAACTTTTCACCATCTTTAACAACACCCTCTTCAAGTGATGCAGAAGTTGTTACTAATTTAAATGTTGATCCTGGTTCATATGTATCACTTATCATAGTATTTCTCCACATTTGATAATATCCTTTTATCTTGTCTTTATCACTATACTCATCTAGTAAATTTTGGAAATACTCATATTGTGGTGTATTTGGATCATTAGGGTCATAATCTGGCTTTGATGCCATTGCTAGTATATCACCACTTTTAGGATCCATTGCTATTACAGATACTTTCTTTGCATTATTTTTTTCATAAGCTTTTTGTACTGCATTTTCTGCATAGTGTTGTATAGTTTCATCTATTGTCAATACTAGTCCATTTCCTTGTACTGGTTCATAATACTTCTCCACACCTTGTGCTATTTCTCTTCCTGATGCATCTGTACTTATTATTAATCTTCCGTCTGTTCCTTTTAGAGCTTTATCATACTTCATCTCTACACCAGCAAGTCCTGTAGCATCTGTCTTTGAAGTATGCCCCAACACATAAGCAGCAAAGTTTCCATAAGGATAGTATCTTTGATTATCCTCTGCTACCCATATCCCCGATAGCTTTGTATCTCTTATTTTAGATGCTGTTTCATCGTCTATCCATCTTTCTATTTTTACTAAAGCTGTATTTGTTTTATTTACTAGTTTATACACATCTTCATATTCTTTACCTAGTATTTCAGCTACCTTTTTTGCTGTATCTTCTTTGTCTTTTACTTCTACTGGTTTGCACCAAACTGTATACTTAGTTACACTGACTGCAAGCTCTTTCATATTAGTATCGTATATAGTCCCTCTTTTAGGTTCTATTGGTATTTCTCTGGTTTGCTGATCTAATGCCTTAGTGCTAAGCCATTCTCCTTTTATAAGCTGTAGGTACCCTGTCCTAAGTATCAAGCAAAAAAATAGAGTACACGCCAATATTAAGGTTAAAACTAATCTTTTCTTACTAATCCTTTTTATTTTTTTCAAACTTCTCTCCCCCTAGTTATCAACATCTATATACTCAATCTGATCATCTTTAGGATATTCCATATTTAGCTCATCCTTGGCTTTTTTTTCAATTTCTTGAACAGATGTATTATTACTCAAAGTTGCTTTTACTTCTTCTAGTGCTACTTCTTTTTGTCTTAACTCTTTTTCTAAATAGTAAATATCATACTTAAGCTGAGACACTGCGGAGTATCCATACAGGTTTCCTATAACAATACCTAGGATACATATAGCAATAAATATTTTAGGGATTATTTTTTTAGTTTTTTTCTTACCTCTATTTCTATAATTATTCTTATTGATCTTTTTATATTCGTTTAACTCTCGTATTTTATTATTTGCTTCCAAATTATCACCCCAAAAATTAATATAATAATAATTATATTTCTCATTATACTTAGCTCTTCCTTTAAGCTTTTATCTCAAAATTAGTACTATAAAATACAATTTTTTTATAGTACTTTTTAATTTACATAAAAAAATCGTACTGTTATATGCTAACAATACGATTTTTGTCTAATAAAAATAGTTTCTGTCTATTTATTTTTTATATAATACTTTAAAACTCTACTAATAATCTAGCTGGTAATGCATCTAAACCTTCTATCTTCATAGGTAAACAATATACTTTAAATCCTTCATTTGGTATTTTATCTAGATTCGTCAAGTTCTCTATAGCATATGTATTATGTTTACCTAAATAAACATCTATAGTACCATGATTTCTTCCGACTCCTAGACCTAGAGTATCTATTCCTATCATATTAACTTTTTTATCTACTAAGTGTTCAATAACTTCCATAGATATTTCTGGATGACTATTATATTTTTCATCATCTAAATATTTATCCCAGTTAGTTTGGAAAAATACATACACCCCTTCTTTTACATATGAAACGTCTAAATCATTTAAAGTTATTGGCCTATCTATAATACTAGAAACATCCAGCTTTATTCCAGGTCCTATTAATCTATCATTTTCAATTACTATATCGGCTCCCATTACATCAATGTGCGTCCCCATGTTATGCACATCACATGAAAATGACGTTGTAATATACTCACTTCCACTTTTTGAGTAACGCTTAACTTCTTCAACCTTTAGAGGCGCTGATCCTGTTCTATACTCTTTCCCAATTTTTGTTGTTTGTGTAATATCAATTATCATAGACAATTCTCCTCAATAATAAATTTATAAACTAACGATACTTTTATTATTTAAAATACCATATTTTTTCTTAAATATATATATTGACTATTAAATTTAGTAATTATCTCAAATACCATAACTTAAGCCATGTATAACTAATTTCATGCCTATACATATAAAATAAGCTACCCTATAAGAGTAGCTTTGATAAATGATGCTATATTATACTTCTTCTACAAAATTAGTTATTTCAGAAGTTTGTAATGTTTTTTTATAAAATATCGTAAAGCAAGTTATAGTAGTAATCGATGCTACTATATCAGCTATCGGCTCTGACAATAGCACGGCCTGTAGACCATTATCTAGTATACTTGGTAATATAAATATTAATGGAACTAAAAGCACTACCTTTCTTAGAAGCGCTAGTACTAATGATATTTTAGCCTGACCTAGAGCTAAGAATGTTTGCTGACACGCTATCTGAGCACCAAATATAAACATTCCTGAGAAGTATATTTTAATACTCCATGATGTAATCTGAACTAGCTCTGGTTTATTATTAAATATACCTACAAAAGCTTCTGGGAATAACATCAATAATATAACCATTGAACATGAGTAGAATAAACAAGTTTTAAGTAGTAACTTAAAGGTTTCTTTAACTCTTTCATAATTTTTAGCTCCAAAGTTGTAGCTTATTATTGGCTGTGCACCTTGAGTAAGACCCATCAAAGGTAATACTATTATTTGCATAATACTACTCATTATTGTCATAGCTCCTACAGCTAAGTCACCACCAAATCTTGATAACTGATTATTTAAACTAATTAGTACTAAACTCTCTGTACCTTGCATAATAAATGGAGCAATACCTAGAGATACAATAGAAGTTATTACCTTTTTATCTAGCTTTAAATATTTTTTTCTTATTTTTAAAATACTCTTGTTTCCAAATAAAAACTTTAATACAAACATTGCTGATACTGCTTGCGCTATAATACTTGCAAGTGCTGCTCCTTTAACTCCCATATCAAATCCAAATATAAATATTGGATCAAGTATTATATTGATAACTGCACCAATAGCAACTGTAAACATCCCTATTTTTGCAAATCCCTGAGTATTTATAAAAGAGTTCATTCCCATAGAGATTTGTACGAATATACTACCTATAACATATATAGATAAGTAATCCATTGAATATCCTATAGTAGCTTCACTAGCACCAAATGCCCAAAGAATAGGCTCTTTAAATACTAGGAAGACAACTGTTAATATAGTCCCTAATATTATCAAAAGTGAGAAACTGTTGCTCATAATTTTTTCAGCTTCGTCATTGTTTTTTTCTCCCATTTTTATAGCTACTAGAGGTGCTCCACCACTACCAACTAGTGCACTAAATGCAGAAATAATCATAATTATCGGCATTGCTATACCGATACCAGCCATAGCTAACTCACCACTTGGCATTCTCCCTATAAATATTCTATCTATGATATTATATAGAATATTTACCATCTGAGCTATAATTGCTGGTATAGCTAGATTTGTAAGCAATTTAGGTATACTATTGTTTCCTAAATCAATACTCTTATTGTCCATTATATACTCTCCTTTTTAGTGTATATTTTTTTGTATATTTGGTATAATAAAGTATATGGTAACCCGATAGTCAATAGGAGATTAAAATAATATGAAAATAAACTCAAAATACCTAACAACAGGAGAATTCGCAAAATTATGTAACGTGAAAAAACACACTTTATTTCATTATGATGAAATCGATCTTTTAAAACCCGAAGTATATTGCGAAAATGGGTATAGACTATATTCCTATGAACAATTGAATTTATTTTACTTTATATCTGTTATGAAAGATATTGGAATGTCCTTATCTGATATCAAAGATTCTTTTAATAATAGATCACCTAAGTATATGGAAAAACTTTTTTTAGACAAAGTTGATGTATTATCCGAAGAAATTAATAAGTTGAAAAACTATCAAGATATATTAATTTCTCGAGTAGATAAAATAAGATTAGCATCTGATATAAATACTACTGAGTTTTATGTAGAGCATAGTGACGAGGAATACTATTTTCTAAGTATACATATTGATCGGTCTGATGACAAAGAGATTTATAATCTAATCAAAAATAATTTTAATGATTATATCTATAAATATAGTGTAGATGATTCACTTTGTTCATTAATTAACATTGAAAACCATAATGGAGAGTACAAATTAAACCAACAGTACTATATAAAGAAGGTAGATAAGAAAATCGATCCGGATAAATTATTCATAAAAAAAGGTGGTCGTTATCTAATTGGATATCATAGAGGATGCTACGATACTATAGAATCTACATATAAAAATATGTTCAAATATATAGATGAAAACAATTTAAATATTGGAAAGTATTCTTATGTTAAAGAAATATTGGATGAGTTAACTTCTATTAGTAAGGAACACTACTTGTTAAAAATTACGATTGAGCTAATTTAAAATATAGCTTTGGTATAGTATTTTTATCACTACACCAAAGCTATGTTTTTATTTATATATTTAAACTCAACACTTCTTTACTTTCAATATAATCTATCAATTCTAACAGTCCCCTTACATCATAAATCACAAAGTCAGCACCTGCATCTTTGAATATCTTAGATACTCTTTCTCTTTGTACTTCTTTTTCATCATCAGTAAGTGAATTAAACTCTCCTTCTGTTAAAGCCATTTCAGAACTTCCATCAATTAGTCCTACAGTATATACTCCTGCATTTTTGCCTTCTAATATATCAGATACTGTGTCCCCTACTTTAATTACATTCTTTACTGATGATACTTTTAATTCTTCTAGGTTTTTGAACAACATAAACGGATAAGGTCTACCTACATTTTTTGTTGATGTTGGGCTAAACATACAGTCTGGCTCATATCCTCTTCCTTTAGCTTCTCTAGTCACTATCTCCATCATTTCATCTGTGTACCCTGTTGTTGAACCAATCTTTATGCCCCTATTTCTTAACTGTTGTATAGTCTCAACAACAAATGGCTTTGGTTCGCCATAGTTATGTAATATACTCATAAGCTTATCTAAAAATATATCATGCATATTATCTATATCTTTATCTGTAAATTCCCTACCATGATTTTCAATCCATAATGAATTTATTCTATGCATAGACATCATAGTTTTTATATGATCCCACTTTAACATTCCCATCGGCTTTCTTGTTTCCTCTATTGTAGGTGAGATTTTATATGCTTCAAATACCTCTATAAACGCTCTTACGGGTGCAAAGCATCCATAATCTACTGTAGTTCCTGCCCAATCAAATATAACCGCTTCTATTTTATTCATTATATAGTCTCCTTTATAAGTACGAATTTTTCAAATATATCACAAAGGTTATTTATATCTTCTTCATATATTTCACCTATGTTCCCAATTCTAAATGTATCTACTTTAGTTAATTTCCCCGGATAAATTGCATATCCATTTTCCTTTACAAAGTTATACATCTCAATAAAACTAAAATCATTATTTTCATATAAGAAAGTTGTTATTATTGGTGATTGTATGTCTTCTTCTAAATATGAATTTATTCCTAACTTTTTCATCTTATTTCTCAAAATTTTATTATTATTTGAATACCTTTTATTTCTAGCTACTACTCCACCTTCTGCTTCTAATTCATCAAGTGCTTTGGAAAATGCTAAAATAACGTGAGTAGGTGATGTAAATCTCCACTTCCCATCCTTATCCATACCTATCCATTGATCGTATAAATCAAGAGAAAGACTTCTAGCTTTTCCTTTACTTTCTATAAGTTTTTCTTTATTAGCTATAATAAAAGAGAATCCTGGAACACCTTGAATGCACTTATTTGAGCTACTAATTAAAAAATCTATTCCATAATCTTTAAGAGATATATCTATCCCTCCAAAACTACTCATAGCATCTACCATAAAAGTCTTTGAGTACTTCTTTGAAATTTTCCCTACAGCTTCTATATCATTTAAAATCCCTGTAGTTGTCTCACAGTGTACCATCATCACATGAGTTATGTCCTTATCATCCTTAAGTATTTCTTCAACTTTATTTACATACGGTACTATATTGTACTCTTCGCTTAATACTACATAGTTTATTTTATGATATTTTGCTATATCTAGCATACGTTCACCATAAGCTCCATTTGTTACAAATAAGCATTTATCTTCTTTACCTATTACACTAGATATTACTGATTCTACTCCAAATGTTCCACTACCTTGCATAAGCACTGTAGTATACTCCTCTTCATTAACATGTGCTAGTTTTAATAGTTGTTTTCTTATCCTTTGAGTTATAACTTTATAATCATCATCCCATGTACAATGATCAAATAGCATCTCTCTTTTTACACTATCAGTTGTAGTTAATGGTCCTGGTGTTAATAATTTATAATTTTTCATGAACTTTCTCCTTTTTAATATCTTATATAAATTTTATATGTTTTTATTTACAGCTTTCAGAGAACTCTTGATGCTTCTTTAGTAGATCAACAGTTAATTTTTCACTAAATTTCTTTGGATATGCTGATGCTTTATTTGAATCTACTTCTTCACCTTCATATAAAGCATTTGGATAAGTTTTCATTATTTCACTTCTTCCATTTTTTATGATGCACTCCGCCATTTCCATAGCTAATGGATTAGTGTTATCACCTTTATTGATTACTGCTACTGACTCTGTTAATTCAAAGTTTCCTTCTATTGGATCTCTGTAATCTATAGGTAGACCTTCTTCTTTATCTTTTACAGCTTGATGTCTAAGACCAAAAGCTACTCCTACTTCTCCTGCACGCAATTTTTTAATAGGTGCAGATCCAGAAGATTCTAAATGAGGACCTACATTTTCAATTATTTTAGTTAAAATTTCTTTTCCTTCTTTTTCTCCATATTCACTTATTATGTCTTGGACTAATAACCATCCTGTCGAAGAACCTGTTATATCTGGTATAGATATTAATCCTTCATATTTTTTATCTGATAAATCTTTTATTGATTTTGGTGCTTCAAGGTTATGTTCTTCTAATACCTTAGTATTTACTATTATAGAGCCTTCTTGTGATGTTATTGGAGCGTAGTACTTTGGATTTTCTCCTAATGTTTTATAATCAAAGCTTAGATCTTTAAACATCCCTTGTTCTTCTTGAGCAGTGTCTATATAATATGAACTCATGGTAATTAAATCTGCTTCTATATTTTTTCCTTCAGCTATTAATTTACCACCTAGCTCTGAAGTTCCAAGAGATTGTATTATATATTTATTTTCATAGCCATTGTTATCTAAAGAATTTTTTATAGCCTTCATAGCTTCTTCATCTGCATTTGAGTAAATTACAACCTTTCCCTCATCACTACCACCAGTACTAGAACATCCTATCATTCCAGCCATCATAGTTACTGATAAACTTAAACCTACAAAAGATTTTACAAGTTTCTTCATACTAATATTACCCTCTTTTCCAACTTTTTTAGTTTCTCTACTGCCCATCTTAGATAGCCTCGTAAAGATTATTTTTGCAAATAAGTTTGTAAAGAATATTAGTAGTGAAAGTACAAATATTTCATCAAACTTAGCATAGTGTTGAAGCTCTTTTATTTTTGTTGTAATAACCATAGTTCTTGCACCTGTTATAAAGATTACAGCACTTATAGTTACCATTGAGTTTATAAAGTAATAACTAAATACTTCTAATATAGTTCCTTTTACATTTGGCGTTACTACTCTAATTATTGTTTTTATCCAGCTATCTCCCATAAGCATTGCTGTAGTCTCCCAAGATCTATTCATTTTAGATAATGAGTTTTTCATCATTAAGTATGGTGTTGAGAAAAAATGTATTATATTTGAAAGAATTATTATAATAAATGTATTTTGCAAGCTTGTTCCCGAAAAACTTACTAAAAATGCAATTCCAAGTATCATTCCTGGTATTGTGTTTGTTACTAGAGCAATAGATTCTATTATTGATTTATACTTTTTATCTATTTCACTTCTAGATGTAACTAGTGCTGCTCCATAAGCTATCAGTGTACCTATAATCGCTGTAGCAATAGCTATTTTTAGTGAATTTGCATAAACAACAGTTAAATTAGAATTAGCAAGAATATTCTTGAAATTACCCATAGTAAAAGTCACATCATAAGGCCAACTCTTTACAAATGGCACTACAAATATAACTACGAATATAGATGTTATTCCTAAAATAATTATCATGGATACAAATCCCAGTCCGTAATCTCTTATATTATTTTTCTTTAATTCTACTTTTGAAATCTTATTGTATCTAAAGTTATACTTTTCTAAATAGTTGAGAGCTGCTATCCCTATTATAGAAGGAATAAGCATAACCATAGCGATTACTGCTCCATTATTAAAGTTTGGTATAGATCCTAACATGTGATTATACAGAGTTGTAGCAACTACATCAAAGCTTCCACCTACTGATGCAGGTATACCAAAATCAGTAAAACTTAAGAAGAAAGCTTGTATAAATACTGCTGCCAATGTGCCAACTAATGGTCTAAAAATAGTTATATAAAAAGTTTTTAAGCTATTATCTCCCATCATTTTTGATACAACTGCAAATCTTTTATCTATATATTTAAAAGTATTATTTATCAACATAAATGATATCGGTAAAGTATATATACTGTAGCCTAGCACTAATCCATTAAATCCATATAGTTCAAATGGTTGAAATCCAAGTATTTTAGTTATAAGACCTTGCTTACCAAAAGAGTAAATTATAGCAAATCCATAAGTTATTGTTGGAAGAAGCATCGGCAATGTAGCAACAGCCGTTATAATTTTCTTTATATTTTCATTTAAATTTGTGTTGTTAACTGTATAAGAAAGTAAAAATGCTATTAATGTAGTAATTAATGCACTACACGATGATACCAAGAAGCTATTTTTTAAGGACTGTATAAACACTTCACTTGTAAGTATTTCTAGGTAGTTTCCTAGGCCTATGCTTTTATTACTTTGAAAAGATTTAAAAAGTAACATCGTAGTTGGGATAGCTAAAAATATTATAAATATTGATACTACAAATAATAAAATTAATTTTGTTTCTCTATCTTTCTTAAACATAACATCCTCCAAATAAAGAGAATATATTTTCCTTCTTTATTTCTAATTGATTTAATATAAAATCTTTGACGAAGTTATTTTTAGGATCATTTATTATTTCATCAGGCGTAGAGTATTGCGATATCTTACCTTCATTTAATATAAGTACTCTATCTGAAAGAGTTAACGCTTCTTCTGGGTCATGAGTTACTATTATAGTTGTAAGGTTATATTCTTTAGCTATAGTCTTTATTCTATCTTTTATTGATTCTTTAATTACTCCATCAAGTGCACTAAGTGGTTCATCTAAAAGTAATATCTTTGGCTTCATAACAAGAGTTCTCGCTAATGCTACCCTTTGTTTTTGCCCACCTGATAGTTGATCTATCTTCTTATCAAGATGCTTAGAAAGTCCTAATAGTTCTATAAGTTCATCTACTTCTTCCTTAGTTGAAATATTAGGTTTATTTTTTAAGCCGTAAGTAATATTTCTATACGCATTTAAATTTGGAAATAATGCATAGTCTTGAAACACAATATTGAATCCTCTTTTTTCCATAGCCACTTTAGTTATATCTTTATTGTCAAATATTATCTGACCATCTGTTGGATCTGTTATCCCAAGTATTAAATTTAATAAGGTTGTTTTTCCACTTCCTGATGGACCTAATATTGAAACTATCTCTCCATCCTCTATATCTAAACTTATTCCACGTAATATTTCTACTCCATCATAAACTTTCTTTATATTATTAAGTGTTAACAAATTGACTCATCTCCTTTAATTTATCTCTTCTCGCTTACAACAACAATGTTATCATTTAAGTTTTTGAGGTACAATTAAATCGAAGTTAACAAATTGTTAAAAAATGGATATGATTTGTAGTAATTCTACAATTCATAGCCATAATAATCATTTCTCATATTTAAATTTATTCTTTATTAATAACTTCTATCTTCAGATATGATACTATTCTTATCTAGTATTTTGGAATATTTATCATAATCACTTAATATTACCCCCATATAAAGCATATCAACTATTGCTATTTGTGAAGATCTTGAAAATATAGCACTTCCATAGATTGTTGCCTTAGAATTACTTGAATATATTGATACATCTGCATACTCATTAATAATTGTATCTTCAAAGTTTGTAATAACCAAAGTTTTTGATCCACAAGATTTTGCATTTCTTATAGCATCAACAGTATTTTTAGATGTTCCTGAGTATGATATTGCAATTGCTAAATCGTCTTTATCTAAGTTTGAAGCACACACATTTTGCATATAGTTATCAGTATAGTACCTTATATTTAATCCTAGATATATTAGCTTATTAACTAAATCACTTACAACAGACATAGAATTCTCGACTCCATAAATATCTATCCTTTTAGCTTTTATTATCATATTCACTGCTTCTTCAAAAGAATCTATAGAGATAGATTTTAACGTTTCTTCTAATATTTCTATTGTTGTACCTATTGTTTTAGCTGGAATATTGTCTATTAGGTCATCTTTGTTTAGCTCAAATCCATAAAGTAATTCTTGCTTTTTAGATTTATTATTTCCAATCTCCATAATTATTGCATCTTTAAATTCTCTGTATCCATTAAACCCCATTGCTTTTACAAATCTTATTATTGTAGGCTGACTTACATTTACTCTTCCTGATAACTCTGTAATAGTTAATTTTGATACATCCTCTGTATTTTTAAGTACAAATTCAGCTACTTTTTGCTCAGATGGTCGTAGTGAAAAATATGTACTTTGTATTTTAAATTTATATGTGTCTTGTATCCTCAATTTATTGCCCCCTTTATTTGTAAAAAAACTACATAAATTAATTTATTTTTATAATATATTAATGATTATTGCTTATTAATTTTAAAATCAATATACATTTGAGTGATAAATAAGTCAATAACATATTTTTTATTCATATTAACTCCATATAAAATTAAGTTCTATTTAAGTTTATAAAATTATAATTTAATCATAAAGATAAGCCAAACTATTTAAATTGGAGGAAATAATATGGCAATTAAGTCATTTAAACGATTTGAGAAAAAATTTATATTAAGTCAACAACAATATAATGAATTAGTACCTAGATTACTTGAATATATGAATCCAGATACCCATTGTAAAAATGATAAAAACTATACGATTTACAATATATACTATGATACAAAAAATAATGATGTCATTAGGCATTCTATATCCAAGCCTTACTACAAAGAAAAACTTAGATTGAGAAGCTATACTGTCCCTACTAGCCTAGACGATAAAGTTTTTCTAGAATTAAAGAAGAAAATAAATGGGATTGTAAGTAAAAGAAGAGTTGTAATGACTTTAGGCGAAGCTTATGAATTTTTATACTATGGCAAGAAACCTATTCAAGATGATTATATAAATAAGCAAGTTTTAGAAGAAATAGAATACTATCTAAGCAAAAACAAGGTATACCCAGCTGTCTACATAGGCTACACAAGAAATGCATACTTTGGAAAAGATGATACAGATTTTAGATTGACTTTCGATTCAAAGATTATTGCTAGGCGATATGATTTATCTTTAGAAGATGGCTGCTTCGGTAATGATATCTTGGGTGAAGAAAGATATTTGATGGAGGTTAAGTTCTTAGGTGCTATACCTATATGGTTTACACAAATTCTTTCAGAGCTAAAAATCTATAATACAAACTTCTCAAAATATGGCAATGAATATATGTCTTATTGCTTTGAAAATAAAAATAATAGTAGCAAAAGGAGAGAAAAAATATGTTAGGAACAATAATTTCATCAACAACTGGAGAGTCATTTACTCTCACAAATGCATTAATAGTAATAGTAGCTTCAATTTTACTGGGGCTTGTAATTAGTTTTGTATATATGAAAACTAACAAAAAAAATGGCTATAACTCAGGATTTACAACTACATTAGTTATGCTACCAGTAATAATTTCTATTATAATCCTATTAGTAGGAAACAACGTAGCTAGAGCATTTAGTTTAGCTGGAGCATTTTCAATAATTCGTTTTAGAAGTGCACCTGGAGATCCCAAAGATATTTCTTATGTATTTTTCACTTTAGCTGTTGGACTTACTTGTGGTATGGGCTATATAGTCTATGCAGTAATATTTACGATAATATTATGTATATTAATGTTTGTTCTTGATTTAATAAAATTTGCAACACCTAAGGGTAAGCCTATGCATCTTAAGATAACTATACCTGAAGACTTAAACTATGATGGTGTATTTGACGAAATCTTAAATGAGTATACTAATACATATCATATTGAAAGAATTAGAACCAGAGATTTTGGTGCATTATATGAATTAAACTATATGATAGAGTTAAAAGATAGTATAAGCCAAAAGCAATTTTTAGATAAGTTAAGATGTAGAAATGGCAATTTAAATATAAGCCTTACTCTTTCTGGATTTGAAGAAAAAATATATGGATAATAATACAAGCTCACTTAAATTTAATTTAGTGGGCTTTTTATTTTAGAATTAATTCTATTTTAAGGTTTATATGCTAAAATTTGATTAATAGTTTACAAAAAGTATATTATATAAAAAGGAGGGAATTTATAATGAGATTATTACTAGTAGAAGATGAAAAACAGCTTTCTGAAGCCCTACAACAGATCCTTATTAAAAATAACTACACCGTTGATGCAGTATTTAATGGCGAAGATGGATTAAACTACGGACTTACAAATGTATATGATGTAATAGTTTTAGATATTATGTTGCCTAAATTAAGTGGAATACAAGCACTTAAAATGCTTAGAAATAAAAAAATTTCAACACCAGTGATTCTACTTACTGCTAAGGATAGTGTTGAAGATAGAGTTCTTGGACTTGACTGTGGAGCTGATGATTATTTACCTAAGCCCTTTTCTCCGGAAGAATTATTAGCTAGACTAAGAGCTATTACAAGAAGAAATGGTGATTTAATCAATGAGAATATTTTGGAGTTCTCTGATATTAGACTTAATCTATCTACATATGAAGTTGAGGTTAATGATAACTCTATTACACTTACCTTAAAGGAATTCGATATATTGAAGTATTTTATGCAAAGACCTAAGATTGTAGTAAGTAAAGATGATTTAATTATGAAACTTTGGGGATTTGATTCAGATATAGAACACAATAATATTGAAGTATATATATCATTTTTAAGAAAAAAACTTGCTTATATTGAATCTAATGCGAAAATCACGACTATAAGACGAGTTGGATATAGGTTGGAATAATTATGTTTGATAAATTAAGAATTAAATTTATATTAATTAATATGACTTTGCTTACAGCTGTATTTGTAACTATTTTCGGATTTATATATGCTACTACTAGCTCAAATATAAACAATGAGATTGATGGAACTTTATTTGCACTTATTAATAATAACAAAAAACCGATGCCAAATACTATAAATATAGTTGTTGAAGTTAATGAATCTGGCAAGATTATAAAAGATTTTAAGCCTTTTAACATAAGCATTGACTCTACTATTCTCCAAAATGCTGTTGACCTTGTTTTTAAAAATGAAAATTCTTCTGATAAAATAGATATGGGCGATAGCTCTTATTCTTATCTAAAACAGACTACTAGACTTGGAACTAAGATTGCATTTTTAGATAGAACTCATTACCAAAATCTACTTATTGAATTGCTTAAAACATTTATACTAACAGGTTCTATAAGTCTAATTGCTCTACTTGTTATAAGTATTTATCTAACAAATAGAACTATAACACCTATTAAAGGTACTTTTGAAAAGCAAAAACAGTTTATAGCTGATGCTTCTCATGAATTGAAAACTCCCCTGACTATTATAAAAACTAATACATCATTGATCTTGAGCCATCCTGATGATAGCATCAGAAATCAAGAAAAGTGGATAAATTATATAAACTCTCAAACTGATAGAATGTCCATCTTAATAAATGAGATGCTATCTCTTGCTAAACTTGATACTGATGATAATATTATAACTCTCTCTTCTATAAATATTAGTAAAATTATAGAAAGTATGCTCTTGATGTTTGATGCTGTTATTTATGAAAGTAATATAGAATTAGAAACTAATATAAAAAAAGATTTGTATATCAATGGAGACAAAGAAAGTATAAAAAAGTTATTTAGTATAATAATGGACAATGCTATTAAGCATACAAATAAGAATGGTAAAATCACAGTTTCCCTATTTTCTGATAAAAATAAAATTAAGTTGATCATAAATAATACTGGTGAAGGTATATCCTCTGAACATCTTGAAAAAATCTTTGAGAGATTTTATAGAGTTGATAGTTCTAGAGATAGAGATACTGGAGGATATGGCCTTGGTCTTTCCATTGCTAGTTCTATTATTAAGCAACACAAAGGAAAAATTTATGCACAAAGTAATTTAGGAAAATCTGCTTCTTTCATTGTTGAAATACCTCACCAATCTTAGAAATTTAAGACATTAATAAAAAGCTCTGAGTTATTACTGCTCTGAGCTTTATTTATTAATATATATTATGATTATATGATATATATATTTGCTATTGTTTAGTAGTATTCATGTCTGAAGGGTTTTTCATTTCTTTTCTATCACCTTGTCCGCATGGTTGACCCTGACCTTTAGGTCCGCCTACTCCACCTCCAGTAGTTGCTCCTTCTTGAGTAATATTAGTTATAGTATCTTGCGCTGCTTCTGTTTTAATAATAGTTCCTCCTGAATGTTTTCCTTCAGAGTATACTCCATCTGTAGATTTTCCAGTTGAACTTCCTCCTACTAATACAGCATATTTTTTGTTTGATTCAATATCTGGTGTAGATACTATTACTGATTGATATTGTTTAGCTGGTGCAAATGTTAATATTTCTTTTCCATCTTCAGATTGTATATTTATTATATTACCTGCCTCTTGCGATGTTAGACTTATGTTTAAAGCTTTCTGAGAAGATGAACTACTTGGTGTTTGTACCATTCCAGCACTTCCCGATGCTATTAAAGTCCCTCCGCTTATATCAAATATACCATCATAATCTAGACTCCCATTTCCATTATTTGTAGGTCCATTTACTATTAGTGTACCATCTTTCATAGTAATATTACCATTTGAGTCTATACCATCACCACTAGCATCTACATAAGTATATCCACCATTAATATTTATTTGAGCCTTTTGCGATGCTCCATTTTGTTTATTTGTTTGTTGAGTATTTTCACTTGATTCAGTACTTGTTTCGGTTGCATTTATTCCATCATCACTTGCAACTAAATGTATACTACCATCATTAATATTTATTACTTCACTTTCAAGTCCTTCGTATGACTTAGTTATATTAATAGTTCCTCCATTAATATTTAACTCTGCATCTGAATGTATCCCATCATCTCCAGATGCTATATTCATAGTTCCTCCACTGATAGTAATGCTATTATTTGAGTGTATAGAATCATCACATGAGTCTATTTCAATATTACCACCCTCAATTACAATATTAGAAATTGCTTTTATTGCCTTTGTGCTTACAGTTTCTTCAGTTATTGAATCTGATGCTTCATTATTTCTAACATTTTCCTCTAAAGCTGGTTGTTGTTGATTTGAGATTTCTGGCATTTCCGGCCTTTCTCCCATGTCTTCACCTTGAACTGGCATCTCACCCACATCTTGATTTGGAATCTCTGATCTATCTCCTTTACTACCGTTAGATTTAGTGCTATTTTCACTTCCTCCACCTGAGTTTATAGTTATATCTCCATCCTTTATTAATACTTGAGTCTCTGCTTGTATTCCATCTTCACCAGATGTTATATTCAATTTACCACCTTCTATAAATACATATCCTTTAGTCTCATCAGTAGTATTATTGGATTGTATTCCATCTCCTTGAGAGTTTATAGTTATATCTCCATCAGTTATATTTATACAATCTTTTCCTTTTATTCCATCATTATTTGCATTGATAGTTATATTTCCACTTTGAATCTTTAATTTATCTTTACTTACAATCCCGTGATTATAATTTCCATTTACAGTAAGCTTACCTTCTCCAATAATAACTATATCATCTTTACTAAATATTGATGCATTTGGCTCATCACTAGATTCATCTTCAAATATGTATTCTTCTCCATCAGTTATATTATTCTCTGTTCCTTTTTGTAGTGCAATTATTAATTTCTTAGAATTTAGTGCATATATAGGTGCACTGTTGGAGCTTGTTATATCTACTCCATTTAAAATAATGTATACCTTATCTTCATCTCCTGCATTTACTATTATTTGCCCATTTTCTAACTTACCACTTATACTATATGTCCCTGCTGAAGTTATCTTAACTTTATTATTTTCTACTCTTGCTCCTTCTCCTTCAATACTAATTTCACTTCCAAGTTTTATAAATGTATCTGCATCTCCTATACTTTCACTCTTCATAGACTCTATATTAACACTCGAACCTGTAGTATTTTCAGTTTTAGAAGTATCATTTTTTTTAGAACATGCTGCTACACTCACGCATAATGAAAGTGCCGATATCATTGTTATAAGTTTCTTATTCATAATTTTCCTCCTTTAAGTTTTTATTTATATAAATTAAGTAATTGTATTTGTTCATTAAATATAGGTTATCACTCATACCTTAATCTAATCTTAAAGAAGAAAATAAAAATGGACTCTAATTATAAGAGTCCATTTTCTATAGAAACTTTTATGCTCACCTTACATACAAATTTAGCATCACGTAACAAAACGCTACTCTATCTAAATATTATTTTAAGCGTAAACTATATGATATAATCTACTACTATCCTATTTGTATATTAGTTGATGTGTTAGTATCCTCATTTAATATTAATACCTTATTATAGATGTTTATTATTTCCATATTTGTATTAGCTTTTACTACTATCTCATGTCTACCTGCTTGTACTCCTTCATGTATTATACCTACAAAGCTAACTTCTTTTTGGTTATTATATCCACTCATCTTAAGAGCTACTTCTGTACCACCAATTTTTACAGTAAGATTTCTATCTCCCATTATCGATACATTTTGACTGAATTTCAAATTAAGCTTTAACTCGTCTCCAGCTTTATAGGATTCTTTATTTCCCTCTATCATTACTGATTCTAATTTTGCAGATGTAGATGATTCTTCAGAGTTATGTTTAATGTAGTCTAAGTTCATTTCTGTATAAGACATTTCTTTTACATCAGTACCTTCATAAAATAGTCCTACATTACCATTAGGAAGTTCTGTTAAACATGAATATGCAAAGTATCCTGGCTTAACCAGTTTACTGTATTTCCAATCAAATTCATACTTGGGCTCTCCATTTTCATGAGTTCCATTTTGTGATATTAAACCAACACGAACAGTACCATTAGCTCTACTACTTGCATTTGGGTTTGAGAATATCAGTGCTTGTTTACCATCTACTTCTTGGCTGTAATTCATAACACTTAGCTGACAGTATGGCTCCCTTAAACTTTTATCTTCGACAACATCGTTGTCCCAAGTTTGTCCACCATCAAAGCTTGTTGCTATTCTTACATAGTTTCCTGTATTTCTCATAAACATTTTTAACTGACCATTAGGCATTTCTACAACTTGACACTCCGTCAACTGATTTCCTGATGTTTGAGTTTGCGCATTACCAACTTGACCATTCCCCATATCTCTACCATCAGTAGCAGTCTCCCCTATATTCCATGTTTCACCATTATCATCACTGTATATAGCTCCACTTGATTGGAATCCTGCTGAATTAGTTAAATATATTGGGAATACTAATCTTCCAGCATATTTACCATTTTCTATTCTATGTCCTCTACCTGGTCCAGTACCTAAGAATCTCATCCAATCTTCTTTTACTTCTTTGTTGAGATCAACTGGTTTACTCCAAGTCTTGCCGTCATCATCGCTATGAATTAGTGATAAGAAGCTTGTTCCCAGCACTTTTAATGGACTTGTTCTAGATAATACATTATCTTTTATTTCTCCATTTTGATATAGATTTTTATCTTCATCGACTGTATATTCAGTTATATTTCCCTCACTATCATATACCTTTCCTTCTTCCCTAACTGTATACTCTTTGTTACTTTCATCATGTAGTAATAAGTATCTCTCCCCATCTATTTCCTTATATCCACTTCCAGTTTTTGAACTAGGGAATCCATAACCTGATGCAAAATGAGTTACTAATAAAAATATTCTTCCAGTCTTCTCATCTTGCACCATAGCAGTATCTATAGCAGATGCCTTATCTGGGTAATCTAATATGATTTGACCATCATCCCAAGTTTTTCCTCCATCCTCACTTCTTCTAATAGCTGTGTCTATATTATTTGGAGCGTCTCCTCCATGATCTATTCTTGCATCTATTGATGCTAGCACTGTACCAGCTTTTGTTGTAAACAGTGCAGGTATTCTATATGCATTAGAATTTAGAAATCCTGGTTTAAATAAATCTACAGGCTCAGACTTATATGCGTCTTCTGGTAATACCTCCTCTACTGACGGTGTACTGGTTTCACCAGTTTTGCTTATAAGATATGAATCTGATACTGATCCATTATATATATCTATAAAATCTATATCTCCTGTAAATGGATATTGATTACCTGTCAACCTAGGTGTTTTCCCTAAGTAGGCACTATTTAATCCAGATATATCTTTTAAAAACTTTGTGTCATTAGTATTCTCAGTCTTAACTAGCTTCCCATTTAAATATAGAGAGTATGACTTATCTTTTTCAACTTTAAATGCAACCGTATTAAATCCTTTATTTAGAGTAACATCTGCATATATATGTTTGTTAAGCTTTGATGCTTCATCTCTAATTTCAACTCCTACTCTCCCTCCTGATTTGTATAAGTGAAAATGAGTTGAAGATTTACTATTATTTGATATTCCTATTAAACTTGATAAGTTATCATCGTTTCCTTTAAACCTGGCTACGATTGTACCTTCTTCTAATGTTTTCAATTCTTCTATCTTATCCGATATATCTACAACAGCTGAGCTTGAATTTATTCTTATATTTTCATAAGATCCTACTTTACTCGAGTTATTTTCTTGATCATTATTAGCTAGTAAACTCTCACTTATTTCTTGTGATAGTATTGGACTAACTAAGTCATTTCCGTTAGTTGTTGCTGCTAGTGATATAAAGCTATTACTTGCAACAATTGTCGCTATAATACCAACTGCTATTCTTTTGTTTCTCATAATAAAATCCCCCTTGTTTTTATATAGGTTTGCTTTGATATGATTTAGATGTGTATGATTAAAATATCAATTTGTTAACGTTTTCCATTCAGTTATATAAATATCTGTTAATGTATTTGTATAGTATTAATTTGCAATTTAGCGCTTTATACTTTAGTATAATTTTTAATTAATATTAGTATTCTTTGTCTGTTTTTTTTCTCCTGCTTATTTTGAAAAAATATTTCATATTATTTTCTACTTTAGTATTTTTTTAAAATTTTTTTTCAAATCAAAGCACTTTTTAACCTGTCACTTACATACAGTTATTATATTAAATACAAAATACCCCTATATAGTAGACTTTCATGTATCTATTATATAGGGGTATTACTTAATTATATATGATATACTTTAGCTTGCTTCTAATATTCAAACTCTCTATTCTTATATATTATACTTTTAGCATAAATCTATTACCTGAACTTGATATACTACAGTTATAATCTGACCTGGTGTCATAGTATTTAAATTAAATCCAGCTGATGGGTTATAATCTGTGTGTGCTACACCATTTACAACTACTGAGCCTAATACAAATACTGAATTACGAGGCGTTGGGTCTAAGAACACTACGTTAGTAGCATTAATATTTCCCTTATTAATAATTGTAATCGTATAAGTTAATCTCTCACCTACAGTAGCATACTGTTTATTTACTTCTTTTGTAACACTTAAATTGCCATATGCTATATTTGTTGTTACTTTATTTGAATAAGTTGTATCACTGTATGGTGCTTGTTTTGGATCTACTACATATTTAAATGTAATCACAGCTTGATTTGTTATTTGGTTTGATGAAGGTACTGATACTACAGATGCTGAGAATTCTACAGTTACAACTTCACCTATTCCTATATCTCCAAGACTAAATCCAGCTGTAGGGTCATAAGATGTTTGATTTATTCCATTAATTTTTACACTACCAGACGTAAATCTTGCACCAGTTGAAGGAATATCTTGGAAGTATACATCATTGTCTATTACATTTCCTACATTTGTTAATGTAACTGTATATACCAATGTATCTCCAATAGTTGCAATTGGTTTATCTACAATTTTTGATGTTGTTATCTTACCTAATACTACGTTAGTTGTTACACTATTACTAAATTGAGTATTTGTTGCCAATGATCCACTTGGATCTACCTTATAACTAAATTGAGTTTGAGAAATATTTGTTATATATGGTGGTGTTGGTAGTGAATTTATCTTAGCATCAAAAGCTACAGTAACAGTTTGGCCTGCTGCTAAATCAGACAAATCAAATCCTAACGTTGGATCAAGAGCTGGATATAATACATTATTTATTCTTACAGTTCCAGATATATAGGTTACCTCATTTTGTAATGAATCTATAAAGCGTATATTAGTTGCATTTATATTTCCTATATTAGTTATAGTTGAAGTGTAAGATACTGTATCATTAACTTTTGCGTACATTTTATCTACTGATTTTGTATTTGATAAATTCCCCACATTAATATTAGTAGTTACTGTATTTGAAGTGGCAGATATCGGATAATCCACTCCTTGTGGATTTATTTTGTACATACCATTAGATACAGCATAGTTTGTTACTTGTGGTGGCGATGGTATTGCATTTATTATAGCCTGGAATTTTATCAATGAAGTATTTCCAGCTACTAAATCATTTGGTAGATTAAATCCAACTATAGGATCATAAGTTGAATAGCTTACACCATCTATGGTTACTGTACTAGCCTTGAACGTAGCTCCATTTGATAATACATCACTAAAGAATAATTGATTAATAGTTGTGTTACCTGCATTTTTTACTAATATACTATAGTTTAGAGTATCTTGTAGAGTTGAATACGTTTTGTCTACTGTTTTTATATTGACTAAAATAGGCATAATTATAAAACTAGATACTGTATTTGACTGAGCTGAGTGGCTATAGTCTGATCCATTTGGATCTATTTTGTAAGAAAATGATGCTATCGCAAAGTTTAAAACTGAGTTTCTAATTGGTTGTTCCACTACAGTAGCTGTAAATGTTACTGTTACTGATCCTAAAGATGCTATATCTCCCAATCTAAATCCATTAATTGGGTTATAGTCTGGATAAGCTGTTCCATCTATTTTTACAGAACCTTGATTAAATGTTAAATCTGATTGTAAATTATCTGTAAATATTACGTTTTTAGTATCTACATTTCCATCGTTATTAACAATTACTTTATAAGTTAATACATCACCCTTAGTAACATAATTTAAATCTACACTCTTAGTAAGCTTTAATGAGCCTACATTTATTTGAGTAGTTACTGAATTTGAATTAGCTTGTGCATATATATCATCACCACTTGGGTTAACTTTGTAAGCAAAAGTAAGTTGTGCAGTATTGCTTACTAGTGATGGTATTTGTAGTGATGTAACATTAACATCAAATTTTACTACTACAGTGTCTCCAGATACTATATTTCCTAAAGTAAAACTTTCATATGGGTCATATCCTTGATAAGATATTCCATTTATACTTACTGAATTTTGTACAAATATTAATCCATTTGGTATAACATCTCTGAAGTTAACATTTTTTGCAAGTACATTTCCGCTATTGAATACATTTATTGTGTATGTTAATACGTCTCCGATGGTTGCATAAGATTTACTAACAGACTTGGTTGCTACTAATGAACCTACATTTATAATTGTTGCTACAGTATTACTTATAGATTGTTTCTGCACTGGTAGATTTGATGGATCTACATAAAATTCATAGTTTATTAAACTATGGTTATAAATAGTATAGTCTACTGGTGGTATACTCTGAACAGTTACTACAAAACTAACTGTAGCAGTATCATTAGCTGGTATATCATCCAAGTTAAATCCAATATTAGGATCGTAAGTTGGCTTACTTACTCCATTTACTATTACTGATCCATTTACAAATCTGGCATCTATTTGAATTAAATCTTGGACAAATACATTTGTACTATTTGTATTTCCTTCATTTGCTATTTTTATAGTGTAAGTTAAGTTGTTTCCTACAGTCTCATATGCTTTGTCTACAGTTTTTGTAACAGTTAATTTACCTAATAAAATTAATGTTGTTACTTTATTTGATGTTGCAGTAGCATCAACAGGAGTGTCTGTCGGTGTTAACTGATAGGTAAATGTTGTATCTGCACTATTTTCTATCTTACCACTAGCAGGTAATGAATCTACTTTAATACTAAATGTAACTGTATGATATTCATTTGGTAGTAAGTCTGATAAAGTAAACCCATCTATAGGATTAAAATCTAATTGAGGCAATCCATCTACAACTACGCTGTTAGTATTAAATGAAGCTGAAGCTGAGATTATATCCTTAAAGTTAAGATTTGTTGCTGCTACTGAGCCCGTATTTTTTATTCTGATAGAGTAATGTATATTATCTCCAACTGTAGCGTAAGCTTTATCTACTGATTTTGTAAGAGTTAATTCTCCTACTGCTACATAAGTTTTTGTAGTGTTAGTATCTATATTTGCATTTATAACGTCCGTATCAACTGTGTATTGATAATCTATTGAAGCAAAGTTATAAATTAAATTATCAGCTGGCCTAGTTGTTACAGTAGCTTTAAAAGTTACTGTTGTTGTACTATTTGGATCTATATCATCAAGGCTAAATCCATCATTAGGGTTATATCCAGTTCTTTGGTTACCATTTTCATATACTGAGTCTTGAACAAACTCAATATTAGGATCTAGCATATCTTCAAAGTGTACTGAGTTTGCATTAACGTTACCTTCATTTTTTATCTCGATCGTGAAGTTTAGTATTTCTCCTATCTTAGCCGTTGCTTTATCAACCATTTTATTAGCAGACATTATTGTGTCATAAACAAATACTGTTGTAGTATTTGATGATGTTGTTTTACTTGTAAGTGATCCATTAGGGTCTACATAATATGAATAGTCTACATCTGCTTTATTTAATAATTTATTTTCTGATGGCAATGAATTTACTGTAACTGTAAAGCTAACTGTAGTCTGTTGACCTATTTGTATATCACTTAAGCTAAATCCATTATTCGGATTATAGCTAGATTTTGACTCTCCATTTACTACTACTGAACCTGTATTAAATGATGATTCTGATTGGACTTTATCTGTAAATAAAATATTTTTTAGTACTGTGTTTCCTGTATTAGATATTACAAAGTTATAAGTTATTACATTGTTTAATCTTACTTTGGTTCTATTTGCACTCTTAGTTACTGTCATGCTACCTAAGTTTATATAGGTAATTACAGTGTTACTTGCTACAGTTTCTGACTTTACATATCCATTTGGATCAATATTGTAATCATAGTTTATAGTAGATGTGTTTGCTATTTGAGACTTATTAGGTACAGAGTCTACAGTTATATCAAATGTAACTGTTACTGAAGAACCTACATAAATAGTGCCTAAAGAAAATCCAATATTAGGGTCATAGTCTACTTGTGATTGTTGATTTATTTTTACAGATCCAACTACAAAAGTCGTATGCATTGGTATTATATCTGTAAATTTAGTATTTGTTATGTCTATATTTCCATTGTTAGTTATTACTGATGTGTAAGTTATAGTATCTCCTACTGTTGCATACATCTTATTTGCACTCTTAGTGTTTGTAACGCTTGTTGATACTATATTTGTAGTAACTGTATTGCTAGTTAGAGTACCACTATTTATAGATGATGTTGGGCTTAGTTGATACTTAAAGTTTATAGTTGATGAATTGTTAATCTGTGGAGGTGTTGGTAAACTAGCTACTCTTACTTTAAACATTACAACAACATTTCCGCCAGGTAATACATTACTTATTAAAAATCCCAAATTAGGATTATAATCCGGTTTACTTACTCCATCTATAACTACAGATCCATCCACAAATATAGCTTCATTTGGAATTATATCTATAAAGTTAACACTTGTTAAAGATACTGTACCTGTATTATTAACAGTAACTGTATAATTTAAAGTATCTCCTATAGTCGCATACATTTTGTCCACTTGCTTAGTCAATGTCGCTGTGTAACTATTTATTATTGTTGTTACAGTATTACTAGTTGTAGTTCTAGTTATTGGCTGACCATTTGGGTCAATATTGTAACTATATGATGTTATAGCATTGTTTTTTATACTGTTTGGGTTTGGTAGATTCTCAACTTTAGCCTTAAAGCTAACTGTTACAGATTGACCAACCACTATATTTCCTAAGTCAAAACCTACTTGAGGATCATATGATGGTTTACTTATTCCATTTATATATACAGACCTAGTTACAAAACTTAACTCTGTTTGAAGTGTATCTGAGAAAAATGTATTAAATACATTTGTGTTACCAGTATTGGTTGCTGTAAATGAATAAGTCAAAGTCTCTCCTACTGATGCATAAGACTTATCTACATTTTTTGTTAAGTTTAGTTTTGCATAAGGTACATATGTGTTTACTTCATTAGAATATACAGTCTTAGTTATTATAGGACTGTTTGGTGTTTGTTGATAGGTTAATGTAGCTTCTGACATATTTGGTACATATCCAACTGGTGGATTCCCTATTATTGTAACACCAAATGTTATGGTTGCAGTATCTCCAGGATGTAGGTCATCTATCGTAAATTGACTTTCTGGATTGTAGTCTGGATAGTTTTCTCCATTTATATATATACTTCCTGGATAAAACTTTAAATAAACTCCAATATAGTCTGCAAATTTTATATTTGATAAATCTACAGTTCCTGTATTTTCTATTGTTGTTGTATATACTAAATTATCGCCTACTTGTGCATATGATTTGTCTACAGTCTTAGTCAATTTATAGTCTGCTTTGTTTATAATAGTTTGAACTGTATTACTATTAATTGTACCTGTTAATATATTTCCATTCGGATCTGGTTTATAGCTATATACTAAGCTAGATTGGTTATATACAATATTTGGGATAGGCACGGAATTAACCTTAGCTTGGTAAGTTACTTCTATTTCTTCTCCTAAACATATGGTATCAACTGTAAATCCTTGTGTTGGGTTATATGCTGGATATGATATTCCATTTATTGTTACAGTACCAGGTACAAATGATGTGTCTGGTGCTAAATTAGATAAAAATACTGTATTAGTAGCATTTATATTTCCATTATTACTTATTTTAACGTTGTAATATAATGTATCTCCTACTGTTGCATATTCCTTATCTACAGTTTCAGATATATTCATGCATACATAGTTAGCTATTGTCTTAACCATATTTGATTCTTCTTCAGAATCTATATCCCCACTTCCTGGAGATATCTGATATTTATATGGAACTTGAGCAATATTTTCTATTATACCTGATGGGTTAATTTGATTTACTAATACTTTGTACTCTATATTTGTAGATTGTAATGGGTTTATTGGATCTTCTAATGTAAATCCATTAAAAGGATTAAGGTCTTCTTCTGTAACACCATTTATTTTGACACTTGAGCTTATAAATGTTGCTCCTGGTATTGGTGGTTCTAATACTTGAATATTATTTGCTGGCATATTACCAATATTAGTAAGCCTCAAATTATAAGTAACTGTATCTCCAACATTAGGATAGTTATTATTACCACATCTTTCGCCTACAATGTCTACATATTGAACTTGTATTGATACTACATTACTAAATATTGTTTTTTCTCTGATATAACCATATTGGTCAAATATATATCCAAATGATATACATGAGTCATTTGTTACCTTTGTCGAAGGTGGCAATGAGTTTACTTTAGATTGAAGTATTATTTCTGTATTATTATTTGGCTCTAAATTAGGTAAAGAAATACCTTGTGTAGGGTCATAATTAGGATAAGACACTCCATCTATAACTACTGATCCATTTACAAATGAACAACTTAAATCTATTTTATCTTGGAAGAACATATTTGTTGCTAGTTCTGTTCCTATGTTTTCTATATCAATAGTGTAAGTTACAATATCACCTACACTTGCACTTGTTTTAGATGCAGATTTATTAATACTTAGTAACCCATCCTGTACAATAACTTGTATAGAGTTAGTTTTACCAGAGTTTGTTATTGTGCTTGATCCTGATGTAAATTGATAGCTATAGTTTACATTTTGGCTTAGTAATCCTCCAGTTGGTACTGAGTTTACTCTTACAGTAAATAATACATTTAATATTCCTTTTGGAGGTATGCTATCAATATTAATTCCATTTGTTATATTTACATTACTTTGCTTTATAGTATTAATTGTTACAGATCCTGGTACAAATGTTGTTGAAGTATCAAGTGCTGCTGAAAGTATAATATTATTTGCTGGCACACTTCCATCATTTTTTATCTTAACTGCATATACTATAAATTCTCCAGCCTCAATATTGTACTCATCATCTCCATCTATATCATACATTACTAATTCAGCAGTTATATTAGGTGCTTGAGCATTTACTTGAGTTCCCATCGCTACTAATTGTAGACCATCTCCACTACCATTTGAAATAATCTGTCCTGCTAGTAATGTTTGATTAGTGATTAAAGATTTTGTAATATCTACGTTTGTTATATCCCATTTGTTTCTTGCACCCAGACTTTGAGTTGGAACAAATCCATCGTTATTGTTAATACCATTAGTACCAACTATATTTAAAAGTCCATTACTACTGCTTAGAGGGTCTGCTACGTTTATTATTCCTGAGAAAAATTTATTACCTGGGTTGTTAGGGGCTGTTCCTGGATTTGAGTTTGGGCTATATACTACGTTACCTATATTTGTTAATTGCGCAAAAGATGGACCAGCAGATACTATATCTTCTCCATTAAGAGGCTCTCCATTTGCACAAGCTAAAAATATACTACCTTTTAGACTTGCTTGTTCTGAGTCAGTTGTAAAACCTGTAAGACTTGTTTGTAGTGGTAAATCTGATGTTGATGTTGCTATACCTGAAGAGTAAAGTATCTTTTGAGGTAAGAAAGAATCATTTCTATAAATTACTGTAAGTGTCCATCCAGCTCTTGAATTACTTAGACCTGCTTCTGGTAAACTTATTGGAACATTGGACACTGTGTATGTTCCTGATAGGGCATCTTGTACATATGCTGTTACATCTGCTGCTCTGTATCTATCTATACTCCCTGATGCTCCAGCAAAGCTATCAGTATACTTAGGTGTAATTTGATAACTTCCTTTTGATGTTGTAAATGTCACTTGGCTATCTTGTAAACTTCTTAAGTCTGTTGCTCCTTGTACATTACTTTTTACAGTGGAATACCATATAAGCTCTGCATATTGTACATAACTATTTGCTAGTATATTTAAACTAGCACTACTACCTGCCTGTTTATAATCTCTAGTAGTCGTCCCATCAGGCTTAATCATATCTGAAGTATTGTTTCCTACTGATGTTGTACTTCCACATACTACTAAACTATTTCCAGTAGCGACTAATATCGACTTATCAACAGTCGAGAATCTCGACATTAATGACACTTTTCTGCCTCCTTTATATTTAATTTTTGAAAATTTTGTTTGCAAATTTAATGTGATTAATTTATTCGACCACGTAATATAATATTAAAAGCAATACGCAAAGTTGCCTATTACCTAGGATTTCAAAAATATTTTCTGGATTTTTGTATTAAGTTATAGTAACTCAATTTTACTAATTTGAATATCTTATAATGATAATTCTTATAGGAGTGATGCTATGCCATCTAATCTATTGAGCTTAAATATTGATAAGACTCAAAATATACAAATCGCGGTAGGTTCTACATCTACCTTTAATATAAGTATTAAAAATCTAAGCTCTAGCCAAAGGTTATATAATTTAGGACTTAGTCTAACTTTGCCTGATGGAATGGTTATTTCTTCATCAACCATACCTCAGACATCAAGTGTCACAAATAATGATAATAGTATTACTTACTCTTGGGTCAATCTAAAAGATATTGCACCTTTGGAGGTAAGTTATACTTTTAGTATTACTGTAAAATGTAATACTAAGTTTAAAAATGGTACTACAGTGCCTTTTGGGTATACTTTTTCTGGAATAAATGTAGGTTGCCAGGCAGATACAATGCCTAGAGGTAGCTATGATGTAGGCAATGAAGTAATTACACAACAAGTAGCTATGACTTTTTTAACTGTTATGTTTTACAGCACTATATCTACATCAGGTAAGGTATTAAAAGGTGCTGGATATTCCCCTACTTTAAATGATTATACTCAGGTTAATACTACAACCTGTAAATTTTATAATAACTCAGTATCATCATCTTTAGTCAGTATAACTATACTGCTTGAAGATGGAATAAGATATATTGGAAATATTGTTACTTCAGGTACTGATGCCACTCAGTTTAATTCTCCTACTATCAATACAGTAATTATTAATAATAAGACTTATACTCAAATTTATTATAGTAATATAAATCTTTCTATTGGAAGTAGCACTACAGTTACTTTTAATTACGCTGTTTGGAATCAATACAATAATAATCAAGGCAAGTTTATAAATCATGGTACTGTGCTAAACATGTTTATTAATATGAGCTCTGCCAATCCTCTTATAGTATCAAGCTATGATAGTAGTGTAAGCTTTTCTGCTATGGATTTGATAATTACTACTTCTACAAGTAAGTCTGTTGTAGATGTTCAAAGTACTTCAAGCTATACTTTTGTTTATAGAGTTGGTCAGTACTATAATATACAGGCTATAATAGTTCACTATTTATTGCCTGATGGAGTGTTTTACTTATCTAGTTCTTATACTCCTACATCTGCTGTTGATAGCTCTACTTTGCAAGGTTATTATTTAACTTATAACTTTCCTACAGCTACTCAAAACTCTACAAGAAGTGTAACTATTAATGTTAAAATTGATAGTTATTACAGATATAGAAAAGATAGCCAAGCTTCAAATTTACCAGTAGTTGCTTCAGATCCATTTACAGCTAATACTGATATTTTAGGAACTCTTATGGGAGTCCTTACTCAAGTTAGAGATAGCTCTGATGCTTCCTCTAGTATCAATGTAGGTAGCATTACGAAGCAATTTATAAAAGCATATTATAATGATGGTACTCCTAAAACTATAACTCCTCTTGCTCCAGGAGATCTCGCTGAGTACACATTAACTTATAATTCATCCACTTTAAAAGCTATTCAAAAACAAGTTTATATAGATGATTTTTTCCCATTATCTGCTGATCCTATAGATAACTTAACTTATATATATACTGGCTATAAACCTATATCACCACCTAGTTTGATAAGCCCACATGGAGTTGATTTTTACTATGGAGATATACCAGGTTTGTCTTTATCAACTATTAACTTTAAAGTTCCTATAAAATTGCTTGGTTCTTCTTCGCAAAATGCAAATCTTATGAAGTTAAAAGGGGTAAATACTTATGGGAATGCTTATAGTAACAGAGCACAAGTAACCATAAACATAGGCACACCTAACCTTCAGTTAACTAAATCGGTAACTGGAACAAACAAAAATGCTATACAAGCTCAGGAAATTTATACCTATACAGTCACAATAAGTAATACTAATACTTTAGGATCTGAGACTGATGCCTTTGATTTTGCTGTAAGTGATAGTTTATCTACTTGGTTTACTGTTGATCAAAGTAGCATAAAAATAACTGGAAGTGGTAGTTTTAATACTCCTCAAGTTCAAGATAATAATATAGTTTTTTATATAAATAAATTAGCTCCAGGTCAATCACTCACTTTGACATATAAAGTATCTATAAGTCCTGTAATAGCGCCAGGAGTAATCATAACAACTACAGCTACTAATACAAATCCTTACTCTCAAGTATACAGCGAAGGATCTAGTAATTTTCAGTATACAAACCTTAATAAGTCAGCTTCAGTGACAATATCATCAGCATCAATAGTTCTTACAAAAACTAATGCTTCTAGTATTCTTAAAGTAGGCTCGTTAATTTTGTATTCAATTACTGCTACGATTCCCCAA
The DNA here is from genome assembly GCF_002250835.2 of Romboutsia weinsteinii. Classification (GTDB taxonomy): domain Bacteria; phylum Bacillota; class Clostridia; order Peptostreptococcales; family Peptostreptococcaceae; genus Romboutsia_A; species Romboutsia_A weinsteinii. Next base: position 32,566 of record NZ_NOJY02000006.1, read on the forward strand.
GGTACAATAGCTTATGGTCTATATATTAGAGATACTTTACCAAGTGGAGGTCAAAGTTATGTAGGTCCTTCTTATAGAAATGGAAGTCTTGTAACTCCTACAGTATCCTCAAACGTAATTACTTTTCCTCCTGATGGAACTATTGATGCTAGAATTTCAGCAAAAACTATTACTTATTCTATGACTTGTAAAATAAGTAATATAAATAAGAGCGTAAATGCCATAGTATCAAGCCAAACAAACACTGCCCAATGTCTATATCAACAGACTCCAGGAGGTAGTGTTAATACTATTTCTAAGACATTGGTTGTAAGTATAAATCATCCTAACTTGTTATTAAGTTTAAGTGCAACAGACAAAACAACCTCTACTATATATAATCAAACTGCAATTATAAATACTAATTCTACAATGCAATTTAGACTTACTTTCCAAAATAATAGTGCTATAAAATTAGTAAATGGAACTATAGAAATACCTATTGATAATAATTTTATATTTACATCAATAGATACAACAGTACTTTGTAGTGCAACTTACAATAGTACTTCTAAAAAAATAATCATAAGTGTGCCGGAGTTGAATAATTCAATATCTGGTTATGTAACCTTCACTTTAAAACCTAATTCTAATTTAAGAGCAGGTACATCAATAAATACACAGGCTACTGCTGTTTCATATTACAATAATATTAACCCTAGCAAAGTATACAGTGGAGAAAAAAGTAATATATTAACTTGTACACTACCTCCAGGAGTATCTCTTACACCAAATCCACTTTACCAGATAAATGACTCAACAGCATTTATTGTGACTCCACCAGGAAATACAGCAATAATTCTTAATTATTTTAAAAATACTGGTGGGGGATATGATGACTTTACTTTGACTATACAAAAGGTAGCACTACCTTATACCTTATATATTAATGATATTAAAATAGCTGATGTAGCTTCTAATACACTGTATCAAGCTAATTTATCATCAATGACTAATTTAGCTCCTAATACTAGTAAGGTAATAAAAATAACTGCTATTATTCCTTATGGTCAATCTCTTGGCGCTAGATATGATTTTATAGTTACAGTTAAATCAAGAACTAGCCCATATCCTGAAAGGACAGTGCTAAATATTGACCCAAGTTAGATAATATTTTTTAAATATAAAAACCATCGATTATAATTTATAGTCGATGGTTTTTAATAATATAGCAATAGATTAGTGCTAGTTATTATTGAGTTTTTGTTTAATATGTTGACCGATGCATTGTGTATTTTAACTGTTATTTTATTTTTATCTGATAAAGTTATTCCAACAGGTACTAGCATATAAGTTGAGAAACCATAGATACGTCTTGTGTTTTTAATTACATCAGTCTTATTTTTTTTAGATTTACTATTTTGACTTGTCTTATAAGAAATATTATATTCTAAAGTCCCAATTGCTATTAAAGTGCATACCTTAGATTTGTAGCTTTTATATACACTGCTTGTTGGTGTATTTACAGTCTTTAACTTTAATATTTTTACATGTACTTCAAAGTCTTCTATTGATGAAATATCATTTGTGACTTCTATATTATTGTCTACTGTAAATTGCTTAAATACTTTATTTCTTACTTCAGTGCTTACATTGTTACTTGATACAGGCATTTTTATAGGTTTTTCTTCTATATTATAAGTATAATCATGGTCAATAATTGAATAGTTATTTATAGTTCTATTAAAACAATTTGGTAAAATTCTAACTCTAAATTCTATATTTATCCTGCAACCTGGTGCTATATTTCCTATATAAAATCCCTTATCTGGTCTTAGACCTCTCTTCTTTTGCCCATCAATTTCTACTGAATTTACTATAAACATTGTGTTATCTGCAATATCATCTCTAAAATGCACATTTGTTACTATAAAATTACTTATATTTGATATTACTATGGTGTAGGTTAATATATCAAAGGAATAAGTGTTCATTTTGTCTACGAACTTATCTACCTTTAATATGTTTTTTACAATATCAGTCGATACCACGTTGCTAAAGGTTGTCTTCATTACTATAGGGCTTTTAGGTGATAATCTGTACTGAAAATCAACCCTGCATTCATTGGTAACCCTCACTGTATCACCTTTTTCTATTTATAGATTTTATATCTTTATTAATGCTCATCTAAGTATTGAACTATCATCGTTACGCTTACAAGTACTAAATTTGAAGTAAGCTTAACCACTGTCGTATCTTCTATTAAATATCTTAAATTAATATTATTACAGTCATATATATCCTGTGGAATAACTATAAATGTGCTAAATGGTATATCAACATCAACTACATCTCTTTTCTTTGGATCCTTACTTTTTTTATTCTTTGTATTGTAGCTTAATATTAAGCTAGCATTTAAACTACCTACTAATAATAGATTTCTTCCACTTAAGCACTGACCTTCTAGTGAAGTTCCCTCTATTGTTTCTGTCATTGTTGCATCTATTATTTTAGTTGAATGCATTTGAATCTTAGGAATGGTATTTTCTATATTGCTTATATTCATGTTTTTGTTATTAAGTTGTATATTTTGATATACATTAAATTGGCTAAAGTATTGTAGTGGACTTAGTTCTTCAAGACAGGATGTATTACAAATCATTTTCTTTAAGCTAACTTTCATATATGTTCCCCCTCAAAGTACATACAGTAACTAGGTTAAAATGTACAGTACTACTCTTTATAAATCTAATATATAATATGTAAAAATTTTATTGAAAATAACTACTTTTATATAAGATTTCGTTTATATAAAAAATTGTGTCTTATTTATAATGTAAATAATCTTAGTATATTCATAGAGTAGAGAATCTTTACTCCTTAATAAATCAATGTGGGAACGAAACGTTCCTCCTATGCCACCAAGGTCAGTAACTTTATATAAACTATATAATAATATATCTAAATAATAAAAATCCCGTCATTGTGATTAGTTTATAAATCTATCACAATGACGGGATATGAGTTTATTTTTTACTTCTATAAAAAATTCCTGTTGATATCATTAATATCCCTGCAATTAATAAATACTTCTTATCCAAAATATTTCCTTGCATCATTGAAAACAAATAAAACTTTCCTAAATATTTTTTCCCTGAACCATAGCATAAAATATAGTATAACATAGGAACCATATATCCTACTGCTATATTGTCTATTATAGAATATACTAAAATACCTAAGCCTCCTAGAAAAATACAAGTTGATATAGTTCCATATAAGTATTGTAAAAAATCAAAGGTACAATTTCCAATTTTAAGATACACTAAAAATCCCAGCATTATAATTACTAAAAAAATTACCGCTTGTGTTATTCTTATTAAATAATTTATAGCTATGGATTCCCTTTTAGATTTTATCAAATCTCTTATATCCTTATCTTGCTCTGGCATGAATAGTGGAACTAGTAATATCATTCCGAATAATGATATATACATATCTAATATTTTAGCTGTGTTTAAACTATCTAAATTTTTTAATCCCATAATTAGCGGAGATATTAAACATAAACCAATTACAACAATTATATGGGGAAATAAGTTAAACTTTAAGTTCACTTTAGCTATTTTTAAGTATCTTTCCATTTGAATTTAATTTCCCCTTTCTTTTTATATCATAAACAAATATAGTCATCACTATTAATACGATTCCAACTATACTATAAAAAACTCTATTTATCACAAGTTCATCAAAAATTCTAATATATATGTCATAATTTCCATAAGAGTTAAACCTAGGAATTAAGTTCATACCTACATTTCCAACTAAATTAGAAACACCTACTGACATACTTACAAACCACCATATACCTTGAACCAAAATTGCAATTGGTCCATTTGTAAGTTCTGTTAAGAAAAATCCCATCGAAACAGTAACTAATACAGTTGGCATAAGCCACCCAAATATAACTCTTAAAAAAGCAAAATAATCTGCGCTTATTCCATTACTATTAGCTGAATAAATTGATTGTAGGGTTGGTGTAATACTTATTAAAATTAATGGTAGTATTATCATAACTACAATTGCTAAATATCTTGATAATATAATGGTAGTTGATGGGCATCTCTTAGAAAAGATAACTTGCTCTGCCTTTGCTCTTTTATCTTTTAATGCTCTAGTTACTGCTAAGAATATTGGAAGTATAGCTAAGACAATTCCCATATAATCACTAAATAATCTTGCATAAGCTCTTGATACCTTATCATCATTTATTACACTTTCATAATCTTTAAGTGCATCGTCATAAGTTCTTCCAACTCTTGCATTTATATGTAAATTTTTAGGATTAAAATGATAACTTCCTCCACCTAAAATATCATCTACTTCACTTATGTATTTTGAAAATTCTTTAAATGTAATATTATCTTTTGCTTTTATAAACTCAATTTGTGGACCGTTTGGTGTAGTAGTATAGTTTTCAAACTTTCGTACTAATTGTTCTTCCTTTATTCCTGTTATTTCTTCTAAAATATTATAAATTTTAGATATTTCACTATCATTAAGTTTTACTTCTTTATAAAATAATCCTAGGGGATATGTTGTATATGAGTTTGCACTAAATTCATATGCTAGTCTATCAATAGTAGATTGCATTATTATATTCTTATCATCACTATATTTAAACCCATAGCTTTCTTCGTTAGGCATAGGTTTTGACATACCTTGAAAGCTTCCCATTTGAGTAATAAAAAATATAACTATACAAGCTAAGAATATATAATAAGTAATACTTCTTAGTGTTTCTTTACATTCTTTCAAAAATAAAGTCTTAAACATTATCTTGCACCTCCATTTATATGCATAAGATACATATATGCATCTTCAACATTTGGAAGTGTTACCTCAGCGCCCTTAAAAACTTCAGACTTACTCTTAGCAATGAACCTTACATTAGCCTCAGTAGCCATCATAAGTATATTAGTAACTATATGTTTTTTCTTTATACCTTCCACTTCAGCTCTTGATATTTTTGCCTCATATATATTGCCATTTGCATTGTCTAAAAGCTCTGTTACCGTACCTTTGAAGATTATTTTTCCTTCATCCATTACTGCAATATTTTCACAAGTAGATTCTATATCTCCAACTATATGAGTTGATAATATAACTATTCTATCTTCTGCTATTTCAGAAAGTAAATTTCGAAAACGAACTCTTTCCTCTGGGTCTAATCCAGCTGTAGGTTCATCTACTATTAATACCTTAGGATTATGAAGTATAGCTTGAGCAATTCCAAGCCTTCTTCTCATACCTCCTGACATAGCTTTTACCTTGGTTTTCATATTATTATTTAAGTTTACTTTAGCCAAAAGCTCTGGTATTCTTTCTTTTCTAGTTTTTTTATCTAAGCCTGATAGTACCCCTAAGTAGTCCATAGCTTCATAAGCTGACATATTGCTATACATTGAAAAATCTTGTGGTAAGTATCCTATCATTTCTCTTATTTTACTAGCGTCATTTACATTTATACCACATACTGTAATTTCACCTGAACTTAAAGAAAGTAAAGTTGCTATTGATTTCATTAAAGTAGTTTTTCCTGCCCCATTTCTTCCTAATAAACCAAACATTCCTTTTTCTATCTCTAAATTGATATTGTTCAATGCTTGTTTATTTCCATAAAATTTACTTACATCTTTTAATATAATACTAGTCTCCATAACCGTCTCCCATCTCTTATTTATTAATATAAGTAAATTTTAACTACTAAATATCTATTTTTTATCTACATTTATAAAAATTTCACTACACTTTATCAGTATGTAGGCAAAGACTATGTATTACCAACGACTTTGTCCGTTGCTAAAAAAACTTGCACATACAATAGCGCCACCGCTTGTACTATTATTTAAAGTAAATTTTCCTCCATGCTTTTCACATAATGATTTACATATTGTAAGTCCTATACCAAAGTGTCCATCTACACCAGCTCTACTGCTGTAATAAGGATTTGATGCTGAATATATTTCCTTCTTTGAAAAACCATCCCCATTATCTCTTATATAAATATATATAACATCATGTTCCCATTCTAAAATAATATCAATCTTGTTTTTCGTAAATGATAAAGCATTAGATAATAAATTATCTACAACTTGTAAAATAATACTTTCATCAAAATATCCTTTATCCTCTTTTAATTTGTTATATATATTAATTTCAATATTGTCACTAGCCCTAATTCCATTTACAATTTCCTCTATCTTTTTTTCTAATAGATTGAACTCTTTGAGCTTTGGCTTTATCTCCATCGCTCCAATATCCTGTATATCCTTCATAGTTTCTGAGAAGTTCTTTAATCTTGTTAATTGAGACTGTATTAAAGTAAGATTTTCTAATAATTTTTCTTCTGTTATTTTACCTTGTGGGTAGTACTTAACTAACATATCTGTGTATCCCCCTATAACAGTAAGAGGGGTTCTAATATCATGAGCAAAAGCTGAATTTAATTGTCTTTGTCCCTCCATTAGACTCCATATATTTTCATTATTATTAATAAGTTGTACTCTCATTTTATCAAAAGCTTCGCATATTTCCCCCAGTTCATCTTTGCTATTATAAATACATGAAAAACTCAAATCATTACGACTTATATGCTTAGCCTCTTCCTTTAAAATCTCTATAGGGATTTTAATTTTATTTTTGTAAAACATATTAGAAGTAACTATTATTGCAATTATAGAATAAATGACTATTGAGTATACTTTAATAATGTTTGCTCCATATAAAATAACTTTATCTATTAATTCTAGCTCAACAAGTTCCTCTATTGGTATGTAACTATTTATATCAATAGAATACTTTGTATAGACAAGCCCTTTCCACCCTTGGCAAAAGACTGCAGTTAATATATATAAAATTATCACTGCAATAATCGCTATAAATATATATAAACTCATGACTTTTCTTAAGGATTCTGCTTTTATCTTATCTTTTAATTTTAATAGTTGTTCATCTATCCAATCCATTTATATCCTACTCCCCAAACTGTTTCTATAATCGTATCATCAGTATATTTAGCAAGCTTCATACGTATCCTTCTAATGTGTTCAGTAATAATACTACTATCGCCATATTTATCAAATCCCCAAAGTTTTTCATAAATATTTTCCTTAGAAAAAATTTGTCCACTATTCATACTTAAAATTTCTAAAATATCAAATTCTGTCTTTGTAAAATTTATTTCATTATCTCTACAAAAAACTTTTCTATCAGAATAATTAATAACTATTTCTTTTAAAAATTTTACCTTCTCTTTTGTAGTTTTACGTTCTTCACGCCTTAAATGAGCTTTAACTCTAGCATTTAATTCTTCTATACTAAATGGTTTTATAATATAATCATCTCCACCTACCATAAGCCCTTTTATTCTGTCACGTTCTTCAACTTTTGCGGTTAAAAATAAAATTGGACAGCTAACAAAATTTCTTATTTTAGTACATACTTCTATACCATCCATTTCTGGCATGTTAATATCTAGTAATATAATATCTGGATCTATATCTATTTTCTTTAAAGCATCTTCTCCATTACAAGCTGTATAAACCACAAAATCTTCAAGTTCAAAAAAATCTTTTAAAAGTGATACAACACTAACTTCATCATCTATAACAAGCATCTTATATTTCATTTACTGTACTCCTACTCTCTATTTATTTTTATGTAATAATTAAAACTTCACAGTTTTAGATTTATAATAAATTTTAATATATACTATTGATTATCGTATATATCAAAATATCTATTTACACTTATAAGTTTATCACAAAAAAATCTGACCTATCTATAATAGTTGGTATATATAATTTCGATTATAAAATTTATTACAATCCTGTTATTTACCCTATTACTATGGATTTTTTTGTAAACTAAATATAAAATAAATGTGAATAAGTGGATGCATATACTATAAATTAGGAAGTAAATACTGGTTATTTTAGGAGGGGAAAACAATGAATTTAAAAAGTAGATTATTTGATATAGTTATATTTCTGTTAACTACTGTATGTTTATTTATTACGGCCAATTTATTTATGAACATGGGTATTTTCGTAGATGAATACAACTTATCTCCAGATATAGTGCTTGGTGGAGAGTTTTGGCTTAATATGGATTGGTTAAGATTAGGGTTCTTGTTTGTTATATGGGTTTTATCTGGAATCAATATATTCCGTACAAAAACTAAATAGTAGATTTTAAATTTCTATACTTAAAAATTTAAAATAGGGCTATAAACTTTAAAATAAAAGATTATAGCCCTACTTATTATATTACTGATAAATTTTACTTATCACATAGTTTTTAGTTTAAGATATTTTTTCCTTCAGCAGTTGGTATTTCAAATCCCATTATTTTTGCAAGTGTTGGGGCAACATCAACTAACCTTAGTTCCTCAATATCTTTATTTTTTTCTATATTAACTCCTTCAATATAAAAAGATGCTCTCATATCTTGAAGATTTTCACAGTATCCATGTTGAGCTTTTTGTTTTGTATTACTATCTAAATACTCACCTACTGTATCTTCTCTTACTTCATATCCAGCCTTAGATATAATAACGTAATCAGCATCAGGGAATCCTCTTCTAATTTCTTTAGCCTCTTCACCTGTTATTACTTCACTAATACCACTATTCTCATCATTTAAAAGTTCATTTAATATTCCTTTAACTTTTGTTCTTACTTCTTTATTATCTTTATCCTTAAGTCTTATTTGTCCAGTTCCACCAGAACGTTGACACCATACACTCCAGTCTAGTAGCTTTCCATTTTTATCAACCTCTATTAATTTATTTTCAGCAAAAATTATATTAGGTTTTATATCATACTTATTATCTATCGTACCATGATCAGAAACTACACATACTACTACATTGTTATTAGTAATCTCATGAGCTTTCTCTACTAATTCTCCTACTAACGCATCTATTCTCTCAAGATCAGATATAGCTTCTTTACTATATACTCCTTTTATATGAGCAGTTTCATCATAAGATGCGTAGTAACAAGACATGAAAAATGGCTTTTCTTCTAAATGTTTTTTAATCTTATTATCTAATATCCATAAAGCAGCCTTCTGTCTTATAGTATCGCCTTCAATAGTTAAATCTGTTCCACCTGCAAATTGTCCTATTTCCTTCTCCATTTCCCTAACAATACCTTGTGGTCTACTTACTGCATCTATTAACTTACTATCTAGATGAGTTCCATCTCTCCATATTTCTGGTATATGATAATCAGAGTTAGCTCCAACAGATGCTGGGAATCCTACACTTGAAGATATATATCCATTTTCTTTAGCACATTCCCATAAGTTCTTAGCATCTTCACTTACATACCAGTACCATGCATCCTTATGTTTTCCTGTTGGGTCAAATATAGTATTCGTGTGTATTCCATGAGTTGCAGGATAAGTTCCTGTTATCATAGAATGGTGGCAGGTATATGTGAACGTAGGAAATACACTTTTAACACCTTTTGATGCATAAGTTCCATTTTCCACGAAATACTTTTTTAAATTAGGAAGATTTACTCCTATTCTCTCAGAGTCAAATACAAACTCTGGCTTTAGAGCATCTATTGATATTAATAAAACACTTGGTTTACAATTCATCTTCTTTTCTCCTTATTTTAAAACAACAATTTTAACACTCTTATAAATCTCTATTAAGATTGATTACTTTCATAAGTTTTTTATTAATTAATAATCCCAAAAATCCAAAAGCTATTATAATGCTAAATAAAATTTTATATCCAAGCAAACCTTCAAATTTATCTAGAATACTTCCATATAATGAATAAGAAAATACTAAAGGTGAGTATCCTATAAAACTTGCCAGCGATATTGCTGCTCCAGATATATTTTCTTCTATGCCTACTTCTTGCATCGGGGCAAATAGCAATGCTTTCATAGAATTTACTAAGGCTGAAAAAATAACAATAGCCATAAATACTAAATTTGCACTAACTTCATTTTTAGATAAAATAATCATAAATATCATAATAAATATTATTGATATAAAGCTAAACCTAAAATACTTCGATGTAGATTTAAACTTTTTATCTGCTAGATATCCTCCCAGTGGACCTGCTACCATTTTTATTCCATATTGGTTTATCATCCCATAGACTCCTATTAACAATACACTAATGTTATATGTGTTTTGTAAAAAAGGCATCATGTATGTTAATCCACAATAAATAGAGTAAGCACAAAATATATTTCCTGCTACTAACCAAACTTTTTTTGATTTTATTGCTTCTATTGGCACACCTAATTTACTTTCTTCTTTTGCTCTTATAGGTTCATCTTTTTCTAAAACAAAAAATGATACTATGCCTATAACTATAGCTGCTGATGAGTAAAATAGTATTACATACTTAAGTGAGCCTAATGTAGAAAATAAATATAATGCTACAAGTACTACCACTGTATCAAATAATCCTCTACCTGCTTCAAAAAATCCAAATATTCTTCCTTGTAAATTGCTATTAGCAAGTTCTTTTATACTCTTTACCAATACTGGCCAGTAAAGCATATCACTAAATAAAGCAAATGAAATCCATACTAATATAAGAACATTATAATTTGGAAAAGTAGATAAATATATACCTGTAATACCAACACCTATAAGTCCACATGGTATTAATATTTTTTTAGATACTCTATCTATAAAATATATAGACCCTAAAAAACCAAAAACACTAAAGAATCCAGATATTGATAATATGTTTCCAATCTGAGTATGGGTCAAATTTAAACTTTCTTGTACTGGAACGTAAAATATATCTTGAATATATGGCAACCTATAAATTACTCCTGTGGCCATTGTTAAAACTATAAATAGAATATATTTTTTAATTTTATTCTCAGATGTCATAAATCCTTTTCCCTTTCAATACTAAATATTAAAGTCAACACTATTATATAATATTTTCTATACTTTAGGCTTTCTATACTTTAAAAAGTTTGTATTGTTATATACTTACATTTTATTTTGAAACTTATCAATAATGTGTTTTGGTTAATTTTATCAAAATAGCTTTGATACAAACTAATCAAAGCTATTTTGTGCATTGTAATTTTTTAAATCTTTTTGTAGGAGATTAATTTTTAAATTTACTTATGCATTTACTTGTTGTTCTTTATTTTTTTTAATTGTATTTATAAGTAATGTACTAACTACAACTCCAAGAACTGCAAATCCTATCATCATCATAAATACCATTCTATATCCTGATAAACCTGGGTTGTTATCTAAAACATTTCCATATAGTGAGTAAGCAAACATTCCTGGTGCATATCCTATAAAACTTCCTATAGACATTGCTGCTCCTGTTATATCATCTGATATATTTATTTCACCCATTGGTGCAAAGTAAGTAGCTTTCATTGAGAACACTATTGCTCCGAAAGTTAATGTCATAGCCATACCTAAATAAACATTTAATGAATTATGTGGTGCTATAACCATTATTACTAAAACAACTATAGATGCTATAAATGCTGCTCTTAAGTATTTTGCTGGTGAATGGAACTTCTTATCTGCTAAGTATCCACCTATTGGTCCACCAACCATTTTTAAACCATATTGGTTTATAACTCCATATGCACCAACTAATGCAACTGGTAATGCATATATATTTTCTAAGAAAGGTATAAAGTAAGTTATTCCACAGAATACTGCATAAACAAAGAATGTAGTGAATGCTGCTAACCATATTTCCTTTGTCTTTAAAGCTACCATTGGAGAGATCTTAACTTTTTTACCTTCTGCTCCTTCTACTTGATCTATTTTTTTGTCATCTTCAATGAAGAAGAATGCTAGTATACCTACAACTATAACTGTTATAGAGTAGAATAATATAGAATTTACAAATCCTAATCTTCCTGAACCAAAATAAGCAAATATTCCAAGTGCAGCAAATGCTACTACTGTATCTACAAGACCTCTACTTGCTTCAAAATATCCAAACATCCTACCTTGTTCTTCTTTACTTCCTAGTGACTTAACACACTTAAGTAAAACTGGCCAAAATACCATATCATTTGTTAAAGCAAATAAAGCCCAAATTATTAATACTTCGTTGTAACTTGGTAAAGTTGCTAACCATAACCCTAAAAGACCACAACCTATAAGGCCTACTGGTAATAATATTCTCTTAGATACTCTATCTGATAACCATACTGCTGCTATAAACCCTACAGTTGTTACAGCACCACTTATAGACATTGCGTTACCTAATTGTGTATGCGTAAGACCTAAGTATTCTTGCATTGGTCCATAGAATGCATCTTTTAAGAAACATAGCTTATATATAGTCCCTGCTCCTAATGTTAAAATTATAAAAGTAATCCACTTTTTAATGTTGTTATTCTTGTTGTTCAACTGTACCACTCCTTAATATTATTTAATAATGATTCCATTTTTTAGATAACCTTTTCCCGCTTATAAGTTAATCTTATTTAATTATGGGTCTTAGTCTCTAAAAGTATTATCTCATTTTCATTTTTAAGTATATACGGATTTTTGTGTAATTTCAAGCATTATTTTGCATTTTTGTGCATTTTAAATTCAAACCCCTTATAAATCCACATAAAAAAGCAACTTTTGCTAATTAAAAGTTGCTTTTTTATGTGGATTTGTTTATTTGTTTATTATCTCTACACCATGTTTTAAGTACTTATCGATGATATGTTCATCTACCTTGCTATCTGTTATTATAAAACTAATGTCTTCTAAGTTTGAAATTTTAGTTAAAGATACACTCTCTATCTTGCTACTATCTGCCAATATAATAGCTTCATTTGACATTTCAATTAATATTTTTTGTATCTCTACCGTATGTATATTATAATCTGTTATCCCTCTATTTAAAGAAACTCCTCCAACACCTATAAATGCTCTATCAACAGTAAAATTAGTTAATATATTTTTGGCAAACTCACCATAAAATGCATACTCTTTGCTATTTAATAAACCACCTGCTAGTATTACCTTTATACCTTGGCTATTTGCTAACTCTGTTGCTATTGCTAATGAGTTAGTTATAACAGTTAGATTTTTAAACTTATTTTTTAATTGTTTTGCTATCTCTACATTAGTAGTACTATCATTTAATGCTATAGATTGACCTTCAACAATATATCTCACAGCAATAGATGCAATTTCTGATTTTTCTTCTTTAAATTCTTCTTCTCTTTTTTCAAAACTTAGTTTATCTACTGTTATTTTTTTTAAAACAGCTCCGCCATAAACTCTATCTAATACGCCTTCTTTTTCCAAATGTTCCAAGTCTCTTCTTATAGTTTCTATAGATACATTTAGTTCTTTTATCAGCTTAGATGTCTTAACTGCTGAGTCTCTATTCAAGCTTTCTATTATATATTCATATCTCTCTTGAGCTAACATTTATATCTCCTATATCCATTTTTTTAATATACTTTATTTATTAAATATTATATTTTTTTATATATAATATCAAGTACTCTTTTCTCTTGTATATAATTTAGAAAGATGGTGGTGTAACTGCAAATATTATTTCACAATCTATGTCAGATATATTTTCCCACTTATGATTTGAATGTGGAGGTATTTTAACACTATCTCCACAATTTAATTCAACTATATCATTCATTAAATAAAGGCTAACAGAACCTTTTATCACATAGGCAACCTCTTCACCTTTATGACTAAAAAGCTCCTTTGAAGATGATTTTTTAGGTGGTATTTTCATAAGTAGAAACTCAATAGATCCTTTTGTGTTTGGTGTTAAAAGTTCATAGGCAAAGCTATCATCTTCAGCAAACATTATTTTTTTACGACTATCTTTTCTAACTACTAAATCTTCAGTCCCAGCATCATTTATGAAAAAATTAAATACTGGTATGTCTAAGGCTTTAGATATTTGCTTTAGTGTATTAATAGATGGATTCGCACTTCCTTTTTCTATTTGACTTAGTAAAGATGGTGTAACTCCAGCTAAATTAGCTAATTCCTTAATCGTTAGTTCTTTGCTCTTTCTATATTCAGTGATATTTTTTGATATATCTAATTCACTCATTTATAAACTACCTCACCCTATGTATTTTTAATTATCTTTTAGATAATTATATCAATATAGCATATATTGTGCAATTCAGTTAAATTATATTTAATTAAGCTAAAAATAATTAAATATAATTGACGTTATTGATAAAATATGTTAACATTTTATCAAAATATAAATAATATTTAATTTAATCAATATATTTTAAATGTTATTTAATAATTAGTAATATATTTATCAGTTTTAGCAAATAATTTTTTTAATAAAAAGATAAGGATGGTTAAATATGATTAATTCAAAAGTATTAGGCAAAGAAATATCGACTTGGATAAATGAGTATCCATTATTAAAAGAAATAATAGATTTAAAGGAATCATTATGGATAAATCCTAATCATAGTAACTTTGTTGAAGGAATGAAAAACGTTTCTCTTTCACAAGATGATGTACTTGATGCGGAGAAAAGATTAAATAGATTTGCTCCATACATAGCAAAAGTATTCCCAGAAACAAAACCAGAAAACGGAATAATAGAATCTCCAACAGTTAAAATAGACAATATGAAAGCTAAATTAGAAGAAATATGCGGTGAACATCTTCCAGGAAATCTTTTATTGAAGTGCGATAGTCATCTTAAAGTATCTGGATCAATAAAAGCTAGAGGTGGGATCTATGAAGTTTTAAAACACGCTGAAGACTTAGCTTTAGAAAACAATATAATTACTATAGAAGACAATTACGAAAAATTAGATAGTGATGAAGTTAGAGCCTTCTTCTCTAATTACTCTGTAGTGGTTGGGTCAACTGGAAATTTAGGTTTAAGTATAGGCATAATGAGTGCTAAACTTGGATTTAAAGTTACGGTTCATATGTCAGCAGATGCAAGACAATGGAAAAAGGACTTACTAAGAAGCAGAGGTGTAGAAGTCATAGAATATGAATCTGATTACAGTAAGGCTGTTGAAGAAGGTAGAAAACAAGCTGAATCAGATGCTAATAGCTACTTTGTAGATGATGAAAATTCTAAAAACTTATTTTTAGGATACTCTGTTGCTGCTAAGAGATTAGATAATCAATTAAAGAAAATGGGTGTAGTTGTTGATGATAATAATCCATTATTTGTATATCTACCATGTGGAGTTGGCGGTGGTCCTGGTGGAGTTGCTTTTGGACTTAAGCTTTTATACAAAGATAATGTACACTTCTTCTTTGCAGAGCCAACACACTCTCCATGTATGATGATAGGATGTATGACTGGTGAACATGATACTGTATCTGTTCAAGACTTTGGAATAGACAATGTAACTGCTGCTGATGGTTTAGCAGTTGGTAGAGCTTCTGGATTTGTTGGTAAGACACTTGAAAAATTAATGAGTGGATGCTACTCAGTTAGTGATGAAAATATGTATAGATTGTTAACTAAAATGGCTGATAGTGAGAAGATATTCTTAGAACCTTCAGCACTTGCTGGTGTTCCAGGAATTATAAATATCCTTACTTCAGAAGAAGGTAAAAAATATTTAAGAGATAACAATCTTGAAAATAAAATAGAAAATATAAATCATATTGCCTGGGCAACTGGTGGAAGTATGGTGCCAAAAGATATGATGGATGAGTACTACAATAAGGGTATTTCATTACTTAAATAAATATATAGTTAATATTACCTATTATTAAGCAGAAATAAAGTTGTTTCAAAATTAATTTTATTTATAGAATCTATTTTGAAACAACCCTTTTTATCTTTATGGAAAGATAACTTTATTAAAATATATCACGAATCTTTGCATATTCTTCTCCTAGCTCTCTTTGCATACTTTCCCTGAATATACTAACACTCTTATAAAAATACATATCATGTTTAACATACTCTTTAGCCATAAATATCATTGGCTTACTTTCCGTCCAAATTACCTCAACTGAATTTTTATTTATAATTTGACCAAATATAACTTCTCTAGAATCAGATACTACAGTTATCCATCGTCCGCCCATTTCTTCATATTTTTCTTGTGCTAAACCATGCCTATAATATGATTTCAAATCTACCTTAGAATCTTCTGAGCTACTATAATAAATAACGCCAAGATTTATTCCTTTAGATTCTAACTCTTTTAGATCATCTATAATTTGTTCTATATCTTCTTCCCAAATTTGTAAGTATAATTCTTTTTTAGTATTTTTTATTATATTTCTGCACTTATCAAATACATTTTTATACTCTTTTATATGCCAAATATATTCTAAATCTACTTTTGTATCATAGTCTTTCAACTGCTCTTCTATCTTGTCTAATGTATCTTCCATTTCATGCTTTAAGTTTTTACTAATCTCTTCTATTGGAATAGCAGAGTAAGCATTTCCATTGCCATTTTCCGAGAATACTATAAATCCTTTATTTATTAAACCTTCTAAAACATTATATACCTTTGATCTCGGAACTGTAGAAACTTTACTCGCTTCATACCCTGACAAACTTCCATTTTTAAGTAATGCAAGATATACCTTCGATTCTGAATCTGTAAGACCAATTTTATTTAATAAATTTATTTTTTCCTGCATATACATTCCGCACCTTTCTAAACCTGAAAATTACCAAGTCTGCATTGCTCCACCTTCATCAGCAGTTCTACAAGTACTTGCATAAACTGCTAATACACCTTTTTTAACTTTCGGCTCTGGTCTAACCCATCTATTATGTCTTTCTTCTAACTCTTCATCTGTTAATTCAATTTCAACCACACCATTATTTACATCAACAACAATCATATCTCCATCTTCAACTAGCGCTATTGGTCCCCCATCATAAGCCTCAGGGCAAACATGTCCTACTATCGCACCGTAATTAAAGCCCGAGAATCTTGCATCAGTTACAAGTCCAACACTCTGTTCTAATCCATAAGCCACTAGTGCATCAGTAGAAAGCATAACCTCTTTCATTCCAGGAGCTCCCTTACATCCTTCATATCTTATAACTATAACATCTCCTGGTACTATTTTACCACTTTGTATAGCTTCTAAGGCTTCGAAGTCATTTGAATATACTTTCGCAACACCTCTAAAGTGCTTCATTTCTTCGTATACGCCACTTGGTCTTATTATTGCTCCTTTTGGAGCTAGGTTACCTTTTAATACTTTAAGTCCAGCTTCTTTGTGAAGAGGATTGTCTAAAGTTCTTAGTACATCACTTGACTCTACTATCGTGTTTTCTAAAATATCGTTCCAACTATTTCCTAATAAAGTCGGTACATCTTTATGTAATTTATTTTCTATCATTTTCATAACTGCAGGTACTCCACCTACATTATGAAGATCCACTACATTATAGGGTCCACTTGGTCTTACTCCGCAAATACACTTGATCTCTTCACTCAATCTATCAAAGTCATCAAGTGTAATATTGATATCTAAATCTCTAGCTATTGCTAGTATGTGAAGAACAGCATTTGTAGAGCCTCCTATTGCCATATCAACCATTATAGTATTTAATAGTGTTTCTTTTGTTATTAACTTACTTGGAGTTAAACCTTTATTTATTAAATCTACTATATACCTTCCTGCATCTCTTGCAGACCTAAGCTTTATTAAGTCTGCTGCAGGTATAGTTCCTGTTCCTGGTAATACTAAATTTAAACATTCTCCTAGTATTTGCATAGTATTTGCAGTTCCCATTACTGAACAAGCCCCAAAGCTAGGACAAACACATTCCTCCATATCAGATAAATCCTTATCATCACCAGATAGTATAGCTACATCTACGTCTGGAGCAAGAACTTTTTTACCCTTGTACACACCTGGCATCATTGGACCACCAGTTACAACAAGTGTTGGCAAATCTAATCTAGCTGCTGCTAAATATGTTCCAGCTATTATATTATCACATGATGCAACTAATATTAATGCATCAAAATGATGGACATTTGCAACAAATTCTATAGACATAGATACAATATCCCTACCTACTAACTCGTATTTTAATTCTTCCGCACCATTACTTACATTTCCGCAAGTACATGGTATACCAAATTCTACAGGCATACCTCCTGCTTCCCATACGCCTTGCTTTATAGATTCTGTTATTGTTCTTAAATGTGCTGCTCCTGGAGACCCCTCCATAAATGCATTTGCTATTCCTACATGAAACTTTGTTTTTATATCTTTGTCACTAAACCCTGACCCTTTGTACATAACCCTTCTATGTGCTCCATTAGGCGCACTCCAATAGCTTCTATCATTTACATCTTTCATTTTGGTTAGTCCCCCCTTTTTTTACCACTCTATTCCTATACCTTTTTCTACTGCTTTATCATAAATTTTCTTTGCAGTGACTACATCCTGAACAGCTATACCAACAGTTTTAAAAACTATGATTTCATCATCATTTTCTCTTCCTAAAATTTTACCACTAATTACGTCTCCAAGCTCTCCACTAAAATCATTTTTAGTTATGCTACCATCTTTTAATGGATTTAATATATCACCCGACTCTGATAAAACTGCTTCTGTAGATTCAAAGAATATTTTACTTGCACGAGTTAAAGCTACAGGATCTAGTTCCTGCATAACAGGTAGATATGATCCAACAGCACTTATTGTAGCCCCTTTTTTAACTTTATTTCCATCAAACACCGGTCTTCTAGAAGTGGTAACAGTAATTATTACATCTGCATCATCTATAGCCTCATCAGATGTTTTTGCTACTCTAAACTTAGTATTATAATGTTTAAGTTCCTCCTGCATCTCTTCAACAAAAGCTTTTGTCCTATTCTCATCAAGGTCAAATATATACACCTCTTCAAGATTCCTAGCTTCAACCATAGCTTCTAATTGAGTACACGCTTGACCTCCAGTGCCTATAAGAGCCCCTTTTTTTGCATCCTTTCGTGCTAAAACATCTATAGCTGCTCCTGATGCAGCTCCTGTTCTAAGTTGAGTCACATATGTTCCATCTAAAATTGAGCAAACTTCTCCTGTAGTTCCATCTAGTAGTAAAACTGTAGCCGGTGTTACAGGCTTACCTTTATTAATGTTTTTAGGAAATACTGATACTATCTTTATACCTGCACAATCTAAATCTTCAATATATCCTGGCATAAACAGCATACTTCCTTCATATTTAGTGGCAGGTATATTAGTTCTTAGTGGAACAACACTTCTACCTTCTGTATATATTCTAAACGCCTCTTTGTCAGCTTCAATAGCGTCTCTCATTGTAAAAATATTTTTAATGTCATTTTTATTTAATAATAGCATTTAATCTCCCCCCTATATTTTATCAAAATTTAATAAATACTTTATTAAGTTGTATTTTTAATATACCCCTTTAGTAACTATTGTATATAATTTCCAAAAACTTTCAACATATTTCTCAAGGTATATTTTTACTATATATTTTCAAAATAATCTTTTATATTTAATTTCAAAATAATCTTTTATATTTAATTTTTTATATAAATAACCTGTACTCTTATGATCTGAACTTCGGTTTCTTTTTTAATTTATAGTTGCACATATTTTACTTTATAACTACAATCTATATTAGTAGTTACCTACATGATATACTAATCATTTATTTTAATTTACTAAGGGGGATTATTTATGGGAAATGCAGCCAATCTACAAAAAATAAAACAACCTAAAGACTTATATTTTTGTGGATCTATGCTAAGTTTTGTTGGCTTTTCATACTATGGTATGAAGTTAGTTTTATTGCTATTTTTAGCTGAGCAACCTACAAAAGGAGGATTAGGACTAACATCTTCAGAGGCTACTATAATAATGGCTTCTCTTATGGCATGGTCATACTTATCTCCAATAGTTGGAGGTTGGATTAGTGACAGATTCTTGGGTCCTAAAAAATGTGTAGCTATAGGTCTTTTGATAACTTCTATCGGGTATCTTGTAGGGTTCTTTATCACAAGTAAACTTATGGTTTATATAATGATTTTATTATGCGTAATAGGACCTGGTTTTTACAAAGGAAATTTGCAAACTTTAATTGGTAATTTATATGCTAATGATGACCCTAGAAAAGATGGTGCATTCTCTATTGCTTATACATTTACTAATATAGGTGTTTTCTTTGGACCTTTATTATGCGGGCTTGTTGCTAACGAATGGTTCGCACAAAAAAATGGTGCTGAAATGTTGGTATATGGGTACAAATATGTATTCTTGGTTTCAGCTATAGTTACATTTATAGGATTTATAGTATTTCTACTTGGCCAAAACAAGTTCTGCAATGAAAATAATAATTCTAGTAAAGAAAACTCAAAAGACTCTTTGGAGTATAAAAATCAAATAGCATCAAAACCTTTAAGTAAAAAAGAAAGACAAAGAATGATGGTTATAATCACTCTAGCATTCTTTACAATATTCTTCTGGATGGCTTATAATCAAGCATCTATGTCTATAGCACTATACACTCAAGAACATATTAATTCTTCAATTGGAAATTTTGTAGTTCCAACATCTTGGATAGACTCTTACAATGGACTTCTATGCGTAATACTTGGCCCTATAATGGCTGCTATCTGGTTAAGATTATCAAAAACTAAACGTGGTGACTTAAGTATTCCACTTAAAATGAGCTTAGGATTTATATTCTTAGCAGGTGGATTTTTATTTATGATAGGATCTGTAATGCAAAGCGGGTATGGTGATACTACAGTTCAAAAGGCTAGTCTGTTATGGCTTGTAGGATTCCTAACTTTACAGGGTATAGGAGAAATGTGTTTTGCTCCTGTTGGCTATGGTATGGTAAATAAATTAGCTCCAGAAAAATACTCTTCTCTTTTAATGGGAGTATGGTTTGCATCTACATTCTTTGCAAATAAGCTTTCTGGATATGTTCAACTTATCATAGATAAAATGGGTATTTTACAAGTGTTTATACTTATACCTTCTTTCCTTGTTATCATAGGTATTTTATTAATTATTCTTAATAGAAAGTTAGAAGAAATGGCAAATTAAAATTATCAGGAGGAAAACGTTAATATGAATAGATTGGAAAAAGTTGTTAATTTATTAAAAGATAATAATTTAGATGCTATATACTTAACAAATCCATCTAATGTAAATTATATAACTGGATATACAGATGAAGAAGCCTATGCTCTTATATCCAAATACGGAAACTTTGTTATAACAGATACTAGATACATAGAACTTGCAGAAAGTTTATGTAAAGATTTTGAAATAATTAATTGGCATCTATTTGATAGAAGCATACCTAAAACTCTAAAAGAAGTATGTATTAAAACTAATATAAAAAAATTAGGTTTTGAGAAAAATAATATAATATTTGATAATTATAATACCTTAAAATGTGAGTTGGAACCTGAGGGTATACACCTAATACCTTCAGAAAATATAGTAGAAGAATTAAGATACATAAAAACACAAGATGAAATTGATAATACAAAAAAAGCTTGTATGATAGCTGACAAATCTCTAGAAGAATTGATTCCTCATATAAAGATAGGTGTCACAGAAAGTGAATTAGCTGCTAAGCTAGAATATTTTATGAAAATCAACGGAGCTAATCAAGTTGGATTCGATACTATTTTAGTTTCTGGAACTAAAACATCTCTTCTTCATGGAAAACCTAGTGATAAAGTTCTTGAAAATGGAGATCTCCTAATCATAGACTATGGTGCAAATTACAATGGATATATTTCTGATACTACAAGGACTTTTATAATAGGAAGTGCTAATGAAAGACAATTGGAATTATATAATTTAGTAAAAGAAGCTCAACTTGTAGGTCTTGAAAATATGAAACCTGGAGTTCATGCTACACATCCTGATACTAAAATAAGGGAAGTAGTAAAAAAATATGAAGATAATTACTACAGAGGACTAGGTCACGGTGTTGGTAGAGATTTACATGAAGAACCATTCTTAGGTAACTATGGTACTAAAACTATTAAAGAAGGTTGTATAATCACAATGGAGCCTGGTATATACTTCCCAGGATGGGGTGGAGTCAGAATTGAAGATACTGTCCTTATTACAAAGGGTGGTAATGAAATTCTAACTAAGTTTCCTAAAGATTTAATGATACTAGATAAACAATAATAAATATGATCTATTGATACGATTTATTATAAATTAAATATTTTACTTAATGTAATAATTATAAAATAAGTATTTTAGGGGGAAATCATTATGTTAAAGAAAGAAATTATTGTTGCTAAAAACGCTCCTGCTGCTCTTGGTCCTTACTCTCATGGTGTAAAAGTTGGAGATTTTATTTTTACTGCTGGACAAATAGGTTTAATACCAGAAAGCGGAAAGTTGGCTGAGGGTGTTAAAGAACAAACTAGGCAAACATTAAAAAACTTAAGCTCAATATTAGAATCATGCGGAAGTAATTTAAACAACACTCTAAAAGTAACTGTATTTGTAAATGATCTAAATGACTTTAATGATGTAAATGATGTTTATAAAGAATTCTTTACAGAGGAATGCCCTGGAAGAAGCTGTGTAGAAGTTAGTAGATTACCTATGGATTGCTTAGTTGAAATAGAATTAATAGCTTTATCATAATATTTTAATTAATAAAAAATAAAATATCCAGAACTAGTAAAATAGACCCTATATAATAGTCACGTGAGAAGATAGTGACTATTTATATAGGGTCCATTTTATTTCTACTTTACACATCTTTTATCATTTAATTATCATTACACTAAACCCCTAAAGTACAATATTCCCATCTATAATACTTATGGTTCTATCACTATAACTAGCAACATTCTTATCATGAGTTATCATAATAATAGTATTTCCCTGATTATTTAACTCTTTAAATAGGGCTAATACTTCTTTTCCGGTTTCTGAATCTAGTGCACCAGTTGGCTCATCTGCTAATAATACTTTTGGGCTTGAAACTAATGCTCTGGCTATTGCAACCCTTTGTTGTTGCCCCCCTGACAGTTCATTTGGTTTATGTTTTATCCTGTCTTCTAATCCTACTAATTTTAATTTATCTAATGCTTTTTCCCTTGAAACTTCTCTGCTTACACCTCTTATTAATAAGGGCATCATTACATTTTGAATAACACTATACTTAGGTATTAGATGATACTTTTGAAATATAAAGCCTATTTTTTCATTTCTAATCAAAGCTAAATCATCATCATTTGAAGTACTTATGTCCTTATCATCTAAGATATAACTTCCATCATCTAAATTATCCATACATCCTATAATATTCATAAGTGTTGATTTCCCAGAGCCTGAAGGTCCTAGTATAGATATAAATTCTCCATTTTCCACATTAAAACTAATACTTTTTAATACATGAAGTTTTTCACTTCCTAAATTATAAAATTTATTTACATTTCTAAGCTCTATTATATTATTCATTGTTTTTTCCTATGAAATCACGTTTACTGATAGTATGTTCGGGTTTTCTGATTTATCATCATCCACGGATATTTGTAAATAAGTACCTTCTTTTATAGCTGTTAGTCCTTCCCCACTTCTACCTGATAATATGCTTATATTTACACCTGTTGGTATTGTTATAGTTTTAGTATCTCCTGTAAATTCTAATTCTACTAAAGGCTTATTTTTTTCTATTTCTCCAACTGAAACTTTTTGATCTTCTCCTGGTTTAGCTTCCATAGATGGAGTCAAAGTTGCTGCAGGTGTTTCTTCTTTAGTTTCACCTTTATTTTCTTCTTTTTCTTCACCTTCTATTTGAGTACCTGGGTCCTTTGCTAGCTCAAACTCTATTTCATTTCCTACTACACTTTTTACTTTTCCATAGATAAACTTTTCTTCTTTATTTGTTGATTCTTTTTTATTTGCGTCATTCTTAGAGTCATCATTTTGACCATTCTGTTGACTACTTACTGAAGATTCATTACTTCCTTGTCCTTTGTCTTGTGAACTACAAGCTGTAACTCCTAATGCTAATGATATAGCTAATCCTAATAATACTGGTTTTTTCATAATATTTTCTCCTTTTATTTTATTTATTCATAACTTAAAGCTTCTACTGGCTTTAATTTTGATGCTTGGTATGCTGGATAGAATCCAAACACTGTTCCTGTTATCATTGCAAATAATAGTGCAATTATCTTTCCATCTATAGTAAATAAAACTGGTACTCCTAAGTACTTTGTTAATGGCATTAATAAATAACTTAATACAATTCCCAAGATACCTCCAACACTACTTATTAATACAGATTCAAGTAAGAATTGAATTAATATATCTCTACTTGAACTTCCTAGTGCTTTCAATATGCCTATTTCCTTAGTTCTTTCTTTTACCGTTACAAACAATACATTCATTATCCCTATACCACCAACTATAAAAACAATTGTTGCAACTGACATTAATAATATGTTCATAGTTTTTGCTGATGCTAAGGCTGCTTCTATTTTACTCCCTGCATCTTCAACCATATAGTTACTTGCTTCATCATCAAAAATGTAATCTAGAGAATCCTTAACATCTCTCATTCCATCTTCAACTTTATTTATATCTTTAACTAGTGCAATTCCTTGAGGTATAGTATATTTCTTATCAAGTACATACTTATATCCTGTTGAGTAAGGTATAAAAATACTTTGGTCTGGACTTATTCCCTGTATTCCATCACCTTTTCTTTCTAAAATGCCTATGACTGTATAAGTCTTTCCACTTATTTTTATTTTTTTTCCTACAGCACCTTCAGCATTTGCAAAATGTTTTTCTGCTACGTTTACCCCTAGTACACATACTTTTTCACTTTTATTTTGATGTTCTTCATTTAAACCTTCTCCAAATTGTATTTTGAAATTATTTATATCATCAAATTCATCTGTAACCCCTACTATTGGCTCATAGTCGTCTTTTCCAAGTATTTTTACCGAAGCACTTCCTGATATATTTAAAGCTACATTACTTATATTTTTTGAATCCTCTAAGACTATTTCCATCTTCTCCTCATCTAATTTAGGGATTTTTTTAATATCTATATTTGGATTTGTAAAATCAACATTTATATAAATACTTCCTGCACTTAACCCTGCAAATTGTTTTTTTACTTCCTCTTCTCCACCCTTACCAATTGCAATTACCATTATAATAGTTGCTGCTCCTACTATAATTCCAAGTGAGGTAAGAATTACTTTAAACTTATTTTCTATTAAATTTATCAATGTAATATTAAGTATCTCTGAGAATTTCAAAGCTTCTTACCTACCTTTCCTCTACTACAGTTTGGCCTTCTTGTAATCCCTCTAAGATTTCTGTAACACTTCCATCAGAAAAACCAGTCTTTACTTCTACTTCTTTTATTTGCTCATTTTCTTTTACTTTAACTATTTGTTTATTATCTTTTAGTTTTATAGCTTTATTTGGAACTTGTACTACATCTTCTTTATTTTTTATTATAAATTTAACTTCAGCCGTCATTCCTTGATATATTTCTAAGTCCTCAATATCAAGCTTTGCCCTTACTTTATAATCAACATCCTCACCTTCGCCTGAGCTTATATAACTTTTTTCTTCTACGATTCCTTTAACTTCAATATCTGGATAAGTTTCGAAGGTTACCTTAACCTCTTGATTTTCCTTTATGCTTACAATCTCTGTTTGTGGAAGTAAAACATCTATATAAACTTTCTCTTCATTTCCTATTACTGCAACTGCCTTTGATGGTGTTGCTTCTGCTTCTTGTTCATATCCTATATCTAGAACTACTCCATCTATCTTTGCATATATATATAAGTTGTTTAAGTCTGACTGTAAGTTTTTTATTTTTTTATTTACTATATCTAACTCACCTTGAGCAGTCCTTATTTGTGAGTCTAGGGATATATCATCAGGTGAATTTTTCTTTTGTTCTTTTAATTGATTTATATTTTCAGATTTACTTTTTTGCTCTATTTTTAGTTCTTCTATTTGCGAGTTAATTTGTTTATCTGATATTTTGGCTATCTTATCACCTTTTTGTATTTTTTGACCTTTACTCACATAAATTTCTTCAATAGTTCCACTTATTTTAAAGTTATGTTCAACTTCTTCTAATTTAGCAGCTCCACCTCCGTCGATTCCCACGGTTATATCATCAACCACTACTGTGTGTTCTCTTTCTCTTTTTACTTCTTCCTCTTGCTTTGGTTTCATAATTAGTAATATAGAGCCACCAACGACACAAATTCCTACTATTAATGCTACTAGCTTCTTTTTAGCTTTCATACGCTCCCTCCATTTTCTCTGCTGCTTTCTTATAAGCTAACTATACTAAAATGGGTATAAAGTTTTTGTTAAGAAAAATTTAATTTACTTAGATAAATTATTAAAATAAAAAAAGCTATGAAAATTAGTTCTTAATTTTCATAGCTTAAAATTAAATAATATCTACACTCATAATTGTTCCTTCTTCAAGTACAGATTCACTTTTATCTGAATCATTTTCATAAACCCCTATTCTAACAAATAAACCCTCTTTTAAATCGTTAAAATCTGAAAGGTTTGTGGCTACTCCTATCAACTCAATACTATCTGTTTTTCCAGTTTCTTTAAGATTTGATGTATCTAGGTCTAAATCTTCGTTATACCCCTTATCATTATATCCATCTGGAGTGTTTACAAATTCTGCTTCTATTTTGGTACCGTCTACATTTTTTATTTTTGCAAATTTATATTTTATATTTTCATTCATATCTTTATTCTGCTGTTCACCTATTTCTTTCATTTCTTCTTCTGTAAGATACTTTTCTCCACTCGGCTCCTCTTGCTTAATTATTGACTCTTCCTCTTCTCTATTAGTCTTACTACAAGCCGTTATCCCTAAACTTACACATAATACTAAACCTAAAATTAATGTTTTTTTCATATTTATATCCTTTCATCTTATAATTATTTTAATTTACAACTTAATAATACTCAAAAGGATATAAAATTTTTGTTAAGAAAAATTATTTGTATGGGATTTTTATAGTAAATTTGCTTCCAAACTCATTGCTTTCAACTCCAATAGTTCCATTATGCTGTTGTATTACAGTCTTTACAATTGAAAGCCCTAATCCTGAACCACCAATTTTCCTAGAACGAGATTTATCTACTCTGTAAAAAGGCTTAAATATATTTTCATAATCTTCTTTTTTTATTCCTATTCCACTATCTTCAATATCTATATTTATAAAATTATTGTCTTCTTTTAAATAAATTTTTACATATCCATTTTCATTATTGTACTTGATACTATTTTCTATTAAATTATAAAGTGCTCTATATAAAAGCTGCTCATTTCCATAAAACTCCTTACGATTACCGTCTATATCTTCTACAATACTTATATCAATATTTTTATTAGATGCAACTTCTTTAAGCTCGTCTGTAATAGATTTCAGTATTTTACTGAATTTGATTTTATCACTACGCTCTATCTCATCTTTATTACAAATGCTAAGCAATTCCTCAACTACCTTTGATAATCTATTGTTGTTTTTTTCTACTATTTCAATTAATTTTTCATAATCTTCAATAGTATACTCTTTCCTCTTCTTAAAAACATCTATTTTCATTTGTATAACTGCCAAAGGTGTTCTAAGCTCATGAGCTACATTTGCTGAAAACTGTTTTTGACTTTCAAATGCATCTTCTATTCTAGATAACATATTGTTAAAAGATTTAGTTAAGTCTTTTATTTCGTCATCTGCACCTTCTTCTTTTATTTTTTTAGATAAATTATGCTCACTTATATCTTTTATTTCATCACTTAAATTTTTAACACCTTCTAATGATTTTTTTGTTGTTAAATAAGTTATTATTCCCCCTAAAATTATAACTACTATCATACAAAATGTACTTGTCATTACTATATTCCCTTTTGCTACACTCGTAGCTTGGGTTAAACTCTTTGCTTCTATTACTGTTGCATCTTTCAACATATTATTTTTATTTGGAATAGATGGAATTGTACTTGCTGCACTTTCTGTTGGTGAAAATTGGCTTAGTAAATCAATAGACCTTACTGCTGAAAGTGATGTTCCTATAGTCAGTATTACACTACAAAGTATAAGTACTATTGTGTTTATAAAGGTTACCTTAAGTCTTAAGGATAAATTAAATTTCATTAATTTTCTTCCTCCAATGCTTCTATTATATACCCCACACTAGCAACATTTTTTATCACTTCATAATCTAAATTTTCTTTTAACTTTTTTCTTAAGGCATTAATATGAACCCTTACAGAGTTACTAAACATATCAACACTATTATCCCAAACATGCTCTATTAGCTCCTCTTGGCTAATTACTTTATTTATATTTTTCATTAAATATTCTAGTATTGAAAATTCTTTTTTAGTTAACTTTATTGGATTATTATCTACATAAACTTTTCTTGATTTCATATCTATTTTTAAGTGCTTATATTTAAGTTCGTTATCTTCTTGTATAAATTTTATTCTAAGTAAACATCTTATTCTAGCTTCTAATTCATCAAAATGAAAGGGTTTAACTAAATAATCATTTGCTCCCAGATCAAGCCCTTTTACTCTATCTTCTATTGCTGATCTAGCTGTTAGTATTAATATTTTTGTTAACTTATTATGTTCTCTTATATTTTTTAAAATATCTATTCCATCTATATTAGGTAAATTTAAATCAAGAATTATAAGGTCATAATCATTTATAAGTGCAAGTTCTAAGCCTTCATCCCCATCATCACTTGTATCTACTGCATATCCATCTATTCTTAATCCTTCTGCAATTGCTTCTAATAAATCTATTTCATCTTCTACGACTAAAATTCTCATCTTATGTCCTCCTAAATACACTTTACTACTTATTATATACATATTAGTATAAAATTTTTGTTAAGTTATAATACATTCGTATACAAAAAAGTGTATAAGTAAATTTAAACCTCTACTTATACACTAGTTATCATATATTTCTATTTTTTAATTAGTTACATTCTCTGTATCTAAATCTTTATTTGTTTTAATTTCTCCTGCCATCTTAAAAGCTTGTTTAGCTAGAAATACTGCTATAATCTCATTTATAACAGCTGCTGCTGCAATAGTTCCTTGTATCATAGTAGCATATTCTGGTACAAGTGGTGTTAAAGTTGTAACTGCTATTCCTGTAAATATAAGCGATACTCCTGAATGTGGTAAAAGAGAAAGCCCTAAGTACTTACATACTTTATCATCAGCTTTTGATAACTTACCACCTGTGTAAGCACCTAATATCTTACCAACGCCACGAGCTATTATATATATAGCAGTAAGAAGTCCTGCACCAAATATTAAGTTATAATCTAGTGGTGCTCCTAAGTTTATTACCATTATAACTAATGCTATACCTATTATAGGGTTAACAACTTCCATTATCTCATGCAATCTTTCTTTTCCAACCATATTTGCGATAATAGCAGAAAATGATATACCAGATAATAATAAATTTATTGATAGTATATTGTCATTTACATACCTACCAACAATAACTGTAATAGCTATTAGTAATGTAAGTTTTAATAAAATTTCTAACTTAGACTTTTCATTACATGAAATCTGACCTTCTGTAATACCCGCAAATGCAGTTACTTCTTTAGGTTTCTTATTTTGTAATATTTTAGCACCTATAATACCTGTAACAGCTCCTATAGCTAGTGGTAATATTATCATCATTAATATAGAAATAATATTTACTTTTTCACCAGTCATAGCTCCTGAGACTACTCCTATAACTAAGAAAAATACAAATAGAGCTAATACATCATCTAATGCAGCAAGCGGTATTAAAGTTTTTGAAACAGGTCCCTTAGCATTATACTCTTTAACTATTGATAAAGATGGTGCTGGTGCTGTTGCTAATGCAATTGCTCCAAATACTAGTGCTATAGAAATCGGAACATCTGCAAATATGAAAAATGCAACTGCAACAAATATAAATGCTATCATACCCTCAAAAAAGCATATAGTCACTATTTGTTTTCCTGACTTCTTAAGTTCTTCAAGTATTAATTCAGTACCTATTAGCATACCTACTAGAACTTCTCCAATGTTGCTTAAAACATGAAACCACTCTGCATCCATTATGCTACTATTCATCCAATTTAGTGCATGTGGCCCTATTACCATACCTGTCAATAACCATCCAAGTATAGATGGTAACTGAAGTTTTGAAACTAACTTTCCAACTATTAATCCTATAACTGTAAATATAGCTAATAGTATAATTCCTTTAATCACTTAAACGTCCTCCTTTTATTTATCAATACCTTCAAATACCATTTCTAGCATTATCTTATGGTCTCTTCTAAATTCTTCTATAACAATGTCCTTATCCTTACACTCTATATCTTTCATATGTTTTTCTTCTAATTTTGAACCTATCATTAGAATTAATTCAAAAGCTTTTTCTCTATCAAACTTCGGATTAAAATCTATACTTTTTATCACTTCATATAATAGAGTATTATTATAATCCTCAAACTCATTAGCGATTTTTCTTGCATCTTCTATAGTGTTATTTAATACTAGATTTACAATAATCTTAGAGTACAGTGGATTTTCTCCAAAGAATTCAAACTTAGAATTAAAATATTCACTTATATAATCGATACCCTTCTTATTGCTATCTTGTATATGTATTTTTATATTTTCTTTAAAATTGTAAATAACGTGTCTAGCTACAGCTAAATACATGTTTTCTTTCGAGCCATAATAATGATAAAGCAATCCTTTTGATACTTCAGCTTTTTTACAAATCACATTGGTAGACGTTGCTTGGTATCCATTATGTGCAAATTCTTCAAGTGCTATATTAAGTATCTTTTTTTTAGCATCTATAGAAGACTCTTTTTCTTTCATACTTATCCTCCTTGATTGACCATGTGGTCTATAATTATAAATAGTATCATTCATTGACCACATGGTCAATAAATTATTTAAATAAATATAACAAAAATTCCCTTATATATATCAACATGTCTGAAACATCTCAAATTTAAATAATTAGAGAATAAAAAAAGCATTGATTATATAATCAATACTTTTTTCGTAATTTTCAATTGCTAAGTTTATATAGCTTTACAATTATAATTTTTTAATCGACTTACTCAATATATTTAAAATGATGGAGGTGTTACTGCAAATATAACCTCACAGTCTTCATCAGTGTTATTCTCCCATTTATGATTTGAATGTGGTGGTATTTTCACACTGTCTCCACAGTTTAGCTCAATAATAGAATTCATCAAATATAAACTTACAGAACCTTTCATAACATATGCAACCTCTTCACCCTTATGGCTAAAAAGTTCCTTTGAAGAAGACTCTCTTGCTGGTATCTTCATAAGCATAAATTCTATAGACCCTTGTGAATTTGGAGTTAACAATTCATAAGCAAAACTATCATCTTCTGCAAACATTATTTTATTACGACTTCCCTTTCTAACTACTAAGTCTTCAGTTGACTTATCACTTATAAAGAAATTAAATAATGGTATATCTAGTGCTTTAGATATTTGCTTTAGTGTATTTATAGATGGATTAGCAGTCCCTTTTTCTATTTGACTAAGCAAAGAAGGCGTTACACCTGTTAGGCTAGCTAATTCTTTTATAGTTAATTCTTTTCTCTTCCTGTATTCAGTAATATTTTTCGATATATCTATTTCATTCATTTATTGTTTACCTCATTTATTTTCTTTAAATTATCATTACACAATTATATCAATATAACTAATATTTAGCAATTTAATTAAATCCAATTTAATTTTATCTTATTAAATAAAATTATATTGACGCGAACAAATGAAAATGTTAGTATGAATTCAGTTAAATTAATTTTTTACGATAAAAAATTAATACTATTTAATCCAACTTAATTTAAATGACATCAATCGAAAGTAGAGGTATATGATATGAATATAAACTCAAGTACATGGGCCGAGGTAAACTTAGAAAATATAAAATATAATGTGGATAATGTAAAAAAAGCTTTAAATAAAAATACTAAACTATGTTGTGTTGTAAAAGCAGATGGTTATGGACATGGAGCTATAGAAGTATCTAAATTTCTAGATAATTACGAAAATGTAGACTTCTTCTCTGTAGCCAGATTAGAAGAAGGTCTTGCCCTTGTAAAAGCAAATATTAAAAAACCTATTCTATGTATGGGATATGTAGATAGTTGTAGCATCCAACATGCAATAGACAATAATATAAGAATCACTGTATACTCTTTAGAAATGGCTACAAATATAGATGAATTAGCTAAAAAAAGCAATAAAAAAGCTTATATACACATAAAGCTTGATACTGGTATGAGTAGAATAGGGTTCTTAGTAAATGAACAGTCTATAGTAGACATAAAAAAAATATTTGAGTTAGAAAACTTAATAATAGAAGGTATATATACTCACTTTGCAAAATCAGATGAAGAAAATAAAGAAGCAACTTATAAGCAAGTAAGTAAATACAACCAGGTTATAAATGCTCTAGAAGAAGCTAACTTAAATATACCAATAAAGCACGTATCAAATAGTGCTGCAATCTTAGATTTAAGAGAGTGTGACTTTAACATGGTTAGACTAGGAGTATCTTTATATGGTCCTTATCCATCTTCTGATATTAGCAGAGAGATAAGCTTAAAGACTGCACTAGAATTAAAAACTAAGGTAAGTAATATAAAGACTATAGAAAAAGGAACTAGCGTTAGTTATGCTGGAACATACACAGCAGATAAAGACGTAAAAATAGCAACATTACCAGTAGGTTATGCCGATGGCTTCCCTAGAACTCAAAAAAATCCACAAGTATTCATAGGTGGTAGATTGTTAAATATCATAGGAAGAATCTGTATGGATCAAACTATGGTTGAAATACCAGAAGACCTTGATGTAAAAATGGAAGATGAAGTGATCTTAATAGGAGACATCGATGGAATAAGAATAGGTGATATATCAAGTAAAATGGGAACAATAGACCATGAAATATTATGTTGTTTAACTAAGAGAGTAAATAGAGTATATATTACTAAAGAGAGCAAATATATAGTTAACAGTCTTTTAGATTAATATAATTTATAAGTTTATATACAATACATCTTAATTGAGAAAATAAATATAATTACTTTATAAAAAGGCATAGTCAACTGACTACGCCTTTTATTATCTAACATATTTATAATTCTCTAAAATATATTTATTCCTATAAAACTCTTATTTATTTAATTGACATAACCTTTCAAACTCGTCAGCAACAAATTGTACATGTGTTCCAACTACAATTTGTACACTTGTTTTACCTGGTCTTATTATACCTGATATACCTGCAGACTTTATAACCTTTTCGTTAACTAAAGATTGGTCTTTTACTTCTAAACGAAGCCTTGTTATACAGTTATCTATAGAAGTTACATTTGAACTTCCACCAAGTCCTCTTAGTATAGTTTCTGCTACTCTAGTATATTTATTACCATCTGAAGTTACAGCTACTTCTTGTAACTCTATATCTTCATCATCATCTTCTCTACCAGGAGTTTTTAAATTAAATTTAACTATTGCAAATCTGAATATTGTATAGTAAAGTCCCCCAAATCCTAACCCTATTGGCAGTAATAAAAGTGGATTTAATGCCATTGGAGCCGAGAAACTTAATACATAATCTATAAGACCTGCACTGAAGTTAAATCCTGCTCTTACTGGCAGCATAGCACATATAAATGATGATAGACCTGTTAATATAGCATGTATTAAGTATAACGGTGGAGCTAAGAACATGAATGCAAATTCTAATGGCTCTGTAACACCAGTTACAAATGAAGATACTGCAGCTGCTAATAATAATCCATAAGCAAGCTTTTTCTTCTTATTCTTTGCTGAATGATACATTGCAAGTGCTCCAGCTGGTAAACCAAACATCATTACTGGGAAGAATCCAGTCATATACATTCCAGTTACACCTTTAACACCTTCTCCCATACTTCCCCAGAAGTTACCTATATCATTGATTCCAGCAACGTCAAACCAGAATACTGAGTTAAGCGCATGGTGAAGACCTGTTGGTATTAATAATCTATTGAAGAATGCATATATCCCAGCACCTATTGAACCAGTAGATATTATAGACTTACCAAAAGATACTAATGCATCATAAACTGTTGGCCATACGAAGAATAATATACCTGCAGCTACAACTGATAATGCTGCAGTTACCATAGCAACACATCGCTTACCACTGAAGAAAGATAATGCATCAGGTAATTTTGTACCTTTAAATTTATTATAGCAATATGAACCTATTAAACCTGATAATATACCTATAAATTGATTTTGAATCTTACCAAATGCAGGTGCAACATCAGCTACATCTATTGATTTTAAGAAACCAACTGATTCTACTGATAGTAATGTTGTAATTATAAGCCATGATACAAGGCCAGCAAGTCCTGCTGTTCCATCGTTGTCATCAGACATACCTATACCTACACCTATAGCAAATAATATTGCCATATTATCTATTAAAGCGCTACCTGCCTTAATAAAGAATGCTGCAAATACACTGTTTGCTCCCCATCCACCTGGGTCGATTGCATAACCTATACCCATAAATATACTTGCTACTGGTAAACAAGCAACTGGAAGCATTAATGATTTTCCTAACTTTTGAAACAATTTCATCATAAGAAACATCCCCCTTTATTTTATAATTTTTATTTAAAGAATATAAATTCTTGTAATCGATTTAATATTTAATTAGTTGTTATTTTATAATATCGATTATAGTATCTAGCTCATTTACTTGTAATGATTCACTACCTCTTATATCTTCAAACTGATCACTATTGCAGATAACAACTGGAGTAATTGTATCATAGCCAGCTTCATTAATTTTTTCTATATTGAATTCAATTAATAAATCTCCTTTTTTGACTTTGTCTCCTGAGTTTATATGTGATATAAAATGCTCTCCATCTAATTTAACTGTATCAAGTCCTATATGTATTAATATTTCTATACCATCTTCACTAGTTATCGATACCGCATGATTTGTTTTAAATATCATACCGATTTCACCATCTACCGGAGAAACTACTCTTCCCTTTGAAGGTTTTATTGCCATACCTTTTCCAAGCATCTCATCTGCAAAAGTAGGATCATTAACTTTTTTTATAGAAACTACTTCTCCCTCTAATGGAGAACCTATTGTTAAAGCATTGCTATCTTTCTTATTTAACTTTTCTTTTAATTTCTTAAACATCTCTTTACTCCAATCTTATATTATTTGCTCATCTCATTTGAAAGCACTGTCATTCTTCTTATGTGAACAGTTAGATATGCTAATTCTTCATCTGATATCCTATGTCCATGTTTGTTTATTATATGATTTTTTATTTTTAAACTACATTCATACTCACTTGGATATGAAGTCTTAATTATATCTGCTAAAATATCATCATTATTTTGTAATTGCTCATTTAAAAATAATCTTTGCGTTAGAAACTTTAGATGAGTAACAAGCCTTGAATAATGTAGACTTTCCTTGTCTAGCTCTATTTCAAATAAGTCAGTAACAATATTTAATATTTCACCTATTAAAGTAGTAATCTTTAGGGCTTCCTTCATATTTGTATTGTACTCGGCATTTACAATATGAAGTGCAATACTTGCCGCCTCATCCTCACTCATATCTACACCAAGTTGTTCTTTAATTAATCTAATAGCATATTCTCCTATTAAAAATTCAGATTTATAAAATTGCTTTACTTCCCATAACAATGGATTTGAAAACTGCATCCCTTCTTTGTATCTTTGTACCGCAAAGCTTATATGATCAGTTAATGTAATGTATATATTTTGGTTGAGCCTTTTTCCTAGAGTACGCCTTGAATAACTTATAATTTCATTAGATACCTTGATATGCTCCATAGGTAAATTTTCTAATAACTCTTTTAGTTTATCTACTGTTGATTGGCTATTCATCGTGAAGATTTTTTCTATATTTTTTTTATTAACAACATCTCCTTCTTTTACCTTAAATCCAATTCCTTTACCCATAATAACAACTTCTTTATTATTTGCGTTATAAGCACAAACAACATTATTGTTAATCACTTTTGTAACTTTCATAAATATTTTCATGCCCCTTTATTGTATAAATTAAAGTATTTATTTATTAACATGTAAAAAAGACCAAACTTTATAAAACATTATCAATTTAATGTTTTATAAAATTTGGTCTTGCCTGCATTATCAGTAACACTCCAAATACATTTATATTCATTTGTATATTTTTTAATATTTGTTAACGTTTTCTAAGATTATTATATAAAATCAGGAAACAATTGTCAATATTTTTTAATATTCTTTTAAAACATATATATTTATTTAAATTTTTTCTTACAAATTTATAATAATCTATATAGAAAAAGCAGTAATAGTTATTAAATCATCACTGCTTTTTCTACAATTTATGGTAATTATATCTGTATTTCATAATAATATATGTAAATATAATATTTGGAGTGACTCTTCTTACCAGCCACCACCTATATTTTTAGATCCCCAGCCATTTGTATTTCCACCTTGTAATTTATCTGTAGCTCTATCAATTTCCATAGATAGCTCTTTTAATTTCTGAAGCCCCATAAAAATTTGCTTTTGATTAGAATCTACCCTTGAAGCTAAAGCCAATAATTGCTGTGGCTGTGGTGGAACGTTACCTCTTGCATATGTTTGTAATTCTACTTCTATAGAATCAAATGCTAATAAACCTTGTTGAATCATCTCAGATACAAAATTTACCTTATCTGCTATCATATCAATTCTATTAGCAGTTACTTGTGCAGGCATAGTATTCCAACCAGATCCCATATATTCTAAATCACTAGCTGGGATAGTTTGTCTATCTGCATTTGAATAATCAGCTTGTACTGTCTCTGGTAGCTTAGTTGTCATCTCATGAATAACATCTTTAACTTCTGATTTCATATCCATTGCTGCTAATTTTAAGTCATCTACTAAGTTTTTTATCATATATGCCACCTACTATCCTTGGAACTTATCTGTCATTACATCGATTTGGTTAGTAAGCTCATCAATCTTATCTGTTAATGAATCTATTTCATTTGTGTATTTATCTACATCTTTAATATTTTTTCTAACTTCTTCTTGGTTATCTATAGATGTAGATACCTTTGAAGATATTTCTTGTGCTATAGATTGCACTAAGACTTGTATATGTTCAGGTGCATTCGCTCCTACTTGTTGAACTAGTCTATCTAATAAAGATTTTATTTGGCTTAATGTTTTTACAGAGTTTGATAACTCTCTTCCACAAGAATTTAATTCCGCATCTATTTTATCACAAGTTCTATCTATATCTGATTGAGTTATCTGATCTATCTCCCTTATTATTCTATCGATGTCATTACCAACGCCCCTAGCACCTTTTTTACTTACAAATAAAGCCATAAGTAGTCCTCCCTTGAATTTAATAATTTGTTTACATTATATCACATAATTACCATATTTTTTCCATAAGATGCTATTTTATTTACATGTAAAAATAACCAAACTTTATAAAATATTATTAATTTAATGTTTTATAAGGTTTGGCATTACTTAAATACTATCCCTAAAATAATTTTACTAATTCTATAACTTCCCCATTATTAACTATAGTTATATTTTTTCCACTAACTAGTTGATAATCTGTTTTATCTCTTTCTATAGATACCTTTATAACTCTTCCCTTAAATCTAATTTTAAACTCTATCTTATTAAACTTATCACATAATCTTGGATTAAAATGTAACACCCCATCAATTTGCCTCATTCCACCAAATCCAAATACTATACATTGCCAGCTTCCTGCCATAGATGCTATATGTACCCCGTTTTTCACATTATTATGTAAGTCATATAAATCTGTTTTTACAGTATTCTCAAAGAATTTATAACTCATATCTTCATATCCAAGTTCATTTGCTATTATTCCATGAATACATTCAGATAATGATGAGTCATGAGTAGTTACCTTTTCATAATAATCAAAATTTGCCTTCTTTTCTTCATATGTGAAGTTTTCTGGTATTAATAACATTGAAAGTATTAAGTCCGCTTGTTTAATAACTTGATGCTTATATATTACCATTGGATGGTAGTTTAATAATAGTGGATAGTTCTCCTTTGGTGTGTTTTTAAAGTCCCAGACCTTTTTATTTAAGAATGCATCATCCTGTCCTATTAGACCCTTTTCCTCATCATAATGTATGTACATATTTTTGTATATATCTTCAAATAATTTAATTTCTTTAATTTTAACATTAAACTTAGATAATATATCATTATATAGCTTTTTATCATTTGCCTTCAATGATTCTATAAAATCCACTAAAAACTTAAGTTGATATCTTACCATCATATTTGTATAAGTGTTGTTATTTACAAGTGCACAATATTCGTCAGGTCCAGTAACACCATTGATACAATAACCTCTACCCTCTATATAATCTGAGTAATCTGCATAGAATCTTGATGTTTCAAGTAACATTTCAAATCCTTTACTTATCATAAACTCTAGGTCTTCAGTAACTTCATAGTACTTCTTTATAGAGTACATTATATCTGCATTTATATGTATTTGCGCTGTTCCTGCTGGGTAATATGCTGAAGACTCTTCTCCACATATAGTTCTCCAAGGATATAAAGCTCCTTTGTAACTCATTTCTTTTGCTCTATCTTTTGCTTTACTTAGTATCGAGTATCTATATTCTAATAATTTTTTTGCAATATCAGGATTAGTATATATAAAATGAGGTATTACATAAGTTTCAGTATCCCAGAAATAATGACCTTCATACCCATCTCCTGTTAATCCTTTAGCTGCTATATTTGTTTTTCCATTTTTTCCTACTGATTGAATAAGGTGGAATATATTAAATCTTATAGCTGCTTGTATTTCATTATCTCCATCTATTACTATATCTGAATTCTCCCAAAACTTATTATAGTATTTTTCTTGTGATTCTTTGTAATACCCATAATTGTTTTTACATAATTCTCTAAAGTCTTTTATCTTATGATCTATTTCATTTTCTAATCTATCTTGTTTATCAAAGTAATAATAACAGTACTTTGTTAGATTACAAACCTCATTTTCTACTACTTTAATATTAATACTTTCATAAATATTGTTATCTGTAGATTCATCAGATTTTTCGATTTCTCTATCTATTACATTATCAACCTTATTTATAATAGATGTTATAAGTCCTAAATTAGAGTTATTAGTTTTAGATTTTGCTATAATTAAATCTTTCTCGCAGTATTTATCATATATATTTAAGCTATATTTTAGTTCACCTGAAACTCTAGGATCATTTTCATCTATATCATTTAATTTATCTCTTTTTATTCCTGATTTTATATTTATTTCTCCACTAAAGTTAAGAGGCTTTAAGCTTAAATTTATAGCCATCAAGTTCTCATACTCCATAGATATTAATCTTTCAGTATTTATTAATACCTCTTTACCTGTATTCGTTCTCCATTTTAAGCTTCTATTTATTATTCCTGTTTTTAGATCAAGCTCTCTGCTATGATTTTCTATTATTGATTTTTCAACATCTAAAACTTCACCATCTATAGATATGTATATTGTTTTGCTGTTTGGCACTAAAAGTTGAGTCTGACGATTCTTAGCATAACCATAAGCAGCTTCTCCATATACGATTTCTTCAGTATCATAAAATGCATTTACAAAAGTTCCTTCAATTTCCTGACTACATCCTTCTTCCAAAGTTCCCCTAGTTCCAAAATATCCATTAGCTTGAGCAAATATAGTTTCACTCTCACTATAATAATCAAGCGTTTCTAAATTATGTTTTATAATCCAATTATTTATATTTAAATTATTCATATTCATCTCCTAATAAACTAACCCTATTTTAATATTAAAACAGAAGGATAGTACATCCTTCTGTTTTGTTTAAATATATTTATACTATTTCATTTGAGCATCTATATCTTTGTTAGCCGTTTCAGTAGCCTTTTTCATAGCTTCTACTACAGTTAAATCTCCTGATATAGCAGCTGGCATATAGTTTTTAAATTCTCTATCTACTATTGGAAGCGTTAAACCTTTTTGCCATACTGAGCCATACTCTGCTCCTATTATATGAGGCTTAAGTATTGCATCTTCATCAACTTTAGTAGATTCTGCAACTGACTTACGAGTTGGCAATGTACCACTTCCTGTTGTCCAAGTTGTCATACCTTTTTCGCCACTAGCGTAGTTTATAAACTGCCAAGCATCTTCTTTATTATTAGATTCTTTATTCATTGCATATCCAACAGTGAATAATATGTTTGATTTTTCACCTTTATATGTAGGCATTTCTAAAGTCCCATATTTAACGTTAGGGAAATTATCTCTTAAGTGACCTACAACCCAGTTACCTTCTATCATTATAGCTGCAGCTTCTGAACCAAAAGCATCTCCATTCCACCCAAATCCAAGATCTTTAGCTTGATGAGTTGAACCATTTTTAAATAATGAGTCAACTAATTCTAATGCTTCTATAACCTTAGGATCTGATAAATTAGAATATCCTTCTTTATCTACTACATCTGTACCATTAGCTTCTATGAATCCCATAAGTCTTGCTAGTTCTGGGTCTATCATAGCCGCTTTTTTACCTTCTGGTAATTTAGATTGTAATTCCTTTAAGAATTCTGGCCATTTTTCAAGTTCTGTTGGTATATCATCCTTACTGTACCCTGCTTCTTTTAATAACTCTTCATTATAGTAAACTCCTAATGATGAATAATCTTTTGGCATAGCATATACTTCACCTTCTTCATCTTTGAATCCAGCTAATAAGTTTGGATATATATCATTTACATTAAATTCATCTGTTGTATATTGATTCAAAGGCTCTAATACTTTAGAATCCATTAATTCTGGAGATACGTTAACGTCTAAATAAAATACATCTGGTGCTGTTCCACCTATTAAATCTGTTTTTAATTGTGTTTGATAATCTGTATATACTTTCTTTTCTACCTTTATTCCTGTTTCTTTCTCAAAATCGTTTATCATTTGTGTCAGTGCTTTTTCTTCAGCCTGATTCCCATTCCATACACCAACAGTTACTTTTCCGTTTCCTTTGCTACTATCACTTCCTGATGAACTACAAGCCACTAAGCTTATACTTAGCATTCCAGCCATCGCTATAGCTGCTAATTTTTTAAATACCATATCAAGTTCCCCCTCAATATATAATGTTTAATTACTATAATTAAATATTATCCGAAAACGTTTCGGATGTCAACACTTTTCCAGAAAACATTTTCCTTTTTTCTATTATTTTTTATATTTAATTATAATTATTTATTTAATTCTTGTATAATTCAACACAAATCGCACAATATTAGACCTGTATAGTTGAAATCTCACTCTTTATAAAATAACTAAGATATTATTTCTATTGTAAAACGTTTTGGTATATAAAAACCTCTTCACTTAAGGCAAACATCAATGAATACTTCATTCCACCATAAACTATAAATCAAACTCGTAGTCATAACTGTATATTAATAAATAATAGAACATAAAAAGGAGATAGGTTAGATGCTCATACTAGAATACCTAATCTATCTCCTTTAATAATATGCTTTATAAGCAGTCTTTACTTTTTATATTCATATCTATTTGCTAATACACATAACTAATTGTTAATTACTATATTCCATCCATTATCATTTTCAATATTTACTTCTATACAATTATTAACTCTTGTTATAGATATATTAAACATATCATTTGCTATCAGCATCTTCTTAACTTCTAATTTATCTAATTCATCAGGGAGCGTTGCATTTATGTATATAGTTTTAGTATAAGCGTTAGGACTTATTCCCATAATCCCACCAATTAAAGTCCAGTTAACGCCGTAACTTGACCAAGATTGTAAAAAACAGCCTTTATCTGGTAGGTTTTCACTTATTGCTCC
Source organism: Romboutsia weinsteinii (assembly GCF_002250835.2). GTDB lineage: Bacteria > Bacillota > Clostridia > Peptostreptococcales > Peptostreptococcaceae > Romboutsia_A > Romboutsia_A weinsteinii. Next base: position 74,629 of record NZ_NOJY02000006.1, read on the forward strand.
AGGCATAGCACAGTTTAGTAGACTAGCTAGTTTTTTAGTATATTCAAAAGATTCATTTGCTCTCTTATATATGCTTTCTGCATAAGCCATCACCCCTGAAGAAATCGACATAGAAATATCTAAAGCGTATATATCATCACTTTTTTCATTATTTGCTATTTCTATATCTTTTTTAACTCCACACAATTGAAGTCCATATTCATTGGTAAATTCAGAAGTTTCAAGCCTTTTAAATATAGTTTTAGCTCTATCACTATCAACTAATTTAGCCTCAAGAGGGCATACTGTTATCCAATTTTTCATAAGCCAAGGTATATCTTTATTTTCATCTTCACATCTATCAAGTGCAAAATACTTTTTCATTTCAATCTTTTTATAGCTATCCATTTTTTCATTACCAACAAGATGTGGGACTCTTTCCTTCATATCAGATATAGTTCCTGACATATCTGCGTATAGACATTCATCTTCCATCCAAAACTTTTTATCTATCTCTTCTTTGATTTGAGGTATTAATATTTCACATCTTTCTACTACTTCTTTATCATCCAAAACTTTAGCCATATTATAAAGACCTTCTAAAGCTTCATATGTAAGCGTTGCTGTATCAAGCATCTCTAAGTTGAGTGCGTAAAGTTCTATTATTCCGTATCCATCAGCTAATAAGTCACCGTCTTTATCCATCTCACCTAATAACCATCCGAATACACCTTTTTTGCAGTAATCATACATCTCTTTTATAAAATCTATATCTCCAGTCCATAAGAACACTTGGTTAACAGCCTTTACAAAGTGAGGAGTTTCTTGAGTATTACCTTTATTATAAGTAACATCAAAAGTAGATGTTTCATGAACTATTCTACCATTACCATTTTCTCTATCTGATATTTCTTTTATAATTCTTAAAGTATCCTTACATTCTTCATGTTGCCCCATAGATAAAGCTGCTGGAATAGTGTAACATGCATCTGTTCCAAACCACCAAGGATAATGCGGAAATCCTGCTCCGTATCCTCTTCCTAGTCCAGGTATTTTTCTTATCATCATATCTGCATTGTATTTGAGCCACTCACATGCATCACTTACTTCTTTATTATCTATTATTATCTCTGATTTCTCTCTTATTTCTTCATATCTAGTAGCTTTAACTTCTTTTAAATACTCAATCTTGTTTAATGCCACATCAAGACTTTCATTAAATTGTTCATAAGAAACACTTGATCCTACTATGATAAATCTTAATTTTTTTGATTCACCGCTTTTTAAATTTAAATCATAGCTAAGATTCACTTTGTATAAATCATCTTTTGAAATTGTTATAATACCATCTTCTAGTGCACATATACCTGCAAACCAAGGGTTTAAGCTATCTTTAAATATTACTTTATTTGCACCATTGTTTTCAAATATCTCATCTTCCCCGTTAGTAAATCCTGCATCTTCAGCAGTCCATGTCCCTATAATATTTACTTTTGCATCAAATACAAATTTGTACTTAACATCTTCAAGAGCATTTATTTTATAATCAACAACTAATATTTCTAAGTCATCTGGTACAAATTCACTTTTAACTATTTCTAGCTTATCACTTACAAAATTTGTGTTCGCTTGTATCGGCTCTATATTAAAAGATTTTGCTTCTATATTTAACTCATTTTCACCTTCAAAAACACTTATCCCATACTCATTAAATAGCTTTATAGGATGAGCCCACACCCCTGCCATCTCACCTTCAACATGCCATCCTATTCTTGGAAATTCTCCATTTTGATTTGCAATTGAGTACATTCTATTTCCTACCACTATATATGGATCATTTAAGTTATTAGTTTTTGTTATACTACTCATATTTTTCTCCTCTCTATATTAAAAGACCCTAAAAAGGGTCTATTTATTTGTCTCCACCGATTCTTACACCTTCCATAAAGTATTTATTAAATACAGCATACATTATAAGTATAGGAGTTATTGTTATCATAGATGCAGCCATTATATAGTGCCACTGAGCTACATACTGAGTTTGGAACATTTGAAGACCTAATGTTAATGTATACTTTTCTGGTGAATTTAAGTAAAGCATAGGCTTCATAAATTCATTCCAGAATGACATAAATACGAATATAGCTTGTGTTGCAAGAGCTGGTTTTGCCATAGGTAGTACTATTTTAAAGAAAGTTTGTGTTCTAGTTAATCCATCCAATGATGCTGCCTCTTCTACTTCTTTTGGGAAGTTTAAGAAGAACTGTCTCATCATAAATATATAAGTTGCATTTATGGCTGCTGGTATTATTACCGCACTAAAACTATTTAGCATACCTAAATTCTTTATTATTAAGTAATTTGGTATTATAAGTATTTGACCTGGTACCATCATTACTGCAAGTATTATATAAAATAGTTGGTTCTTACCAGGGAATCTAAGTCTTGCAAGTGCATAACCTGCCATACTATTAAATAATAAATTAAGAAGAGTTCCTACTGTTGCTATAAAGAACGAATTACCAAACCACTTTAAGAAGTCAGATCCAACATTAAATATATATTTATAGTTGTCTAAACTGAAATTTTCAGAGAATATACTAAGTCCTCCCCCAACAATCTCATTATATGGTTTAAATGACGCCGATAATCCCCAGATAAATGGATATAGAGTTATCAGAGCATATATTATTAATATTGTATAAACTAAAACTTTACCTAATTTTTGTTTTTTCATTTCTCATCCCTCCAGACCTATATATCTTCTTTTTGTAATTTTTTAGCGATTATAGCTACTATAAATATTACTACTGCTAGAACTACTGCTATTGCAGCCGCATATCCCATAGTTCCACTAGTCTTAAATGCATATTGATACATAGATAATGCAACTGTAAGAGTTGAGTTTTGAGGTCCACCCGATCCATTTGAGAAAATGTAGGCTTGATCAAATATTTGGAAACACCCTATAAGCCCTTGAAGTACAACAAACACTGTTATTGGAGCTATGTTAGGAACTGTAATTTTAAAGAATTTTTGAACAGAAGTCGCTCCATCTATTGATGCCGCTTCATATAAAGTTTCTGGTATATCTTGAAGTCCTGCTAAGTATATAGTCATAAAGAATGGAACTGTTGACCATATATTCATTGCCATAATAACCTTAAGAGCAAACTTCGGATCTCCTGTAAAGTTTATGGCTTGGTCCATTATTCCAGATGAAACTAGAAACTGGTTTATCGGTCCATTTACACTAAATAAGAACATAAATATCATCGTAAGCACAGCAGATGATGTTAATGTAGGTAAAAATAGCACTGTTCTTATTAAGTTCTTAGCTTTAAGTTTTTGATTTAGCACATACGCAAGAACTAACGCTAAAAACGTTTGCGCCGGAACTACAACTATAACATAGTTAAATGTATTTTTAAATGCTATCCATATACGTTCATCTTGGAATAGATTTATATAGTTTTGTAATCCCACAAATTTATACGAAGTATCTCCTAGTAAATTAACTTTTGTAAAAGATATAAATATCGAGTATATTACAGAGAATAATACAAATGTACCTAATATAAGAACTGTCGGGGTTACAAATCCTAAACCTTGTAATACTTCCCCTCGCTTTTTACTGTTTGACTTTTTCTCTTTTAGCATTTCACTAGCCCCCTTGTATTAATATATAAATAATAGAAGGGTACTCCCTTCTATTATTTATAAAAACTTCATCATAAACAGAATAACAAATTATTATTTTATAATTATATACCAAATCGCTTCGGTTTTCAATTTTTTTTAATCACTAAGCTTCTATTAGACTAGATTCTACAACGCTTATTATAGTATTTTTCAAAGCAGAAGTACTTGGTATAACAATATTTGCATGCTTTAAGTTTAATTCACTACCTATACCTATAGAATACATATTTGCATCATTTATCGATGTAACTCCTGCTTCTGAATCTTCAACACCTAAACACTCATTAACCTCTAATCCTATAAGTCTTGCACCTTCTATGAATATATCTGGTGACGGTTTACCAGCTTTTACGCTAGTTGGATCAACTATTATATCAAAGAATTCGTTTAATTCTAACTTATTTATTATAAGAGGTGCATTTTTGCTAGCAGAAGCTAATGCAACTTTAAAATTATTTTCCTTTAAATATTCTAGTGTATCGTGTATATTATCCATTACATCTTTAGGAGTTAATTTCTCTAATAAAGTTAAGTAATAATCATTTTTTATTTTTAATAATTTATCTTTTTCTTCTTGAGTGTAATCATTTTGTTTATTACCTTTTACAAGTATTCTTTCTAATGATTCACCTCTAGAAATTCCTTTTAATGTTTCATTAAATTCTATATCTATATCTATTCCTATCCTATCAGCTAAATCTTTCCAAGCTATAAAATGATATTCTGCTGTATCAGTTACAACACCATCTAAGTCAAATATAACACCTTTAAATTTCATAGTATTTTCCTCTTTCTAAATAATTATAGTTAACACCTATGCTAGTTTTATAGTTATACTATTAGTTAATTTACACTCATTGCCTTTATGTATAAATCTTATTTCTTCATTGTTATTAGTAGTATTTACTATGTTTAACTCTTCACTTGTTATGCTTATATTTAATAGATCTCCATGCCAGTGTAGAGGTAACTCTAATTTATTCCAAGTCTTAGGTAAACAAGGATTTATTCTTAGATTACCATCTATCATTCTAACCCCTCCAAATCCATTAACAATACATTGCCATACTCCACCAAGAGATGCTGAATGTATGCCTGCATCTGAAGTTTTCATATTAGGCCCTAAGTCTATATCACAAGCTTTCCTAAATAATTCATAAGATAATTCACTATGTCCTAAGTCATTAGCTAAAGTGCAGTGAGTTGATAAACTTAATGATGAGTCATGTAAAGTCTTTGGCTCATAATATTCCCAGTTAGCTTTTTTAACTTCTTCAGAGAATAATCCTTCAAGTAATAAGAATAGTACCATTATATCTGCTTGCTTAGATACTTGTATTTCATTAGCTTGGTGCATATTATAATCTTTAAAGAAACTTCCTATATTAGTTTGATTTTTATATTTAGTTAAATCTATTATTTCTTTAGTTAAGTAAGTATCATCTTGAGGTATTATATTATCTTCATTTGGCTTAGGAAGATACACTTTATCTACTTTAGAAGCCCATTTTGTAAAGTTTTCATCTAAGTTTAATTTTTCATTTAACTTATCAAATAAATCTCTTCTATTTTCTTTTAATTCATTGTAGTAATTCATAGCAAGATCTAAATTCCACTTAGCTGTGTAATTTGTAAATGCATTATTATCTACATGTTCTTTATATTCATCTGGCCCTATTACACCCGTTATTTCAAATATTTGTTTTTCTTCATTCCATTCAAGTCTTGATTGCCAGAATGTAGCACAGTCAAATATTATTTCATATCCACAGGTATCCATAAATTCTTGGTCATTAGTTGCATTGTAGTAATGCCATGTTCCGTATACCACGTCACTAGTTACATGTATTTCTATAAATCCAGTCCAAATTTTTTCAGCTTTCCCTGTTATAACATCTGCTGACCCCCATATCGGAGTAACTTCTCCATCTTCAAGCCATGCCGATTCCCAAGGGAATTGAGACCCTTCGTATCCATTTTCTTTAGCTTTCTTTCTAGCTCCAGCTAAAGTTAGGTATCTATATTCTAAAAGTGATTTTGCAACTTTAGGGTCTGTATATATGAAGTAAGGTAGCATAAATATTTCTGTGTCCCAGAAAGTATGACCTTTATAACCTTCACCTGATAAACCTTTCGCTCCTATATTCATTCTGTTATCATGACCTGGAGTCATAACAACTAAGTGATATTGAGCAAACCTTATTGCTAATTGCTCATAATCATTTTGTGAGTTTATAGTTATACTACACTTTGACCATATTTTTTCTTCCCATGCTTTAGCTGATTCTGATTGCAGAGTTTCGTAACCTCTAACTGACTCTTCTTTTATTCTTTTTAATGAAAGTTCTTTTAACTCTTCATAAGATAATCCTTCACATTCTTTATCTCTTGAAGTAAATACATTAGATATTTTTTCAATCACTAATGTTGAACTTTTCTCTATAGACATTTCGTAATTGTAGTAAACTTTTCTTCTATCCATTACTATTAAGCTATTTGGTTTTACAGTTTCACTATTTATTTCAAAACTATTAACTGTATTTAAAACAAAATCTATATTAGACTCTGTAGTTTTTTGAGTGTATTGAATATATTTAGCATCGTAAACTCTTTTTTCTCCTTCAGAGAAATGTTGAGCTCCAGTATTGGATACTTGACCATTTATTCCTGATTGTATTTTTATATCAAGGTTCTTTTCAATAGGTGTTATACTTACTCTTTGACCTATTAAGTGAAGATCATTTAAAGATACAAATCTTTTAAATTCAAACTTTATATCTCCGAAATCTTTATTTGTCCATATAAAACTTCTTGTCAATTCTCCATTTTTTAAATTTAGGCTTCTTGAGTAATCTCTAACATTTCCTTGTAAAAGGCTAAATCTGTCTCCATTTATAAATATCGTAATTTCAGTTAAGTCAGCAGCATTTGGCAGTTCAGTAACTTCATCATCAAATTTATTAAACGTTCCCGCTATTAACATATCTCTTGTTTCGCCAACATACTTTTCTTCTGTTGCTGATCTTAATCCTAAATATCCATTTCCTAGACACATTATAGATTCACACTTACCTAAGTATAACGAATCAAAATCGTTTTCCGAAACGATCCAGTTTTTATATTCTCCACTACCTAAATCATATTTCATTAAGCTCATATTGTCCTCCCCAAATACTTTTTATATAAATTCAGTAACTCTCTTAGTTATCTTCATCGTCAATATTATTTATATTGACTTTATATCTATATATTACCGAAGCGTTTCGGTTTTGTAAAGAAAAAAAAAGAAAAAATAATAATTATTTTTTCTTCAACGTACTTTCTTGCTCATATAATTCACACTCAGACTTAAGTATTCTCATAGGTATACCTTTATTTAAATAGTCAATAAGCATACCTGAGGCCTTGTACCCTTTATCGTAACTATTTTGCTTTACAGTAGACAAAGTAGGTGTTATGTAGTTTACCATATGTATACCATCAAAACCAAATATTGATAGTTCATTTGGTATATTTAAGTTATTTTCTTTCGCAGCTTGAACAGCCCCCATAGCCATCAAGTCACTTGCGCAAAATATTGCATCTACACCTTTATTTATAATATTATTTGCACATTCCTTGGCTATATCTATTGAGAAGTCGCCATCTTTGATTATATCATCATCTACTTCTATCTTATATTCTTTGAGCGCATCTATATATCCACTTTTTCTTTCCATTGATACATAAGCACCCTCACTACCATTTATTAACCCTATTTTTTTTCTACCATTTTCTATTAAACTTTTTACTGCTAAATATGAGTATTTTTCATTATCTACAACTACCGATCCAACATTTTGAGTTAGATACGGTATATCTATAAGTACCATCGGAAAATCTGACTGCATTAGTTCCTTTAAATTTGGATCATCTCTCTTTATACCACAAAGTATTGCTCCACTAACTCCTCTTTCTCTGCAAAATTGTAAATAACTTTTCTTCTTTCTCATATTTTCTGAGTATAAATATAGCACCACTTCCAAATCATTTTCTGTAGCACTATTAAAAACACCACTCATTATATCAATCAACATATCATTACTACTACTTTGCTTTTCAAAGCCCACTACTATAAGTGCTATAGCACTATCATTTTTACTCGCAAGTTTTTTAGCTGCTAAATTTGGCACATATCCTAATTCATCTACAGCTTTCATAATTATTTTTTTCGTTTCTTCACTTACATCATCATGATTATTTATAGCTCTTGATACTTGTGTTAACGAAAACCCCGTATGTCTTGCAATATCTTTTAGTTTAACCATGTCTCCTCCTTAGTTAATAATTTATCTACTAATCCTATACTTTTATATTAAAAACTTAAAATTATTAATAAAATCTATTTGTGCTATCATCTAGGCTATACATCCCAATTATTGGCTATAGTTATAATAATATATAATCCGAAAAGTTGTCAATAAGTCTATAAATATGTTATTTAATCATAGAAGTTACTTACTGAAATCTTATGACAGTATTGAAATTCACGGTCCATGGAAAATCTATTATATCTATACACTTTTTTAATTGATTTAACAATAATATATAAAAATCCGCATACCTATAAAATATTGGTATGCGGCTTAATGACTATCTACTAATTAGATTTAAACTTATTTTACATATTACAATTCTTTTTGTGTGCCATTCTTACGAGCGCAGTAAACAACATACACTATGAATATCGTAAGGTATGGTAACATTTGAATAAACTCTATCGGTAGAGAGTATCCTTGTAAGTAGTTAGATAAACTCTCACTAAATCCAAATAGGCCTGAAGTTAAAAGACCTATTACAGGATTTCCATTTGCCATAGCTTGAGTAGCTAGTGCTGTATATCCTCTACCTGATGTCATACCCGCCGAGAATAGTGTAACATATCCCATAGATAAGAATGCTCCACCCATGGCAGCTAATGCACCACTTATAGTAAGTGCTATATACTTTATCTTATTTACTGGTATACCAACTGATTCAGCAGCTTCAGTTGACTCTCCAACAGCCTTAATTCTAAGACCTAATGTAGTATATTTAAACATTGCCCATATTAATACAACAAGTACTAATCCAGTATAAGTTAATATATGGTGTCCTGATAATATAGGTCCTATTACAGGTATATTTTCTATTATTGGTATATTTATATTAGGTAATGCAAGTGAGTGTAGTGATGTAGATGCTCCTTTATCTCCTGTGAATAAGTATAGAGCAAATACAGTACCTCCTGTAGCCATTAGGTTAAGTGCAATACCTGTTAATATTATATTAGATTTTAATTTTAATGCAAAATATGCAAGAATATTACTCATTATTATACCTGATATTACCGCCATAAGAAGTCCTAGATATGCATTTTGAGTTAATGCACTACCTATAACCCCAACAAGAGCTGCAGTTAACATTGTTCCTTCTAGTGCGATATTTCTAGCTCCAGCACGAGATGCTACTATTGCACCTAAAGTTGTAAGTAACACTGGTGTAGTTGATCTAAGAACTGCAAACCAGAAATCTTGATTTAATAATATATCAAAAATCATTTCCATAATTACTTACCTCCTTTATTCATAGCATTTTCTAGAGCCATCTGGCTTTCTTTTCTTTGCTTCATAAAGTATAAGAAACGCTCAGCTGTAACAAGAAGTATTATAATACCTTGTATTATTGCAACTAATTCATTTTGAACATCAGTTTTTCTTGACATTATATCAGCACCTACACGTATATACGATAAGAAGAATGCTGCTAATGGTATAAACTTAGGATTGTTTCCTGAAAGTGTTGCTATTATAACACCATCCCATGCATAAGTTGGTGCATTTGCCCATTGGAAACGATTATACATTCCTAATTTTTCAATAGCTCCACCCATAGCTGCAACAGCACCTGATATAAATGAAGTATATAATATTACTCTTCCAGTTTTTATACCTGAATACTTTGCAAATTCTATATTACTTCCTACTAATCTTATTTCATATCCCCACTTAGTACGAGTTAAGAATATGTAAAGAGCTGCACAAAGTAATAACGCTATAACAAAACCATAGTGAAGTCTAGTTCCATCTACTATGTTTCCTAGGCTAGAACTCTTTAAGAATTTTAATGATGCAAAGTTACTTGCATTTCTATCTATTAAGAATTTGTTTATTATGTATATTCCTGAGAAGAAGAATACATAGTTTAACATTAAAGATGTAACAAGTTCATTAGCCTTAAATTTAACTCTACAAAATGCCGGTATAGAACCTATTAATCCCCCGATAACACCTGCTATTAATATTGCAAATGCAGGATGTATAACAGCTGGTAGTGGTAGTTTTATAGCTATAAATACTGCTATAACAGCTCCCATATAAAATGATGCATCTGTTATCATCGAGAAGTTCCCAGACTTAAACACTAATGCAAGTGATAAACCTGTAAACATAAGTGGTACCATCATTTCTAAAACATTAAAGAAGTATCTCTTTGATTGTAATGGTCCTAATAATAAAGTTGTAAGTGCTTCTATTGGGTTTTCACTTACTGAAAATATAATTACAGTCGTAATAGCTAAAGCTATAAGTATAGCTACTAATAATCTCATAGAATCAAAATACTTTAAAAAGTTAGAATTTGATTTTGACTTTTTACTCATAGTAAGCACCTCCAATCACTTCTTTGCTGTCTTCTTTGATTCCTAACATGTAAAGTCCTAACTCTTCTTCAGTAACCTTACTTGCGTCCTCAATATATCCTACTATTTTTCCTTCACTCATAACTATGATACTATCACTTAAAGATAAAACTTCTCCTAAGTCTGCTGATATAAGTAATATTGCTTTTTTAGCTTCCCTCATATCTAGTATCTTGTGTCTTATAAATTCTATTGCTCCAACATCTATTCCACGAGTTGGTTGATTAACTATTAAAAGCTTTGGATCATATAAAAATTCACGACCAACTATTACCTTTTGTATGTTACCACCAGATAAGTCTTTAATTGCTTGCTTAGTAGTATCATGCTTAACCTTAAATTCACTTACAAGATTACTTGTAAACTCTTTTATTTTCTTTAAGTCCATAAGACCTTTGCTTTTTAATTCTTTCGAAGCATATATTTTAGATATAGCATTATCTTCAATAGATAGTTTAGGTGCACTACCATAAACCATTCTATCTTCTGAAACGTGAGATATTCCCATCTCTTGTCTATTTAATATACTAAGCTTTGTTATATCTTTACCTTCTAACTTAATTTGACCTTCTACATTTTGTATTCCACCAACTATTGAAGATACAAGCTCTGATTGGCCATTCCCTTCTATACCAGCAATACCAAGAATTTGTCCTTGTCTTACTGTGAAAGAAACATTATTTACTACTTTTTTATTAAAAGAGTTTGTATGCTTTAAATTCTTAACACTAAGAACTACATCTTTAAAATCACTTTCAGTTTTTTCTATATTTAAGTCAACATCTCTACCAACCATTAATCTTGATATTTCTTGCTCACTTAACTCACTTACCGAATATGTACCCATTGTTTTTCCGTCTCTAAGTACAGTAAGTCTGTTACAAAGTTCTTTTACCTCATGAAGCTTATGAGAAATAAATATTATTGTATATCCATTTTCTCTTAAAAGCTTTAACTGTTCAAATAATTCGTCTGTTTCCTGAGGAGTTAACACTGCAGTTGGTTCATCAAGTATAAGTATTTTTGCACCTCTATAAAGAGCCTTTAATATTTCTAGCTTTTGTTTCATGGCAAGAGAGATATCTCTTACTTTTGCTTTTGAATCGACCTTAAGGTTATATTTCTTAGATATTTCTTCCGTAACCCTAAATGCCTCTTCTCTTTTTAGGAATCCATAATTTTGTATTTCATGACCTAATATAAGATTTTCCGCAACCGTTAAAGAAGGCACCAGCATGAAATGCTGATGCACCATACCGATACCTTTCTGTATCGCATCATTTGATGATCCAAATGATACCTTTTCTCCATGAATAAATATATCTCCACTAGTCGGGCTTATCATACCAAATAGCATTTTCATCAGTGTAGACTTACCTGCACCATTTTCTCCTATTAAAGCATGAATTTCGCCTTCATTTATACTTAAATTAACACCATTATTTGCAACTACTCCACCAGGGTAGACTTTCGTAAGCTCTGTAGCTTTCAAAATTTCTTTTTTCATTTTTCTAGTCTCCCTATGTGTAAATTAGTATTACTTAGCGTTTTTTATTATTTCTTTTAACTTAGCTTCATCCATTCCTAAAGCTGTAGTAACTTTTATTTTTCCATCTGCTATTTGAGTACTTACTTCTTCTACTTTAGTTCTTATTGCTTCTGGAACTGTTGTTGTGTATATTTCATTATTAGCAAGTTCTACACCTTTTTCTTTAACACCTAATACTTCATGAGTGTTGAATTTTAACTCATCATTTAATAATTTTTCAACTGCACCTACTAAAGAGTTATCTACTCTCTTAAGAGCTGATGATATTATATATTGTTGCTCATCTTTACCTTCATAAGCCATAGCTTGGTCACTATCAACACCTAATACATACTTCTTGCTAGCAGCTGCTGCTTCTATTGATCCAACTGATGCTGGTCCTGCTGATGTAAATACTACGTCTACTCCGTTAGTATATTGAGCTAATGTTAATTCTTTAGCTTTTGCTGAATCTGTGAATGATCCTACATATGATACATCTACAGTTACATCTTTATCTATAAACTTAGCACCTTCTATATATCCAACTAAGAAGTCATTTATTACTGCTGATGTATCTCTAGCACCAACAAATCCTATTTTCTTCTCTGGGTTTGCAAGTTCCATATCACTTGTAGTAACAAGTGCAGCTAATGCTCCAGCTAAGAACCCTGCTTCATTTTGCTTATATGTCATTGAGTATACATTTTCTAATTCATAAGAATCATAATCTACATCTGTATCGTAAACTATATATTTCTTATCTTGGTATAATGAAGCTGTATTTTCAATATGCGCTTTCATATCCCATCCACCAGTTACTATTACGTCTGCATCAGACTCTGATGCGTCTAATAATGATGGTTCAAATTTAGTTTGGTCAAATCCCATTTCTATAGTTTCTACTTCTACGTTATCTCCAAACTGCTTTTCTATAGCTTTTATTCCTGCGTTAGCTGAATCATTGAAACCTTTGTCTCCTAAAGCTCCTGTTACTAAAAGAGAAACTTTTATTTTGTCAGAGTCTCCTTTTTCGCTATCTCCTGATGCACTTGAGCAACCAGTTAAAGCCGCTACACCCATACTCATTACTAAAAGAGCACTTACTAATTTTCTTTTAAACATTATTAATCCTCCACATTATATAATTTATTTTGATTTAAATTGTTTAACAAGTCTATATACTCACTTATAGTAAGTCTTGGATTGAATTTGCTTTTTATATCTTTAGCTAATTCACCTTTATTTGAAAGTAATTCAATTGTTGTTGCTCCTAAGTATTCCATAGGTAATTTGTAAGCAATATCTACATCACCAGTTTTAAAGTTATATCCGTGAATGTTTCCAGTAAAACCTGCTACACCAATTTGGACTGTTGGTACTAAGTGAGATAAGTCACCTATATCTCCCGATGCATATGAGTGACAGTCTTTTAATACTTTATCTTTGCTCATAAAATCAGTTAATGTATCTTCTATTACTTTAGTAAGATTTTCATCTTGTGTAAGTGGTAGGTATCCACCTGTATCACATATTTCTATATCACATCCAACACCTAAAGCTCCTGCTCTTAATGCTCTATCAACTTTTTTATTAACCACAAGTATAGCATCAAGTGTTTTTGCTCTTATATACATATCTAATATCGTCTCTTCAGGAACTGAGTTTACAGTTGTTCCACCTTGGCTCATTACGTAATGCACACGTATTGCATCTTCTTCTTTAAATGTTTCACGTAAAAATGTTATAGCATTCATAGCTAAAGTTGCTGCATTTAAAGCATTGATACCTTCACTTGGATTAGCACCTGCATGTGCTGATTTCCCTTTAAATATAGCTCTTTTTCCTAAGAATCCATTTAAAGTTGAATTAGTTTCTGCTAAGTAATTAGTTCCTGTTCCCATAGTGTGGCAAGATAAAATACAATCTAATTCATCAAATACTCCAAGCTTTATCATCTCTTGTTTACCTGATATGTATGTTAATTTTTTACTCTCTACTAGATTCTTACGATATTCAAAATCGCAATATTCCTCAGCTGGAGTAGCTATGAAAGTTATCTTTCCTCCTAAACTATCAAGAATATTTGATTCTTTTATACCTAAAAATACACCTAACATAGTTCCTACCTGTGCATAATGACCACAAGTGTGAGCTGCATTATCTTCTTTATTTGAAAATTCATGGTTTATAGTAGGTACAGCATCTAATTCACATAATAAACCGATGTGTGCACCTTCTTTTTTTGAATCTAAAGTTGCAACTATTCCTGTTAATGCAATATTATTTTCATAAGATATATCATGCTTATCTAGAACTTTACATATTAATTCATTTGTATTGTACTCTTTAAATCCTAATTCAGGTCTCTTAAAAATTGATTCACTTAGTGAAATCATCTCTTCTTTTATATTATCTAAAGACTTTATAAATATATCTTTCATACGCACCTCCAAATACGAACTTAATAATTTTAAATCATTCATTCATTCGACATCTTTAGACTAATTATATCAATTTTCAAATACATTTTCAACGTATTATTAGACTTTCTTAATATTGTTCTTATATATATCGAATAATTAATTAATACATGGTTATTTCATATATAAAATCGTTCATCTACTTTATTTTTTTAACCAGTTTTATTTCCATAAATTGTACCAAATCGAACTTTATAGGATCTTTAGTCTATGTTTTAATTCTTTAAGTTGCAGTTTCCTGACAATTAAAAAATCCCACGATATGATTGGCTACACCAAACTTACCATGGGACTTTATTTTATTCTAATTTTATAATATAGTCTAAACTTGCTCTATAAGACCATACCCATCATGTCTTTTATATATAACATTAACTGTTTCTGATTCTAGCTCTCTAAATATAAAGAAATTATGACCTAGCAAATCCATTTGTATTATAGCCTCTTCGTGAGTCATTGGCTTGTCTATTTTAAATTTTTTTCTTCTTTTTATTGGTTCGTCATCATCTAAATCACAAGCTACATATTCCTCTATATTTTCAAATCTTATACTCTCATTTCTCTTATTCTTCTTTAAAGTTTGAGTTTTATATTTTCTTAATTGCTTATATAGTTTATCATATACTAAATCTATTGCTGAGTATAAATCTTCCTGAGATTCCTCTGCTCTAATTATAACTCCAGCTTTAGTGTGTATCGTCACCTCTATTTTCTGATTCTTTTTCTTAACATCTATTTTTACATTTATATCTGTATCTTCATTAATATACTTACTCAGCTTCTCAATTTTTGCTTCTATCTTCTCTCTTATTGCATTTGTTATTTCTACCCTCTTTGATACTATTATTATGTTCATAATATACTCATCTCCTTATAAGATAACTTTATTATTTATACTAAATTTTAAGTATAATCATTGATTAAGGTATCTAACATTTTATTTTGTAGTTTGTGTATCTTTGTTTATACTTATTGTACAAGGAAATCGTTACTAGATATAGTCTTTAATTTTCAGAATTTTTATGATATTATATAAAGGTAGGGTATTTTTAAAGAATTCAATGTAGAACATATAAAAATAGCTCTAGTTATAAAAACTAGAGCTTTAATATTATCTATTATTATTTCTATTAGAACTTATCTTCACGTAATATATACTCGTTACCATCTTGATCCTTAAATGTAAATAATCTAGCATATGGCATAGTTACTATATCAGTAACTTCTACATCTTTAGCCTTCATTTGATTATAAGCATTGTCTAAATCTTCAGTACTTAATACTACCGTCTTATAGTCAGCATTAGCTGATGGACATTGTTCTTTCATAAGATTTTTGTCATATAAAACTATTGTAACCCACTCACTATCTTGTGGTGCAATTTCTATCCATCTTAATGGTCCTTCTGTTGCATCTATTTTAGTTACAAAGTTTAATTTTTCTGTCCAAAATTGCTTTGCTTCATCTTGATTATTTACATATATTGTAGTCTTTGCTATTCTATGTATCATTGTGATCTCCTTCTGATGCCTATATGTGCATTTCTGTATAGTCTTTATATATCTTAACATATTAAGACAGATTATAGCTACAATGATTTAATTACTTTCTAGAATATAAATTCTTTTCTTACTATATTAACCATTCCTTCTAGTGCTTCTTGTATTATCAATTCTCCCTTTTCCTTAGAACTAGTTCTTCCTATTGATAAAAGACCAGACTTCGGTACTAAATCCTTTGGTATTGGATATACTTGATAAGATGGAACTTCTTCTATCTTTTCATCTATTAATCTATCCATATGAACTGTTTCTGGTGCAAACTTCAATATTAAAGAGGTCTCTGTAATAGCTGCATGCTCTAGAGCCCATCCTGGAAATTCTACCTCATCAAAAACTTTATCAATGGTATCTTGAGTAATCAAATCCCACCAACTCATCATTACTATTTTAGTCCCCTCTGGCATGTTTCTACTTACTAAGTCTATTGCTTCTAATAAAAATGCTTGATTTTCAAAATGAGAATTTACTATAGCTATCTTTTTAACACCATCTCTTATTAATTCTTCTATAATATCTTTTACTAAAGATATTAGTGTTGCTCCATTTAAATCTATTGTTCCTGGAAATAATGGACCACCACCAGATGCTGGTTGTGACTTATATCCATAGTTTATAGCTGGCATTACTATTCCATTTACCTTATTGGCTAGAAGATTAGAAAATTTTTCTGATATAATTGTATCTGTAAAAAGTGGCAAATGTGGACCATGTTGCTCTACTGACCCAACTGGAAGTATAACTAAATCTTTATCTTTTCTTGCATCAAACTCATACCATGTCATATTCTTCATTAAGTTCATCTATCTATCTCCTTGTTTATCTATTTCAAATTACTCGTTTTCTATGTATTTTAAATAATTATATATCATTAATGCATTCATCAATTCATTTTTAAAAATCGGATCTTCTAAGTTACTATCTAGTATTGTTCTTATTTTATTTAGTCTATATATTAACGTATTTCTATGAATAAACAGTTCACTAGAAGTCTTTATAAGGTTGCAATTATTTATTAAATAACATCTTAGTGTACCTAATAAATCAGCGCTTTTATTTTTATCATAATCTAAAATTCTCCCTAAGATTTCGTCACAGTATATTCTAAGCTTCTTAAAATCCTTTACTTCAAATAGAATTTTATAAAACCCTTGACTGTTATAATCTATAATGTCTAAATCCCAATTATTGCATCTATAAAGTTTAAAAGCCTTGATCGATTCATAGTAACTATCTCTTACCTCTACTAAATTATCACGTATATTACCTATGCTTAAGCTAACATTTATATATCCAGATATCTTTTCATATACTAATTTTAATAAGTCTTTACTTCTATTAAAGTCTGAATTACTGTCTAATGCTACAATACAAATAATACAATTATCATAATAATCTATAATAGAGCGTATGTTATTTTTATCAATCATAGCTTTTATCATATTCATTATATATTCTGTTGATATGTGCTTTTCTTCGCATTTATCTATTAGATTAAATGATGCCACGTATGCACTCGTATCTAAACTAAACTTGCTGTAATTTATTAGATTTTTTATTTTCTCCTTATCTAATTTATAAGAAAGTAATAACTCCCTTAGCAGTTCATTCTCCTTATTCTTATTTAGATTAGACTCCATAATATAGTTCGCTATTTCTTTGTTTACATCTATGAGTTTAATATTCCAAGGCATGTCAAATAAGGGTAGGTTCTCTTTATCTGCAACCTCTATTACTTCATCTGATATACAATCAATATACTCACTGCTTGTAAGTATAACTAAACCTGAAATATCTTTTTTTGAACATTCATAAATTAAATTAATTAATTTATGATTGCTTAAATTCATGCCCATGCCAGTTAGAAACATTAACTCTCCTCCATTTACCCATTGAGAAAAATCTAATGTCTGGCAAATATATGGCCAAGATATATTTTTGTATATTCCATTCTTTCCAGCAACTAACTTTATATCTTTAAAAATATTAAGACTCAATAAATCATTACAGCTTACCATAATTATGCAAGTATCCTTTCAAAAATAAAATTATTTCTATGATTATATCATATTAGAATTACTTTATTCTTTCTATTTTATCTTAAAAAGATACTATCTGTTTCAACCGTTTCTGGTATTCGTCTAAATAATATTTCTCCATTTCTAATTGAATATAAAACTGATACTCTATCACATATAGCTTCAAACTCAGTCTCAGCATTTAACACTATAAAATTTGCTTTTTTACCAACCTCTATTCCGTACTCATCACTTATATTAAGCGTTCTAGCACCATTTATAGTAATAAGATCAAGAGCATTATTTATTTCTTCAAAACTCATCATTTGGCATATATGAATTCCTGCATCTAATATATTCATCAGATTTCCAGAACCTAGTGGATACCACGGATCTGACATTGAATCTTGTGCAAAACATACATTTATACCTTCTTCAACCATTTCTTTTACTCTAGTAACACCCCTTCGTTTTGGATAAGTATCAAATCTTCCTTGAAGGTGAATATTTTCTGTTGGACAAGCTATAAAGTTTAATTTAGATTCTTTTAAAAGCTTAAATAACTTATATGTATAAGCATTATTATACGAATGCATAGCACAAGTATGACTAGCAGTTACCTTTTCTCCGATACCTTCTAAATATGCATGTGCGGCTAATACTTCTAGGAAACGAGATTGCTCGTCATCAGTTTCATCACAATGCACATCAACTAGCTTGTTATACTTTAATGCAAGCTCTATAGTTTTTTTAACTGATTTCTCTCCAAATTCTCTTGTATATTCAAAATGAGGTATAGCACCTACTACATCTGCCCCCATCTTTAAAGCTTCTTCTACTAATTCTTCCCCACCTTTATATGCATACATTCCTTCTTGTGGAAATGCTATTATTTGCATATCTACAATATCTCTCATTTCTTCTTTTAGTTCTATCATAGCTTGTAGAGATGTTAATTTAGGATCAGTTACATCAACATGAGTTCTTATATATTGTATTCCACTTAAGATTTGTTTTTTCAAAGCTATTCTTGCTCTTAATTTCACATCTTCTTTAGTTAGATTTGATTTTGAATCTGACCACCTTTGAATACCTTCAAATAATGTACCTGTTGAATTTGTAGCACCTGGGGTATTAGCTGTATATACATAATCTAAGTGTATATGTGGCTCAACATAAGGTGGAATTGTTAATTTCCCCTTAATATCAACTATATTTATATCATTATTATCTTTGTATTTATCTTTTAGATTATATGCAATTTCTTTTATTATTCCATTTTCAACCAAAATATCTAATTTATTGTTATTCCCTTTTAACTTAGTATTTATAAAAAGAATTCTTTTCATCATATTTCTCCTCACAACTAATAATTGTATTCTTTATATGATGCTATCACATAGGTTTCCTACAGTCATTGTACGCTGAGTATAATTATTTGATATAGTTTTTGTATAATAAAAATACTCATCCCAAATTGGTATGAGTATTCTTATATTTTGATATTTAAGAGTAACGTATTTTAAAGATAATAGTATTAAACTAAATAGCTTTCATATTTATTGTAATCTATTTTACTACACTCAATACTAAAGATAGTGCCATCCTCTGCATACACAGTATCTAAAATAGTTGTATTTTCTCTTATATCAGATACTAGTCAATATATATGTTATTCAGTTTCTAATAGTCTCCATATCCCTATTTTAGGGCTTATAAATAAATCTTTTCTATATTTAAGTACTTTATCTGCTTCATAGCTTGATTCAACAAAACCTTGATGTATAAGTATCTTTGCTATTTTCCCGATTCTCATTTCTTCTTTTACCGTTAGTAAGACTACGATTTTATCTGCTACTCTATCCATTTCTTCTTTAGTATATTTCATATTATTCTCCTTTATATCTTTTGCTTATATCTTATTATAAACTATATCTAATCATATTAAATAATTAAATCAATATAATCATTATCTAATATTCATTTTAGAATAATTATTGTCTAACAGAAGTCATATAATAATAACGACTTAGAATTTTATTATAGAAAATTAACTTCAAAATTTATAGGGGGTAATATGTGTAAATCTCATTCTAAAAATTATAGGAAACAAGAATTAGACGAAGTATCATTACAACTAAATGTTATTCAAATTGGTAGACTAGCTACTATACTTTTTATTATTGGATGTTTTCTCAATTTCATCGAGTATGATAAATCTGAAAAAGCTATTTTTCAAGCAATGGATGATGCAACAAAAAATTTATCTACTGATAATGAGCTTCAGGCTTCAAGGATTGCAGAAGTCGTTAGCGTAATTTTTCTAATTGCTATTTCCATGTATACGAGTAATGCTCTAACCACATTAAAACTTCGACTAGATAAATCTAATTTATCTAGTAACCAAGGATGGAGATTTATTGCATTTTTTGATCTAGTGAAAGTAATGTCTTATGCAGGGGCTGCAATAGGATACTATATAGCTACACAGGAACTAGAAGAATATCAATCTTAATTATTTATATAATTAAAATCCACCATATATCTCAAAGTAATTACATAACAAATAATTAATAAAGATAAAAAGGTTGAACCTAAATAGTTCAACCTTTTACTAATAAATAATTTACTTCTTCTCAGCAACTCTAAGCTTAGCACTTCTAGATCTAGGGTTAAACTCTATCTCTTCGTCACTAGGAATTATAGGCTTTCTAGTAATAACCTTAACTTCCGATTCCTTGTCACACTGACACATCGGAATATGAGAAGGGCATATACAATCAAGCGCTAAATCTCTAAATGCATTCTTAACTATTCTATCCTCTAAAGAATGGAAAGTAATTATACATACTCTTCCACCTTCATTCATTATAGAAACAGCATCATCTATCATCTTAGTTATAACGCCAAGTTCATTATTAACTTCTATTCTAATCGCTTGGAAAGTTCTCTTAGCAGGATGCGGTCCATCCATTCTAGCCTTCTTAGGAATCGCTCCCTTTATTAAATCTACAAGCTCTCCAGTAGTCTCAATAGGCTTTTCTGCTCTACCTTCTACTATAAACTTAGCAATTCTTTTAGCCCAGTTATCTTCGCCGTAGTCTTTTATTATCTTTGCAAGTTCTTCCTCAGTATAAGTATTTACCACATCATAAGCTGAAAAATCACATCTTACGTCCATTCTCATATCAAGTGGTGCATCTTGCATGTACGAGAACCCTCTATCTGCTTCATCAAGCTGATGCGAAGATACTCCTAAATCTGCAAGTACTCCATCTATTTTGTGTACTCCAATTTTTGCAAGTTCTTCTTTAATATTTTCAAAGTTACTATGAACAAATTTTACTCTGTCACTGTACTCAGCTAATCTTTCTTTTGCAGTTGCTATAGCATTTTTATCTTGGTCAAATCCGATAAATAAGCCGTCTTTAGATAGTTTCTTTACTATCTCCTTAGAGTGTCCTGCACCACCCATTGTACAATCTACATATACCCCGTCAGGTTTTATATTTAAGTTATCTATGCACTCGTTTAAAAGTACGGACACGTGATGAAATTCCATGTTATCTTCTCCTTAATACTACTTAATTTGTTTCATTATTTTTGTTTTTCTTTGATAAATATATGTGTGCAACTATACCACCTACTACACCTACTAAACTTATTACTTGAGCCATTCTTAACGGTCCTATCATAAGGCTATCTGTTCTAAGTCCTTCTATAAAGAATCTTCCTAAAGAGTACAGTGTAATATAGTAAACTATAATTTGTCCTTCATATTGCTTTTTCTTTCTAAATAACCATAAGAATATGAATATTCCTAGGTTCCATATTGACTCATATAAAAATGTTGGATGCACCTTCGCACCATCAACCATAATTCCCCACGGTAAATCTGTTTGACCTCCATGAGCTTCTCCATTAATATAATTTCCCCATCTACCTATAGCTTGTGCTAGAGGCATACCTAGCATAACAGCATCTGCCATTTTGAAGAAATTAATTTTCTTAACCTTTGTATATATGTATCCTGTTAAAATACCTGCTATTAATGCACCATGTATTGCCATTCCTCCGCCTCTAAAGTTTAATATCTGAGATGGGTTTTGAGAATAGTATCCCCAATTAAACAATACATAATATAATCTTGCGCCTAAAAGACCTACTGGTATTGCAATTATTGCAAGATTTAATACATCATCTTCTTCGATTCCAACTCTCTTTGCTTCTTTTAAAGCAATTAAAGTCCCAAGTATCATACCAGTTGCCATTAGTATACCATACCACATTACATCTATTCCAAAAATAGTAAAAGCTATTCTATCCATATGATCTCCTCTTATCTTTTAAATAATTTAGTGAAAAATCCTTTTTTTTCTATGTACTTTTCAGGATTTGGTATTTCTAGCTCCTCATTTTCTATTATGCTATTAGCATTTCTTGAAAATAAATCATCTGCGTAATCTTTTCCATAATTACTACGAATATAATCATAGCTTTCCCTCATTAAAGGTCTTCTTCTTGTAGCACTATGTGCATCACTTCCAACTAAGTGAACCATGCTGTGATCAAGTAATAATGTACAAAGATTTTTTGTTTCCTTACCATTTTTCCCTATTATACTAGATGCATTTATTTGTATTAAAGCACCTTCTTTTATGCAGTCATATATTAGATTCGGGTTGTCCTCAATTCTTGCATATCTTTCCACATGAGCTAATATTGGTGTATATCCTTTTAGTTTTATCTCATATACTATGTCCGCTAAGTTTTGTGGAACATTTAGTGGTGGAAATTCTATTAATATATGCTTACTATTTCCCATTGTATTAAAATCTAAATGCTCTATTTCTTCTATAATATCCGGTGTATAGTAAAGCTCATTTCCCACTATAACCTCTAAGTCTATATTTTTTTCCTTTAGAAGTTTATTAAATGAATTTAATTTTTCTAAGACTACTTCTCCCGTTTCATATTCAAAGCTAGGATGATAATGTGATGTATTAATTATCTTTTTTATTCCTTCGCTATGAGCAATCTTTGCCATTTCTAACGATTCTTCTAAATCCTTAGAACCATCATCTACACCAGGTAATATATGGCAGTGAATATCTATCATAGGTCTATGCCCCCTTTATTGCGCTTAAAGTTTATCTTAATATTATACCATTATAGCAATAAATCTAAAAGCTTAAGATTACCTAGTTACTACATAGTATTCATTTCTAAATCAAATTCTTTAAAAATACTTATCCTTACAACAACATATTAAGAATTTTAAAGGTCATAATATTTATATGATACATTTTAATTATGAAATAAAAATGAATTTTTATTTCTAATATTTTGAATTAAGTATAATTTTTTCATTAATATTTATATAAGTTTAACTTATATTTAATTCAAAATATGTATGGATGTATTTTTGTTTTTTATTTGCAATATCATCTTGTTTATTTATCTAGGAGGTCAATTATGAAAAAAATAAAAACAAAACTTACTAAAAGGAGTCTATATTCTGTTATTATAACATCCCTTGCTATAATAATTAGTATAACCTCTATATCCATATCATATTGCTATAATCGTAAGGATAATGATGCTTTAACTACTGATAGTATCAATGATAATAGTGATAATCCAAAAGTTTATAACCATCTTCAAAATGAATTAGGTAAGCATGTACATGTAGGTGTCTCAGCACTTGGTAGAAACTATACTGACGATGCTTTAGTAGTAGCTCAGAAGCTAAATGCTTCTGATTGTGCAAATAATGGACACAAGGTTGTTTATTTAACATTTGATGATGGAGTATCAACTACTAGTACTCGAAAAGTTTTAGATATACTAAGAAACTATGATGTTCATGCTACATTTTTTGTAACAGGAGTAAGTTTAATTGAGGGTGGCGATAGAGCGGCTTCTTTATTAAAGCAAGCTTTCAATGATGGTCATGCTATAGGTAATCACTCCTACAGCCATAACTATAAATATCTATTCCCTAATAGAGTTTTAAATTTAGATAATTTTGTAGCTGATTATAAAGAAAATGATAAGTTATTAAGTAAGATATTAGGACCTTCGTTTGTTACCCGCGTAATAAGATGTCCTGGTGGTCGTATGTCATGGCAAGGAATAGAAGCACTTGACAATTATACAAAAGAAAATCATATAGCTGCAGTTGATTGGAATGCATTAAATGGAGATGCAGAAGGAAACACTAAAAATGCACAAGAACTTTATAACTTTGCTGTTGCTACTTCACAAGGAAAAGAACTTGTAGTTCTATTAATGCATGATGATTACGGAAAACAAGCAACTGTAGATGCTCTCCCTAAAATAATTGAGTACTTTAAATCAAATGGATATGATTTTAGAACATTATCTTAAAATATAAATATATTAAAAGGCATGTCTTAAGTAAATCCTTGAGACATGCCTTAATTATTATTTTGGTTCAACTATTGATATTACACTATATTCCTCTTTAAAATGAGATTTTAATCTTTCTTCTACCTCTTCAAATTTAACTGACTTTATAACATCTAAGTAGTCTAATAGATTTATTCCCTTAAAGTTATAAGTTATAAAGTTGTTAGCTATGAAGTTTACAGAATCAAAGTACTTTAAGAAATTACCTATTTTCTTTTTCTTAGTTCTCTCAAATTCTTCTTTTGACAATCCTTCAACTTTATATTTCTCAATATATTCATGAATAGTTCTCTTAACTTCTCTTGGATCCTTAGAGTCTCCACCTATTATAGTAAATCCATAATCAACTTGTGATGAGAAACCTGAACCAAAGTTTTCATTTATTAATCCATTCATATATAAATCTTCGTAAAGCTTGCTACCTTTTTTAAGTATCATATCTATTAATATTTCGGTAACAACTTCTTTTCTTAATAATTCTTTTCCTTTTGTACCAACATTATTATCTTTAAATGCTATATTAAACATTGGCATAGATATTGGGAATTTAGCAACTACCTCTTTTTCATTTACATGAGCAGGTTCTTCAGGGTAGAATCTTTCTATTTCTTGAGATAATTTTTCTACATCATAGTGATTCACTTTCTTAGCAACTTCCATAACCTTATCAGCCTCTAAATCTCCTACAACAAATAACGCCATATTTCCCGGGTTATAAAATGTATTGTAGCACTTATATAGTTCTTCTTTGGTTATTTTGTATATACTTTCTACCGTCCCTGCTATATCTACTCTTACTGGATAGTTTACATAAAGCGCTTTTAGACAGTTGAAGTAAACATTCCAATCTGGGTCATCATCATACATCTTTATTTCCTGTTCTATTATACCTTTTTCCTTTTCAACATTTTCATCTGTAAAATAAGGTGTTTGAACATAGTCAATAAGATGTTCTAAACTTTCATAAAAATGTTCTGTAGTTGAGAATAAATAAGCAGTCATAGTAAAGTTAGTAAATGCATTAGCATTTGCTCCCCACTTAGAAAACTTATCAAATGCATTTCCTCCATCTGACTGTTCAAACATTTTATGCTCTAAGAAGTGGGCTATACCTTCATTGACTCTTATTTTTTTATCTTCACCAATAGGTACAAACTCTAGCTCATTTGAACCATAGTTTGTTGCAAGTACTGCATACTTCTTAGTAAATCCTCTCTTTGGCATAAAGTAAACATCTAGTCCATTTTCTAGCTTCTCATAGTAAAGTTCTTCTCTTAATATATCGTTAACTATTTTTTTCATTTATTTATGCCTCCTTAATTACTTAAGAAATATATAGTATCAAGAGTTATGTCCCCTGCTATGTTTACTATATCTTCTACACTTACCTTAGCTACATTGTCAATTATCTCTTCAACAGTTTGATTAGTTTTACCCATGCTTTGAGAGAAATAAAAATCTGACATTCCTCCTATGCTATCTCCTATTGATTTCATAGAATTTATTAAACCTATTTTACTATTCTCTATTTCTTCTTGTGATATATCTCCAGCTTTTAAGCTTTCTAATTGTTGTTTTACAAGATCTAAAGTCTTTTCGTAGTTTTGAGCTTCTATACCCGCAGATGCAAATAATATTCCTTTGTATTTTTCAACAGATGAATAGATATAGTAGCATAAACTTTCTTTTTCTCTTATATTTATAAACATCTTAGAGTGTGGTCCTCCACCTAATACATTGCATCCTACAACTAATGGATAGTACTTATCTACATCATTATAATCTATATTAGTCCTATAACCCATTACAAGTTTACCTTGAGTTATATCCATATTTTCCTTTATTTCTTTTACTTCTGTTACTTCTTTCTTGTAATCTGCTCTAGGTATATCTATGATATTTCCTCTTTCAAAGGTAAAGTTCTTTTTAATAGTTTCAACCACTTCAGCTTCATCAAAATCACCCTCAACTACTATATCAATTGGTGATGTTCTTAATATCTCTTTGTAATGATCGTATAAATCTTGAGGGCTTATCTTATCAAGATCTTCTTCATACCCATATTCACTTATACTATATCTCTCATCACTACACATTTCTTCAAATAACCTTTCAAGAGCATATCTCCCCTTGTCATTAATTCTTGCTTGTATTCTAGTTTTTAAATTTTCTTTTTCAATGTTTACGTACTTTTCATCAAAGCCACCATCAACTAATAATGGCTTATTAATTATTTCATTGAAAAATTCTATTACATCATTAAATATATTTTCATCTAAATATTTTTCATTAGTATTTATTATCTTGAAGCTTATAACTTGACGCTCTCCTCTTTTTCCTACATCTCCAAACATAGATGATCCATATAAGTCATCTAACTTGTTAGAAATCTCTCTAGCACTTGGGTACATCTTAGAACCACTAGTGATTAGAGTTGGAAGTAGAGCGTTTTTCGTAGTTTCTTCTCTATCTAATAATCTTTGTATGTATATACTTACAAGGTTAGACTTAAACTTTTTAACTGGTATAAGAGTTAAATTAATGTTATCGTCTAAGTTAATTTTTTTAATGTCTTCCATATTATCCTCCTATATTGGCAATTAATGATATCTTAATAAATATTTCTTCAGCTAATATATCTAGCTTTTTTTTGGGGTCTATATAATAAAACTTTGTGTTTCCCATATCAAGTTCCTTGAGTATGCTTTCTACTAAATACCTGCTATACATAGTATCAATTGTACAGGTTGTAAGTGCAACATACAAGGTATCAATTCCATATTCTAGCAATTCCTCGCCAGACTTTACTATATCATGTTTATTATTTTCTAAAAGCGGTAATTTTATTTGAATATCTTTATTTTTTTCTTCTTGAAGTATATAATCTCTCACAGTTTCTCTAAATTGTATATCCTGCTCAAGATTATTCTTATCATGAAGCCCTACTAAAAGTACTCCTGCATCTTCTTCCTTTTTATTAATTTGTTCTAAAATTTCATTTTTGTACATCATAGCTAATCCACTTGATTTATAAAAAGTATCAAGCACTTCTAATTCTTTAAGCTCATATGTACTAAGGTTTAAAGTATCAAACCTGTCCTTAAACACATTATAATCAACTCCCTCAGTCATAAATAAAGGACACAGTATTATTTTTTTAAAACCTTTTGATATAACACCCTCTAAGCTACTTTCAAAATATGGAGATGAATATAAATAAGAATTTACAACCTTATAGTCATTTCCAAGCATAGTTCTTAGTTTTGATGCTATTTCTTCAGCATTTTCCTTAAAATTACTAGATCCAAACTTTGAATAATAACGCTTATAGTTGTATAAATCCTTCGTAGCTGTTATGTAGGACTTATTACCATCTTCATAAGCAACTTGCGTAGCTCTTTCTCTTAAATTATAATTTTTGCTTTCTCCTTCTGATACTAATAGTATTAACGTTTCTTCTCTCTCCTGGG
This sequence comes from Romboutsia weinsteinii, assembly GCF_002250835.2. GTDB lineage: Bacteria > Bacillota > Clostridia > Peptostreptococcales > Peptostreptococcaceae > Romboutsia_A > Romboutsia_A weinsteinii. The sequence goes on from NZ_NOJY02000006.1 coordinate 102,518, forward strand.
CTGGTTCTGTATCTTCAAATTTTATATAATTTCTAAATCCAAGAGTTACTAAACAATTTACTCCTATTATGGAGATAATAACTGCATAGCACATATATTTATATTCTTTATTTATTATTATTTGCTTATAAAATGCTATTACTGCTAAAACTATAAATATATTCTCCATATATCCATCAAATATAAAACTTAAACATATACAGATACATAAAAGTGCCGAAATCAACATAAAATCAACCCCATTATAAAGTATAGTTTACATCTATTATATATATGAGGTATAATCAGTATGTATGTCTAAATTAGATATTTTAAAAATCGTATATTTAGCTTATTAAGTGATGTTCATCTCTTAATAGGTTGTATAAAATTCGCTGAGCTCATATCATAGATGTTATTGCTCAAGGGAAATAAATTGACAAAAGAGAGGAAGATAAAATTATGAAATTAGGTATAGTTGGTTTACCAAACGTAGGTAAAAGTACACTGTTCAACGCTATAACTCAAGCAGGTGCTGAATCTGCAAACTACCCTTTCTGTACAATAGAGCCAAACGTAGGTGTTGTTTCTGTTCCAGATGAGAGATTAGATAAATTAAAAGAATTATATGATTCTAAGAAAATAGTTCCTACTGCTATAGAGTTTTGCGATATAGCAGGTCTTGTTAGAGGAGCTTCTAAAGGTGAAGGTCTTGGAAACAAGTTCTTATCACATATAAGAGAAGTTGACGCTATAGTACACGTTGTTAGATGTTTTGAAGATCCTAACGTTGTTCACGTTGATGGAAATGTTGATCCTTTAAGAGATATAGAAACTATAAACTTAGAGTTAATATTCTCTGATATAGAAATATTAGAAAGAAGAATACAAAAAGGTTCTAAGGCTGCTAGAGCTGATAAGAGCTTAGCTGCTGAATTGGAATTCTTAAAAGAAATATTAGCAGTATTAGAAGACAGCAAATGCGTTAGAACTATGAGCTTTACTGAAGAACAACAAATATTTGTTGATTCATTAAACTTACTTACTTCTAAGCCAGTAATCTACGCTACTAACGTATGCGAAGATGATTTAGCTGATGAAGCTGCTAACAACGAATTAGTTAACAGAGTTAGAGAATACGCTGCTACTGAAAGTGCTGAAGTTGTAGTTGTTTGTGCTCAGATAGAAGCAGAAATAGCTGAACTTGATACTGATGAAGAAAAGAAAGAGTTCTTAGAAACTTTAGGTCTTGAGCAATCAGGATTAGATAAATTAATAAAATCTTCTTATGCATTATTAGGACTTGTTTCTTATTTAACAGCTGGACCTCAAGAAGTTAGAGCTTGGACTATAAAAGTAGGAACAAAAGCTCCTGCAGCTGGTGGAAAGATACACTCTGATATAGAAAGAGGATTCATAAGAGCGGAAACTATAGCATTTAATGATTTAGTAAATGTAGGAACTATGTCTGCTGCTAAAGAAAAAGGATTAGTTAAACTTGAAGGTAAAGAATATATAGTTAAAGATGGAGATGTTATATTATTCAGATTTAACGTATAATTAATTAAAGAGATGATTTCTGTAATTTACAGGAGTCATCTTTTTATTTTGCACCGATATATTATCTTTCATAAGGCTATCATCCTCTAAGTAATAATAATGAATATGTAAAGAAAGCCAATCATAAAGTGTAATAGAGTATCTATAAGGGGGAAGATTATGATGAATGAGAGAAAGTATGTTGTTCTATCATTAGAGTTACATTTATTCTTTGCTAGAATAATGAAAGAGCACGGTATTTTTTTAGAAGCAGGATTTACATGTAAAGATTCTAACTATGCTAAGAAAGCAGATCACTACAAAAAAGAATTTGAAAAACTTTTATGCTGTGCATTATCAGCTAGTAACTGTATGATTAGATCAAATGTATTAAATTCTGGAGAACTATTTACTGAATATACCATAGATGCAGAACAAAAAACACAATATCTCACTGGCATAGAAATAAATACAGATATAACGGTTAATGAGCTAAGCTTACAAAGTGGAGACAATACACATATTAGCCATGAACTAATGGACTATGTAAAGCAACTTAACTCTAATGCTCTAAAATTAGTTGAAGGTATTATTGACTTTAAGAAAAAAGTGCTAACAGAAATGCTGTCTTGTAAATTATTTACATCAAATTATCCACTACTTATTGAGCACATAATGCGTGAGGCAAGGCTATATAGATCTTATATTATTGCACTTGAAAATGGCCAAGATATTGATTACGATGATGCTAAAGAATCTGAACTATTTTGGGATCAAATTATGATGGAGCATGCACTGTTTATACGAGGATTACTTGATCCAACTGAAAATGACTTAATTAATGCTTCAAATAACTTTGCTAATGATTATTCCGATCTAATTGCTAAAGCAAAGAAGATGACTGATGCAACAATATCTAGTGTTACAGATGAAACTTTAAGTAAAACTATGGAGCTTAAAGAATTTAAAACAGCTGGAACAAAAGGCAGCATTGATTGCCAAATAAGATCAATATTTGTTCCTCTTCTTGCAGACCACGTCCTTAGAGAATCTAATCACTATATTAGATTACTAAAGGGTTATAAAGATATGATGTAGAATAATAAATACCCTACAATGAAGATATTTTAATTATCTACGTTATAGGGTCTTTATTATTTTATAGTCTATTTTATTAGTGCTACTATTCAGCAGCTAAATCTTGTATTTCTGAAGTTTTTATTTTACCTACATTCATTAAGAATACTAAGAATAATCCCGCTGCAACTACTACTCCAACTATATTAGAGAATCCTGATGCTAACTTGAAACCTTCTGGAGCTTGTAATATATAAGCTGTACATACTGCACTCATAAATGTTGCAGGTATTAAAGTCATCCAGTAGTTAGACTTATTCTTCACTAAGTATACTGTAGCAGCCCATAAGAATATAGCAGCTAAAGTTTGGTTAGACCAAGCGAAGTATCTCCATATTATGTTGAAATCTATTGTAGTTAAGAATATACACACTGCAAATAGTGGAATAGCTAACACGAATCTATTTTTTAATCCTTCTTGTTTTATCTTAAATGAATCAGCGATTGTAAGTCTAGCACTTCTAAATGCTGTATCTCCACTTGTTATAGGACATGCAACTACTCCAAGTACTGCAAGTACTGCACCTAGTGGTCCTAATAAGTCTTTAGATAACATACCTACTACTCCTGATTGTCCACCATACTCATTTAAAGCATTTTGTATAGATAAGCTGTCTCCAAAGAATGCTATAGTAACAGCACACCAGATTAAAGCAACTATACCTTCTACTACCATTGCACCGTAGAATACTTTTTTACTCTCAGATTCCTTGTGTATACATCTTGCCATCATTGGTGATTGAGTAGCGTGGAATCCTGATATTGCTCCACAAGCTATTGTTGTGAATAAGAATGGGAATATACTAAGTCCATCTGGATGTAAGTTTTGTAAAGTCATTTCTGGCATTGTCATAGATCCGTTGAAGTGCCCAACAAACATAGCTCCACATAAACCTATTGCCATGAATAATAATGCGGCTCCAAATACTGGATATATTTTACCGATTACCTTATCAACTGGTAATACTGTAGCTAACATGTAGTATATTATTATTACTGCAACCCATATATTTTTATCTATTCCAGTCATAGATGTTAATAACCCTGCTGGAGATGTTACGAATACTGTCCCAACTAATATAAGAAGTATAACTGAGAATACTCTCATAACAGACTTCATTCCATCTCCTAAGTATATACCTACTATTTCAGAAACAGAAGTACCATTATGTTTCATAGATATAACTCCTGATAAGAAGTCATGTACTCCTCCTGCAAATATTGTACCAAACGTTATCCATAAAAATGCAACAGGTCCGAATAATGCTCCCATTATAGCCCCAAATATAGGACCAGTTCCTGCTATATTTAAAAATTGTATTAAGAATACCTTATGCCAAGGCATTGGCATATAGTCTACACCATCTTCTAATCTTACTGCAGGTGTAGAATTTTTGTCATTTAAAACTACTGATTTTTCAACTATTTTACCGTAGACAAAGTATCCACCGATAAGAATTGCTAAACAAACTAAAAACGTTATCATTGCATTTATCCTCCTACTTATTTAAACTATTATGATTACAAATCTATCTTAACCTAATAAATAAGTAGGTAGAATAGTATTTACATGAAATGCAGAAATTTCTACATGAAATGCATTTATATCTTCATAAGTGCTCTAAATTCTTTTATTTTACTTCTACTTACAAATACTTCATCATCCATATCATGTAGTTTAAGTTTATAGGTACTATTGAACCACGGTACTATTTCTTTTATTTTTGATAAATTTACAATATAAGACCTGTGTGTTTTAAAAAACGTATTTGCTGGTAACTTCTTTTCAAATTCGATTATTGAACTTTTAGATATATATTCTTTCTCTTTTGTATATACTATGGTTTCTCTTTCCCTAGCTTCACAATAACAAATATCATTTGTATTTATTACTACTAATTTGTCATCTCTTAAAAGAGTAATACTTTGAGAAGATAAAGCATTGAAATTTGTGTGTTCTTTAGCTTTTACTTCTGGAACCTTATTTTCTAATTCACTGCTTTTCTTAAGTTTCATTAAAGTTGATACTATACGTTCTTCCGAATATGGCTTAAGTATATAATCAAAAGCGTCTAACTCAAATGCATCTACTGCGTATTCCTTATAAGCTGTTATAAATACTATTTTAGGCTTATCTTTAAACTGATTTATAGTCTTAGCGAGTAACATACCATCAAGCATTGGTATATTAATATCTAGAAATATAACATCTAAAGTATTATTTTGAATGAATCTTAATACATCTAATCCATTATCAAATTCACTTAAAATTTCTATATCACTAAAATTATTTATAAAGTATTTTAATTCTTCTCTTGCTGGAAATTCATCTTCTACTATTATCGCTCTCATATTTGCTCCTAAATGTAAAATTCTATTTCTGTTCCTGGGTCTAGTCTGTATATCTTAAGACCTTGACCATAAATCAATTTTAATCTAAGGTGTACGTTATAAAGACCTATCTTATTTTCTGGAACACTGTCTGTATATACTTTATTTATTATATCTCTATCTATTGTAACACCATCATTTTCTATCCATATCTTTGTACGGCTATCTTCTTGCCTTACTCCTATAATAACAGTACCTGCTCCACCATTTTGTCTTATTCCATGTATGATTGCATTTTCTACTAGTGGTTGGATTATCAGGCTTGGAATCTTTGCCTCTATATTTTCCTCTATATCATAAATAACCTCTAACTTATCTCCAAATCTTGCTTTTTCTATTTCTACATAAGCCTTTACTTGCTCTAGCTCCTTATGGATGTCTATTAAGTTATCACTAATCTCTAAATTATATCTCATATATGTTGATAGATTTATTATAAGCTGTCTTGCTTTGTCTGGATTAATTCTAATAAATGATGTTATTGTATTTAATGCGTTAAATAAAAAATGAGGATTTATCTGAGTTTGTAGAGCTTTTATTTCAGCCTTATTTTTTTCCTCTTTTATTTTTTCTATCTTAGATATTTCCATAAGTGTGGATATCATATCTGATAGACCTATTGCTAGTGATTTTTTAGAACCACTAATATCATATTTCTTAGTATAGTAGATTTTTAATGTTCCTATTACACCTTGAGAATCTGTAAGAGGTATTATCATAGCAGTCTTTAGATTGACTTTTTCACTTAAAGAATGTTCATCTTTATCCACTTTTATATTTAATATTTTATTTGTTTCTATAGATTCTTTAGTAAAGTTACTTAAACTTATTCCTGGTTTATTAAATGCCTGCTCTCCTACACCTACATAAGTTAATACATGCTCTGTATCTGTTATACTTACTGCATCTGAATTTATTTCTTCTTTTATTATTCCGCAAATTTTTTGTAATGCTTCTGGCGTTATATTTCTAAAGTATGGTAGAGTCTTGTTGGCTATATCTAAAGTTAATTTAGATTGAAATGCTGCTATTTCATCTTTTTCTTTCTTTATTGATTCTATTGTTGAGATCATAAATCCTATACCAATCTGACCTACTATCATAGGTATATAAATTTGCTTTATAATTAATAATGCAACTCCTCTGGGTGTTGATATTAAATATATCAACAGCATCGTTATACTTTCTGCTATTACACCACATATAATTCCATATACCCACCTGGATACACGCCTTGGCTTTGAATTAAATTTTGTATAAAATATTCCTGAAAGTATCCCCGAACTTATGCTTGATATAAAGCATGGTAGGGCAGTTATTCCACCAACATCGATAAGGTATCTATGTACTCCAGATATAAAACCAGATACTATACCTACTATTGGACCAAATATTACACCTCCTGATACTATGGTCATTATCCTCGTATTAGCTATAGATCCTTCAACGTCTATACCAACAATTGTCCCTAATATTGATAACCCACTAAATATTATTGATATAATTATCAAATCTTTCACACTATAGGTTTCTTTTTGAAACATTTTCTTAAGACCTTTAGTTTTACTTATTAGTATAAATAGAACTATGATTAAACTTGCCTTTTCAAGTAAGGTCAGAAACACTTCACTTTTTTCCATCTGTTACACCTCAATTTTGTCTAATATGTCGAATACATCTATTATTGTACATAATATCTTATCTTTTTTCCACACTTCTCAATAGTCTTTCTTGCAAGCACATCCAATGAATCTATATAAAATTCATCATCTAAATTGTTATCATTCTTGATTATGGAAAGCTCTGTACACCCTAATATTACACAATCACAATCTCTATTTTTTATAGAGTTTACCAAATTATAAAACTCTTTTATATCTACTTTCTTACCCTTTTTTACCTGGTTGTAAATAATATCCATTAGGGAGTTCTGATTATCTTCATCTAGTATTTCATAATCTAAACTTTTTTCTTTGCATATATTTTGATATATTTTAGAGCTAATTGTTCCATGTGTAGCCAAAATACCGGCTTTATTTAACCCTTTACTCTTTATATGTTCTACAGTTTCTTCTAATATGCTAACTATAGGTATATTTACATTTTCTTGTATTTCATTATAAAAATAATGTGCTGTGTTACATGCTATAACAATAAAATCTGCTCCACTAGCTTCTAGCTTTTTTGCATCTTGAATTAAGGTATCTACAGGATTGTTTTTTGATTTTCCAATTATATACTCTGTTCTATCGTAAGTAGTTGCATGGTTAGTAATTACCATATCTATATGATCTTGATCTTTTTTTGCATCAGTAAGATTTATAACATATTCTAAAAAATATACTGTCGCCATAGGTCCTAACCCTCCTATAACTCCAACAACTTTTTTTACATTTTCCATAGCATCACCTATCTATTAATTTTTTAGTAAAAGTATCACTACATATACCATACTAATAAAATTCTAATAAATATTTGTTTACTTTATGACTACTTTTAATAATATTAAAATAAATTTGCTTATAAAAAAACCACCTTCAATACATCGTTTTGAAAGTGGTCTATTTTTATATTATTTAGCTAAGTGACCTTTAAGCCAATCTTTTCCTTCTACCAATCTTGCTACCATCATCGAGCAAACTGTGTTTCCTGTAGAGTTTAAAACTGTTGCTGGTGCATCTATTATTGTACTTATAACAGCTATTATCGGTAATACTTCTGGTGAGAATCCATATACACTTAGTATTAACATTTCACCCATCATACCACCACCAGGGATTGCTCCCATAACTGCTCCAACTAAGAATGATACTGCAAGTATTCCAAATATAGCTGATATACTCGTCATATCTCTTCCGAATAATCCAAATAAGAATGTTACCTTAAGCACTCCACCGATTACTGAACCATCTTTGTGAATGTTAGCTCCAAGCGGTATTACTGTTTCTGCTATATCTTCTGGTACACCCATTTTCTTAGATGCATCTAAGTTTACTGGTATTGATGCTGCACTTGAACAAGTCGCTAGAGCCGTTACCGTTGGTGCTATAGCATGCTTCCAGAATATTTTTATACCATCTTTTCCACCTGACATGTAAGCATATACTGTGAATAATCCGAAGTATAAAACTGCAGTTAGTATTAAGTATAGTATGAATGCTCTTGCATATCCTGAAAGTATTTGAGGTCCAAGTTCACCTATAACTGATGCAAAGTAACATCCAAGTCCTATAGGTGCTAAGTTCATTATTAAATCAACTATTTTCATCATAACTGCAGAACCTGCTTCTACAAACTTAGCTATTGGCTTTGCTTTTTCTCCAGCCATAGCAGTTGCTACACCTACTAATATAGAGAATATTATTAATTGTAACATGTTACTCTTTGATAATAAATCTTTAAAATCTGTTACTGTAACTGTATTTACTATTTGTTGTAATATACCAACTTTTTCATGGTCTACAGCCTCAGCATTTGCCATAAGTCCAGCAAATGTACTTGTATCTAATCCCTTTGTAGGATTTACTATTAATACACCTATAATTCCTATTATTCCTGATATTATTGCTGTTACTGTAAATACTAATACTATATTTCCTAATATCTTTCCAAGCCTTTTCATTTCACCCATATTAGATATTGCTGAAGTAACACTGAAAAATACAAGTGGTACTAGTGTCATGAATAATAAATTAAGGAATAAATCTCCTACTGGCTTAAATATAACTGCCTCAGGTCCCATAAATACTCCTACAGCTCCACCTATTATTATCGCTCCAAGTAATATCAATGATGACTTATAATTTGCTAAAAATGTCTTCATCCTTGTTGTCTCCTTATTTTAATATTTTATTTATTTCTCAAGAATTCATTTGCTATTTCTTTATCATCAAAATGATGCTTAGTCTTACCTATTATTTGATAGTTTTCGTGCCCTTTACCTGCTATTAATATTACGTCATTTTTATTTGCCATACTTATAGCATGTCCTATCGCTTCTTTTCTATCTATTATTACTTCATAATTTTTATTATCTCTGTCTAACCCATTTAGTATATCATCTATTATAACTACTGGATCTTCTGTTCTTGGATTGTCAGATGTTACTATACATGTATCAGATAACTTTTGAGCTATATCACCCATTAGTGGTCTCTTAGTAGTATCTCTATCTCCACCACATCCAAATACAGTTATTATTTTTCCTTTTGCAAATTCCTTTGCTGTATTTAATATATTTTCTAGAGCATCTGGAGTATGTGCGTAGTCTACTATTACACTTATTTCTTTATCATTTGGAACAGTTTCAAATCTTCCTGCAACACCATTAGTTTTTCCTAAACCATTTATAACTACTTCTTTAGGTATATTTAACATATAACATGCTGCTATAACTGCTAAAGTGTTGTAAACAGTGAACTTACCCGGTACTGGTACAAACATATCTTCCTCATAAGTTGGAGTTATTAGTCTGTAAGATACTCCTTTTGCATCTATTTTGATGTCTTTTGCCATAAAATCAGCATTGTTATCTATTCCGTATGTGTAAGCTGGTGTTTTAAGATTTTTTATATTTTCATATATTTGCTTTCCACCATTATCATCTATATTTATTATATTTGCTACTGTTGTCTTATGGAATAAAATTTCCTTAGCATCTCTATAATCATCTAAGTCCTTGTGGAAATCTAAATGATCTGGAGTTAAGTTTGTGAATAATCCTATCTTAAACTCTGTTTCATCTACTCTATTTAATACTAGCGAGTGAGAAGAAACTTCCATTGCACAGTAGTCACATCCATTGTTTACCATAGTATTAAAGCATTCTTGTAAATCAATACTCTCTGGCGTAGTAGCATTTGACTCTACTTCTTTTTCTCCATCAAATATTTTTATTGTTCCTATTAGTCCAACTTTTTTATAATCCGAACTTAATATTTCATTTAGGAATGTAGTTATACTAGTTTTTCCGTTAGTACCTGTAACTCCTATAACTTCAAACTTTTTTGATGGATGATTGTAAAAGTTATCTGCAACTTTTGCCATAGTTTTTCTAGTATCTTCAACCTTTACAAAAGTATATCCTTCTATATTTATATCCTCTTGAACTAAAAATGCCTTAGCGCCTTTTTCTATAGCACTTTGAATATATTTATGTCCATCTGATGTAAATCCTTTTATACATATGAATAAAGTTCCTTCAGTAACTTTTCTTGAATCGTATTGTATATTGTCTATATCTATATTTAATTCTCCGTTTATATCAAGTACGTTTATGCCTTGTATTACGTCTTTTAAGTTCATAAATTTAATACCTCCCAGTTTTAAATTGCCTCTTTATATCATTTATTCTTAGGTAATTTAACACTTTTTACTCATTTTACTATCATTATATAATTTTTTTTTTACTATGTACATAGTTAATAATGCTTGAAATATTGTAAAAAATGCTCTATAATTCAATATACTAATTTTTTAAAAAGGGGTCTGTCATGAAAAATAGAGATAATAAGATAGGATATTTAAATGATAACTTTAAAATTTTTCACATAAAAGATAAAAAAGATACTAAGTTTGAGTACCATCATCATGATTTTAACAAAATAATTATCTTTATTTCAGGTGATGTTACCTACTTTGTTGAAGGTAAGTCTTATAAGCTTAAGCCTTGGGATATATTATTTGTAAATAACCAAGAAATTCATAAACCTGTAGTAAATCCTGATGAGTATTACGAGCGTATTGCAATTTGGATAAGTCCTGATTTTATGAAGAGATATTGTGAAGAGCAAAGCAATTTATTAAGATGTTTTGAGATTTCATCCACAAATAAATGTAATTTACTTCGACTAGATGTTAACTGTATAAATAAAATAAAAACTTTCGTTACAAATATAAAGGATAATGAAAATAGTGATGAGTTTGGTAGTGACATCTTAAAAAACGCTCTATTCCTCCAGCTAATGGTGTTTATAAATAGATTATTTTTACAAGATAATGAAAGTGTTGAGTATGAAGATATTCAATATGATGAAACTATAGAGAATTTGTTAGCTTATATAAATAATAATTTAAGTAATAATCTTTCAATAGATTCACTTGCAACAGAATTTTTTACTAGTAAATACTATCTTATGAGAAAGTTTAAATCTCAAACAGGTAGTTCAATCCATAATTATATAGTTCAAAAAAGGCTAATTCTTGCAAAATCTCTTATACATCAAGGACTTTCAATGGCTGATGTATGCGCTAAGTCAGGATTTAATGACTACTCAAGCTTTGTAAGGTCTTTTAAAAAAACTTATGGAGTATCTCCTAAAAATTATCTAAACAGTACAAATATATTCGATAACAAGTTTTCTAATGAATAAAAAATTCGCCTTGCTCATGCCATACCCATGCTGGGCACTTACGTCTGCTCGGCAAGCTCACATCCCGTTGCTTAAAACTCGCTATGCTCATGGCGCCAACGTCTGTTCGACAAGCTCACATCCCGTTGCTTAAGATTCGCTTTACTTGAGCGATGTGTTTTTTGTTAATATTAGATTCTATTTTAAAGTTTAAAGGGTATATCTCAAATCACTTGAGATATACCCTTTTATATATTATACTGCTTTTCTATATTCTTTTGAATCAAAGCTTATTTCTAATTGTTCAACAAATATTTGATGCCATAAACTAAACATAAATATTGTCCAAACTTTTCTAGAGTTATCTTTCTTTCCAGCTATATGATCATCTAGAAGTTTTATAGCATATTCTTTGTTTATGAATGAATCAACTTTTGCATCCATTATAGTTTTTCTAACTACATGTCCTAAGTCTTCTTTTAACCAAACTCTTATTGGAGTTGGGAATCCTAACTTTCTCTTTTGTACAACGTGCTCAGGTACTATATGCTCAAAAGCTTCACGAAGTAATACTTTTGATTGCTCTTTAGTTACCTTTTGCTCTAATGTTAATTGGCTAGATAATTCAAGTACTTCTTTATCTAAGAATGGTACTCTAAGCTCTATTGAAGCACCCATTGACATTTTATCACCTTTTTGTAATATGTCTCCTGGTAACCATGTGTTCATATCTACATATTGCATAGTAGTTACATAGTCATATCCTCTTTTTTCAGCCTCATCGTATATTGCTTTAGTTGCATTTTGGTATATGAAGTTTTCATTGTAGTTCTTCACAACATTTCTTACTTCATCATTTTCAAATATTTTTGCATTTCCTATATATCTATCTCTTAATGGAGTAGTCGATCTTAATAAGTAGCTCTTACCTGACACTTCTGGCATCATCTTAGCTATTTTATTTACCATACCATTAAGTGCATTAGGTATGTTTAGTAGAGGCTTAACGCTATAGAATTCTTTGTATATGTTGTATCCTCCGAATAACTCATCTGCACCTTCTCCTGATAATACTACTTTAACATGCTTTCTAGCTTCTTTTGATAAGAAGTATATTCCAAGAGCTGATGGATCTGCTAATGGATCATCTAAAAGACGAACTACTTCTGGTAAAGCATTAATGTAATCATCTTGGCTTACTCTTACTTGTATGTTTTCTATTCCTAATGCATCAGCAGTCTTCTTAGCTACATCTACTTCGTTGTATCCATCTATACCAAATCCTACAGAGAATGATTTTATCTTAGGGTTTATTTTAGATGCTAAAGTAGCAAGTATTGATGAATCTATACCTCCAGATAAGAATGTACCCACTTCTACATCAGATATTAAATGCTTTTCTACTGAGTTTAAAAGCGTATTGTATATATCTTCTTTTGTTACTTTGCCATTTGGCTTGTAGTCTATATCATAGTATTTTTCTATAGTCATTTTGTTATCTTTTATTGTGAAAGAATGACCAGGTAATATTTTTTTAATATCATTTATCATAGTGCTTTCATTGTTAGTTGACTGGAATGATAAGTATTGTTGTAAGCTTTCTTTATCTACTTTTCTTTCATCCAGTAATCCTACTAAAGACTTGTATTCTGATGCAAATGCTATGAATTCTTCAGTCTCAGTGTAGTATAAAGGCTTTATACCAAATATATCTCTAGCTCCGAATACACATTGCTTTTCTTCATCCCACACTAAAAATGCATACATTCCTCTTAACTTATTAACACATTTTTCTTTCATCTCTATGTAAGATGTTAAAAGAACTTCTGTATCAGAGTTAGTAGTAAACGTATGTCCTAGTTCTTCTAATTCTTTTCTTATTTCTTCGTGGTTGTATATTTCTCCATTGAATATCATTACTTTGTCTTGCTTTTCAAATGGTTGGTGACCACTTTCTATGTCAATTATGCTTAGTCTTCTAAAACCAAAACTTACTCTTTCATTGTGATAGTATCCCACATCATCTGGCCCTCTGTGGTATATTTCTTTGTTTGCGTTTTCTATCGCTCTTTCTCTGTCTAATTGAGATTTTGCCGTCTTATAGTATATCGATACGTGTCCGCACATAATATATTCCCTCCTACTTTAAAGCTTAATTATTAAAAATACCACTAAATTTCTTTATGGTATTTAAATATTCAAAACATATTTAAATCTTTAACTATTTTATTATAGCATGAAATTTAGATTTTCTACACCTTGTTATAAAATTGTAATCTTTTCGATATTTTTTGCAATTTCTTGTCGATATTAACAAAAATACCAACCCGTATTAGAGTTGGTATTTTTGTATTATTTACTTACTATACTTATTCTATTTTCTTCTTTAGCTTTTACTGCACCTGTTTTAATATTAACAGCTTCATGTTCACCTAAGTTAGTGAATATTACCGGACTTATTGTTGATGTAGCATTTTTTTCAATATAATTTATATCCATATCAACTAACTTATCTCCAGCTTTAACTTTTTGTCCAACTTCTACAAACATATCAAATCCATTACCATCTAACTTAACAGTTTCTATACCTAAATGTATAAGTACCTCTCTACCGTCTGTAGATTCTATTATTATAGCATGCTTAGTTGGGAATATTACTCCTATAGTACCATCTACTGGAGAATATATTCTCCCATCATGAGATTTTATCGCAAATCCATCTCCCATTAATTTACTTGAAAAAACTTCATCCGGCACTTGGGATAAGTCTAATATCTCACCATTAGTTAATGAAATTATCTTGTCATCAGTAAATGTAGATGTTTCTTGTTTTGAATCAGCCTTTATTTCAGATTTAATTTCTTCTTTAATTACTTTTTTAGCTACAACTTTACCTGCTATAATTTCATTTATTTCAGATTTCAGAGTATCAGATTTAGGTCCAAATATAGCTTGTATATTATTTCCTACAACCATCACACCTGCTGCTCCTAATGCTTTTAATTCATTTTTATCTACCTTATCTATGTCTTCAACTTGTACTCTAAGTCTAGTTATACAAGCATCCAGACTCTTTAAGTTTTCTTTATTTCCTAAGGCCTCAAGTATTCCAAATGCTAGCTCACTATTTCCTAATACTGAGTTAGTAATTTCACTACCCTCTTCTTCATCTTCTCTACCAGGAGTCTTTAGGTTGAACTTTCTTATCATAAATCTAAATCCGAAGTAGTAGATTGCTGCAAATACAAGTCCAACAACTATTGCTAGATACCATGGTGTTCTATTTGGTATTACTCCAAATAGTATGAAATCTATCAGTCCTCCAGAGAATGTAAGACCTATTTTAACATTTAATATCTGCATCATCATAAATGATAAACCTGCAAATACACAGTGTACAGCAAATAATACTGGTGCCACAAATAAAAATGCAAATTCTATTGGCTCAGTTATACCTGTTAAGAATGATGTTAATGCTGCTGATGCCATTATACCTGCAACATACTTTTTCTTCTCAGGCTTTGATTCGTGTACCATAGCAAGTGCCGCTGCCGGAAGACCAAACATCATGAATGGGAATTTACCAGTCATAAATGTACCAGCTGTAAATGCTACACCATCTTTAAGTTGTGCAAACCATATACTTTGATCACCCATTACAAGGTCTCCAGCATTATTTACATATTCACCAAATTGATACCAGAATGGATTATAAAATGCATGATGTAAACCAAATGGTATTAGCGCTCTTTCTATTAATCCAAACAAGAATGCTGCAACTGTTAAGTTAGCATCTATAACTACTTTAGAGAAATCAAATAAAGCCTGTTGTATAGGAGGCCATATAAACGTTAATAAAATACCTAGTAATAATGCCACGGTTGCTGTTGCTATTGGCACAAATCTCTTACCTGCAAAGAATCCTAAGTACTGAGGTAGCTCAATTTTATAGAATTTCTTATAAAGATTTGCTGCTATTATACCTATGATAATCCCACCAAATACTCCAGTTTGAATCGATGGTATCCCAACTACACTTGCATACATTGGGCTGTTTGTCATCTCAGGTGTTACTCCACCCATAATCCCCATAGCCTTATTCATTACAAGGAAACCAACTATAGCTGCAAGACCTGCAACACCTTCACCTTCAGTTAAACCAACTGCTACACCAACTGCAAATAATAACGGTAAGTTATCAAATATAATTTGACCACAACCTTCCATTATACTAGCAATTAATGGCAGTATTCCACTTGCTAGACCTGGAAGTTGAGCTAGAAGTGCCTCACTTCCTAATGCATTACCTATCCCTAAAAGTAAACCCGCTGCTGGAAGTATAGCAACTGGTAACATTAGTGATTTTCCTATTTTTTGTAAAACACCAAATAGTTTTTTCATACCTTTTTCTCCTTTTAAATTTAATTTTATAATTTCTTTATATGAAAAAAGACTCAAATCTATAAAATAATATACTAAATAAAGGTTTTGCAAAAATTACAGATATTATTAATATAACTGCAATTATTATCAATCCTATTTAATATATTTTTATAGATCTAAGTCTCGCCTGCATAACCAGTAACAATCTTATCTCTAAAAACTTACTATGAGCATTTAGAATGCATATTCGTTTTAAATTGTTAATATGTAATTTTATTTAAAGTTTATAACCGATATTACCCTGTTAATATGCAATGTAAGATATAGTAATTCATCTTCTGTAACATGGTAATTATATGTTTTTTCTATAAATTGCTTAATCTTACATGAGCATTTATAGTGATCTTCATATTTTATTTTTACTATTTCTATTAAATCATTTTTCTTATCCTCTGCTTCTTCTTTTTTTACAAGTCTTTTAGCAAAGAACTTTAAATGAGTAATTAACCTATCGTAGTTGATATCATCTTGCTTAAAATTCACTGAAAAATAATATCTAATTATATCTAACACTTCTTTAACTATCTTTGTCATTAAAAATGAATCTTTAGTATCTTCTCGATAATTAGCATTTACTATATGCATAGCTATAAATCCAGCTTCATCTTCAGGAAAATCAATATCAAATTCATCATTTATATAATCCAGCGCCCATTTTCCAATCTCAAATTCTTTCTTGTGAATTCTTCTTATTTCATAAAGTAGATCATTTTTTATGCTTATATTTTCTTTTTGCCTTTTAAGTGCAAATGCTATATGGTCTGTTAAAGATACATATATATATTCATAAAGCTCAGTTCCTAATTTTTTTTCAGCATACTCTATAATATGAGAACTCGCATTAAATATACTTTCATCTATTTGACTTGCTAATTTTCCAATTTTATTTCTGAAACCTTCATCTTGAGTAACAAACTTCTTTTCTATCTTACTTTCATCTACTTGTTGACCTGGTTTTTTCTTAAATCCAATTCCACATCCAGTGAGTATTAATTCTTTCTGACTATCCTCATCTAAAGCTAGTACAACATTATTATTATAAATTCTTTCAATGATCATAGCTAATGCTCACCCCCCCATGATATACTTTAGCAAATAAAAAACACCTAAATCAAGATACAACGCTTCCGTCTATCTCAACTTAGGTATTGCCTGCATTATCAGTAACAATCCGATCTATTAAACTATATACTTAATTTTATTATAATCTTTTACGTGTGTCAAGGAGATTTTGAAAGCTTTTTCCCAGAAAATTCTTATTAATAAAAAACTAGGTAAAATAATAAAAATATTATCTTACCTAGACATTTTAGTTTATTATTTATTTTTTATCATATGCTCAAACTCCAAGCTATCTACAGGCCTTGCAAAAACAAATCCTTGTATAATATCACACTTCGTATGCTTTAATATTTGTACTTGTTCAAGATTCTCTACACCCTCACATACAACTTCTAATCCAAGTTTTTTTGATAGCTCAATTATAGTAGCTACCATTTCTTTACTCTTCAAATCATTTTCTATATCTGATACAAGAGTTCTATCTATTTTTAAAATATCAATGTCTACTAACTTTAAATTACTAAGAGTAGAATTACCCGTTCCAAAATCATCCATAGATATTGCTATGCCTAGGGATTTTATATCTTTAATCTTTCTATTTATAAAATCTACATCATTAAGTGCAGTAGTTTCCGTGATTTCAATTTCTATTAATTTAGAATCTACACCATACTTCTCAACTGTGTTTTGTAAAAACTGTCTTAAATCAGGTTGATATAGTTCTACTCTGGATAAGTTTATAGATATCGGAACTAAATCATAACTATTATGCTTCCACTCACTTAATTTCTTACAGACATGTTCAAATACCCATCTTCCAATTAAGTTAATATCTCCGCTCTTTTCAGCTATAGGTATAAACTTACATGGGCTTATCATTCCCATATCAGTGTGATTCCACCTAATTAGAGCTTCTGCTCCAACTATTTTACTTCCATCAATATTAAACTTTGCCTGATAATACACTGAGAACTCATTGTTTTTAATACCTGTAGCTATATCCTGTTCTATCTTTATTAGGCTATGATGACATTGCTTTAGCTCCGTATCAAAAACATAGTAATTTTGATTTTGAATTATTTTTGCTTTTGTCCTTGCTAAGTTTGCATTATCAATAAATCTTTTAATATCTATATTTTCATCTTCAATAAAATAAATACCTATAGATGCTTTTATATTAATTTTCTTATCCTCAAACTCAACATTAGCTATCTCATTATTAATAAGCTTTACTATCCTTAATATATCTTTTTCATCATTATCTAAGCATAGCATTATTCCAAATAAGTCATTTGAAAACTTTCCATAGACTGTATTTTCTCCCATATGATTCCTTATATTATCTGCTATTGCCTTTAATATTTCATCTCCAGTATGGTATCCATGTACATCATTGATTATTTTAAATCTATCTATATCAAAACTTATAATTGCATATTTAGATATATTACTTCTTATAATAAAATCTTTAGCTTCTATTAAAAATCGCTTATAGTTATTTATTCCCGTTAAATGGTCTTCAAATGCCAATTTTTCTAGCTTTCTTTGGTTAATTTTTTTTATCCTAGATATGTATAAATGTATAATTACTCCTATCGATATAACCAGTATTATTGATATTTTAATAATCTTATCTATATTATTTGCATTGTATAAAAAATCTTTAGCGGGAATAGATGTGACAACATACCATCCCTTGCTTGTTTTTATTCTACTGTAACCTACATATCTATACTCATTATCAATGTAGATTTTTTCTAATCCATGATCTGCATATCTTTTTATATCATCTTTTATTCTTTTATTGCTAGGATCACCTGATGATGTTACTTTTAATAAATTTTTATTCATAATGTCTTCGTCATAAGATAGAATTACATTACCCTCATTATCAATTATAACTAAATTTCCTCTATCACTATATATTTCTAAGTTAATTTTATTAGTTATATCTTCTATAGTGTTACTTCCAAATACCATACCTATAATATTTTCTTCTTGGTATAATGGTTTCGAGTATGTTATATAATGTAATCCATCTACATCACTTTTTACAGGTTTTGATACATATGTTTTTCCTAAGATAGCATTTTTAAAGTACTCTTCATTTGATACATTATTAGTACTATTTTTAGATAATACTTGCCCCTGCTTATTTACAAAATGTATATTCTTAACCAAACTATTTTTATTGTCTAACTGTTTTTCTATTATACTATGTATTTTTTCTTTATTTCTATTATTGTACACGCTTATATAGTTTGATAATATTTCTATTTCGCCTAAGCTATTTTCAATACTTTTATCTATGTTTTCAGATATATATGACGTTATTTGAGTAATATTTTGCATTGTTTGCTGAGATAAAGTCCCCTTTATCTCTATAAAAAATATTGCTCCTATTAAACTCAGAATAAAAACTATCACTGTTGCCTGTACTACTAGTTTATATTTAAATACATGTTTTGATGTCATTTAACTCTCCCCTACTAGTTTACTAATTATGTTCTAACATCTATATATAAAACCTTAATTTGATAACTTAGTATTACATTTCAGTTTAAATTATCTACCTATATCCTCAGATGTTATAGTTTATTACCTATTAATAATATATCACAATTTTTACCAAAATACTTTTCATTTATAAGCATTTGTTAAGATTCAATAAACATTTGTTAAGATTCAATAAACATTTGTTAAGTTTTTTAATTAAGTAACTTATCGTCAAATCATTCAAACTAGCCATTTCAAAACAATATTTACCTTATATCAAAAAAAGGGATGCTTATGCATCCCTTTTCATATATATCTATTTAATATTATTGTAATACTAAAGTATCTACTTCAGCTAATCTCTTATAGCTTAGGTATCTATCATTAGCATCTTCCTCAGCCTTAGTGAATAACTCTTCAGCTACGTCTGGGAATTGCTTAGCTATTGCAGAGTATCTTACTTGTTTAGTTAAGAATTCTCTGAAGCTTTGAGTTGGTGCTTTAGAATCTAATGTAAATGGATTCTTACCTTGAGCTTTTAACTCTGGGTTGTGTCTATATAAATGCCAGTATCCAGCTTTAACAGCTTGATCTTCATTAGCTACACTACGTCCCATACCTTCTTTTAATCCGTGAGATATACATGGAGAGTAAGCTATTATTAATGATGGTCCATCAAACTTTTCAGCTTCTACTACAGCCTTCATGAATTGGTTCTTATCAGCACCCATAGCAACTTGAGCTACGTATACATTTCCATAAGACATAGCCATCATACCTAAATCTTTCTTTCTAGTTCTCTTACCTGCAGCAGCGAACTTAGCCATTGCAGCAACTGGAGTAGATTTAGATGCTTGACCTCCTGTATTTGAGTAGATCTCAGTATCAAATACAAGTACGTTTACATTTTCTCCTGATCCTAAAACGTGGTCTAATCCACCGTAACCGATGTCATATGCCCAACCGTCTCCACCAAGGATCCATTGAGATCTATTAACTAGATAATCTTTTCTTTCATCTATTTCAGCTACTAATGTTTTTATAGCTTCATCTTCTATATTGTGAGCGTTAGCTAATACAACTTCAACTTTAGCACTTGCAACTTTAGAAGCATCTCCACCTTCTTTAGCATCTAACCAAGCAGTAAATGCTTCTCTAGATTCATCACAAATGTTCATAGTTAATAACTCTTCCATATTTTGAGCTATTTTTGCTCTTAATTGCTTAACAGCTATATACATACCATATCCGAATTCAGCATTGTCTTCGAATAATGAGTTTGCCCAAGCTGGACCTTTACCTTCATGGTTAGTTGTGTATGGAGCTGATGGATAAGAACCACCCCAGATTGAAGAACATCCAGTAGCATTCGCTATCATCATTCTATCTCCGAATAATTGAGTAATATTTTTGATATATGCAGTTTCACCACATCCAGCACAAGCACCTGAGAACTCATGTAATGGTTGTCTAAATTGACTTCCTTTAACTGTTGTAGGAGCCATAACATCTCCTTTAGGAGCAACCTTCTCTGTATCTGCTGCGAATGCCCAGTTATCAACTTCTACATCTTGAGTACCAAGAGGCTTCATAACTAAAGCTTTTTCTTTAGCTGGACATATGTCAGCACAGTTTCCACATCCTGTACAGTCAAGTGGACTTACTTGTATTCTATATTGTAATCCTTCTAATCCTTTACCCATAGCTTTCTTAGTGTTGAATGCTTCTGGTGCATTGTTTGCTTCTTCTTCACTAACAAGTACTGGTCTTATACAAGAATGAGGACATATGAATGAACATTGGTTACATTGGATACAGTTTTCTAATACCCATTCTGGAACATTTACTGCTATACCACGTTTTTCGTAAGCAGCTGTACCATGAGGCATAGTACCATCTTCTAATCCCATAAATGTACTTATTGGTAAGCTATTACCTTCTTGTGCAGTTATTGGTCTTAGTATGTTTTTGATGAAGTCTGGTTCATCAGTTTGGTGTTCATGTTCTGTAGTTGCTCCTGACCAAGATGCTGGAACTTCTACTGATACTAATGAGTCTATTCCCTTTTCAACAGCTTGATAGTTCATATTTACTATCTTTTCACCTTTTTTACCGTAAGCTTTGTTTATAGAATCTTTTAAGTATTCTACAGCTTGCTCTACTGGTATTATGTTAGCTAACTTAAAGAATGCAGATTGCATTATCATGTTTATTCTGTTTCCAAGTCCTATTTCAGAAGCTATCTTAGTAGCATTTACAGTGTAGAACTTAACATCATTGTTAGCTATAAATTGCTTTAACTTAGGAGGTAAGTTTTCCTCTAAACCTTGAGCATCCCATATAGTATTAAGTACGAATGTACCACCTTTCTTAAGTCCTTTTAATAAATCATATTGATGAACATAAGATTGGTTGTGACAAGCTATATAGTCAGCTTCATCTATTAAGTAAGTAGCTCTTATTGGCTCGTCTCCGAATCTTAAGTGAGACATAGTTACCCCACCAGATTTCTTAGAGTCATAGTCAAAGTAAGCTTGAACATATTTCTCTGTATGATCTCCTATGATTTTAACAGCTTGCTTGTTAGCTCCAACTGTACCGTCAGATCCTAATCCCCAGAACTTACATCTTACTGTTCCTGGTGCAGATACTTTTAATGTATCATTGTATTTTAATGAAGTATGAGTTACGTCATCTTCTATACCAACTGTAAATCTGTTTTTAGGATTTTCAGAAACTAAGTTGTCAAGTACAGCTTTTATTTCTGTTGGAGTAGTATCTTTTGATCCTAATCCGTATCTTCCACCTATTATCATTGGTGTTTTTTCTTCATCATAGAATGCAGAACGTACATCTAAGTATAATGGCTCACCATTAGCACCTGGTTCTTTTGTTCTATCAAGTACGCATATTCTTTCAGCTGTTGCTGGTATTGCTTTTAATAAATGTTCATTTGAGAATGGTCTGTATAAGTGAACTTTAACTAAACCATATTTCTCTCCTTTAGCATTTAAAGCATCTATTGTTTCTTCTATAGTCTCAGTTACAGATCCCATAGCTATTAATACATACTTAGCATCTTCTGCTCCGTAGTAATCAAATAATCCATGGTGTCTTCCTGTTAATTCTCCCATTTTGTTCATGTATTTTTCAACTATTCCTACGATATCATCATAGTATTTGTTTGAAGCTTCTCTAGTTTGGAAGTATACATCTGGGTTTTGTGCAGTACCTCTAGTTACTGGGTGGTTTGGAGATAATGCTCTATTTCTGAATTCTTTTACAGCATCCATGTTTAATAGACTTGCATAATCTTCATTTTCTAATAATTCAACTTTTTGTATTTCGTGAGATGTTCTAAATCCATCGAAGAAGTTTATAAATGGTAATCTACCTTCTATTGCAGCTAAATGCGCAACAGGAGATATATCAGCAACTTCTTGAACAGATCCTGATGCTAACATTACACATCCAGTTTGTCTAGCTGCCATAACGTCTTGGTGATCTCCGAATATTGATAAAGCTTGTGCAGCTAAAGCACGCGCACTTACGTGGAATACTCCTGGTAATAATTCACCTGCTGTTTTGTACATGTTTGGTATCATTAATAATAAACCTTGTGATGCAGTGAATGTAGTAGTTAAAGCTCCTGCTTGTAAAGAACCGTGGAATGTTCCTGCCGCTCCTGCTTCTGATTGCATTTCTACAACACTAACTTGTTGTCCAAATATGTTTTTTCTTCCTTGAGCAGCCCATTCATCCACTACTTCAGCCATTGTTGAAGATGGAGTTATTGGGAATATAGCAGCTACGTCTGTAAATGCATACGAAACGTGTGCAGCAGCTGTATTTCCGTCAAGTGTTTTCATAAATTTAGCCATAATTATGTATCCTCCTTATATATTGCTCCAATCATACTGATTATCTAAAGTGCAATAAATATTTGTGTGTACAAAAGACACACTATCTTTACAACACTTCTACAGTAATAGGAAAAAAACCTTCTTATATTTTGAAATTAATAATATATTTAAGTTTTTTGTTGAAAGAACTAAAATATATTAAATATTTTTTCTATCCTTAACATAATATATACCCATTAATTCTCATTCTAAACTGAAATGTCGAATTATACACTTTTATGAGTATGATTATTTCTTAATATCCGCTACCAGCTTCATCTGAACCATTAGCTATAGCTATTGATGCACTTGCACCTATTCTACTTGCTCCAGCTTCGATAACAGCTATTGCATCTTTTTCACATCTTACTCCACCAGAAGCTTTAACTCCTATTTCACTTCCTACAGTATCTCTCATAATCTTTATGTCAGCTGGAGTTGATCCACCTGTACCAAATCCTGTAGAAGTTTTTACATAATCAGTTCCCGCTTTTACTGCTACTTCACATGCTTTTATTTTTTCTTCATCAGTTAAATAACAAGTTTCTATTATTACTTTAACTAAAGCTTTTTTATCTGCTGCATCTACTACAGCTTTTATATCTTCAAATACTAAATCATAGTTTTTATCTTTTAAAGCACCTATATTTATTACCATATCTACTTCATCTGCACCTTTAGCTATAGCATCTTTAGTTTCAAATGCCTTCACTTCTGGCGTATTAGCTCCTAGAGGGAATCCTATAACTGTACAAACTTTTACATCTGATCCTTCTAATTCTTTTTTTGCTAATTGTATATGAGTTGGGTTTATACATACTGAAAAAAATCCGTGTTCTTTTGCTTCACTACATATCTTCACAACTTCTTCTTTAGTTGTAAATGCCTTTAATATAGTATGGTCGATCATGTTAGCTATCTTGTTGTTCATAATTGTTCTCCTTTAATTGTCATAGTTACATTTTATTCCATGAATATCTTATCACATAGAAGAAACTATTTAAATGCCTAATTAGAGCTAATTAAATAGTAATAATATTTATATTATTTCTAACATAATTTAATTATCCGGTTTATTTTTTCCTTGATAGCATTTAAAATTCATAGTTTGGGCATTTTTTATTTTCTTATTGTTGAATCTTGTATACACCCTTATAATATATAATGTCTTTTTTTTTAACAAGTAGGCACTTTTTATATATATAGTATCAAAAAAGATACTGTATATTTTTATATTTAAAGCAAATATTTATTATACTTAACTTTCTTAAGACAACGTATTCCTATATATATATATTTATCCAATAATTACTTTTATGGTATAATAAAAAAAGTCGATTTAAGTATATTTTTATAATTTAGTGGTCCTTTAATGTGAGGTGTGTACAATGGATAAAGTTATGATATCCCATAATAAATGTCATATGAACGAGCGATGTGTTAAGTATAGAACTTGCCCCATGGTTTTAGTACATAAATTAGTTTCTGGAAAGTGGAAGATATTAATACTATGGTATTTAAGTGGTGGTTGTTTAAGATTTAGTGAAATTAAAAGAAAGTTACCAGATGTTACTCAAAAAATGTTAACAAATCAATTAAGAAGTCTTGAAGAAGATGGCCTAATAAATAGAAAAGTATATCCTGTAGTTCCTCCTAAGGTGGAATATAGTCTAAGTGAAATGGGCGAAAAAATGTTACCTCTACTAGAGCAGATGTACAGCTACGGAATTGACTATTTAAGTCCAAAAGAAAAAAGATAAACATAAAATGCTTTATAATATAATTTTTTTAAAAATTATATTATAAAGCATTTTTTACTTACAAAAATACGAAAAAGGCATGTGCAATGCACATACCTTTTAATATATTAAGGTTTTGAAATTATAATTAATATTAAAATTAGATACACTAATTATTTTATTAATTCAACTTCTTCTCCATTTTTAACTCCTGCAGCGTTTCCTTCTTCAACATCAACGTGCATTTCTAAAGCGAAAGCTTCGTTAGCTCTTACTAATACGTTTTCGAACACAACAGCTCTTGGTCCAAAAGTTCTAACGCTTACTATTTGCTTATCTTCTACACCGAAGTTAGCAGCATCTTCTAAGCTCATATGTATGTGTCTAGAAGCAACTATAACACCTTCTGCTAATTCAACTTCACCAGCTGGTCCTACTAATTTAACGCCAGGACTTCCTGCTACGTCACCAGATTGTCTTACTGGAGCTTTTACTCCTAATGCAAATCCATCAGCTAAAGATATTTCTACTTGTGTAGATGGTCTTGCTGGTCCTAAAACTCTAACACCTTTTATAGTTCCTTTAGGTCCTACTAAGTCAATTTTTTCATCACATGCAAATTGACCAGGTTGAGATAATGGCTTAAAGTGAGTTAACTCATGTCCAGCACCGAATAAAGCTTCTATGTCTGCTTGGCTTAAGTGAACGTGTCTGTTAGATAACGCTATTGGTAATTTCATTAAAATTTCCTCCTATTATTAACTTTGTATACAAAATACAAAATTTAGTTACTTTTCAATACAATTATACATAATTTTCATGCTAAAATCAAATAGTATTGTTTATTTTAATAATTGTTTCAATAAATCAAAGTATCCTGGAAAAGAAATATCAATACATTTTGTATCATCTAATTTAACTTTATTCTCACAAATTAAATTAGCTATTGAGAATGCCATAGCTATTCTGTGATCTTTAAATGTTTCAATATAAGCACCATCTAACTTACTTTTACCAGTAATGACCATACCATCTTCTAGTTCTTCTATATTAGCTCCCATCTTCTTTAGATTGTCTACTACAGATTTAATTCGATTGCTTTCTTTTACTTTTAACTCTTTTGCATCTTTTATAATAGTAGTTCCTTCTGCTTGAGTAGCTAGTACAGCTATTATAGGTATCTCATCTATTAGTCTTGGTATTATTTCTTTGTCTATTGTAGTTGCAGTTAAATTTGCGCTATATTTTACTAATAAATCTCCTACTTTCTCTCCACTTACTAGTCTTTGATTTATTATTTCAATATTTCCATTCATGCTCTTTACTACATCTAGTATTCCTGTTCTCGTTTCATTTAATCCAACATTTTTTATAATTACTTCTGAACCTTTAGTAATAAGCGCTCCAACAATTATAAATGCTGCTGAAGATATATCTCCTGGAACATATATATCTTGACTAAATAACTCTTCTACAGGATTTATTTTTATTTTTAAATCATCAACTTGTATATCTGCTCCAAAAGACTTAAGCATTATCTCTGTGTGATTTCTACTTTTTACCTTTTCATTAATTATTGATTTTCCATCTGCATATAAGCTAGCTAGTATTAATGCTGATTTTACTTGAGCCGAAGCTACTTGCATCTTGTAATCTATATTGTGTAAATTCCCCCCATAGATTTTTATTGGAGTATAGTTTCCATCATCATTACCTTCTATTTTGCACCCCATAAGTCTAAGCGGATCTACTACTCTTTTCATAGGTCTTTTTCCTATTGATTCATCTCCTATCAATGTTGCATCAAAGTTGTTACCTGCAAGTATACCCATTATAAGCCTTATAGTTGTACCTGAGTTTCCAACATCAAGTATATCTGTCGGAGCTTTTAGCCCCCTAAGTCCATTACCTTTTACAAAAACATCTTTTCCTACTATATCTATATCTACACCCATTTTTCTAAAACAAGAAATCGTACTTAAGCAATCTTCTCCCATTAAAAAGTTACTTATTTTATTGTTTCCCTTTGCTATTGACGAAAACATAATGGATCTATGTGATATTGATTTATCCCCTATAAGTTCAAAGCTCCCTCTAAGCATATTTACACCTCTTTACTATATCTAATATTATTTCTTCATCTATATTATTTACTACTTCAACCTTACCTTGTCCTACAGGTAAAACTAAGTGTATCTTTCCAAAGCTATTTTTCTTATCACTCTTCATAATCTCTAG
The DNA here is from genome assembly GCF_002250835.2 of Romboutsia weinsteinii. Lineage (GTDB taxonomy): Bacteria > Bacillota > Clostridia > Peptostreptococcales > Peptostreptococcaceae > Romboutsia_A > Romboutsia_A weinsteinii. Next base: position 129,794 of record NZ_NOJY02000006.1, read on the forward strand.
CACTTCTTTTTCATCTGCATCTTCAAATTCTATTGGAAGATTATATTTTTCACACACAGTTATAAATTTATCGTAATATCCCTGTTCAATTATATTTTGCTGTAGAGATAACCTAAACGCCATATTCATACCAATACTTACTGCATGACCATGACTTATTTTACATAACTTTTCTACTCCATGACCAAATGTATGTCCAAAGTTTAGTATCTTTCTAAGCCCACCTTCTTTTTCATCTTCATCTACAACATAAGCTTTTATGCTTGCGCACTTCTTAACTATATAGTATAAGCTTTCTGTTTTTCTTTCCATTATATCTTCACTATTTTCTATTAGATAGTCTAAAAATTCATAGTCATATATTAGGCTATACTTTATTACTTCACTCATACCTGTTTCAAATTCTTCTATAGGTAAACTCTCTAAAGCTCCTACATTTATATATACAAGCTTTGGCTGATAAAAACTTCCTACTATATTTTTAAAATTCCCTATGCTTATCCCTGTTTTTCCACCTATTGACGAATCTACTTGTGCTAAAAGAGTAGTTGGAACTTGCACTATATCAACACCTCTCATGTATGTAGACGCTACAAATCCTGCTAAATCTCCTACTACCCCTCCACCAAGAGCTATTATCACAGACTTTCTAGATAAATTTATTCTTATACAATAATTAATTATTTCTTCATATACTCCTAGAGATTTCGAATCTTCTCCTGCAGGAATAATGTATTCATATATGGTTTTTACTTTTAATTTATCAATAAATTTATTAAGTTGATGGTTATATACATTTTGATCTGTTATTACCAGAACCGAATCGTATATTGAGTTAACATCTTTATCTTGTGTAGTATTTTCATTAGATTTACAATTTGCTAATATCATTGCTTCTTCAAAAAATTTGTAACTTCGGTCTATAGCTATATTGCAAACTTTATTTTCTATCTTTTCCATCCACGATCACCTAGCCTTTTTAGATAAGATTCATAATTTGATTTTAAATCTTGTAAGTTATCTCCACCTATTTTTTCTAAGAAATATTTACAAATAACAAATGCTACTACATTTTCACAGACTACACTACATGCTGGTACAGCACAGCAGTCAGATCTTTCTATACTTGCTTGATAAGGCTTTAGTGTATTTACATCTATTGAATTTAAAGGTTTATAAAGTGTTGGTATCGGCTTCATAGCACACCTTATTATTATTTCTTCCCCAGTAGTCATTCCACCTTCTATACCACCTAAGCGATTTGTAACTCTACGTATTCCTTTCTCATCATCATAACTTATCTCATCCATTACAGATGATCCACTAGTTTTTGCTACATCAAATCCAATTCCAATCTCTACACCTTTTATGGCCTGAGTACCCATAAGGTGCATTGCAAGCTGTCCATCTATTTTTTTATCAAAGTGAGTGTATGAACCAAGCCCTGGTATAACATTTTTTACTCTTACTTCTACTACTCCACCTATAGTGTCTCCATTAGCCCTAGTCTTATCTATTGTAGCTATTATTTGTTCTTCTAGGGTTTTATCTACACACCTTACTTCACTGCTATCCACATTGCTTTTTATGTAGTCAAAGTCATAATAATTAGTTTCTTTATGTTCTCCTATTTGAACTACATGAGATGTTAAGTCAATTTCAAAGTTTTTTAAGATTTGCTTACATATAGCACCTACTGCAACTCTACTTGCAGTTTCTCTTGCACTAGATCTCTCAAGTACATTTCTAGCATCTTCGAAATCGTACTTTAAGCACCCAACTAAATCAGCATGTCCTGGTCTAACATTACTAACCTTTCTAGTTTCAAAGTCAGCATCTTCCATAGGGTTCATATATTTAGTCCAATTCTCATAATCTTTATTTACTATTTCAATAGAAATAGGTGCTCCTAAGGTCTTTTTACCTCTTACCCCTCCTAATATATTTATCTTATCTTGCTCTATTTTCATTCTTCCACCACGACCATATCCACTTTGGCGCTTTTTTAATTCCAAATTTATTTCCTCTATATTTAGTTCTATATTAGCTGGTACTCCGTCTAATATGGATATAAGACTTTTTCCATGCGATTCTCCACTTGTTAAATATCTAAGCATGATTACCTCCTAATTTGTTATCTATTTCTACTCAAAATCTATATACATGTTATTATAGCCAATTTTCTTTGTTTATGGGAAATTTAAACAAAAGAAACGTTATTAACAACTAAAATAAATTTTATCTAACTATCAATACCTAAATAAGTAAAAAAGGAACCACCAAGTATTATACTTTAGTAATTCCTTTTCATATCATTATATTAAATTGATTTTATATCTTTTATATAATTATCTATATTTTCATCAAGCATCTCTTTAAATTCATTATTTTCATTGTATGATAAACTATCCGTGCTATTTAGCCTTAGATTATACTTTAATTTACTATTTATACTCTTAAAAAAGAAGTCCATAACAATATCTCCACCCATGAACTGGCTTTCATATTGCGTACTACCACCAACAGCAATGTACATTCCGATTCGTTTCTTACTTCTATCTATAGATGATTTATTGAGAATATATTTACTCGCATAAATCGCTTGCGTTCTATCTACAACGGTCTTCATCTTTGCTGAGATACAATCAAAGTGAACAGGGCTTATAACTATGCACCCCTTTGACTTATCAAACATATCATACATAGGCTTCATATCATCATTATATTTACAGTATCCTGTTTTATCACAGAAGCCACATGCTATACAATACTCTATTTCCATATCATAAATGTTAAATACTTTATTGGATATATTGTTTAAATCCAATGCATCTGATATATTGTTAGCGATGTTAAAACAACTCTGTCCTTTTCTAGGGCTTGCATTTATTATTAAAACTTCCGGATTTTCTGATTTCATATATGCTCCTTACTTATCCTTTAACATAACCACAAGTATATCATCATCGTAACTATCTATATTTGCAAACTTCTTTAAGTTATCCTTTAGATTTTCTACTATCTTCTCTCTATCATATTCAAAGTTATTTTGTAAGAACTCTTGTAACCTTGAGATTCCATACTCTTCTTTTTGTACATTTTTTATTTCTAATACTCCATCAGTATACATACAAACCATAGGATAGTCAGCTATATCATGTATATTATTTACGTACTCTGCATCTTCTAGTATTCCTAAGGGTATTCCTTTTACACATTTTAGATCTTGAACTGCTGAGCCATCTTTTCTAATCATTATAGGACTATAGTGACCTGCATTTGATACTGTAATAGTGTTATTTTTAGTATTTACCACACTTATTAAACAAGTTGTAAACACTCCCATTTTATCAAACTCATCATAAAGCATCTTATTTAAGTTTGTCATTATTTCTTCAGATGTTTTATATTGATGAGCAAGCACCTTAAATGCACCTTTTATCATGGCAACAACATAATTTGAAACTATACCATGTCCCATTACGTCAGCTACTATATACACTATATTTTCTTCATCAACTCTCATAGCATAGTAGAAGTCCCCCCCTACTACTCTTGCTGGTCTATGGTAGAAGTACAATTCTTTTTGCTCATTACAATCCATCTTACTTTCATCCATAATAAGCTTTTGCTGTTTATTTAAAATATTTAATTCATTTGCTAGTAATCTATGTTTTACCTCAACAGAGTTATATTCATACAGTTGCATACCTACAGAAACTTGTTTGGCTAATATGCTTAATATATTCAAATCATCCTCTGTGTAGTTTTCTCCGTTAACACATACAATAATTCCTATTATCTTATTCTTATCTTTAAGCTTATAGTAAATATAGCTATCTATATTTACCCCTGCTTCTATGTGGGCATTTATATTATTTTCATATCCACCCATATCTTCCTTCTCTATGATTTTACTCATGGCAGTATATGTATTGATATAATTTTTTTCACCATGATTATAAGAACTAAACATTCTATTACTATTATCATTCTCATTTATCATTATTACAGCTTCTTTACTACTTGTAATACTGCAAGCTTGTTCACTTAGATGATCTAAGAATTCATTAATATTTTTATTCATATAAAGTTTTTTTGTTGCTTCATTTATAGAACTTATTGATCCTCTTAATTTGTGTACTAATAAATTCATATTGTTATTTTTGGTTGTTATATCTATCGATAAACTTATAAGAGATGCTACTGACGATATAAAATCTATGTCTGTTTCTGTTAGCTTATCCGTCTCCGTTAAAAAACAAGTCATAAATCCAACCACTGTATTGTTAGTTATTAGTGGATATACAATACGTCCAACATATCCTTCTTCTGCTGCTAATTCACGCTCATCATCAGCTCTTTCATCTTCAAATATATTATCTACATAAATTATTTTTTTTTCTTTAACCGCTTCATGTATATATTTGGGATATGTATTGAAGTCAATCTTAACCCCTCTAGGTTGCATTATAGGGAATAACTGTGGTATAGCTTCTAAAGTCTCAGAACATACTAAATAGGCATATTGATAATTATTCTTATAAAATAAATTTACGCATGCCTTAGTTGGGTGAACTACTTCAAGCATTTTTTCTATTATTTTATCTTTTATGCTGAAAAAGTCCGAGGACTCAGTTACCATGGTAGATATCTCTACTAAGTTACTCATTTTGTAGCTAGTATTGCCCATATGTCATCTTCTCCCCCCGTTAAAAATTATCTAGTTATTATTTTATATTACTATATATGTCTTTTATAGTAAATATAAAAACCACTATAAAGCTTACTATTATTATTACGTTAAATCGAGTTAAAATACCGATTATAAGCAATGATATTAGGGCATTTATTTTTGTTTTGTCACTTTCACTAACAAAATTATCCGTAGTTATTTCTATATTGTTCTTTATATCATCAATCTTTTCTTTAATTTCTGATTCTAAATTTTTCTTATAAATTAAATATGTGAATTCTACTAAAAAAGTGCCTATACCTAGTATTATATTTATATTAAAAGCTATAATAAGTAACGAAAATCCAATAAATAATTTTAATACTTTAAAAAATAAACTATCTATTTTTAATGTTATATTTCTGATTTCTTTTCCACCATTTCTTAAATCATAACCTCCAGATGACATTGATTTCATCTTAGTTTTTACCACTTCGCTATAGAACAATTTAATAATTCCATTTATCATTTCATCAACTCCAAATATATTTTACATTTATTTGTAATTTTTACAATTATAATATTTTTTATACTTGTCAATACTAAAAATGATGAAATTTTCTTATATTATCATAAAAGGAGTGTTTTACATTGCTAATTGAACAACTTGACCTAGAAACACGCAGTAAAATTTACAGCTACACTAAAAAGGTTCTAAGAAAATACCAAAAAGGAATCACTACAGGAAAGTTAACGGCAGATAAATTCGCAGATAACATCTTATCTGATGACTCTATTAGTGATATCTTAGATAATAAGCTTCTAGCTGATGAGGACTTTAAAGTGTCTTATATAAGTTATATAGATACCTTAATAGGAATTCAAAATGAAAGCCTGTCAAAATCAAAGAAAAAAAGAATTGATACTACTACTAATAATAAGCCAACAATACCACAAAAAATTCAGTTTAAAAATTTACTTGAGTCCAGTGGATATAATTTATTAATACCTTATCAATATCTTACAGCTATAGACGTAGATAATATTACTCAGTATATAACTACAGGTTCTATAGACCTTGGTAACGAAAGAGTATATAACTACGTACACAAAAATACATTACAGTAAAATTACATAACTATAAAATTTTTTACAAAAAAAAGAAGTCAATTGACTTCTTTTTTTATTATTTCTATCCAAGTGCCTTTTCTAACTTTGATAAATATTGTATAGGGTAATATTTTAATAGTTCTCTAAATTGTTCAACTGATAACCCTTCTGTACTTGTATAGATTCTTATTTTTTCATCTAAATCACTGTTTATAAATTTAGTTTTTATTTCTTCAAAATTTACTGTAGACATAATAGTCCTCCTTTTATGTACTTATCTTCATTGTCTATTTTGTCCATTAATAAAAATTTTATTATCACTAACTTATAAAATGTAAAAAGCCTATCTAATTAAAGATAGGCCTTTCACTGTATCTACTGTTATAAACATCTAATTATTATTTATTATTGTTGTTTTCCTGACATTTGTTGCTCAGCCATTTCAACTAGTTTCTTAGTCATGTATCCACCTACATAACCATTTTCTCTAGCTGTAAGATTACCTTTGTCAGCTTGTTGGTAATTGCTCATTCCAAGTTCATTAGCTATTTCTAATTTCATTTGGTTTAAAGCTTGTTTTGCTCCAGGTACTACTGTTTTGTTGTTATTGTTGTTTGCCATGTCGATTACCATCCTTTATAAGTAATTGTGTTGCTGATTATAGTATATGAACTTATATTTTTTTAATCCTAGGTAATTTATTCCACATGGTTCCTTTTAAATCAATATTCTATTTAACAGTTTTCACCAGCTAAATATGCAGTAGAAAATGCTATTTGAAGATTGAACCCTCCAGTATATGCATCTACATCTATTACTTCTCCAGCAAAAAATAATCCTTCTACTAACTTAGATTCCATTGTACTTGCATTTATTTCACTTACCTTAATTCCTCCAGAAGTAATTATCGCTTCTTCAATAGGTCTATATCTTTTCACTGTGAACGTAAAGTTCTTAAGCAAATTAACTAAATTCTTTCTTTGCTCTCTAGATATTTGATGAACTAAAGTCTCTCTTGGTATTTCGCTTAAATCTAAAATAACAGGTATAAGCTTTTGAGGTAATAAATCATCTAGTGCTTTTTCAAACTTCTTATTTGTATATTTTTGAAAATCTTTTTGAACTCTTTTATCTAGTTTTTCTTCATCTAAAGCAGGTTTTAAATCTACTACAATCTTATAATTCTCCTTTGTAGTATCCTTCATTCTACAACTTGCAGATTTAATTATTGGACCATCTAATCCATACTTAGTAAATTCCATTTCACCAAAATCATCATAGACTTTTTTGTTTTTACTGTTTAATACAGATATAGAAACATTTCTTAGTGATAGTTTTTCTAAGTCCCTAACAAAGTCTTCTTGCACTTCTATACCTATTAGAGATGGTTTTATATCTGTTACTGTATGTCCAAGCTCTTTTGCAAACTTGTATCCATCTCCTGTAGAACCCGTAAGAGGATAGCTAAGCCCTCCCGTTGCTACTATTACAGAGTCACATTTTATTTCCTTTTTATCTGATAAAATTACTTTTTCTATTTTATTATTTTTAGCCACTATTTTTTCTACTTTTGTGTTTAACATTATCTTTACTTTTTTATTCTTAATTTGTTTCTCTAATGCATTTGCAATATCATGCGCCTTATCACTTTCAGGGAAAACTCTCTTCCCTCTTTCTGTCTTGGTTTTTACACCTAATTTATTAAACATATCTATAACATCAGTATTTGTAAAAGTATAAAATGCGCTATATAAGAATTTACCATTCTTAGGTACATTTTCTATTAATTCCTCTATTTCACAGTCGCTAGTAATGTTACATCTACCTTTTCCAGTTATTAAGATTTTTCTTCCTACTCTGTGTTGCTTCTCAAGAAGAGTTACATCAAAACCTCTATCTGCTGCTACAGATGCAGCCATCATGCCTGCTGCTCCTGCTCCTATTATTACTACTTTTTTCAAATAATCACCCTTCCAAGTAAATCTATTTTTATTAATAATTAATTTAATCTAAGTATTTTAAATAATGCAGGTGCTCCTGCCACTCCATAAAATACTACTAATGCATATCTAATATAATCCATAATCATATTTACTAAATTCATATTATCAAGTACTATATATGGCATAATAGCCTCTTTTAAATATTTTAGTCCTATATATACTAATCCTAAGGTAATAATTCCAACTATAAATCTGTATATATTTATAGCCATTCTATTGCTTCTCTTAGTAGTCCTACTACCAAAGTTAATTCTACCTTTAGTCTTATCTTCTGTGGAAAAATCAACAAATTTATCTTCAACTATATATCCTAATACAAATCCTGTGAAAAGCCCAAACATTTTCATGTAATCAATACTATTTAAAAAGAATGCAATAACTCCAAATAGAATTAAAATAAACAGTAAAATCGAATAATTTTTTTCTTTATCTACGTAATCAAAAACCTTGCCAAGTAAAAGAGTAAATATTATCCCAAAGATCCATCCAAATAGTACATCTATTGGCCAGTGAACAACTAGGTATAGTCTAGATATTCCCACACCTAAAATCATTATTGTACCTAATATGTAAAGCCAATTAACCTTAAAAATACTCATTAAACTCACCCAGAAACTTGTCCCAGTCTGAGTGTGACCACTAGGGAATGAGTATCCAGTTGCAGTAGAAACCCTTAGAGACTCCAAATCTTTTGTACCAATAGGTCTAGGTGCTTTTACAAATTCTTTTATTCCTGTATTTAAAGTTATGTTTCCAACTAATGCAAACAAAATTCTCTGACCATATTTTTTATTTATACACCAATACATCATAACCGTAAATAAGACTACTACTGGTGTCTCTGTACTTATAGTAAAAACTAAAAACATTACATTTAGTAGCGGCGATCTCATACTTTGAAAAAACTGTAATATACTAAGTTGAATATCCATCATATACCCTCCTTTTTTAGCCTATATATAATAATCTCTTATGCAATTATACCTAAATTTTCTGTATAAATATATAGAATTATTCAATATATAGATATTTTGGTATTTCAGTATTTTCTTAACTTTTCTAAGTATTTTATTAAATACTACTATTTTTAAAATATAATTAGAAATCTAATGCATAAAAATAGATTATCAGTATTTATATGATAATCTATTTTATATTTTTATATATTTATCTCATAATCTCTTACTAATGTTTTTACTAATTCAATCTTTTTATCTAATTTAATCTTTTCAGACTCTTTAAGCTTTGCCTTTTGACAAATTAGTACACTGTCTTTGTACATTCCACCGCCATCTGGATAGTCATGTTCCTCCCATTCTGTGTATACTTCTAACACCTTTAATCCCGCAAATTTAGCAAGCGCTCTAAATCCATCTGGATAATAACGCCAGCAATCTACTGGATACCTATGCTCTGGTCCACTAGATGGAGCTATTATACAGCACAAACCATCTTCTTTTAATATCCTACTTATTTCCATAATTGTAACCCAGAAGTACTCAATATGTTCAAATGCCTGACCTGATATAACTACATCTGCAAAATTTGACTCTAGTTCCTTCCAATCGTAAACATCTTCTAAAACTACATCTACATTTTTGCCCGCTACCATGTCGCAACCGATATATTCCCACTTTGTATTTACCATCATAGGCTTATATGTTCCATAGTAATTTTGAACATCTTGACTTCCTATGTCTACAACCTTTAGCTCTTCATTCATTCTATTTATTAAGTAATCACTCATAAACTTATACATCTTTTGATACGAGCTTATATGCATAATAAAACCACCTTTAATTTTATTTGTTGATTAATAAACTTGATTATATCTCTAATATCTAATATATAATCCACTATCTTAAATGTGATATTTTTAAATTGTATATTTAAGCTTATTCATAAAATTAAATATAATTCCTATTGCTAAATTCTTATGGCTTATTACAAAAAAATAAAAGCTACCTTGAAAATTCAAAGTAGCTTTTAAAAATAATTACTCTCCAACTACACCTATATAAGGTAAGTTTCTATATTTTTCAGCCCAGTCTATACCGTATCCAACTATGAACTTATCTTCTATAACGAATCCTACATAGTCAACATGCATATCAGCTGTTCTTCTTTGTGGCTTATCTAGTAAAGTACATAATGTTAATGACTTAGGATTTCTAGTTTGTAACGCTGCAACTAGGTTGCTTAAAGTTAATCCTGAATCTATTATATCTTCAACTATTAAAACATTTTTACCTTCTATATCAACATCTAAATCTTTTATTATTCTTACAGTCCCTGAAGATTCAGTTGAGTTTCCATAACTTGAAACACTCATAAAGTCTATATTTACATCTAAGTCTATATTTCTTATTAAATCTGCAACAAATACACTAGCACCTTTTAGTATACCTACTACTAATAATTCTTCACCTTGAAAATCTTTTTCTATTTGCTTAGCTAATTCATATACCTTAGCTTTTATTTGCTCTTCTGATAACAATACTTCTGTAACTTTGAACATTTTAGCTCCTCCAATTTTCCCGTATATTATACTCATACATTATATCATATTCTGTATATAAATAGGAATATTTTTGTTGTTTTTTATTTTATAATTCGTAATTTGAATTATATATTTCTTTGTATTATAATTTACTTGTATGTATGATAATTATACTTTAATTTTTCGGAGGTGCTTTTATGAGTATTAATCATGGAGCTAATTTATACGGGTTATCTAGCAAATATGGATTTTCAAAAGATGAATTTATGGACTTTAGCTCTAATATAAACCCTTTTGGAACTTCTAACCTTGCAAAGGAATACGTTATAAACAATATTGACATGGTGTCTATGTATCCAGACCCAGATTACATAAATTTAAAGAAGTCTATATCTAACTATTGTAAGTGTTTGGCAGAAAATATAGTACTTGGAAGTGGTGCTACTGAGCTTATTTCATCATTTATCAAAACTATAAATCCCTCAAAAACATTACTTCTTTCTCCTGCTTATTCTGAGTATGAAAAAGAACTAAAAAAAATAAATTGTAGCATTACTAAGTATTTTGCACGAAGTGAAGATGATTTTATAATAGAGCCTAATGAACTTATATCTACAATAAATAAAGATAACTATGACTTAATAATTATTTGTAATCCTAGTAATCCAACTGGATTTACCTTTTCTAAGACTCAAATAGAAGATATCTTAAAAAACACTACAGGTTTTGTAATGATAGATGAAACCTATATAGAGTTTACAGATACGGATATTTATTCTTCTACTAATTTAGTCGATAGCCATAAAAACTTATTCGTGATTAGAGGAACTTCTAAGTTTTTCTCTACGCCAGGTATTAGGCTTGGATATGGTCTTATTGGAAATGAAGATATTAGGGAAAGTATAAATTCTAATTTAGACTTATGGAATATAAATACTATCGCAGCTTCTATGGGAGAAATCATGTTTAGTGATAAAAGCTTCATCTCTCACAGTGTAGATGTTATTCTATCTGAAAGAGATTTTTTAATCAATGAGCTTAGTACATTAAATGGTGTTAAAGTATATCAAAGTAATGGAAACTTCATACTTTGCGAAATAAAATCTAAAAAAATAACAGCTAAAGAACTTCGTGAAAATCTAATCCCTAATAAAATTATTATCAGGGATTGTGCTTCTTTTGATGGACTTGATGAATATTTCTTTAGAGTATGTATTTTAAAACCATCAGAAAATAGGCTACTGCTTAAGCACTTAAAAGAAATATTATAGTAATACATAAAAAATCCTATGAAACTTAGAATTATTTTCTAAGATTTCATAGGATTATTATATTTAAATCAACTTAAACCTAAGCTGCTTTTTTATTTTCTTTTTTACTCCATTTTTTGTTTAAATGATCTACAACTAAAGCTATTGCATTGTCACCAGATACGTTTGCAGCTGTACCGAAACTATCTTGAGTTAAGTATAGAGCTATCATTAAACTTGCAAGACCACCATCAGATGGTATACCTACCATTGGTAAGAATGGAAGTGCACTCATTATTGCTCCACCAGGTGCTCCTGGTGCTGCTACCATTGCTATTCCTAGCATTAATATGAATGGTAATATAGTTCCTATGCTATAATCCATACCGTTCATCATAAGTACTGCTACAGCAAAAGATGTAACTGATATTATACTTCCAGATAAGTGAATAGTCGCACATAAAGGTACACAGAATTCTCTTATTTGCTTACTTACACCATTGTTTTTAGCACATTCAACGTTAACTGGTATAGTAGCTGCTGAAGATTGAGTACCTACAGCTGTTAAGTAACCTGGTATTTGGTTCTTTAATAATTTAAGTGGATTTTTACCTGTAACTGCTCCTGCAGCTGTAAATTGAACTGCTATGAATATTAAGTGTAGAGGTATTACTACTAAGTAAACTCTCCAAAATACATTTAATATCTCCCATACTTGTCCCGCATACGTTATGTTAGCAAATGTTCCCGCTATGTAAACAGGTAGTAAAGGTATTATTATTGTTGACAACGTTTTCGTAACTATTTCTTGGAATTCTTGGAATATGCTGAATAATGTTTCCCCTTTTCCATTGTTTCTTAATGCTGATATACCAAGACCCATTGTAAATGCAAATACGATTGCAGCTGTTACGTCAACCATTGGACTTAATGGTATTGTAAATATTGCTGATAACATCCCCGCTTCTGGATCTCCTATGCTATTTGCAACACTTGGATCTATAAAAGATGGGAATATTGTTGATGCAACTGTAAACGCAATAAGTCCAGCTACAACTGTAGAACCGTAAGCTATTCCTGTTGTTACCCCTAATAATTTTCCAGCTCCTGTAGCTAAATCAGCTATACCTGCAGTTACAAATCCTATGATTATAAATGGTATAACGAATTTTAAGAAAGCTGAGAATAAAGTACTTGCTGTTACTAAAACTTCTACTAAAAGCTTTGGTGCGAAACTCCCGATTAATATACCGGCTATGATACCCATAATAAGTTTTGGAACTAATCCAATTTTCTTTTTCATAAATATTCTCCCTTTGCTGTAAGTTTTTGTGTCAGATTTTTAACACTCTCTAAGTGTAATAAATTTCCATTATTTTTGCAATGCTTTTCCTGTTTTTCATATTTTTCAATTAATTGACATAAAAATTAAAAAGAAGAGCATTTTTACATTACTCTTCTTTATCATCATTAATTTTAAAGTTTACATTTTCTATAATATTTGGGTCTTCATTTTCTCTTACCATCTTTTTATATTTTTCTATTTCTTCATTTACAATACCCAAACTCCACAGTATTATAAATATATCATCTATAAATCCAAATACTCCAGTTATCATTTCTGGTATAAAATCAATACCAGACATTGTGTAAATCAAAGCTACAGCTAGAGAAAATATTAACTTAAACTTACTAAGTATATTTACTCTTTTATCTGTTATAAAATCAGGTATTTTAAATATATTTATGATAAAAAGCAATCCAAACTTAGCATCTTTAAATCTTACCAAGACTCTCTTAAGTAAGTCCAAAAGTATATCTATTATCTTCATTAGATTCTTCATATTTATCCCCCTAATCATATTTATTTATAAGTGGTTAGCATATATTATAACTCATATGATTGATTTGATAAACATGTTTGAAGTTAATTTCTTATAATAAGTGTACTCCAGCTGTCTTACACTCATTTATCATTTCTTCAGGCCATATTCCTACTTGTACCTCTCCTATATGAGCTTTATTTAAGAAGTACATACATATTCTAGATTGACCAATTCCTCCACCTATAGTGTATGGTAACTCTCCATTTAATAAGGCTTTATGATATTCTAACTCTTTTCTATCTTCACAGTGAGCTAACTTTAATTGTCTCTCTAAACTTTCTTCATCTACTCTTATTCCCATTGAAGATAATTCTATAGCGCTATCTAGTACTGGATTATAGAATAATATATCTCCATTTAACTCCCAGTCATCATAATCAGGGCTTCTTCCATCATGCTTTTCTCCAGTACTTAAGTCTTTACCTATTTGCATTAAAAATACTGCACCTTTTTCTCTAGTTATCTCATCTTCTCTCTCTTTTGGAGTTAAACCTGGATATCTATCTAGCAATTCTTGAGAAGTTATAAAAGTTATTTCCTCCGGTAAAAAACATTTTATCTCTGGGTAAATTTCATGTACATGTTCTTCGGTTTCTTTGAACACTTTATATAAAGCTTTTACAGTTTTTTTCAATGTGTCGATAGTTCTATCTTCCTTATTTAATATAAGCTCCCAGTCCCATTGATCTACATATATTGAATGAATATTATCTAATTCTTCGTCTTTCCTTATGGCATTCATATCTGTGTATATACCTCTTCCTACTGAGAAATCATACTTCTTAAGTGCCATTCTCTTCCACTTAGCCAGAGAGTGAACTATTTCTGCATTTTTTCTCATATATGGTATTTCAAAACTTACAGGTGACTCAACACCATTTAGGTTATCATTCATTCCTGTCTCTGGTAGTACAAATAAAGGTGATGATACTCTAGTAAGTTTTAATATATCTCCTAATCTATTTTCAAAAAAGTCCTTTAAATCTTTTATCGCTTGTTGAGTTTCTATTATCCCTAGACTACTTTCATATTGTTTCGGTATTACTAAACACATTTAAACCACTCCTCTTTGTATTAATTTTCACTTAAATATTATCCTAAAATATAAAAAAGCCCTTCATCCCTACAATAGGGACGAAAGGCTATTCTTCCGCGGTACCACCCAAATTAGTTTGATTAACTCAAACTCAACTCTTAGTATACGTATATATACTTCCAATTTGATAACGGATTGGCTCCGACTAAGTCTACTCTCCTTAGGATTTCGGTTAGTAACTCTGGGATGTTTTTCAATATAGATCTCACACTGGACTTTCACCACCACCAGCTCGCTATAGCTACCTTCTATACTTACTCTTCCCTTCACAGTCTTTGTTTTCTGTAAATTCTTAATAGTAATAATAAACCATCAATTAAAATACGTCAACTAACATATATCATATTCATATTTAATCAAGTTTAATTTATTATTGCAGTTTATAGAAATTATATTCATCTAATTGTTTTTTTGTGACTATTACTTTAATTTTATTTGAGGAAAATATTTCCTTACTATTTTTATTAAAAACTTTTGTTTTTTATTCAAATATTATTCTATTTCGTTTAATCTATATTCATTAAAATCTAGTTAACCTTAATATTTATTATAATCTACTATTGCAAATGGACTTGTTGAGTGTAAATTTTCTCTTTCTTTTCGTTATGTATGTTTATCATTAACGAAAAAACTATTGTTGAGTAAGCAATAAAACTTCTAAAATACTCTCCTATAGCTGCATTTTCAAATAGAGCCTTTCCTGCCAAAGGAGATACTATAAATAATGTATGAAACAATACTACACCAACAAATACATTTTTCAGATTAGCCTTATTTAAAGTTGCTCCACCTGCTAAAAGAGCTGCACAGGCAAATACATCTACATTTAAGTGTCCTGTATAAACATTTAGACTACCTATATCAAATATAAACATCAAGTGACCTACTGATGCTATCATTGTAGAAATTATAATTGCTTGCTTTCTAGATTTATCTACATCTATTCCAAGTGAGTATGCATTTTGCATATTACTTCCTACTGCTTTTAGTTTAGAGCCTAACTTAGTTCCCACAATATACTTTATAATCAAAGTTACTAGTATAATAAATACTATAGGTATAAGTGGATACTCTAGTATAATAGCCTTCATAGGTTTTAAATCAATCATACTCTGAACTCCAATTCCAGAAGACAACATTATTTTATCATTATTTGGAGTTATTATAGTTCCATACCCTGCCATGAATATTAAATTATAAATACTAGTTCCAAGTAATCCAATCACTAAACTAGTTATCATTTCTCTTCCTTTTGATCTATTTAATATATAGCCTATTATATTTCCGCATATATATGCCATAATTAAACTAATGATTATAACAGCTATAAATCCAGTAATACCTTCAATCTTCCTATCAATTATTATAACTGTTGCAAACTGTGAGCAAAGCGCTCCTATAACTATAGAGAAATTTATCCCCATACCAGCCATAATTGGTACTAATAATGCTAACATCATAATTGTATTTCTCATTACCCTTTTATAAAGCTCTGCACCTAAAAAATTAACACTTACGTTTGATAACATTATTCCTAACAAGCATAATACTAAGAAGGTTATTGGTACAAAGTTCTTTACGATAAACTTTTTTGCTTTTTCCATAGTCCCATTTCTCCTCCTTCGCATACAAATGCATAAAGTATTATTCCATTAGTTATTATCATTCTTAGAGTTTCTGAAAGCTCTGGCATTAAAAGAGCATTGGCTATAGGTACAGATAGTAAGTATGTAGTTTGGAATAAATAAGTCCCTAGCACTGCATTTAATATACTAGTTTCCTTGCGAGTAGCTCCACCTATTAAAATTGCTGACACTGCTGGGAACGAAAATCCTAATGGTGAGTCATAAAGTTGAACAAATCCATAACTCTGACTATATACACAAATACCTACTGCTGCAATTACAGTAGAAAAAATAATAGCTATAGTTCTATATTTATTTATATTTACCCCAGACAAATAAGCAAATTTTTCATTCTCTGCAATTACCTTCATAGTAAAACCTGTTTTTGTATTAAAATATATCTTAATTAATATACAAATTATAGCTACAAACAATAATAATCCCATAGGTATTACTATATTACCTACTTTGATTTGCATCATATCATCTAGTATTTTTCCATAAGCCTCGTTAATACCTATCTTGGGTCTTAACCCTTGTCCTCCAATTGGGTATAGCATCTGTCTATTTTTGAAAGGTGCTATACTCCAAAATATATTCATTATAAACACAAACCCATAACCACAAAACATTCCTATTATTTCTTCTTTACCTTTTAACTTGTTTAGTATCAACGAATATAAATATCCAAATAAACAACCTACTACTATTGCTACTATTATTGCTACTACAAACCCACTTATTCCACTCATTTTATACTCTAAAGATACACACATACCAACTAATCCTGCACAGACTCCAATAGACATACCAAAGTTCATACCAACTCCGCATCTAAGCATAGGAATTAATGATAGTACTAGTACTGAATTCATACCGAATTTAATCAATGATTCATTTAATATAGAAGTCATAGATATATTTAGCTTAGTTATAAAAACTAGCATAATTGCTAGATATATCATGACTATAATTTGAGGTGCTTTAATTTTTCTCATTGTAATTCCTCCTTTTACCCGAAATTGCCAAACTGAATACTTCATTACTTTCATAAGGAGATAAAATATCAAATATCGAACCTTCGTACATTACAATTATCCTATCACAAACCCTTTTTAGTTCATCTATTTCACTAGATGCTAATATTATTGTTGTTTCATTTGCTTTGTTTATTTTAAGAAGCGAGTCTAAGATTATCTCTTTTGAGTAAATATCAATCCCTCTAGTAGGCTCATTTATAAATAGAATATCTGGATAAGTTAATACCGCTCTTGCTATACAAATCTTTTGTTGATTGCCTCCACTAAGTTCTCTTAGTTTTTGCTTAGGTGAACTACACTTTATGTTAAACTCTTTTATACTATAATTTACCTGATTCTTTATCTTCGCAAAGTCCAATAAAGATAACCCCTTAAGTCTTTTAATTTTTAAAAAGTTATTTTTACTATAGCAAGATGTAAATATAATATTTTCTCTAACACTACTATCTAATAGTATTCCCCTTTCTTTTCTCTCATCCGGGATCATAACTATCCCTTGTTCTATAGTCTTATCTGGTCTTTTTATATTTAATTTCTTATTTCTATAAATTATATCTCCATTAGTTTCTAATAACCCCATTATGGAGTAGGATAAAGATGTATGTCCATGACCAGCTAAACTTGTTATACCAAGTATCTCCCCTCTCTTTATAGACAGGTTAATATCTTTTATATTGTGATTTCCATCTAATATAGCGACGTTATCAAATCTTAATATATCTTCTTGATTAGTATTTTTATTATCTCTATGTATATTTAAAGCTTTATTTACTTTTTTACCTATCATATCAATAGCTATTTGCTCCACGTCAAATTCTTCTTTTGAATATTTTGCTACTATCTCACCATCTCTAAATACACTTACTCTATCACAAAGATGCGTTATTTCATCAAGTCTATGAGATATAAATATTATGGATACTCCATTCTTTTTTAGCTTCTCAATAATATTAATAAAAATATCAACATCTTCTTTGTTTAAAGAGGCTGTTGGCTCATCTAATAATAGTACCTTTAAGTTTTTATTACTTACTTCTCTAGCAATCTCTATAAATTGCTTAGTATTTACCATAAGTCCTTCCACATAAGTCTTTGCATCTATATTTAACCTAAACTCTGATATTATATCTTGAGCTTCTTTTTCATTTTCTTTTTTATTTATGTAAGAAAGATTATCCCCTAAAACTGAAGTAGTACTGATTATATTTGGACTATTTATCTTTATATTAGAGGCTATATCCATACTATTAATAAGCGCAAATTCTTGATATACCTTACCAATACCCAGTTCCATAGCTTCTCTTGTATTATTTATTTTTAACTTAGTCCCCTCATAAATAATATCGCCTTCATAACCACCAGTCTTATGTATATTTAAATCTTGAAATAAAATATTTAAAAAAGTACTTTTTCCAGAACCATTTGCTCCTACTATGCCATGAACCTCCCCTTTCCTAAGATGAAAATTTATATCTTTAAGTGCATATATGCCAGAAAACTTTTTGCTCAAGTTTATTGTCTTTATCATATCTATCTCCCCCATATATTTCAAAATAACCCCAGCTAAATAGACTGGGGTTACTTAATTATTTAATATACTTTTCTTAGTATACTATTTGTTCCATTATCATAAGTTGGTAGTTATCTGTTTCATCTTTTAACTTTTCAAATTCTACAGCTATACCATATTTATCTTGAGCAAATTTTTGTAAATACTCAGAAGTACATACATCCTCTTTATTTAAATCCTTGCTCACCATCTCCATTGCAAGTTCTACAGCAAACTCTGGTAAGAACACTGTCATAGGCATTGGCCATCCACCTAGTCTTCCTGACATATCAGCTTCCTTAGCTTTTTCGCTTATCATTTCATTTATTTTATCAAAGTTTTGAGAATCTTCTTCGTCTATTTCTAAATTCATCACTGTAGGATAAGCTTGAGTTGGAGTTGGGCAACATTGCTCTGCAACTGTATATTTTAATTCTAGCGCCTTACTTAATATTACCTCATACATTCCACAGTTTGATCCAAATATGTTAGTTTCTGGTCCATACTTTTCTATTTGTCTCGGAATATCTTCTGATAAGAATTGTTGCATAGCCGCTGGCCCCTGACCTGTTTGAGGATCTGGAGTTATTACTTCAACAAACTCTATCCCCTCTTTTTCACATGTTTCCTTCATCATATCTCTTCTTTTTGCAACACTTTCTTTAGATAAATGCGTTGGGAAAGAGTAATGAATGAAAGTCTTTGATCCCATTTTTTTTGCAAGCTTTACTATAGTTTCCCCTCTTTTTGCCCAGTTTGCATCTAAATTAACATCTATATACTCGCTCATCATATCTGGATCATCCCATATTGGAGCAGTCATAGTTATAATATCTGATCTTTTTTCTTTTACTTGTTGAAGTGCTGGTAAAAGTCCAGATTGACCTGATACTACTACTATAGCTTTCATATCTTCATCATCTGCTAAGCTTACTATTTGGCTTATTGCAGTTTCTATTTCTGTATTAAAGTTTTCTGGAAGAGTTACATGAACAACATTGTCTGGGTATTTATCTACCATATTTGTTGCTCCTCTAAACTCATCTTCACTAACTGACAGTGTAGGTGTTACTATACCTACCTTAAATTTTTCTGTGTTTTCCGAATCAGTTCCCCCTGATTCTGAATTTCCTGTTGATGAACACCCTACTGTTCCAACAAGTAAGCATAAAGCTAACATTAATGCTGTAATTTTTTTCATAATCCCTCTTAAGTCCCCTTCTTGTTACAATATTCGTTTTCCTTGATTATTTTACCATTAATTTACATATAATTAAAATTCAAAAAATATATATCTGATTGGTTGTATATAGATTTTATCTATAAATCTAAAATAAAATCAAAAAGCCTGATTCGATAGATTAATTTCTACCAAATCAGACTTTTTAAAATATATTACTATGCTAATACTAACTCTTCTTCTTTAACATTTTCTAAAACTAATTCTTCTCTAGCTACGGCTAAATCAGATATTTCTTTATTATTGTAAATGCTAAATTTAAATCCTAAATTAAACTCTTCAAACTTACATCTGTATTTATCTAACTGCCATTGTCCACAAGAGTTCGTTCCAACTCCATTTTGCTTGTAGTCTATATTAAATACTATATAATCTCTCTTAACTAAGTCTACAGTATGCTTTGCATATTCTAAATCTGTATCTTCATAATAAGATGCACTAAAGTCTAGTTTATCATTAGCTACTGCCATTATTGACATACCTCTATCATCACTAAGTCTAACCCATGAGCAATCACTTCTATTACCGTTTTCTTGAGGTTTTACATAGTTAGTAAATAATCCATCTATGTTGTTTTCAAATACTCCAAATAAATTAGCTTCTTTAGTATCTGCATAAGATTCTCCTGGACCTCTACCTTTATACTTTACATTCTCAAGATCTTTATTTACTTTAAGTGTTAGTCCTATTCTAGGTAACATTTCTGGTGCAGTATCTATTCTTCCTGATGGAATACCAGATACATTTACTAATATATCTCCTGAACCTAATACCTTATATTCATAAGTTGATTTGTAGTGCCATGCAGAGTTTGTAGTTCCATTTACTGTTTCTACCTTAAATGTAAGCATATTTTCAGCTACTTCATACGAAATATTTTGTACTACTTCATGCATTAAGTGCATAAAATACTTTTTCTTATAGTCTTCTACTACATACATATCATTGTCTATAGGAGCTCTCCAGAAGTTTAACCTCGGACCTTCTTCTACTAACTTATAGTCATCTCTAGTTATTTCTACTATATTTCCTCTTACTAAGTCAAATACTACATTGAAATTTTCACCTTTAGCAGTTAACTTACAGTGTTCTTTTATTACTTCTAAGTTTACTTTTGGAGTTACTTTTATTTTTTCAGTAACTACTGGTAACTCAAATTGTGCAGTAGCTAATTCATGTCCTGCCTCTGCCCAATCACAAGCTTCTTTTAATACATAAGAAATATTTAAATAGTAGTCAGCACCTGGAGTAGTTGTAAAGTCTAGAGAATATGGTAATTGTATCTCTGCCTCTCCTCTTCCTGGTATTGAAGGCATAGCAACTCTTCCACTTGCTACTATCTTTTCATCTTCTTTTATATTATAAACTAACTCTAATGTATTTAAGTTCTTAAAATCATATCTGTTTATTACTTTTATTATACCTTTATCTAAGTCAACAACACTAGTTTCAGCTGGTTCTATTACCTTTTTATATTCTAAAAGTCCTGGTGAAACACTTCTATCTGGCATTATAAGTCCATCTATACAGAAGTTGATATTACTTGGATCATCTCCAAAGTCTCCACCATATTTGTAGTATACTTCTTCATTTTCACCCTTTGCTTCTATACCGTGATCAAACCATTCCCATATAAATCCACCTTGTAATTTATCATAAGCATAGAATAAATCTTGATACTCTCTTAAATTTCCTGGTCCATTACCCATAGCATGACAGTATTCACATAATATATGAGGCTTCTTAATATCATTTATAACCGTATCCATTAATAACTTGCTATCATGCTCTAGCCAAGTGTACATAGTACTATATACTTCAGATACTGGCCCTTCAGATTCATCTACATTGAAGTCTCCTTCGTAATGAACTAGTCTTGTTGGATCCATTTCTTTAGATTTTTTTGCCATAGCCTTGAAGTTGCATCCAAATGCCGATTCATTTCCTAATGACCACATTAATATTGATGGATGATTTTTATCTCTTTGTATCATTCTTTCTAATCTATTTACATAAGCAGTTTCCCACGCTGGGTCATCACTTATCCACTTATAATCTCCTGTAAGCTCAAATCCATGACACTCAAGATCTGTTTCATCTATTACATACATACCATACTCATCACATAAGTCATAGATGTAGTGAGAGTTTGGATAGTGAGCAGTTCTTATTGCATTTATATTATGTTGTTTCATTAGAAGTATATCTTTTATCATTTCTTCTCTAGCAACAACTCTTCCGTTTTTCGGATTGTAATCATGTCTGTTTACTCCTTTAAACTTGATTGCAACTCCGTTAACTGTAAATACTTCTCCTTTAAGCTCTATTTTTCTAAATCCAACTCTTTGAGGTACTACTTGTACTAGTTCACCATCTTTAT
Organism: Romboutsia weinsteinii; assembly: GCF_002250835.2. GTDB lineage: Bacteria > Bacillota > Clostridia > Peptostreptococcales > Peptostreptococcaceae > Romboutsia_A > Romboutsia_A weinsteinii. Next base: position 152,148 of record NZ_NOJY02000006.1, read on the forward strand.
ATACAGATATTAATAATGTATATAGATTTGGTTCTTCTGCACTCCACTTTAATGGACTATTAACTTCTTTAGCAAGTTTTAATTCTCCATCATTTACAGTAGCGCATTCTTCAAATACAACCTTTTTCTTTGAATCTAATAATTCAAATTTAACTTCTTGTGATTCATTAGCTCTGAATTTTAAATCAACATGTAAAGTTCCATCTTTGTAGTTTTCGTCTAAATCAGTAACTATTGTTATATCTTCTACTCCACAAACTGGTTCAGTATATAATTCTACATCTCTAAATATTCCACTTAACCACCACATATCTTGATCTTCTAAGTATGTACCATCAGACCATTGATAAACTCTTACTGTAACCTCATTTTGACCCACTCTAACTAAATCAGTTATGTCAAACTCAGCCTGTATTCTTGCTCCTTTGCTGTATCCTACTTCTACTCCATTTATCCATACATTGTAAGATGAATCAATACCATTAAATTTAAGTATTATTTTTTCACCTAACCAAGAATTATCTATAGTAAAGTTTCTCTTATATATTCCAGTTGGATTTTCTGTTGGAACATATGGCGGATTTATTGGGAAGTTGTACCATAGATCTGAGTAGTGCATCTTTCCATAACCTTGTAATTGCCAATTTCCAGGAACTACTATGTTATCCCATGATTCTGTATTAAACTCTTCTTTGAAGAAATCCTCTGGTGAGTATTCTGGAGCATCTAAAAATAAGAATTTCCAGCTACCATTTAAGTTTTTAAAATTATGAGTATATTTATTTTCCCCAAGCAAAGCTAATTCTCTAGATGGAAAACTCAAGAAATGAGTTCTCGCATCTAATCTATTTATTCCATCAACAGCTATATTTTCCCATAGTTTCATAATTCAATCTCTCCTTAAAAGTATTATTAATATATATTATTCAGTAACTAAGTTAGCTTTTATATTTGTTTCTTGGCTATTAGCTACTTCATTTGCTACATCTTTACCTACTTTTTTCTCATATCTCTTCCAGCATATTAATGCAAATCCTAAAAATATAACTAGTCCTAATACGTTATATACAAGTACAAATATCGGATTAGCTGAGCCTTCTGCTAAAGTTCCATTTAAGTATGCAGATATATCTGCTGGTGACGGTACTGAAGATATTATAAATACGAATGTAAATAGTGCAAGTAATAATACTCCTATACCTATCCCAAAACCTCTCGATCCTACCTTGAAACTTCTTTCTACTTGAGTATCTTTTTTAGCTCTTAGTACTATATATCCCACTAAGAAAAATAATACTGGTATTAAAGAAGTTGATGCAGTCATGTTTATTAGTATTTCTAATAGTGTATCTACTGAACCTATTCCTAAAGCTGGTATTATTAAAAGTACTGTTACTATCATAGCTTGAAGATATAATGCATTAACTGGATTTCCTTGAGAATCAGTCTTAGCAACCTTACCTCCAAATATTCCCTCTGGTATTTCAGAGAACAGAACCTTAACTGGTGCTGCAGTCCATAATACTAAAGAACCTAAACTTGCAAGTAACATTATGAATCCAACTATATTTGTGATTATATTTCCAATTCCATAATGAGACCCTAATATTAAGAATGAATCAAATAAACCATTTGAGAAGTTCCCTTGTAAAGTAGCTTCTGGAACAACTATACCAACAGCTGCTGCTCCTAGTGCATATAATGCTCCAACTAATATCGTTGAAAATAACATTGTTTTTATAAATGCCTTGTTTCCACCTTTAACATCTTTTATGTAAACCCCAATACTTTCAGCTCCACCAACTGCTTGTAATACCCAAGCTAAAACCATAAAATATTTCCAGTCAAACTTTGGTGACATTGTTTGTGCTGTAAATTCTTGAGCTGGTTCTTTACCTAAAGCAAATATTACTCCAAAAGATAAAATTATAAATCCTATACCTAATACCATTCTTGCTGCCCCTGATAAACTAGTTATTTTAGATATCCAGCTAACACCTTTAGTCGATATAATTGTTACACCCCAGAATAATATTATTGATATTATTGAAATTAAAACTGTCTTCCCATCAAATACATTACGTCCTACAAAAGCATACGATGCATATATTAATGTTTTTGGTAATAATGACGTAAAGAAAAATAAATTAACAAAGAAATAAGACCACGAACCTAAAAATGCCCATTTTGCTCCCAATGAAGTTTTTATCCAACTGTTAATCCCAGACTCTGAGTTTGAATTTGCAGATGCAAACTCCCCTATCATCAGTGCAAATGGGAAGAAATAAAATATTGTTCCAAATAAATATGATGGTACTGTAGCTAGACCAATATTTACACTACTATCGATTATGTTTCCAAATGAAAATACTGCTGTAAATGTCATTAACATCAATGCGCTCGAACTAAGACTTCCCCTTTTTTCGCTCATTTTTAATCTCCTCATTTTTTATTGTAGTTTTGTTACATATAATTCCCTAGCAATATATTTTTTTGCATAACATAAAGTAAATAACTTTAGTTATATAACTTTAATAAATTCCTTATTTTATATTGCATTTATAAAGTTAAACGTTTTCTTTATATTCATATAATATACTTTTATAATAAGTTAATCAATATAGTCATGTTGCAACTATTTGTACTATTGTTGCATTTATATTATTTGACTTCATAATTTTATTTGCTTATAATCTTTATTACAAAGGTTATTGGGGGTAATTTACATGGATAAGTTTGGCATATTTTCTACAGATTTAAAACCTAGCAGTGAACTATATATATATGAGTGCGGTTTTGAACATTGCGCTCCTCGTGATCCTTATCAATACGAGCAAATAGATTATTATTTACTTCATTATATTTTAGATGGAGAAGGACTTTTCTTTATGAATGATGAAGTCTATCATTTGAAAAAAGGAGACGGGTTTTTTATACCTCCTAACACAGATAATAACTACTATCCTTTAGAAGGTAATCCTTGGATTTATAGATGGGTAGGAATAAATGGCACACAAGCTAAAGAGTTGTTAAGTAGGTGTGGGCTCTCAGAAGATAATTATGTGTTTAATTATACAAAAGATAATAAAATAGATGATTATTTTAGAAATATTTATGAGAGTTGTTCTTCTAATCGTTTATTAGAAGGATTAGGATATTTGTATCAATTTCTATCAGCATTGATGAATGATCATTCTAGTGAATTTACTAGCTCTTCTCCACCTTCTAAGGTTTATATTTCTAAGTCAATAGAATTTATAAAAGAAAATTATACTAAAAATATATCTGTGTCTGACATATCAGACTACTTAAATATTGATAGAAGTCATTTTTTTAAAATTTTTAAAAAAGATATGATGATTAGTCCTCAAGATTACATAATAAATTATAAAATAAAGCAAGCTTGTGATTTACTTAGAAAGAGTAGTTATTCTATATCTGAGATAAGCAATTCGGTTGGATTTTCTTCTCCATCTTACTTTTCAAAGATATTTAAGAAAAATATGGACACTACTCCACTTAAGTATAAAGAGCTCTTTATTAAGAATAGGTAGATTTTACTAAATTAAAAAGGATATAATAATTAGATTTAATCTAACTACTATATCCTAATAATTTTTATTAACCTACCTTACTTAATACGCTATTTCTATTCTTGCTTTTTATTAATCCACCTAATACTGCTCCTATTATAGCTGGAACAACCCAGTTAAATCCTAATGATGCA
>NZ_NOJY02000070.1 GCF_002250835.2 Romboutsia weinsteinii
GTTCAAAGTATCCTGCAAATTGTAATCCCGGTCTATTTATATCTTGAGTATACACATAGTAATCTGTATTCTCAGGCATATAAACTACCTCTAAATCTAATTCCCTTATTAATTCTGATATTGAAACCCTATCTACTATACTCATATTTTACTGTCCCTCTCTAAAAAAATTGTATACACTTTGTGCTGAAGCCTTATTCATCCCTTCTACTTCTAATAATTCTTCAAATGTAGCCTTCTTTATAGCATCTATATCTTTAAAGTGACTCAATAAAGCTTTCTTCCTTTTTTCTCCTATACCTTGTATATCATCTAAAACAGACTTTGTCAAAGCTTTATTTCTTAGGCTTCTATGGTAAGTAATTGCATAGTTGTGAACTTCTTCTTGTATACTTGCGACAAATCTATATAAATTAGAAGTTTTATCTAGCTCTATCTCCTTTTCCTGGGAAATTAACCCCTTTGTTCTATGTTTATCGTCCTTATACATTCCCCATAGAGGAATTTCTATATTATTCGCTTGTAATACCTTTTTTACTGCACTTACCTGACCTTTTCCTCCATCTAATAATATTAAATCAGGAAGATCTCCATATTTTAGGCGTCTTTCAACTATTTCTGCCATGGAGTCATAATCATTAGGACCTATTACAGTTTTTATCTTATATCTTCTATACTCTTTTTTATCTTTTTTTCCATTTGTATATACTACCATAGATCCAATAGAGTCTACACCTTGTATATTAGAGATATCAAATGATTCAATTCTTTTAGGTGCTTGTTCTAATCCTAGTATCTGTCTTAATTCTTCTAATGCACCTAGGCTTTTTTCATATTTACGCTTATTCATATCGGAGAATTTTTCTAAATACTCTACGGCATTTTTTCTTACCATTTCTACAAGATTTTTTTTCTCACCTTTTTGAGGTACCCTTATTATTACTTTTTGGCCTTTCTTTGTAGACAGCCATTCTTCTAGTATAAAACTATCTTCTATTTCATCTTCTATTATTAATTCTTTAGGTATATATTCTTGTTCCATATAAAATTGTTTTACGAAAGATCCTAGTATAGCCTCTCTTGGGCTATCCATCACTCCCTCTAATATGAAATGTTCTCTACCTACTATCTTACCATTTCTTACAAAGAATACTTGAACACAAGCTTCATCATGAGCTCTTGCCATAGCAATTACATCTTGATTTAAATCTGTAGTAGAAGCATCTATCTTTTGTTTTTGTATCATTTCTTCTAAACTTCTTATCTTATCTCTATAAATAGCTGCATCTTCAAAGTTAAAATCCATAGCACATTTATTCATCTTTTCTTTTAGTATTTCTATTAACTTCTCTTCTTTTCCAGATAAAAATAGTACTACTTCATCTACCATTTTATGATAGTCTTCTTTTGATACTTGTCCTGTACACGGTCCTACACATTTTTTTATATGCATATTCAAGCAAGGTCTCATGTTATTTTTTATAGCTCTTTCTATATCTATATTGCACGTCCTTATTGGATAGGTATTTCTTATAATCTCTAATGTATCATTTACAGCTGATATATTTGTATATGGTCCAAAATATTTAGCTTTATCTTTTGATACTCTTCTAACTTTTAGTACCCTTGGATAATCTTCGTTAGTAGTTACCTTTATATAAGGGTAGGTTTTATCATCTCTAAGTAAAACATTGTACTTAGGTCTGTACTGTTTTATTAAATTACACTCAAGTATTAATGCTTCTAGTTCAGAATCTGTTATAATATATTCAAATTTATATATATTCTTAACCATAGATTTTACTTTTGAAGAGTGATTTTTAGATGATTGGAAATACTGTCTTACTCTGTTTTTCAATGATATAGCTTTCCCAACATATATTATATTATCAAATTTATCTTTCATTAAATATACACCAGGCTCAGCTGGTAATTTTTTTAAATGATCTTGTATATCAAACAAAGTATCACCTCCAAAATTTAATCTTCTATATAAAATTATACCCTAAAAGCAAACAGTAAATAAATATAATTATTCATAAAAAAAGCTGATGATTAAATCATCAGCTTTTTCAATAATTGTGAATTAATAATACTATGTATTATTATTTAGATGCGTCTTTTCCACCATTTATTTGTAGGTAGAATATAGAAGCATCGTCCATAGTCTTGAAGTTTGGATCATCTTTGTATTTTTCAACAAATTCAGCACTTAATCCAACCATATCTATTTCTCCACCTTCGTATAAGTTAACATCAGTGTTAGTATCCTTAGTAATCTTTACATTTACTTTATCTAACTTAACTGTACTTGCATCCCAGTAGTTAGGGTTTTTAGTTAAAGCATATTGGTCTTCCATTTTCCAAGTTGTTAATGTAAATGGTCCATTATAAACTACAGATTCTAAAGTAGTTCCATATTTGTCACCTTGCTCTTCAACAACTTTTTGATTTTGTGGATAGAATGAAGTAAATGACATTAATTTATCGAAATAAGAAACTGGTCTTGTTAACTTAACTTCTAGAGTATGATCATCTACTGCTTTTACACCAACATCATCAAGGCTTCCACCTTCTAAGTTAGCTTTTTCAGCACCAACTATATCGTACATTATCCATGCATATTCAGAAGCTGTTTCAGGGTTTATAGTTCTCTTCCAAGAATATTCGAAGTCTTTAGCTGTTACAGGGTCGCCATTAGACCACTTAGAATCTTTTCTTAGCTTAAATGTCCAAGTTAATCCATCTTCAGAAACCGTATGTTCTGTAGCCATACCTGGAGATACATTTTTATCTTTATCCATTCTATATAAACCTTCCATAGTATTTGTTATTACTAAAGAAGACTCTGTATTTGTAGTTTTACTTACGTCCATTGTAGGTATATCAGATCCTCTAGTCATGTTAATAGTGTTATCTCTACCCTCTACACTTGCCCATTTAAGTGCTAATGGTGCACCCCATGGCTGACGAATAAGATCTTTAACATAAGGCTGCTCTAAGTAAGATATACTCTTTTGGTATAAAGGTGCCATAAAGCCATCCTCTAACATAAGTTTTTCAGCTTCTGCATACTTAGCCCATGATTCTTCTACTGTAGCTGCATGTTTTGCTTCTTCGATTAATTTATTAAATTCAGGACTATCGTATCCAACTTGCTTAGCATATTGCTTTCCAGTCATCATTATATCTAAGAACGTTAATGGATCGGGATAATCTGCTGACCATCCTGCAACAGATAATTGGAAATCCCCTTTACTTTCTGTCTCTAATTTTTGTTTGAAAGGTTGTTGTTTGATTGTAACAGTAGTTCCCTCTAATGCTTCTTGTATTTCAGCTTGAAGGAATTCTGCCATCTTTACAGAAATATCCTGATCAAATGTTAATATTTCAAGATTTACAGTGTCAAATCCTACTTCTTCTTTGGCCTTTGACCATTCTTCAGCTGCTTTTTCATCATTATGCTCATATCCGAAGTCTTTAGTTAAGTCAGTGTAATCTTTACCATCATTTATTGCTAAACCTGACGGAGTAAATACACTTGATGGGAATGATCCATTAGCTAGTAACACGTCGCATATTTGTTGTTTGTCAATTGCAAGATTTATTGCCGTTCTTGCGCTTTTGTTTGCAAGCACTGCATATGGCTCGCCTTCTCCCCCACCACTTTTTGAGCTACTACACCCTACTAATCCTGTAGCAGTTAATACAGCTACCGATGCTAAAAGTGCTAATCTTTTTCTTAAAACCATGATTAAACTCCTCCTCTACCCCTATTTTCTCTCGTTCTTAAAATTAATTATATATCATCTTTTCTAAAAAAACACTAAGTTTTTTTAATTTTTTAATTTTTTAAAAAATTTTAATCGTTTATAAATATTTGATTTTATGCTAGAATAATAGTACAATCATTTATTAATAAAATAAATCGGAGGAAATGAAAAATGAAGAAATTTTCGACATTAGTTGCAATAAACTTACTTTTTAGTCTATTCTTTTCTATATTTGTAGGTTTTAAATCTTTTTCTTTTATAAATAGTTCCTTTACAATAGGTATGTTATATTTACTATGTGGGATTCTATGCTTTGTTTGGGAAAAGGGATTTTTTAATATCGCTTTATTTTCTTTTAATAAAATAGCTCAACAGCTACAAAAAAGAAAAGGTGTACTAATTGATGAAACAAGTATCACAATAGAGGATTACGCCAATAGAGAAAATAGTTTCATCTACACAGTACCATTATTATCATCAGGACTTATCATATCATCATTAACCACACTAATAAGTTTTAATATATATTTTTAATCTTCTATCTAGTTTTTTTTTTACATAAAATACACTACAAATATATAAAATTATTTAACTACATATTTATTGTCTTCTAAATTTAGATATACTTCTTTGCTATGCATTATAGAAGTTATTTTCCAAATTTTATATAAGATTTTTAACATTTCAAAGGGGGTGTAGCGATGTTTCGCTATGTATTAAAACGTGTAGGATACATGATCGCCACGTTATTAGTAGTTATTTCTGTTACTTTTTTTCTAGTAAGACTTTTACCAGGTACACCATTTAATGATCAAAAACTTAACGCAACTCAAATCGAAATTCTAAACCAAAAATATGGATTAGATGCTCCAGTTCCGGTTCAATTCGCAAAGTATATGACTGGAGTGTTCCAAGGTAAGTTAGGTACTTCTTTCCAATGGGACAATAAAAATGTTGAAGACATAATTAAAACTCGTATGCTTCCTTCGGCTATGCTTGGGGTTCAGTCATTAGCAATAGGTACTACCATAGGTCTTACACTCGGTATAGTAGCTGCACTTAACCGAAATAGCTTTTGGGATTATAGTTCAACAATTGTTTCTGTAATAGGTGTATCTGTTCCATCGTTTGTATTTGCAGCAGTGCTACAATTGTATATTGGTTTAAAAGCTCAATTATTCCCTATAGCTTGGGGCCTTCCATTAGGTTCTGATTTCAGATATGTTTGGACAGTACTTCCATCTATAGCGCTTTCATTCTTCACAATCTCAAATGTTGCTCGTTTTACTAGAACCGAGCTTGTTGAAGTAATGAATTCAGACTACATAATCACTGCTAAATCTAAAGGATTAAGCAATTTTACTGTAGTAATCAAACATGGTATAAGAAATGCTTTAATTCCAGTTATAACAGTTATAGGTCCTTTAGTTGTTGGCTTACTTACAGGATCATTAGTTGTTGAAAAAGTATTTGCAGTTCCAGGACTTGGCGATTTATTAGTTACTGCTATAAGTACTAATGATTTATTTGTTATATCTGGTGTTGCTATATTCTACAGTGCATTCTACATAGTAACTATATTAATAGTTGATATTCTTTACGGTGTAATAGATCCTAGAATACGTTTAGCAGGGGGGAAAGCATAATGTTAGATAAAGTTGTCGTAGATGGAAATGAAGTTCTTCTAACTGAAGACATGTTTACTCTAGATTCTATAGATTCAAAAGAAAGTGAAGCTATAACTAGACCTAGTTTAACATTCTGGCAAGATGCCAGAAAGAGATTATTTAAAAACAAAGGAGCCGTTGTAGGTCTTGTAATACTTACTTTTATAGTATTAATGGCTGCATTTGCTCCGATATTATCAAAGTTCACGTATGATAAGCAAAATTTATACCATGCTAAAGTTCCTCCTAAGTTCCCTATAGTATCATCCCTAGGAGTAATGGATGGTAGAGCTTCTTTAGATGGTAAAGATGTTTATGCAGAAAAAAATATAGAAGAAACTTACTTATTCGGTACTGATGCTCTTGGGCGTGATATATGGACTAGAGTCTGGACTGGAGCTAGAGTATCTCTATTCATTGCTCTTATTGCTGCTACCTTCGACTTATTGATTGGTGTTACATATGGTGGTATATCTGCATATTATGGTGGTCGAGTAGATATAATAATGCAACGTATAATCGAAGTAATTACTGGTATACCATCATTAGTTATACTTACACTATTTATTATGGTATTTGATCCAGGTATATTATCAATGGCACTAGCCATGGCAATATCAGGATGGACTGGTATGGCTAGAGTTGTTCGCTCTCACGTGCTTAGACTTAAAAATCAGGAATTTGTTTTAGCGTCTAAAACTCTAGGTTCTTCAGATATTAAACTTATAAAGAAACATTTATTACCAAATGTTATAGGTCAGATAGTAGTTATGATAATGTTTACATTACCTAGTGCTATATTCTACGAAGCATTCTTAAGCTTCATAGGTTTAGGTCTACAACCACCTAATGCTTCTCTTGGTGTATTAATAAATGATGGGTTTAAATCGTTCCAGACTCATCCTTATATGATGCTAATACCATCAGTAGTAATATGTTTATTAATATTTAGCTTAAACTTATTAGCAGACGGTTTAAGAGATGCAGTTGACCCTAAAATGCGTAATCAATAATATATAAGGGAGATGAGATTATGGAGAAATTACTTGAAGTAAAGAATCTATGTGTTAACTTCAAAACTTTCGGCGGAGAAGTTCAAGCTGTAAGAGGAGTTACTTTTGATTTACATAAAGGCGAAACACTTGCAATAGTTGGAGAATCCGGTTCTGGAAAATCTGTTGCTTGTAAAACTATAGTTAGAATACTTTCTTCAAATGGATATATAAAAAATGGGGAAGTTTTATTTGAAGGCAAAAACTTAACTAAATTATCAGAAAAAGATATGGAAAGTATAAGAGGAAAAGATATAGCTATGATCTTCCAAGATCCTATGACTTCTCTAAATCCTACTATGACAATAGGTAAACAAATAATGGAAGGTATTATAAAACATCAAGGTGCTAGCAAAGAAGAAGCTAGAACTAAAGCTATAGAGCTTATAGATCTTGTTGGTATTACCTTCCCTGAAAAAAGATTCAAACAATATCCTCATCAGTTTTCTGGTGGTATGAGACAACGTATCGTAATAGCCATAGCTCTTGCTTGTAATCCTAAGATTCTTATAGCTGATGAACCTACTACTGCTCTTGATGTTACTATACAAGCTCAAATACTTGAACTTATGAAAGATATACAAAAGAAAACCGGCGTTGCCGTAATATTTATCACACATGATCTTGGAGTTGTTGCTAATATGGCAGATAGAGTTGCCGTTATGTATGCTGGTAAGATAATTGAAGTTGGTACTTCTAGTGATATATTCTACGATCCTAGACATCCTTACACTTGGGGTCTTCTAGGTTCTATGCCAAGCCTTGATATCGGTGATAATGACTTATATAGTATACCTGGTACTCCTCCAGATTTGATGAATCCACCTGTAGGAGATGCATTTGCTCTACGTAACTCACAGGCACTTAAAATAGATTCAATTGCAGAACCACCAATGTTTAAAATTAGTGATACACATTCCGCTGCTACTTGGTTATTACATCCAATGGCACCAAAAATAGAAAGACCTATAAACGTCGGAGGAAAGAAGGTGGCTTCAGGTGAGTAAGAAAAAATTATTAGAGGTAAAATCTCTTAAACAGCACTTCCCTATAGATAAGCATACAACAGTTAAAGCTGTTGATGATATAACTTTTGATATCTACGAAGGTGAGACATTTGGTTTAGTTGGAGAATCTGGTTCTGGTAAATCTACAACTGGCAGAACTATTATACGACTTTATGACCCAACTGATGGTGAAGTCACTTTCGATGGAAGATGTATTTCTTCTAAATTAAGCAGAGATGATAAGAAATTCTTAGCTAGAAGTATGCAAATGATATTCCAAGATCCTATGGCATCTTTAAATCCACGTATGACTGTAATGGATATTATAGCTGAGGGTATTGATATTCATGGTACTCATAAAACTAAGGAAGAAAGAACTAAAAGAGTTTATGAACTTTTAAGAACAGTTGGACTTAATGAACAGCATGCAAGTAGATATCCTCATGAGTTCTCTGGTGGTCAAAGACAGCGTATTGGTATAGCCCGTGCTCTTGCTATAGAACCAAAATTCATAATAGCTGATGAGCCAATATCGGCACTTGATGTTTCTATACAAGCACAAGTTGTAAATTTACTTAGAAAGCTCCAAAAGGAAAATGGCTATACTTATTTATTTATAGCTCATGACCTTTCAATGGTTAAATATATAAGTGACCGTATAGGAGTTATGCATCAAGGTAAGTTAGTAGAGTTAGCTAATGCTGATGATTTGTATACTAATCCACTTCATCCGTATACTAAATCATTACTATCTGCAATACCTCTTCCAGACCCTGATTACGAAAAAACTAGAATACGTATAAAGTATGACCCTAGTTGCCACGACTACTCTTCCCACCAACCTAAATGGGTAGAAATAAGACCTGGTCACTTTATATTTGGATCTGAACCAGAGTTACAAAAATATGAAAAAGAAATTATTGATAGAGAAAATAATCCCGGATCTGTAACAGTTTAGAACTGATGATAAAATTTATTTTTTAATCCGCCCATATCCCCAATTATAAAATATATAGGCGAGAGATATAAAGTAAGCAAATTGAAATTCTCAATATAAAAGGGATATGATAATTATCATATCCCTTTTATATTTCTATTCAAAATATTTCTTTAAAAATTGTCCAGTATAAGAACCTTCTACTTTAGAAACTTCTTTTGGTGTACCTGTGGCAACTATCATACCACCTTTATCTCCACCTTCTGGTCCTAAATCTACTATATAATCACAAGTCTTTATAACATCTAAGTTATGCTCTATAACGACTATTGTGTTACCTGTATCTGCTAGCCTTTGCAGTACATGTATAAGCTTATCCACATCCGCCATATGAAGGCCTGTAGTAGGCTCATCTAGAATATATAAAGTTTTTCCTGTAGGTCTTTTACTTAATTCTGAAGCTAACTTTATTCTCTGAGCTTCTCCTCCTGATAATTGTGTAGAAGGTTGACCTAATTTTATATAAGATAGACCTACATCCATTAGTGTTTCAAGCTTTCTCTTTATGTTAGGTATGTTTTCAAAGAAATTAAGAGCATCTTCTACATTCATATCTAGTATATCTGATATAGTCTTATCTTTATACTTAACTTGTAAAGTCTCTCTGTTATATCTTTCTCCTTTACATACCTCACAAGGTACATATACATCAGGTAAGAAGTGCATTTCTATTTTTATTATACCATCGCCCTTACAAGCTTCACATCTTCCACCTTTTACGTTGAAACTAAATCTTCCTTTTTTGTAACCTCTAGCCTTAGCCTCATTAGTTGCTGCAAACAAATCTCTTATCTGATCAAATACACCTGTATATGTTGCTGGATTTGAACGAGGAGTCCTTCCTATCGGACTTTGATCTATACTTATTATCTTATCTATATTTTCTATCCCTTTTATCTCTTTATGCTTACCTGGTCTCTCTCTAAGTCTATTGACTTTACTTGCTACACCTTTGTATAAAATATCATTTATCAAAGTACTCTTACCTGATCCTGATACTCCAGTTATACAAGTGAATTTTCCTAGAGGGAATTTAACATTTAAATTTTTTAGGTTATTTTCAGTTGCCTTAATTATTTCTATAAAGTTTCCATTACCTTTTCTAGTTTCTTCTGGAACATGAATCTGTTTTTTACCACTTAGATATTGTCCTGTAATAGAATTTGGATTTTCTAATATTTCATCTAATGTACCTTGGGCAACTATTTCCCCACCATGAATACCAGCATGTGGACCTATATCTACCACATAATCAGCCTCTCTCATAGTATCTTCATCATGTTCTACTACAATCAACGTATTTCCTAAATCTGTTAGATGTCTTAATGTCGCTATAAGTCTGTCATTATCTCTTTGGTGAAGACCTATACTTGGTTCATCTAGTACATATAGCACTCCCACTAGCGCAGATCCTATCTGAGTCGCAAGTCTTATACGTTGAGCTTCCCCTCCAGATAAAGTCCCTGCTTTTCTAGATAGATTTAGGTAATCAAGACCTACATCTCTTAGGAAAGATGCTCTACCTCTTATCTCTTTTAATATTTCATGAGCTATGAATTTTTGTTTTTCAGTAAGCTCTATATTCTCTATAAAATTTATAAGTTCGTTAACAGAAAAATCTGTTACATTCATTATATTTTTTCCATCTACAAGAACAGAAAGTACTTCTCTTCTAAGTCTCGCTCCTTTACATTTTGGACAAGGTCTTTCTGCCATGTATTCTTCTATTTTTTCTCTAGCATAATCTGAACTTGTCTCTCTATATCTTCTCTCTAAGTTTACTATAACACCTTCAAATGGAGCCTTATATTCTCTTCTTCCACCAAACTTAGACTCATATACAAATTCTACCATTACATTGTCTTTACCATAAAGTAATTCTTGAACAAAGTCCTCTGGTAGATCTTTAAATGGTGTATCTAAAGATACTTTAAATTGTTCAGCCAAACTTTTTACCATCTTACTATAGTATGTGTCGTCACTATTGCTTACTGATCCCCAGGCTGCAATAGCACCTTGCTTTATAGATAATTCATCATTTGGTATAATTAAGTCTGGATCTACCTCTTTACTTTCACCTAGACCATTACACACATCACAAGCACCAAAAGGAGCATTGAATGAGAACATTCTTGGAGATAGTTCTTCTATACCTATTCCATGTTCTGGACATGCAAATTTAGTAGAAAACATTATCTCTTCTCCATCTATTATCTGAGCTATCACTAAGCCATCAGAAAGCTTTACAGCTGTTTCTATAGAGTCTGCTAATCTAGTTTCTATCCCATGCTTTATTACTATTCTATCTACTACTACCTCTATATTATGTTTTTGATTTTTGTTTAAATCTATGTCATCTGTTACTTCGTAATTTTCTCCATCTACTCTAACTCTTACAAAGCCTTCTTTTTTTATATTATCAAGTACTTTTTTATGAGTACCTTTTTGACCTCTTACTACAGGTGATAGTATCTGCAACTTGGTTCTTTCCGAAAACTCTAACATCTTATCAACTATTTCTTGAATAGTCATTTGACTTATTTTATCTCCACATACAGGACAGTGAACCTCTCCCACTCTAGCAAATAATAATCTTAAGTAATCATATATCTCCGTAACAGTACCAACTGTTGAACGAGGATTTTTTGATGTAGTTTTTTGATCTATTGATATAGCAGGTGATAAACCTTCGATATATTCAACGTTTGGCTTTTCCATTTGTCCTAAAAATTGTCTTGCATAAGCAGACAAACTTTCTACATATCTTCTCTGGCCTTCTGCATAAATAGTATCAAATGCAAGCGAAGATTTTCCTGATCCTGATAAACCAGTAAAAACTATAAATTTATTTCTAGGAAGTTCTAGATCAACATTTTTTAAATTATGTTCTTTTGCACCTTTAATTACGATTTTATCTTCCATTAATCTTTAATCCTTTCTTCTAGCTCTTTTATTTTGTCTCTAAGCTCTGCTGCTCTTTCAAACTGTAGATTCTGTGCAGCTTCCATCATTTCCGCTTGTAAGCCTGCTATATTATTTTTAATTTCTTCTATATCATCACTATCTTTGAATCCGTAAGTAGCTTCTTCATCAGCAACTAC
>NZ_NOJY02000071.1 GCF_002250835.2 Romboutsia weinsteinii
CATGTCCATATTTTCTGAGAACCCACTATATCCTAGCATTTTAGCTATATTAATAAGATCTACGAGTTCTTCTGATGATAAATTCTTAATCTTCTTTTTAAACTCTTTAATATCTACTGATTGCCTACTATAATCTTTAAATATTAATTCTTCATCAGTTCTGGTTGTACCCATAAGTTCTTCTAATTGCATACTTACCAGTGTACCTTCATCACCTAATTCAATTACATATTTTTCAATAATATTGGTTATTCTCATTACCATTTCCATTTTTTGTAATGCAAGCGCCACATCATAAATAGTGACCAAATCATTAAATTCTAATGCATTTAAATTTATTACAGCTTGATTCAATACGTATTTATATTTTTCTAAGGTTTGAATTGCTTGGTTAGCTTTTGTAAATATTTTTGATATCTCTTCTGCTACATACTTCTCATTTCCTCTATACACAGTTATTACATTTCTTCTTTGAGAAATTGCAATTACTATTGCATTAGTTTGCCTTGCAACTCTCTCAGCAGTTCTGTGTCTAGTACCTGTTTCAGATGTAGGTATCGAATAATCTGGTATAAGCTGTGCATTTGCAAAAAGTATTTTTTTTGTATCCCCACTAAGTACTATTGCCCCATCCATTTTAGCTAGTTCATATAAATATGATGGTGAGTATTCTGCATTAATCGCAAAACCTCCATCTACCACATTCATTATTTCCTCATTGTTTGCTAGAACTATAAGTCCACCTGTTTTGGCTTTTAGCACATTGTCTAACCCTTGTCTAAGTGGAGTTCCTGGAGATATCATTTTTAATGCATGTAGTAGGCTTTTGTTACTTAATATGTCCTCCATTATTATTTATTCCCTCCTAGCACAATATTTATTGCTTGTCTTAAATTATCTACTGGCCAGATTTCTATCCCTTTCGTATCTTTTACTACATCATAATTTGTTCTTGGTATAACAATTTTTTTAAACCCAAGCTTTTTACATTCCGCAATTCTCTTTTCTATGAAGCTAATCCCTCTAATTTCACCAGTTAAACCAACTTCACCTGTAACTGCAATATGCTCATCTACAGGTATATTTCTAAAGCTTGATGCAACTGCAAGAACTATACCCAAATCCATAGATGGCTCATTAATCTTTATTCCTCCAACTATATTTATATATACGTCTTGATTTTGTATTTGTAAACCAACACGCTTTTCTAATACAGCTAAGAGTAATGATACTCTATTATAGTCTACTCCTGTTGCAGTTCTTTTAGGGATTCCAAAGCTAGTTGGAGATACTAATGCTTGTAATTCTAGAAGCATAGGTCTTGTCCCTTCTACAGTAGATATGATTAATGAACCTGCTACATCTTTTGGTTTTTCTGCAATAAGTATCTTAGATGGATTTTCTAACTCTACTAATCCTAAGTCTCTCATTTCAAAAACTCCAAGCTCATTGGTTGATCCAAATCTATTCTTTACTGCTCTAACCAATCTATAGGTATTGTATCTTTCACCTTCAAAGTATAAAACTGTGTCAACCATATGCTCTAAAAGCTTTGGACCTGCTAATGATCCTTCCTTTGTTACATGTCCAACTATGAAGGTTGATATACCCATTTTCTTAGAAATTTTCATAAATCTAGAAGTTCCTTCTTTAATTTGGCTAACAGTCCCTGGAGCTGAGTTTATCTCTGGGCTATATACAGTTTGAATTGAATCTAAAATTATAAGTTCTGGATCTATGCTCTCTAATTGAGATTCTATAATGCTTATATTATTTTCTGCAAATATATATAAATTTTCTGAGTTTATTCCTAATCTTCTTGCTCTCATTTTTATTTGAGATTCTGATTCTTCTCCTGATATATATAAAACTTTTTTCCCTGAATTAGCTACATTACTTGAAACTTGAATTAAAAGTGTCGACTTACCTATTCCTGGGTCTCCTCCTACAAGTACTAATGATCCTTTTACTATTCCACCACCAAGTACTCTATCTAACTCATTTATACTTGTACTAAATCTTTCTTCTGCTCTTGTTTCTATTGAATTTATATTTATTGGTCTCGAAGAAGATTTATCTACTATAAATACTTCTTTCTTTGAACTTTTTTGATCTATTTCTTCTACAAAAGTATTCCACTTTGTACACTCAGGACATTTCCCAAGCCATTTTGATGTCTCGTAGCCACATTCCTGGCATACATACTTAGTCTTTATTTTTGCCATATTTTAATCACCCTTAATTTCCTATTGTACTATATAATTTTATCATATGTATGGAATAATATGTAAACTTAATAAATTTTTAATAATTATACTTAAATAATATCTTTATAGTATATATAATACGACTTATTTATCTAAAAAATAAGAGGAATAAAATCCTCTTATTTTTAATTTATCTATTTACTTTTAAATACTATTTTATCATCTTCCACAATAGCGAAGATAGAAGTCTGTTTTTTTACATTTCCTTTCAGAAGTTCTTCAGATAATTCATCTTCTAATTCTTTTTGTATCGCTCTTTTTAATGGTCTTGCTCCATATTCTAAGTCAAGTCCAGCCTTAGCTATAAGCTTTACTGCATCTTCACTCATATCTAATTCTATATCCATTTCTTTTAATCTTTCTATTACTTTATTTGTCATTAGTTTTACTATTTCATTAATATGTTCTTCTGTCAATGAGTGGAATACTATTATATCATCTATTCTGTTTAAAAACTCAGGTCTAAATTTTTGTTTTAGCTCTACCATTATATTTTCTTTCATTTTCTCATACTTATCTTTTTCTAAATCACTATCTTTTACTGTACTAAATCCTAGTACTTTTTCTTTGCCTATTGTTGTTGCTCCAACATTAGATGTCATTATTACTATAGAGTTTTTAAAATCTACCATTCTACCTTTTGAATCTGTCAATCTACCATCATCTAATATTTGTAGTAGTATATTAAATACATCTGAGTGAGCTTTCTCTATCTCATCAAATAATATAACAGAGTATGGACTTCTTCTAACCTTTTCAGTTAGTTGGCCTCCTTCATCATGACCTATATATCCTGGAGGTGAACCTATCATTCTAGATACAGCATGTTTTTCCATATACTCAGACATATCTATTCTTATTATCTTATTTTCATCTCCAAATTCTGCCTCAGCCAAAGCCTTAGATAATTCTGTCTTACCTACACCTGTAGGTCCCAAGAATAAAAACGAACCTATTGGTCTATTCGGATCTTTAAGACCAGATCTAGCCCTTCTTATTGCTTTTGAAATAGATTTTACAGCTTGATCTTGGCCTATAACTCTTTCATGTAAAATATCTTCTAATTTAAGTAATCTATCAGACTCTTCTTCTATTATTTTGTTTACTGGCACCCCAGTCCAAAGACCTACTACTTCAGCTATAACCTCAGCATCTACTAGATCCGCATGTTTAGATGACTTATTCCATTGTTGCCTTACATTTTCCAATTCTTTTTTAAGCTTTTGTTGTTCATCTCTTATTTGAGCTGCTTTTTCAAAATCTTGGCATCTTACAGATTCTTCTTTTTCTTGATTGATATTTTGTACCTTTTTCTCTAAGTTTTTTATTTTAACTGGAGGTGTATTTTCTTTTAATCTAACCTTTGATGCAGCTTCATCTATTAAGTCTATCGCCTTATCTGGTAAGAATCTATCTGTTATATATCTAGTTGATAAATCAACAGCAGCCTTTATAGCTTCATCTGTTATTTTAACTTTGTGATGTGCTTCATACTTATCTCTTAATCCTTCTAGTATTTTTATTGAATCCTCTTTATTTGGTTCAGAAACCATTACAGGCTGGAATCTTCTTTCTAGTGCTGCATCTTTTTCTACATGTTTTCTATATTCATCTATAGTCGTAGCACCTATAACTTGAATCTCTCCTCTAGCTAACACAGGCTTTAGTATATTAGATGCATCTATAGATCCCTCACCTGTAGAACCAGCTCCTATTATTGTATGCATTTCATCTATAAATAAAATTATATTTCCATTTTTAGCCACTTCATCTACTACTTGTTTTATTCTTTCTTCAAATTCTCCTCTATACTTCGCACCAGCAAGTAAGGATCCCATATCTAATGTATATAATATTTTATCTTTAAGAGTTTCTGGAACATTATTTGTAGCTATATTTATAGCTAATCCTCCTGCTATTGCAGTCTTACCTACACCTGGATCTCCAATAAGTACAGGATTATTTTTAGTTCGTCTACTTAATATTTGTATTACCCTCTGTATTTCTTTTTCTCTACCTATTACTGGATCGATTTTACTTTGTAATGCTGATAGAGTAAGATTTATCCCATATTTTTCTAGTAACTTAGATGTTGTTTGTGCTTTGTTGCTCGTGTAACTACTATCACTTTGTGTTTGTACTGAGTACTCACTTATTCCCATCATCTCTATTATTGACTGTACTATTACCCTTTCATCAATTCCAGTGTTGTTTAATATTTTCACGCCTATTCCTTCGCCCTCTTGAACTATTGCTAATAATATATGCTCTGTTCCGATATAGTTAGTTTTTAATTTATTTGCAAACATACCTGAAAGCTCTAATATTTGCTTACTTCTAGGACTAAGAGTTATATTCTCTGTTGGATCTTTTCCTACACCTTCTATCTCAATAATCTTTCCTTCTAGATACTCTTCTGTTAGCCCTAATTGCTTTAATACCTTCGCTGCAATACCTTCTTCTTCCCTAATTAACCCAAGAAGTATATGTTCACTACCTACAACTTTGTGACCTAATTTCTTAGCAGAATCTAACCCTAAATCTATAGCTTTTTTACCTCTTTGAGTAAATCTGTTAAAGTACATAAACATCCCTCCCATAGTTCAATTTACTATATTTGTTATTACAACTAGCCTTTATATCTGTCTATGATTAAACTTAATTCTGACGTTTCATATTGAGTTAATGTATTATTATATTAATCATATCTAGTTTTTGTTAATTATATTCAATGATAGATAGATAAAATAGCAAGACTCCAGATTTTTCTATCTGGAGCCTTAGTTTATCTATTTATTATTCGCACTCTCTATTATCTTACTAGCTATTGTTTGAGGAACTTCATCATATTTTTCTAACTCCATCTCAAAGTATCCTCTTCCTTGAGTCATTGATCTTAAATCTATTGCATACTTAAATGTTTCTGCCTGAGGTGCTTGAGCATATATTGTTTGCTTACCACCATCATCAGGCTCCATTCCAAGTATTTTACCTCTTCTCTTATTTATGTCACCCATTACATCTCCCATATACTCTTCTGGAACAATAATTTTAAGCTTCATAATAGGCTCTAGTAATATTGGGTGTGCCTCCTCCATACCTTTTTTAAACGCTGCGCTAGCTGCCATTTTAAATGCCATCTCAGATGAGTCTACATCATGATATGAGCCATCATAAAGTGTAGCCTTAATATTTGTAACAGGGAAACCTGCAAGTATGCCTTTGACCATAGAATCTTTTAATCCTTTTTCTACTGCTGGTATATATTGCTTTGGAACTGATCCTCCAAATATTTCTTCTGCAAATTTAAAATCTTCATTACATCTTTCAAATTTTATTTTTACATCTCCATATTGACCATGTCCACCTGATTGTTTTTTATGTTTCCCTTGAACATCTGAGTTTCCTCTTATAGTTTCTCTGTATGCAACCTTTAGGTCAGTTAGATCAACATCTACACCAAATTTATCTTTCATTTTATTCTTAACTGTATTAATATGTAGCTCCCCTTGGCCACCTATTAAAGCTTGCTTCGTTTCTGAATTTCTATACCAATTTATTGTAGGATCCTCTTCTACCATTTTATTTAATGCAATACCTATTTTTTCTTCGTCACCCTTATTCTTAGGAAGTACTGCATAATAGATTTGAGGCTTAGGAAGTTCTATTTTATCTAATAAGTCTGTATCTTTATTTACCGATATAGTATCTCCTGTTTGTAATGAGTTTACCTTAGTAATGACTACTATATCTCCACATTTTGCTGTATCTATCTCTGATAATTCACGATTTTTCATTGTATATAAACTAGAAACTTTTTCTTTAGCTGATTTACTTAAATTGAATATGTCCATATCTTTACTTATCTTACCTTGAGTAACTTTTAAATATGACATTTTGCCTATGAATGGGTCAACAATCGTTTTAAATACTAAACCTTTAAATGGCTTCTCTTCTTCAGTATATTTAGGTTGTAAGTAATTGGATACTGTCTCAAGAATTTCTGTTGTACCAATATTATTTATAGTAGAGCCGCATATTACAGGAATCATATCTCCTCTTTGTATACCTATTGTTATACCTTTTTGAATCTCTTCAGGAGTCAACTCCTCACCACTAAAATACTTATCTAGTATTTCATCATCAGTTTCAGCTATAATTTCCATTAAAGCTTCTTTTACACTTTCTGCTTGTTCTCTAAACTCGCCTTCAAGGTCATCCATATTTTCAAAAACATTATGTAGTCTGACAAATTGCTTATCTTTGTATATAGGTATAATCATAGGAACTACTTTATTACCATACTTTTCTCTTAGCATAGCTAGCGTGTCTTTATATCTAGCTTTTTCATTGTCAATTTTATTTATAAACATGATTTTCGGTATGTCATCTGTTAATTCTAAGGATTTTTCTGTACCAACTTGAATAGGTGTTGTAGCATCTATTACGATTACCGCTGCATCACTAGCACTAAGAGATGATATAACTTCTCCACTAAAATCGAAATAACCAGGAGTGTCTAATAGATTATATTTATAGCTATTATACTCAACTGGTACTAATCCCATGCTGTAAGTCATATTTACTTTGTCTGTTAGTTTTGGTATTTTGTTTGTTAGATTCGATGCATAAGATATAGCTTCGATTAGATTAGTTTTTCCACAGCCACTATGTCCTAGTATTGCTATGTTTCTTAACATTTTACTATCATATACCTTCATATAAGCACCTACCTTTTAAATTTTTAATGCAGGTGGTGTAGTGTGGTTATATTGATTTGTCATTCCTGCGATATGCTTTTACTCTGTAGCTCTAATATTTATTCTCTTTTATAATTTATGTATATAATTTAAATTCTATACTTTGTAAAATTTATATTTGCTTAATTTTGTATAGAAATCTATATAGATGAGAATATTATTTTTCATTTGCTACAATTTTAATATAAATAATTTGGTTATTCTAAAATAAAGCTATCGTGAATGCAATTTATTTCCCGAAAAATATAAGGACTAAAATCTATATCCTTAAAATTTTTGGGTAAGAATTTATTTCTATATTAAGATATGACTATCCTCTTTTTTAAGATAAACTTGCCTAAGGTATTTTATTACAAAATTAACCTTAGACAAGTTTTTAGATATTACTTTTTCATAGATATTAATAGTTGTTTATCTCTTACTAAGTCATCTTCTTTTATCTTGATAGATTTTATTATTCCATCAGCCTTGGATACGATAATAGTCTCCATCTTCATAGCTTCAATTATTAGCAATGGTTGATTTGTCTTTACTTCTTCCCCTTCTGCTACTAATATTTTTACAACTTTACCAGGTATACTTGCACCAATTTGCATCGGATTGTTCATATCAGCTTTTATAATCTCTTTAATTTTTCCCGAGAAATTTTTATCCTTTATTTCTACCTCTCTTGTCATACCATTCAGTTCAAAACTTATTGTTCTATATCCATTGTCCTTTATCTCACCAATATCACTTAGCATAATTGTAAGTATCTTACCTTCCTCTATTTCTACTTCGCACTCTTCTCCCTCATCTAGTCCATAGAAATACACAGTACTCTCTAATTTAGAGATATCATTGTACTCTTGGAGATGTTTTAAATAGTTCTCATATACTTTTGGATAAAGTGTGTAACTTAATATATTTCTTATATTAGTATTCATATTAAACTTTTCATCTAGATATTTTTTTATTTGGTCAAAATCCTCATCCTCTATTAATAAACCTGGTCTTACATCAATTGGCTTTTCCCCTTTTAATACAACAGTCTGTATATCCTTTGGAATTTTACCTTCTGGTTGACCTATCATTCCTCTACAATAATCTAGTACAGAATCTGGGAAAGATAGATTTTTACCTTCCTCTATGATATTGTCTTTATCTAGATTATTTTTTGTCATAAATATAGCTAAGTCTCCAACTACCTTTGATGATGGTGTTACCTTTATAATATCCCCTAATATCATATTAGCTTCTTTGTATTTTTCTTTTACTACTTCAAACTTATCACTTAAACCTAAACTATCAGCCTGTGGCTTTAGATTTGAATATTGACCTCCAGGTATTTCATATTTATATATTTCTGCAGATGGACTGCATAATCCACTTTCAAACTTTTTATATACATTCCTTAAATCAGCATAGTAATTCCCTATCTCTTCATATCCATATAAGTCAATTCTGGTATCTCTTTCTGTATTTTTAAGGGCTTCTATTATTGCATTTAGCGATGGTTGACTAGTTAGACCTGCCATTGTTTCAAGTGCCCCATCTATTATATCTACTCCAGCCTCTGATGCCATTAAGCAAGTTGCGACTCCATTTCCACTGGTATCATGAGTGTGTAGATGTATAGGTACTTCTACATTATTCTTTAATTCTTTAATTAAGCTATAAGCAGCATAAGGCTTAAGTAATCCAGCCATATCTTTAATACATATTATATCTGTGCCTAAGCTTTCTAGTTCTTTTGCCATATTAACATAGTAATCAAGATTATATTTAGTCTTGCTACTATCTAGTATATCTCCTGTGTAACACATACTTGCCTCTACTATTTTCCCCGTTTCTAAAGCCGCATCTATAGATGGCTTCATATTTTCCACCCAGTTTAAAGAGTCAAATATTCTAAATACATCTATTCCTTGGCTTGCAGATTCTTTAATAAATTCTCTTATTACATTATCTGGATAATTTTTATATCCTACACCATTTGATGCTCTAAATAGCATTTGGAACAGTATATTAGGTATTTCTTTTCTTAGTTTTTGAAGTCTTATCCAAGGTGACTCATTTAGGAACCTATAAGCTACATCGTAAGTAGCTCCCCCCCACATCTCCAATGAAAACAACTCTTTCATATAATGTTCTGTGGGTTTTGCTACTTTGATTAAGTCGTAACTTCTTATTCTTGTAGCTAGTAATGATTGGTGCGCATCTCTCATAGTCGTATCTGTTAGTAATAATTTCTTTTCATTTTTGATATGCTCTATATACGATTGTTTTCCTAATCTATTAAATAATTCTCTACTACCCTCTATATTTTCCGTATTTTCTATTATTCTTGGTTTTCTTATTTTTTCGAATTTTGGTTTTGGATTGCATTGGTTCTCATTCACTACTACATCTCCTATAAATTGAAGAAGTTTCGTCCCTCTATCCTTACTATCTTTTATCTCAAATAAACTAGGGTTTTCGTCTATGAATTTAGTGCTGCATTTTCCATCTGCAAAAATAGGATTATTCAAAACATTTACCAAAAATCCAATATTAGTCTTTACTCCTCTTACTCTTAGCTCTTTTATTGATCTAATTGTCTTATTAATAGCTCCTTTAAATGTTCTATCCCATGAAATAGTTTTAACGAGTAAGCTATCATAGTAAGGACTTATATTTGATCCCGTAAATCCATTGCCTCCATCTAGTCTTATACCAAATCCTGATCCAGTTCTATATACTTGAATCTTACCTGTGTCTGGCATAAATTTATTTTTAGGATCTTCTGTAGTTATTCTACATTGGATAGAATACCCTCTTACTTCAATATCAGCTTGAGATTTGATATTTATTTCATTGCTGTTTAATTTATACCCTTGAGCTATAAGTATTTGGCTCTGAACAATATCTATTCCCGTAATCATTTCTGTCACAGTATGTTCTACCTGTACTCTTGGGTTCATTTCTATAAAATAATGCCCCCCAGTATCATCCACTAAAAACTCTAAAGTACCTGCATTTATATATCCAACATGTTTCGCTATCTTTATAGCATCATTACAAATAGATTCCCTTATATCATCACTTAAAGAAAATGCTGGAGCGTATTCAATAATCTTTTGATGCCTTCTTTGTACCGAACAGTCTCTTTCATATAAGTGAACTATATTTCCATATTTATCACCTAAAATTTGTACTTCTATATGTTTAGGATTAGGTATATATTTTTCTATAAAAATAATATCTTCTCCAAAGGCTTTTTTTGACTCGCTACATGCAGTTTGGTATTCTATCTCTAAATCATCCTCATGATATACTATTCTCATGCCTCTTCCACCGCCTCCGTTAGAAGCTTTAAGCATTATAGGATATCCAATTAATGAAGCTATTTTTTTTGCTTCTTCTGAAGTTTTTATAGGTTTATCTACTCCTGGTATCGTATCTACCTTTACTTCTTTAGCAATCTTTTTAGAGTTAATCTTGTCTCCCATCATGTTCATAATGTCAGCAGATGGACCTATAAATATAATTCCATTTTCTTCGCATTTACGTACAAACTCAGGATTTTCAGATAAAAATCCATATCCAGGATGTATAGCATCTACTTGTTTTCTCTTAGCTAGATCTATTATTCCATCTATATCTAAATAAGCATCTATTGGTCCCTTATCTTTGCCTATTAGATAAGATTCATCTGCCTTGGTTCTAAATAAACTATATTTATCTTCCTTGCTATAAATTCCCACACTTTTTATCCCTAATTCAGAGCAAGCCCTAAATATTCTTATCGCAATTTCACCCCTATTAGCAACTAAAACCTTATTAAATTTATTAAGCATATTCCCCTCATCTACCCCTTTCTTTCTCTAATATTAAAGATTATAGACTAAAAAACTTTATTTTTGAAGACCAGGATTAAAGTTCCTTAATTAATAACCTATATTAATTAAGGTAAATAACTTTTCATGTGTATAATTAGATTTTACCATTATAATCTTAAGGTAAAATTTTACTAATATCTTAATACTATATGCTAATTTATTTATAAAATATGATTTTAAATTTAAATATAGTATTTAAGACTTTGTAAATATACATTTAAATATTTATTAGAAAAATAAAAAAAGCAAGTTACTTAGTTTAGTAACTTGCTTTTGAAATAAAAAAGATTACGTGGCTACGTCTTACTCTCCCAGGCAGTTGCCCACCAAGTACCATCAGCGCTAGAGAGCTTAACTTCTGTGTTCGGAATGGGAACAGGTGTATCCTCTCTGCTATTGTAACCACATAATCTCTTATGCTTAATATTTCTATTAAGTTATTTAGAGTTAATACTCTAAAAACTGCAAACATTTAAAATTCATGACATTCATTTCGCCAACGTCTAAATATTCATATTCATTCATATTTATCCCGTTGCTCAAATATATATATTGGTCAAGTCCTCGACCTATTAGTATCGATAAGCTACATACATTACTGCACTT
>NZ_NOJY02000072.1 GCF_002250835.2 Romboutsia weinsteinii
TTATTATACCATAAGCAATAAGTGCTATAGCAACTACAGTTGAGTTAAAGAATACTTCTTCTATCTTATCATCAAATAAAACACCTAGTACTCCAGACGGTATAACAGCAATTAACACCTTTGTCCATAAATCTATAGTATCTCTTTTTTGTTTTTGAGTCTTAGATCCATCAAAAGGATTTAACTTCTTAAAATAAATTGTAAGAACAGCAAGTATAGAACCAAACTGAATTACAACTAAAAATGTACTGATGAATGCTTGTGACATATTAAGCTGTAAGAATTCATCAAATAATATCATGTGGCCAGTACTACTTACAGGTAGCCATTCAGTTATACCCTGAACGATACCTAAAATAACGGCTTTTAAAATCTCGATCAAATTAATTACCTCCAATACAAATTATCATAGTAACGCAAATAGACGTCAATTAAGAGTATATCAATAATTTAAAACTTATTCAATATTATAAGTTCAAATGTTACTTATTAGGGGGATAGTATAAACCAAAATAGAAGGGAGATATATATGTATACTACAATTGAATTAGATAATTATGAAACTGAAGTTTTTAATAGCTTCTCCAAAAAACTTAACCCAAATACTAAGCATGACTACCTATCAAAAATATTGCTATTTAAAGAATTTCTAGAAGATAAAGAGCTTTTCTTCGTTGAAAAAGAAGACTGTAATAGGTTTATAGAACATATCCAAGATGCATATGCAAAATCTACTTGCGAAAAGATATATAGTTACTTACATAGCTTTTATAATTTTTTAAAAAAACAAGAATATATAGAGATAAATCCTTTTAGATTTGTAGAAAAACCAGTAGTAACAAGAATAAAAACTAAAGATAATGTGCTAAGTATTCAAGAAATAAACCAATTAATAGATTCGCTTCCAAGATTAAATATTAGAGACAGATCTATAATAGTATTTTTAGTTACGACAGGGTGCCTTTTAAATGAACTTGTAGCTTTAAAATGGAAAGATCTAATGGTGGATGCAGATAATAATTCTTACGTGAGACTTGGAAAAGCTAAAAAAGAAAGAATAGTAAAGCTTCATCCATACTGCTTTAGATTATTAGAAGACTATAGAAACTACTCTGGACTATCTGAAGTTATAACACCAACAGAAGAATTTGTTTATACAACACAAAAGAGCAATTCTATAACAGATAGAAATGTTAGATTAATAGTAAAAAAAGCTTTAGATAATGCTAGACTATGTAAATACTCAGCAAAAGATTTTAGACACTCATTTGCAGCAATTGCTCTTAGGCTTGGTGCTGACGAAGAAGACATAAAAAGACAACTCGGTTGGAGTGATAAGTACTATGCTATAAGGTATAAATATGTATTAAACTTTGTAGATAGTGAAAGTGTAGATTACATAATAAATAAAGACAATATAAGTATTAATAAAAAGTAATATGAACATAAATAAAAAAAAGCTTGTTATTGTTCGTTAAATTTTATATAATTAGCATGTATTAAATTTGACTTAAGGGAAGGTGTACATTTATGATAGATAACAAATATGCTACATATTCAAATCCTCTTACAGATAGATACTGTAGTAAGGATATGAGCTTTATATTCTCTCCACAGTTTAAATTCTCAACATGGAGAAGATTATGGGTTGCTCTTGCAGAAGGTGAGCAAGAATTAGGTATAAATATAACGGATGAACAATTAGATGAATTAAGAGCTAATATTGACAATATAAACTTTGATGAAGCTAGAAAAATAGAAAAAGAAGTAAGACATGACGTAATGAGCCACGTAAAGGCTTATGGTCTACAATGTGATAAAGCTAAGGGGATAATACATTTAGGAGCAACATCTGCTTATGTTGGTGACAACACAGATGTTATACAAATGAATGAAGCTTTAA
Source organism: Romboutsia weinsteinii (assembly GCF_002250835.2). Lineage (GTDB taxonomy): Bacteria > Bacillota > Clostridia > Peptostreptococcales > Peptostreptococcaceae > Romboutsia_A > Romboutsia_A weinsteinii. Next base: position 1,904 of record NZ_NOJY02000072.1, read on the forward strand.
AACTTTTAAGAGTTAAACTTGTAAACTTAATAAATAACTTAAAAGAGTTTGCATTACAATATAAAGATATGCCAGCATTAGGATTTACTCATTTCCAAGCTGCACAGCTTACTACAGTAGGTAAGAGAGCTTGTTTATGGGCACAAGACTTAATACTAGATTTAGAAGATCTAAATTACAGAATAGACACTATGAAACTTAGAGGGGTAAAGGGTACTACTGGTACTCAGGCTAGTTTCTTAAGTTTATTTGAAGGAGACCATGAAAAGGTTAAAGAATTAGATAAGTTAATATGTAAGAAAATGGGATATTCTTCTTCATATGCTGTAAGTGGACAAACTTACACTAGAAAATTAGATTATCAAGTTGTAAGCATATTATCAGGAATAGCTCAAAGTATGCACAAAATGACTAATGACATAAGACTTTTACAAAGTTTAAAAGAATTAGAAGAGCCATTTGAAAAGAACCAAATAGGGTCATCAGCTATGGCATATAAGAGAAATCCAATGAGAAGCGAAAGAATAGCATCATTATCAAAATATATAATAACTGAATCTTTAAGTCCAGCTTTAGTTCAAGCTACTCAATGGTTAGAAAGAACTTTAGATGACTCAGCTAACAAGAGATTAGCTATACCTCAAGCATTTATGGCAGCTGATGCTATACTTGAAATAGGAATAAATGTAACAAATGGGTTAGTAGTATATGAAAATATGATAACTAAGCGTATAAATGAAGAACTTCCTTTTATGGCTACAGAAACTATACTTATGGAAGCGGTAAAAAGAGGTGGAGATAGACAAGAATTACATGAAGTTATAAGAGAATTATCTATGAAGGCAGCTTACAGAGTTAAGCATGAAGGAAAAGATAATAACCTTATAGATCTTATAATAGAAGATCAAGATTCATTTAAAATGTCTAAAGAAGAAATATTATCTATAATGGATCCTAAAAACTTCGTAGGTAGAGCACCTGAGCAAGTTGTTGAATTTGTAGAAGAAACTTTAGAACCATCAATAAAGGACTACAAGGACTCTATAGGAATACAAGTAGATTTACATGTATAATATTAAATAGGAAAAGGAGTATCTAATAATGACGGAATTCATTACTAGATACTCCTTTTACGTTGTTATGTTTAACTTAAAGCATATGTGATATACACAAGTTATAACGGAAAAGGCCTACTATAAATAGTAGGCCTTTTAATGGGCTAGCGTCACTTCCTCATGGATATGAGGAGATCTTCTAAAACCATTATAACACATAAATACTAATAATAACAGAATATATTATAAAAAAATTAGAAATCCATAAATATAAAATAATTTTGGTATTAAATTTGATATTCTACAAAAAGTAATACTATGTTTAATAAGGAGGAAAAATCATGTCACAAAATAACAATAATGTTAAAAAGCTATCTTTAGTATCATTAATATTAATGATTTTTACATCAGTATTTGGATTTGCTAATATGCCAAGAGCGTTTTTCTTAATGGGGTATTCAGCAATACCTTGGTATGTATTTAGTGCGATATTATTCTTTATACCATACGCATTTATGATGGCTGAGTATGGTGCAGCCTTTAAAAAAGAAACTGGTGGTATGTATTCATGGATGGAAAAATCAGTAGGATCTAAGTATGCATTTATAGGTACGTTTATGTGGTATGCATCTTATATAATTTGGATGGTAAATGTATCATCATCAATATGGATACCTTTATCAAATGCTATATTTGGTTACGATAAGACGGATATGTGGACTATATTTGGATTAAATTCTACTCAAACTTTAGGAATATTAGGTGCATTATGGATTGCGCTTGTAAGTTATATAGCCACAAAGGGAGTAGATAAAATAACAAAAATAACTTCTGTAGGAGGTACTGCAGTTGCTCTTTTAAACATTGTTTTACTAATAGGTGGAGTAACAGTACTATTAATTAATGGAGGTAGATTTGCACAACCTATAGCAGATATTGCGCAAAGCTTTGGTAGATCACCAAACCCAGGATATCAAACTCCATTAGCAGTACTATCATTTTTAACCTTTGCAATATTTGCATTTGGTGGCTTAGAAGTACTAGGAGGATTAGTAGATCAAACTGAAGACGCAGAGAGAAACTTCCCTAAAGGTATAGCAATAGCGGCAGTGGTAATAGCAATTGGTTATGCAGTAGGTATATTTGCATGTGGTATGTTTACAAACTGGGATGCTATACTGTCTGTAAAAGGGGTACATATGGGTAATGTTGCCTATGTGCTAATGCAAAATTTAGGATTTGAGCTTGGTAGAGCTTTTGGAATGAGTACAGATGCATCTTTAACACTAGGTTTATGGGTGGCAAGATTTGTAGGTCTTTCAATGTTCTTAGCTTTAACAGGAGCCTTCTTTACATTAACATACTCTCCGCTGAAAACATTAATACAAGGTTCACCGAAAGAAATATGGCCAGGTAAATTAGGTCATATAAAAGATGGTATGCCAGTAAATGCTATGAAAGTACAAGCTATAATAGTTATAGTTATGATACTAATAATATCATTTGGTGGAGATAGTGCAGAAGAGTTCTTTGGAAAGTTAGTTTTAATGACAAATGTTGCGATGACAATACCATACTTATTCTTACTAATTGCGTTCCCTATATTTAAGAAAAAGCAATTAAATGGAGAATTAGAAAAGCCATTCTTGGTATATAAGAGTTATGGAGTAGCCTTAACAGTTGCAACAATAGTAAGTATAGTAGTCGGATTTGCCAACATATTCACAATAATTGAGCCTGCATTATCAGGCAAAATGATAGACACAATATTTATGATTGCAGGTCCATTATTATTCTCTTTAGCTGCATTTATATTATATTATGTATACGAATCAAAGCACTTAAGAAAGTAGAAAGTGCTAAACCGAGTATCTAAGGTGTTTTTTTTTAGTAAACTATTGTACTTATAAAATATTTATTGTAAACTGAATTCAGTACGAACTAATTAAAAATTAACATCTGGGGTGATATAATGCAATGTATAGTATCGGAAACGATTGGATTTTTATCTAAAACTTTTCCGAAAATTTATTCTAGTCTTTATTTAGAATATTTAAAGCAATATTCAGCAACTTATAACGTAAATAAAACGCAATTAAGAGCGTTAGTATTTATAAAAAACAATGGGGCTATAAGTATGACAGATCTATGTGCTAAGTTAAACATAGAAAAGGGTAGTTTAACTAGTATGGTAGATGAGTTAACTAAGAAGGGGTATGTAGTTAGGGAAAAAGATCTTTCAGATAGAAGAAAATACCTTATCACTATAACTGAAAAAGGAGATAAAATCGCTACTGATTTTATGGAAAAATTAACTTATAAGCTAGAGGAAAAGCTATCAAAGTTAAATATTGAAGATAGGGGTAAGTTTATAGAAGCTATAACAACACTTCAATATATACTAAGCAAAGAAGAGTTAAATTAACTCTAATGTCTTATTAGATAAAAAACTAGAAAGAACAAAGGGTGTACTATTTTTAGTACACCCTTATATATTATTAAATTGTATTATACTGATTTTTTTGTGAGCTTAGTTTTTTCTAGATATCTGTTCTCCCAGAAGTCAGCATTGTTTATTCCTAAAGCTTTAGGATTAAACACTAAATCTTCTCTAGCAACTCCTGCTTTTCTTTGAGATTCATAATCTTTTAGGCATGCTAATGCAGGCTTAGTCATAAAGAATAATGCTATAATATTTATCCAAGCTGTTATACCAACACCTATATCTCCCATTGTCCATGCAAGACCTGCTTTTCTAACACATCCAAAGTATACAGTAGACAATATTACTATTCTTAATATTGTAAGTGGCAATTTACCAACTTCTTTATTAAATATCTTCTTAGATAGATAACTTAAATTAGTTTCTGCAATATAATATGACGCCATAGCTGATGTAAAAGCAAAGAAGAATAAAGCGATCGCAACAAATGATTTACCAAATCCAGGTATAAATGAATCTATAGCTAATTGAGTGAATGATGCACCATACTCAACACCTGGTAAGAACTCAACTATAAATCCTCCATCAGGAGAAACTACATTGTAAGTCTGGCAAATTAATATCATAAAAGCAGTAGCAGAACAAACTACTAATGTATCAATATATACTGAGAAAGATTGTAAAAATCCTTGTTCAGCAGGATGTTTTGACTCAGCAGCTGCTGCTGATTGAGGACCAGTACCTCTACCTGCTTCATTAGAATAAACGCCACGCTTTACACCCCAAGATATTGTAAGACCGATTATACCAGCAAATGCTTGTTCTGAACCAAAAGCAGATCTAAAGATTAAAGCAACAACTCCTGGTAACTTATCTATATTAAATAATATTATAATAACTGCCATAATAATGTATGCAAGTCCCATAAAAGGAACTATTATTTCAGCAACTACACCTATTCTTCTTATACCACCAAATATTATAAGTCCTAAGATTAAAGCTAATAGAAGTCCTACAGTAGATGCTTCTAAATTAAAAGCTGTTTGCATACTATTAGATATTGAGTTAGATTGTACACCAGGCAGTAATAATCCCATTGCTATTAGAGTAGCAAATGCAAATAATAAACCAAACCATTTTTGATTTAATCCTTTTTCGATATAATAAGCTGGACCACCTCTATATTGACCATCTTGTTCTACTTTATACAACTGACCCAAAGTTGATTCAACAAAAGCAGTACCAGCACCTAAAAATGCTATTAACCACATCCAAAAGATTGCCCCTGGACCACCTAAAGCTATCGCTGTTGCAACCCCAGCTATATTTCCAGTACCAATACGACCAGCTAAGGAAACAGATAATGATTGGAAAGAAGATATACCTTTTTCAGACTTGTCCCTACTTATAGCAAGTCTAGACATTTCTTTTACTTGCCTGATTTGTATAAATCTTGTTCTTATTGAGAAATAAATCCCTGCAACTAAAAATAATCCAACTAAATAATTACTCCACACTATGTCATTAATAGCGTTTACAATATTCTCCATACTAAAAAATCCCCCTTTAATTTATACGCAATATTCTTTTTCTGATAAAACTTCTAACATTAATTCGGGATAATCTGTAAATACAGCATCCACATCAAACTCAATCATCTTTCTCATAATTATAGGTGCGTTAACTGTATAAACATAAACCTTTAAATTATTAGAATGAGCTAAATCTACCATTTCTTTAGTTACTAATTCTTTGCTTATATTAATACTATAAACACCTAATTTCTTAGCATGCTCAACTACATTATTCTCTGAAGCAAAGTCTTTTTCAGCTTCATAAAGAGCCCCATATTTATAGCTAGAGTCTATACTTTTGAATATATTTAAACATTTATGATTGAAACTAGATATAAGTACATTGTTTTTCATGTTATATTTTTCAACTAGTTCTAATACATCATTTTCTAAATCATAATGAATTTGATCTGTTTTTGCTTCGATATTCAAAGTAATATTTTTATCTTTAATAAGAATTAAAACATCTTCTAAAGTTGGAACTTTACATAGTTCATTATTTACAAACTCAAATTTTCTGCAATTGAAACTTTGTAATTCAAGTAAAGAATAGTCCTCAACCATGCCTCGACCTTTGAAGGTACGTTGTATATCTTCATCATGAATAACAACTAGCTCACCATCCTTACTTTTATGAACATCCAGCTCTATACCATTGATAGGAAGAGTTAATGCTTTTTTAAAAGCTAGGATTGTATTTTCGGGGTAATCACTACTAGCACCCCTGTGTGCAAAAATTTCCATAAAAACACCTCTTATTCTTTGTAGGATTTTATAGCGTACAAAAACAAAAAAATAAGAGAGGTAATTAAACTTGAGACTACACAAATAGTCTCAAAAATAAATAGCTCTCTCATAATCTCCGCTATATTTTTAATTTTAGTACTTTTAGTATAAAATGGAAAATGTTTTCTGTCAATATTGATAATATATTTTTAATACTGAAATAAAAATTTAACATTGATTTAAAAATTATTTGACAATAAAACATAGATAGCATATTCTTTTAGTAGAGATGAGGAGATAAAAACATTAGGTTTATTCTCCTTATTTTTGTATAAAAATTAAAGAAGATAAATAAGTAGGGGGCATATATGGGAGAGAAAGAGATATTTATTAGACTAGTACTGGCCTTAATTATAGGGGGAGTTACTGGTATTGAGAGAGAACGATTAAATAAATTTGCGGGATTTAGAACGCATATATTAGTATCACTTGGATCCTGTATATCTTCTATTATATCTTTAGAATTATTTTTACAGTATAATGGAGTAGCAAATTTAGATCCAGCCAGACTTTCTGCACAGGTACTATCTGGGATTGGTTTTTTAGGAGCAGGTACAATACTTAAGACCTCTGGAGGAGTAAGAGGATTAACAACTGCAGCAGGAATATGGTCTACTGCCTGTATAGGTATAGCAATTGGTTATGGATATTATTTTTTAGCCATAGTATCGTGGATATTCTTGCTTGTAGTTTTATGTGTACTTAAGTACATCGATATGCTATACAAAAAGAAAAGAAGCGAGAGTGTTGTATTGACGATTAAAGATAATGAAGCAATACCAAGAATTATGGAAATACTTGATGAGATGAATTTAGATACTAAGAAATTTGATATTGAAAAAAAATCAAGTAATCTAGTGTTAAAATTTACTTTTGATAATGGATCAAAAGAAGATAGAATGGAGTTTTTAGGAAAGGTGGCAAGTATACAAAGTAAAATAGCAATAGAGTATACTTCATGATATAATAAACAAAAAAACTGACAAACATGGGGGAATTATGAACAACATATTAGAAGTAAATCCTATAATAGGAGCTGTAAAAAATCAAGATCAAATAGAAGAAGTAGCAAAATCCGATTGTGATATAGTATTTTTATTGAATGGGGATATATTAACATTAAAGCAAAAGATAGAATTTCTACATCAACATGATAAAAAAGTATTTGTACATATAGACATGGTATCTGGAATATCATCAAGTCCTGTTATTGTTGATTATATAAAAGAGGAGTTTAATTTAGATGGAATATTAACAACTAAATCAAATATTGTAAAAAGAGCACTAGAACTGAAGCTGGACGTTGTACAAAGGTTTTTCTTTATTGACTCCATGTCTTTAGAAAATGCTATAGAAAACTTAAAAAAGGTAAAACCACAAGCAATTGAGATTATGCCTGGTATACTACCGAAAGTAATAAAAAGAATAAATAAGGAGTTTCCTAATATTCCTATAATATGTGGTGGACTTATAAGTGAGAAAGAAGAAATTATTAATGTTTTATCTGCTGGAGCGATGGCAGTTTCAACTACTAATCCGAAATTATGGTAATATTATATAATTATTTTATAAGCTATTAATAAAAAAGTAGTGACAAGAGATATTTTATTGTATATAATTTAAGTGAAAAAAGAAAACGTTTGGAAAAATAATATATATGGCTAAGAGTAAAGAGAGCCTTCTATACATCGTATAGGGGGGTCTCTATTTTTTTGAACAACGATATATGAGCTTAGCGAACAGACTTTGGCGAAGTTAGTGAAGCTAAATTTTTATAAAACATAGTATTAATATTGGAGGGGAAATTATGTATGATATAGCAATAATAGGAGCTGGAATAACAGGTAGTTCTATTGCAAGGGAATTATCTAAATATAATTTGAAAGTTATAGTATTAGAAAAAGGCGTTGAGGTATGTCAAGGTACAACCAAGGCAAACAGTGCTATAGTGCATGGAGGATACGATGCATATAAAGGGAGCCTAAAAGCAAGATTAAATATTAGAGGAAATGAATTATATCCAAAGTTATGTGAAGACTTAAGTGTAGAGTTTAAACAAACTGGATCGCTAGTACTAGCTTTTGATGAAGATGAAAAGAAGCATATAGAGGAGCTTTATCAAAGAGGTCTTGAGAATAACGCAAGGGGTCTTAAATTATTAAACAAAGAGGAAGTGTTAAATTTAGAGCCAAATGTAAACGAAGATGTAGTAGGAGCATTACTTTGTGAAAGCGCAGGGATAGTATGTCCATTTAATTTAAATATAGCTCTTATGGAAAATGCAATAAATAATGGAGCTGTATTAAAGCTTCAAGCTCAGGTTCTAGATATTAAAAAAGAAGAAGACTACTTTGATATAAAAGTTCTAAACAGTGGCAATATAAAAGCTAAATATGTAGTAAATGCAGCAGGTGTATACGCTGACAAGATAAATAATATGGTAGGTGGAGATGAGTATAAGATAACACCAAGAAAAGGTGAATATAAGATACTTGACAAATCTGAAGGTAAAATAGTAAATCACGTATTGTTCCAATGCCCAACTAAAAAAGGTAAAGGTGTGCTTGTTACACAGACTGTGCATGGTAACCTTTTAGTAGGACCAAATGCAAATGAAGTAAGTGATAAAGAAGATATTACAACAAGTAAAGATGGAATAAAAGAAATAGTAGATTCTTCAAGAAAGACAATAGAAAGCATAAACTATAGAAAAACGATAACGTCATTTGCAGGTCTTAGAGCAACATCAAGCACAGGAGATTTTTGTATATTTGCATCTAAAATAGCTAAAAACTTTATAAATGTAGGTGGAATAGAATCACCAGGGCTTGCTTCAGCACCAGCAATAGGTGAGTATGTTGTAGAGATACTTAAAGAAGAAGGTCTGTACATAGAAGATAATAAGAACTTTAATCCACTTAGAAAAAAATATAAGGCATTCTCTCAAATGAGTATAAAAGAAAGAAATGAAGTAATTAATGAGGATGAAAAATATAGAAAGATAATTTGTAGATGTGAAAGCGTAACAGAAGGTGAAATTGTAGGTGCAATAAATAGACCTTGTGGAGCAAGAACAGTAGATGGAGTAAAAAGAAGAGTTAGACCTGGGATGGGAATCTGTCAGGGAGGATTTTGTGGTCCTAGGGTAATTGAAATATTAGCTAGAGAACTAAATATACCAGTGGAAGATGTATTAAAGGATTATGAAAATTCAAATGTAGTAGTAGGTAAAGTAAAAGAATTAAGGGGTGATTTAGTTGAAATATAATGTTGTAGTTATCGGAGGGGGTCCTGCTGGACTTGGTGCGGCAGTCGAAGCTAAAAAAAATGGATCAAAAAAAGTTCTTATAATAGAAAGAGATAGAGAACTTGGTGGAATATTAAATCAATGTATTCACAATGGATTTGGACTTCATGTATTTAAAGAAGAACTAACTGGGCCAGAATATGCTGGCAAATTTATAGATATGGTAAAAAATGAAAATATAGACTATATGCTAAATACAATGGTTCTAAATATTAGCAAAGATAAAACTATAGAGGCATTGGGAGAAGATGGGCTAATAAATATTCAAGCTGATGCAGTAATTTTAGCGATGGGATGTAGAGAAAGAACAAGAGGAGCGATAGATATACCTGGGTATAGACCAGCAGGAGTGTACACAGCAGGTGCGGCTCAAAGATTTAGTAATATGGATGGTTATATGG
>NZ_NOJY02000073.1 GCF_002250835.2 Romboutsia weinsteinii
CTTCTATACCATCAGCACTTTGAGCGTACTCATTGTGGTCTACTAAAACAACATTTAATCCTTTTATAGGTGTTTCATCAGTGTTTAATACTTTAGGAGCATCTACCTTAAAGTAATCTAATACAAACTGAGCTTCTTTTCTTATGTCTCCTAAAGCACAAGCTGTAGCATTGTGTCCTAGTTGATTTTTTAAATAAGTTAAAGATATTGATGAACATATTGAATCTGTATCTGGGTTCTTATGTCCGAATACTAATAAATCCATTTTTTACTCCTTCCGTACACAGTTATAAATTGAAAATATAACCTATGTCACTAAAAAATTTATAAAATAATAAGTAATATTTAGGTTTATACCACTACTATACTTATTAATAACAGGAATATTATATCAAAAGGAGGGAATGTTTTGTTGCAAAAACGTAAAAAAATTAAGAAAGTATATATATTATTACTTATTTTTATTATAGCATTAGCAACATGTTATATTATATTCAAACTTAAACCACAAAAAAATGAATATAGTGATAATACTAAGGTTTTGGATACTATAACTCAAGCTCTTGATTTAAATACTATAAAATATAACTATAATAACATTGTAACTGTTAAGAAAGATTTAAGTATAATGGACATAAAAATCCCTTTTACAAATAAATCATTTGTTATAAAGTATAGTGGAATCATAAATGCAGGAGTAAAACCAGAAGACATAGAGGTACTTTCAAATAAAGAAGATAGTATATCTATAGAAATAAAAAAATGTAGCATATTAGACCACTACATAGATGATGAAAATATATATTTATATGATGTGAAAAATTCTATTTTTAATAAGGTAGATACTCAAGAAGTATTTGAAGATATGAGCAAGTACAAAAAAGAGTATGAAAGCAAAGTTATAGAGGAAGGGTTTATGGATGAAGTAAAAAGTAGTACAGAGTCTAGTCTGAAATCATCATTAATAAATATAGGATATAAAGATGTGAAAATAACTTTTAAATAATTAGAATACGTATAATATTTAACAAAGAAATAACTTTAAAGATGGAAAATAACCTATTTTTATTAGAATTTTTAAGAATAGGTTATTTTTCTTAAAAGAATGTGTTTTTTTTAACGATGGCATGGAATGTAAAATATAGAAAGGATTTATCAAAAAATATGTATACGAAAAACATAATAGAACATGGCTGAAAGGTTAGAAAATGCAGTTATTTACAGTGTAAAAAAAATAAAAACGTTTACCTTGAATTAATAAATAAAAATTTAACAAAAGATATTGACATAAAAATCCTGATGGGTTATTATCTAAATATAGCAAGTTTGTTAATTAACTAACGCAGTTTAATATAAATTATTTAAAATTTTGGGAGGAAATATACTATGAGTACTAAGGAAGCAAAAAATACTAAAGTAGTTGAATTAAAGCAAGAGTTTAGTGTTGAAAACATGATTAATGGATTAGTTACTAAAGCAGAGGCTGCTAAAAAAGCAATGCTTGACCTAGACCAAGAGGCGGTTGATAAAATAGTTGCTGCAATGGCTAAAGCTGGTTTAGATCAGCATATAGAATTAGCTCAATTAGCTGTAAATGAAACTCAAAGGGGAGTATTTGAAGATAAAGTAACAAAAAATATATTTGCTACTGAATACATACACAACAGTATAAAGTACAAGAAAACTGCTGGTGTTATAGAAGATAATGAAGAAGAAGGATACATGTTAATAGCTGAACCAATAGGTGTTGTTGCAGGGGTAACACCAGTTACTAACCCAACTTCTACTACAATGTTTAAATCTATAATATCATTAAAAGGTAGAAACCCAATAATATTCAGTTTCCATCCATCAGCTCAAAAATGTTCTTCTGAAGCTGCTAAAATAGTAAGAGATGCTGCAATAGCTGCAGGAGCTCCAGAAAATTGTGTACAATGGATAGAGCAACCATCAATAGAAGCTTCTAACTTATTAATGAACCACAGAGGAGTTGCGTTAATACTTGCAACAGGTGGACCAGGAATGGTTAAGGCAGCTTACTCTTCAGGAAAACCAGCTCTAGGGGTTGGAGCAGGTAATGTACCTTGCTACATAGAAAAGACTGCAGATGTAAAGCAAGCTGTAAATGATTTAATATTATCAAAAACTTTCGATAACGGAATGATATGTGCTTCTGAGCAAGCAGTTATAATAGATGAAGAAATATACGATGAAGTAGTAAACTTAATGAAGTACTATGATTGCTACTTTGTAGATAAAAAAGAAAAAGAATTATTACAAAACCTTGTAATAAATCCAGAAACTAAGACTTTAAATCCGAACATAGTTGGACAAAGTGCTTACCAAATAGCTCAAATGGCAGGACTTAAGAAAGTTCCTCAAAATGCAAAAATATTAGTTGCTGAGCTTGAAAAAGTAGGAATGGAAGATCCTTTATCAAAAGAAAAGTTAAGTCCAGTACTTGCTTGTTTCAAAGTTAAAGGTTCTAAAGAAGGTATAGAGAAGTGTGTAGAAATGACTGAGTTTGGAGGACTAGGACATTCAGCTGTTATACACTCTAACGATGACGATATAATATTAGAATTTGGAAAAACTGTAAGAACGGGTAGATTACTTGTAAATGCACCATCAACTCACGGAGCTATAGGTGATATATACAATGTAAATACTCCATCATTAACTTTAGGATGTGGTTCTATGGGTAACAACTCAACAACTGATAACGTATCAGCAGTAAACTTAATAAATGTTAAGAAGGTTGCTAAGAGAAAGATAAACATGCAATGGTTCAAAGTACCTGAAAGAATATACCATGAATTCGGTTCAATCAGCTACTTAGAAAAATTACCAAATGCAAATAGAGTAATGATAGTTACTGATAGAATGATGGTTCAATTAGGAAATGTTGAGAAATTAAACCACCACTTAAGAAAGAGACAAAATCCAGTAATGATAGATGTATTCTGTGATGTAGAGCCAGATCCATCTGTAGAAACAGTGTTAAATGGTGCGGAAGCTATGAGAAAGTTCAAGCCTGACACTATAATAGCTCTAGGTGGAGGTTCAGCAATGGATGCTGCTAAGGCTATGTGGTTATTCTACGAAAATCCAGAAGCTAACTTTGATGATTTAAGACTAAGATTTATGGATATAAGAAAGAGAGTATTCAAGTTCCCTAAATTAGGAAGACAGGCTCAATTAGTAGCTATACCAACTACTTCAGGAACTGGATCAGAAGTAACTTCTTTCGCAGTTGTTACAGATAAAGTAAATAACATGAAATATCCTTTAGCTGATTATGAGTTAACTCCAGATGTAGCTATAATAGATCCTACATTAGTTATGACTGTTCCAGCATCAGTTACAGCTGATACAGGGGTAGACGTATTAACTCATGCAGTAGAGGCTTACGTTTCTATAATGGCAACTGATTACACAGATGCATTAGCTTTAAAAGCTATTCAATTAGTATTTGATTACTTACCAAAAGCTTATAGAAATGGAAATGATAAAGAAGCTAGAGAAAAGATGCACAATGCTTCTTGTATGGCAGGTATGGCATTTACAAATGCATTCTTAGGAATAAATCACTCATTAGCTCATAAATTAGGTGGAGAATTCCATATACCTCATGGTAGAGCAAATGCTATATTATTACCACATGTTGTTAAGTACAATGCAACTAAGCCAACTAAATTTGTTGCATTCCCTAAATATAAAGCTTTCATAGCTGATCAAAAGTATGCTGAAATAGCTAGATTCTTAGGATTACCAGCGTCAACTACTGAAGAGGGAGTTAACAGCTTAATAGAGGCTATAAATAACTTATTAGTAGAATTAAATATACCTCAAACTATAGAAGCTTGTGGTGTAACTGAAGAAGCGTTCATGGCCAAAGTAGATAAATTATCTTTAGATGCTTTCGATGACCAGTGTACTCCAGCTAACCCAAGACTTCCATTAGTAACAGAGTTAAAAGATATATACTTAACAGCTTTTGGAAAAACTACAGAAAAATAAATTATAGAAATATTCAGAATATTAACTTGACTTACTAAGAGAATATTAATATAATTAACTTATAATAAGTAAGCAATTACAAAAAAAGGGGCCTATTAAGGCCCCCTTATTTTTTATTAAATAGTAGAATTACAGATTGAAGTAACTAATAGTTATTAATCCTCTAAGCTTTATCTAAAGGAGTTTTAGAGAAAAGAACCTTCTCATGGATATTCTTAATACTTATAACAGAATCTGCATACTCAATTTCAAAATTTGCAAAAGCAGATAATAAATCAATATCCCTCATTACATGAACAGTCATTATATTGCTTGTCTTATCTATTCTAAGAATCAGAGACCTTACAAAAGGGAATTGGATTCTAGATTTAAAAAATCCAGAATTATCATTATTTATATCTAAACTACGATAATTAACATCTATAAATAAATCTAAATCATTATCCTCTTCACGAATTATTCTATATTCAAAATCTGTATCTAAATTTAAATTTCCTATGTTTAGCATACTGTACCTCGTTTCCTATGATTAATCTTATCAGATAATTATAACTTATTTTGAATTTACTAACTAGAAATAATTATATTTATAATTGTTTCTATAAAAATAGTAAAATAAATCAATAAGTTAATAGAGTCGCTACATAATTATGCTTTAGCAAAAATAAAAAGAGCTTTCATTGGGGGAATGAAAGCTCAAATTGGGGGAGATTGAGTTAAATATTTAATTTCACATATGTATTATGAACCATAAATAAGCTTGTTATACATAAAAATTAAAAGAATATTTAACTATCTCTTTTTATTTATAAATTTTGCGCCAAGATACTTTTTTATATCTTCATCTGAAGAGAAATCATCTATAAGAATCTCTCTACCGCTGTCTTCAAGAATGACTAAAACCTCACAGTCTCCTTGTAAGAAAAATTTTCTAACTGTTTCTTCTCTTACCTCTCTAATCTTAGTGATGTTCTTTTTTTGCTTTTCATAATCCTTAGTATAGTAACTATCCATCATGCTTATTATTTTAGTGTATCTATTCATAAAATTACCTCCTATAATTAACCTTTGTAAGTGTGTTATAATAAGTGTTTGTATTAACTTAATAATTATAACAAGGAGTAATAATAATGACTAGTATAAAAAAATCGGAAGTCTTAAAATGTATAGATTATTCTAAAGAAAATAAATTAATAGATAAACTAAATAGTGTATATAATACACTACCTAGTGGGGACTGTAATGGCTGTGGAAGCTGCTGTATGGAGTCTGTAGGTATAAATTTAATTGAGTTTATAAATATTTTTAATTATTTAAAGGGAAATGATAAACTAAGAATAGAATGTTTAAATAAAGTACTAGACTATTACTTCTTAGAATATGTAAAGAAAAGTCCATGTCCTTTTAAAGATGATAATAATAGATGTATGATTTATGAAGTTAGGCCTTTAAACTGTAGATTATTTGGACATTGGAAAAAAGAGGATTACAATAAGAATTTATCTAATGTGACAAAGAGAAATATAGATTACAAAAATATTATCAAATCTAAGTATGGATTTGATATTAATGATGAAGTAGTTAATTATAAAATAAATTACTGCGAGGATTTTATACCTGAGAAGGAATATTTAGACAAAGCTACAAGATTAAGTTTTGCAGATGAACTAATGGTATTAGATTCAAAAATTTTTTCTAAAGAAATTATTGATATAGATTTTAAAGATAGAGGAATAGTTGAATACTTTATAGACTGTCTACTAAATGAAAATGTAGCTTATAATATAAAAGTGAAAGTGTCAAAAGATAGTGAGGCAAGGGAAGTTGCAATAAATAGACTAAAAAAAATACTAGTAAGATAATTGGTGATAAGATGGATATAACAAACATACAAGGAAACACTTATTACATCAAAGGTGGAACTAATACAGGTGTTTATATATATAATGATAGTACTGCGCTTATAATAGACCCAGGATTAGGTGGACTTAGACCAAAGAGAATAATTAAAGCTTTAGATGATAAAGACATAGAGATAAAGTATATTATAAACACACATGAGCACAATGATCATTATGGCGCGTGTAATCAATTTAAAGAGCGCTATAATAACGCTAAGTTGCTATCATCAGAGTATTCAAGATTATATATAGAGCATCCAGAGCTATTTTCAAAGTATATAATGGGTGGAAGAAGTAACTCATTTATGGATGGAATATTAAAAGGAAAATCTTTAGGAAAAGTAAGTATAGATGCTGTTATAGAAGAAGGTGTAGTAACTCTAAATGAGGTGGATTTCAACATAATAGAGTTTAAAGGGCATACTCCAGGAAGTATCGGTGTTTTAACAAAAGATAAAGTACTTTTTGTAGGAGACCTTCTTATTGGAGATGAGATATTAGATAAGTATGATTTTTTATTTTTATTTGATATAGCAGATTATAAAGAATCATTAAATAAGCTAAAATATTTAGATTTTAATTATATAGTAGAAGGTCATGGAAAAAGAATTATTGAGAAAACTGATTGTCGTAGAATAATAGAAAAGCATGAAAAGTCTATAGATAAGTACTTGAATCAAGTAAGAAATATGATAAATGAACCAATCACTTTAGAAAATATATTAAAGAACATTATAAATAACAATAAATTAAGTAATAATTACAAGGAGTATCATTTTTTTAAATCATCTTTGGTTTCTTTAATAAGTCATTTAATTGATTTAGATGAAATAATGTATAAACTAAGTGATGGTGAATTGCTTTATTATACCAAAAAAAAATAAATTATGTTAAAATAAATATGACTGCAAAAATAGAATAAAGGGTGAGCAATATGGAATACGAAAAATGGGATGAAGTACTAGCTCCTTATGATCATGCTGTTGAAGAATTAAAAGTAAAATTTAAAAATATAAGAAAAGAATTTCTCGCTAAAGGAGAGTATTCTCCGATAGAATTTGTTACAGGTAGAACTAAAAAAATAGCTTCTATAATATCTAAATCAAAAAGAATGCAAATAGATGATATAGAAGGTGAAATGGAAGATATAGCTGGTATTAGAATTATGTGCCAGTTTGTTGAAGATATATATACTATAATAACCCTAATCAAGTCTAGAAATGATATGAGTATAGTTTATGAGAAAGATTATATTGAAAATTTTAAAGACAGTGGATATAGAAGTTACCATGTAATAATAAGGTATCCGATAAACTCAATTGCAGGATCTAAGGAAATATTATGTGAGATACAGATTAGAACACTTGCTATGAACTTTTGGGCCACAATAGAGCACTCTTTAAAATATAAGTATGAGCACTACATACCTGAAGATGTAGCAATAAGACTTAGGAGAGCCGCAGATGCTGCATTTTTATTAGATCAAGAAATGAGCGAGATTAGAGAAGACATAATGAAAGCTCAAGTTATGTATCAAGTTAAATCTGTAACTGTAAGAGATGTATTGAATAAAATTCAAGAATTATATAATGTTGGAAATACACAAAGAGCAATAATGTATCAAAGAAGATTAGATAAGATAGATACAGAAAAAGATATAACGGAAATTTTACATCTAAAAAGAGAAATAGATGATTTATTACAGGAGTACAAAAACCCAAAGAAAAGTAATTAGATAGTTATCCATAGTTATGGATAACTTTCTTTTTTGAAAATAGATATTAATATATTAGATATGAAATAAAACGGAAATAATTTAAATAAGTAAGATTAATAGAAAGGAAAAAAATTATGAGTTTATATGCAATAGGTGACTTACATTTTTCAACAGCCGTGAATAAGCCTATGAACATTTTTGGCGATAACTGGGAAGGTCATGAAAGCAAAATAATTGAAAATTGGAAATTGAAAGTAAAGGATAATGACACAGTATTGGTTTTAGGAGATACATCTTGGGGGATAAACCTAGGAGAAGCAAGTAAGGATTTAGATATAATAAGTGAACTTCCAGGGAGAAAGATATTTATCAAGGGTAATCATGATTACTGGTGGACAACTGTTACAAATCTAAATAAATTGTATGAAAATATGAGTTTCTTACAGACTAATTTTTATGAGTATGAAGACTATGCCATCTGCGGAGGAAGAGGATGGATGTGTCCTAATGATGTTAAGTTTGATGAGAATGATAAAAAAATATATATAAGAGAAGAAAATAGGATAAGATTATCTCTTCAGTCAGCAGTAAAGAAGGGATACTCAAAGTTAATAGTTATAACTCATTATCCACCTACAAATGATAAGCTAGAGGAATCGATATTTACTAAGCTTTATGAGGAATATAATGTAGAGAAGGTAATATATGGACATCTGCATGGTAAGGATTCCTTTAAGATGGGGTTAAAAGGAATTAGAAATGGAGTTGAGTATACACTTGCTTCTTGTGACTATATAGATTTTAATTTAATCCAAGTATTGGATTAATAATTATAAAAATGGTAAATACTATAAGCTATATGACTAAAAATTAAAAAGGGGGCGCTAATAAATGAGATGGGCGGTTGTTTTCTTATTATTATATCTTATCCCGCTAATAGAGATATTTAGGAATTATAAGAACTTTAAGAGGTCTTGTATATATAGCAGTATTTACGTAGTTTTGGTTACTATAATAGTTATCAGCAATGTTTATGTAAGCGGCTTAGGAAAGATAAAGGAAGCTATATATTATCAAAAATATACGAAAAATAGTCAATACGAAGACCAATATATCTCTAGCTTTGATAAACAAAATCAAAAGGAAAAAGATAAAGAAGAGTACATAAGCGATAAAGAACTTGAGGAGAAAAAAGGAGACTCAAAACAACAAAAACCAAAAGAATCTCCTGAAATAGAGGAAACTATCAATACATTAGAAAATGATATGCAAACAATAGATAGTTTTAATAAAGAAATTTATGAAATAGAAAAGATAGCGCTAATTCCTATGAGGGAATGTATGGCATATACTAAAAATATAGCAAAAAATTTGACTAAATTAAATGAGATAAAATCTGATGTAGAACATGCTAAAAATCAATGTGATTATGTAATAGACATGTATGAAGATATGAAGATACCGGCTTTATCTAAAGAAGAATATATAGAAGTATTAAGTAGTTCAAGGAACGACTTAATAAAGACCTATGAACTAAGATCGAAGGCGATGGAAAGTGCAATCAAGCTTATAGATAGTAAAAATATCAAATATATAAGCAAGATTACTCAATATTTAAACTCGTCAGATGAACATATAGCAAACTTCAAAGAAAGACTGAATGG
The DNA here is from genome assembly GCF_002250835.2 of Romboutsia weinsteinii. Classification (GTDB taxonomy): domain Bacteria; phylum Bacillota; class Clostridia; order Peptostreptococcales; family Peptostreptococcaceae; genus Romboutsia_A; species Romboutsia_A weinsteinii. The sequence continues at coordinate 9,303 of NZ_NOJY02000073.1, forward strand.
TCTAAAGCAGAATTTAGAAAAAGAAGAGAGTGTACAGAGTTAGATAAGTTAATTAATAAGTATAAACTTGTTTTAAAACTGTAAAAATTATGTAAAAGCTTACCTATATAGGTAAGCTTTTTGGTATTATATACATATACTTATATTGCACTCTTTGATTTATAATTAGAGTTGTGATATTATTACATTTAACTAATAATTATGGAGGTAGAGATGAATAAATTAAATATATGTATTGATATAGATGGAACAGTAACTAGCCCTTATCATTTCATTCCATATTTAAATGAAATGTATAATAAAAATATTACAGAAGAAGATTGTACTACTTATAATTGGGAAAGTTTGTATGATATAGATATGGACAGATTATTAGAAAGATTTCATGGGGACTATATGCATTCTTACGGAGAAGCTGAAGTTGTAGAAGGTGCTAAGGATGTCATTGGAGAATTATATAAAGATCATAATGTATTCTTTGTAACAGCTAGGAGCGAAATATTAACAGATGTGACTACTAATTGGTTAAAGAACAATGGTTTTGAAGAAATAGATGTTTACTTATTAGGAAGTCATTATAAGATAGATAAAGCTAGAGAATTAGAGTGTAATATTTTTATTGAAGATAGTCCATCAAATGCTATGGAGTTAGCAGGTGAAGGGATGCTAGTATTATTAATTGATACAAACTATAATAAAGATATAAACCATGAAAATATAATTAGAGTTGAAAATTGGACTCAAATAAAAGATATTATAGAAAAATATAGATAGAGCACATTTATTAAATGGGGGAGGCGATCATATGATAGAGTTAAAGCTAAAGAATAGAAAAGGAAAATTTCATGTAAATAGCAATGAAATAAAAGATATTCTAGGATTGCGCCCAGATTTTGAGTATGTACAAGATATTTCAAATACTATAAATCAAAAAGATATAATGGTATTTGATTGCCAATTATCAGAAGATGTTTTTGACATGCAAGATATAGAAGAATTGCTTGAAGAAGCAGGCGATAATATTGATGAATCTTACTTTGATGTTTTATTTGAAGATGTAAGAGCATACCTAAAAGATGCAACAGACGAAATAGAATCAGAACTGCAGGATTTATACTTAGTTGAAAATATAAGATGCTTTTTTGATGTATATAATATAAATGAAGATTTTGATGATTTTAAATTTGTATTTGTAGTATGTTTTAAGGATATAAAAATATCATCACTTACTAATTTGGCTAAAATAGTTTCAAAAAGGCAGTTAGTAGGAGCATCAAAATTTTATAGCTAATAAAAAAATCTCCTGATATTCAGGAGATTTTTTGTCAATAGAATTAAGCTTGGTTTATAGAACCGAATAATTCCATTTTTTCTTTTACAGTAGCTTTTATAGCTTCTAATCCTGGAGCTAATAGTTTACGAGGGTCAAATCCTTTACCCTCTAAATCTTTTCCAGCTTCTATGTATTTACGAGTAGCTTCAGCGAATACTAATTGGCACTCAGTATTAACATTTATCTTAGAAACCCCTAAAGATATAGCTTCTTTTATCATTTCTTCAGATATACCAGTACCACCGTGTAATACTAATGGCATTTGACCTGTAGATTTGTTTATAGCAGCTAAAGCTTCGAAGTTTAATCCTGCCCAGTTTTCTGGATATTGACCATGTATATTACCTATACCAGCAGCTAACATGTCAACTCCTAAATCAGCTATTTGCTTACATTCAGCTGGATCAGCTATTTCACCAGCACCTACAACACCATCTTCTTCCCCACCTATAGAACCAACTTCTGCTTCTACAGATATCCCTTTAGCGTTTGCAATCTTTATTATTTCTGTTGTTTTTTCTATATTTTCTTCAATAGAGTAGTGAGAACCATCAAACATAACAGAAGAGAATCCTGCTTCTATTACTTTTAATGCTCCATCATAGCTACCGTGGTCTAAGTGAAGAGCAACTGGAACTGTTATTTTTAATTCTTCTAACATTCCGTTAACCATTCCTACTATAGTTTTGTAACCACCCATGTACTTACCAGCACCTTCAGATACACCTAATATAACTGGAGAATTGTTTTCTTGAGCAGTTAATAAT
>NZ_NOJY02000074.1 GCF_002250835.2 Romboutsia weinsteinii
TTACTATACTTGTCGATACACCAAATATTAATTGAGCTGCTATTAGTAAGGATAATATTGGACTCAATATTCCCATAGCAGATAGTGCACTTGCACTCATAGCACCTAGATGTCCTGCAAATGCTGTATCTATCATTGATGCTACAGACTCTAGTACTAATGAGCATATTGATGGTAGTGAGAAAATAAATATCAACTGTGACACAGATTTTTGTTCAAATATATCATTTCTAATCATCCTAGTCTTCCATACCTTTCAAATCCACTAACATTACCCTTTCTCCATTTATATCTAATTCACCATTAAATCTAAAACCTAATCTCTTATATAGTTTTATAGCGTTTGGATTATTATCATAAACACTTAAAAATATTTCTTTGCATTTATACTCTTTATATAGTCTTTTTATTAAAACTTCTATACCTACTTTTCCATATCCATTTCCTTGATACTTCTCTCCAATCATAAATCTATCAAGCCACACTCTTCCATCTTCATCTTCATCTTCAAATAAACCATACATTGCAAACCCTACTAATTCATCTTCGCTGTATATTCCAACAGGTCTCCATAGTTCTAATTCATTCGACTCTTCTAAGCACTTTTCTGTTGTTTCTATAAATCCTTCTTGATCTTTATTGACACGCAAACCTAAAATTTCATTATAATTATCTTCTGTGACTTTCTTTATTGTTAATTTCATATTCTCAACTCCTCAATTTAGATAATAAACCAGTGTGTAGCACACAGGTCAATAACAAATTAAGAATAAAATTATTTTATAGGTATATATACCTCATAATAATCAATAGGAGTTTCATTTTCATATACAGTAAGAAGCATTCTTCCAAGTATTGATCCGGATACTTCTATATTATTTGTTATTACTATTTCTTCTATGCTATCTATCCAAGTTTCATAAGTATCGTCATTTAATGCTATCACAGTATACATATACTTATTATTTGATACATGTTCAAGCTTATGTTTCATATTAAGCTCTTTTATCTTGTAATAGTCTTCTTGGAATGTAATTCCCCATTTTATTTTCTTCTCTGCATCCTCATCAAATAACGCTCCTTCATCTATTAAAAAAGCAAAGTGGCCATAATCGTACCAATCTTGATCAAACCCACCAAATTTCTCAACAATCTCAATAAAGTCATTAAATTTATATTCTTTAGTAATTTCTATAAAGAAACAATTATCCTTTTCAATACCAAATTCAACTTTGTTTAAGCTGTCAGTACATACCTTAACATCTTCTTTCATTATAGAAAGTTTCTTGCTAAGCTTTTTTATATTATTTATCTGCTCTTCTAGATATGCTTCTTTTTCTTCTATTAGCTTTAATATATCCGATGGCGATGAGTTTCTTAATATATCATTTATATCTGACAGTGATATATTAAGACCTTTGAATAATATTATGTCTGTTAGACAATTTAAGTCATCCATCTCATAGTATCTGTACCCGTTATTACTATCTTTTTGAGGGCTCAAGACTCCTATTTTATCATAATGGACTAAAGTATCTCTGGTAACATTAAATAGCTTTGATACTTCTCCAATTAAATATTTATTCTTCATTATTTACCTCTTTATTTTAATTTTAGGTTTTTATTTATTTTATCATAAAATTTCACTTTAATAATCGTATTTAAAGCTATATATGATTGATTTCAAAACATATATATTTTTTAGATTATTTGTACTTAATCTAGATATACGAATTGTTTATACAATAATAAAACCGTATCACCAATTGTTGATACGGTTAACTATTACTTATTTTTTGTTGATAAATATTCATAACTATATAAATATCTTAATAACTTCTTTCAAGAAGCTTTGTAACTACACCTAAAAGGATATCTCTATATTCATTATCTGGTAATTTATTTATATCTCTAAATGCTTTCTGTGAATATTTATTTGCAATCTTCATCGCATCATCTATCCCATTATTATTTTTAACAATATTGATTATCATATCTATTTCTTCATTACTATAATTATCTTTGTTTAATATATTTTCAAATACGCTTGGATTTTTCTTCATTGCTAAAATTAAAGGCAGTGTATATATCCCCTCTTTTAAATCATTTCCTGATTTCTTTCCTAGCTCTTCATCCGTTGCTGTATAGTCTAATATATCATCTATTATTTGAAATGCCATTCCAATATTATGTCCTATATTCCAAAATAGTCTACATATCTTTTTATCACATGAGCTTTCTGCTGCTCCTATATATAAACTTAATGAAAATAGCTCTGCCGTTTTCCCAGATGTCCTTTTTAAATAATCTTTAACTGACACATTCTTATCAAATCTTGAATTTAATTGCTCTATTTCTCCAAGACATATCCTAGACATTACCTGAGTATCGACGTCAATACCTCTTTCTATGGAAGATGTTGTTGCTAGTACTCTAAAGCATAAGCAAAATAAGAAATCACCTATATAAACAGCATAGTTCTTCCCATATTTCGACTGTACAGTTTCTTTTCCTCTTCTGAACTCGGCTTCATCAATTATATCATCATGAACTAGTGTTGCCATATGAAACATTTCCATTACAGATGCTAGTGCACGCGACCTCTCTTCATTATAATTTCCAAACTTTGAAGCTATAATAGTAAATGCTGGCCTTAACATTTTTCCACCAGAATTTAATAAGTCCAATATACTGCTTTCAATAACTTTGTCTTTGCACTTGGCATTTTTAGCAATAATGCTACTTACTGCATCAATCTCTTTCTCAATTATGGGATAATCACTCCAAAATTTACTCATTTTCATCCCCTCATTTCGCTTTATGAATATTATTTATTATGTCTTAAATTTAAAAATAGGGGTATATTCTTTCTAGGAATATATCCCTCACTATTTATTAGTTTGCTTTTGATTTTTCTATTTTATTTCCAGCGTGTATATCGTAGATAGGTCTTCTTTTTCCCATCCATATGTTTCCTGTGAGCTCATTGATCCAAGGAATAATATAGTAATCTAATCCAAATGTTCTTCCTGCCCCAGACATTAATGCAATACTTCCGAATGTAAACCATAATATATCCCATCCAGCCATAGCTGAGAATATAAAGTTAACAGTCATAAATGCTGATGCCGCTGATGCTAAGAACGTAAATAATCCAACTATTAAGCATAAGCCTAAAGCTATTTCAGTTAATACTACTATTCTTTGGAACCAAACTGCTATTTCTGGGTTTGGCATGAATATTTTCATTATAAACTCATAGAACTTAGGCATAGTTTCAAATATTGGTTGCGGCATGTTTGCTGCACCTTCTACTGCTTGAGATGCACCTGAAACTGCGTCTTGCAACCATTCAAATGGCATTTTAACGTTACCCATTTTCATCCAGCTATCCCAACCAATTGTTAAGTTGCTAGTTAAAGCATCTACATAACCACCAATACCGTCAGTTGATAATGCATTTTGTGCTGTATCAAAGGCTGCTGCCCATGTTTCTTCACCGATTAATTTTTTAAGACCTTCTATTAACCATAAACATCCTATATATAATCTTAATGGTATTAACCATAATCTATTTCCTTTAGATGCCAGATGACCTCTCATTATACATCTTCTTTCCTTCATAGCGAAGAACTCATGTTGAAGATAGTGATATATTGCATGAACATCGTTAACCCCTAATAAGTATACCATATTTATAATATGTTTCATTACCATAGCAAAGAATCCTGATAATTTTATTCCCATTAAGTTTGCTACGCCATATCTTCCACCTATAGAAACCATAAATCCATGATAATTAGATTTAAATTCTGTCTTTTCTTTATTTTCCATAGAAGCTATTATATTTTTTACAGCTGTTACTGCTGTTTGTTCTGCAGCTTCAACTATTTGAGGGTTACCATTACCTGGTGTTTCTTCTACATATGCTATATCTCCAACAACATATATATTTTCTTTTTCTTCTGCTTGCATATACTTGTTTGCAGAATATCTTCCTGCTCTAGCTTTTTTAACATCCAGGTCTTCTAAATCTTGATTTGCTTGTACCCCACAAGTCCATATTAAAGTTTCAGTAGGTATTACTTTCCCATCCTTTAACTTTATTTTATCCTTAGTTACTTCAACTATTGGAGAGTCTTTTAATATCTCTACCCCATGCTTAACCATGTATCTTTCAGCTTTATCAGCCTGCTTTCTGTCTAACATATTTAATATAGTTGACATAGCTTCTACTACTAATATTTTTATTTCATTCTCATCTACTCTATATTCTCTAGCTAATGTAGCTTTCCATTCCAATAATTCCCCGGCCATTTCTATACCAGTGAACCCAGAACCTGCAACTACAAAAGTAAGCATTTTTTGTCTCTTTCTTGCATCCCTAACATAAGAAGCTTCTTTAACAGTATTTTTTATATGAGCTTTTATTTTAAGGGCATCTTCTAATGACCATAATGTAAATCCATTCTCTTTAACTCCATTTACACCAAAGAATGCTGGTTCACTCCCCATACCTACTATTAGGTAATCATAATTGTATTTGCCCTCTTTAGTATTAACTACGTTATTGTCACTATCTACATTTTCTATGTAATCTACAACAACATTAACTTTTGTCTTATGGAATATTCTATATAGATCTACCTTTACTGATTCTTCTGGAACTCTTCCTCCAGCAACCTCATGTAATTCTGTCATTAATGTATGGTATGGATTTTTATCTATTAAAGTAATCTCTACCTCATGATTTTTCTTATATTTTTTCGATAATTTCTTGGCTGCATGTACTCCTGCATAACCTGCACCTAAAATAACAATTTTAGTTGACATATAAATCCCCCGTTCCTTACTTAATTTTAAATATATAAGTCCTTGTTTTAAAAATATCAATTTTCTTATTATATTTTCATTATATATTTAATAAGTTTAGACGTCTACCATGTGTCATTTATATAACAATCTTTGTATATTATTTTTATTTTTAGCTGTAACCATTCAAATTACTGAACTTTAACATTTATTAAAATATTAATTTCTAACTTTATAAGTAGTTTTTTCTTATAATTTTCTATGTAGTATAAATATTTTAAATAGCCAATATTCGTTAATCTTATATTAAACAAATACCTGTACTAAATATATATATAATACCTAGTATAGTAAAGTTTTTTACTGATATGGTAAATGTTTCTGATTTAACTTGTTTCCCTTCAAATACCTTAATATTCTTCTGTACTATAAATAAACTTAATATTGATAGCAATGATGTCTTCGGCAAAATACCGATTATAACCGATAATACAGTAGTTATATATCCTATATAGTAAATATACTTAAATAATTTAATAGATGCTGTCTTGCCTATGTAATATGGTAAAGTAAATCTACCGACCTTTATATCATCATCCAAATCACAAATATTGTTTGCTAACATTATATTTGCTATCCCACCCACTAAAGGTATTGTAATTATAAATATACTAAATGCTTCTAATAAATCAAAACTAGCTGTAAGTATAGTTTTATTAATATATATCCCAAAATAATTGCTATTATAGATACTCATGTATATTGTTAAAAATGGAATTAATAACCCCATAAACCCTCCAGAGAAAACTTCTCCAAGTGGCATTCTAGAAATTGGTATAGGACCAAATGTATAAAAAATTCCTACGAAGAAGCAAACTGCTCCAATTAATAAAACTAATAAATTAGTTCTAATAGTTAATATTATTCCTAATACTACTGCAATAAATAATAAAATACCAATTGTGTATAAACCTACTTTTTGTGAAATACCATGTACAAACATAGGATTTCGTCCTTTATAATCTTCTTTAAAATGCTTTAATTCGTTTTTGTAATCACAATAATTATTAATAGCTGTTGTTGCCATGTCAAAAGTTATCATTGAAATAAACATGATAATTAAATTTGTAATATTAACGCTTCCATATTTGTATAGACTGTAAACAACCCCCATTATAAAGGGTATTATACTCGCTATTTTAGTTGGTAACTCAACATAACTTATATATGCTTTTAGATTCATGTCTCCCCCTATACTACTGCATCAATGCATTCTTTATTTAAAATAGATTCTAGCTCTTTCTTAAATATTTTGAACTTCTTTTTAAGATTAGCATCTATATCTTTTCTATATGTTATAAATAAATCATAGCTTACATCATATCCTTTAGAACATACTCTCATTAACTTTCCTGATTTTAACTCTTTTTCTACTGAAATACGTGGAACTACTGCAGCTACATTCTGTTTTTTTAGATAGGATTTTATAACATCCAAAGAGTCCGTCTTTAAGCATACATTTACTTTGCTCATATTTTCTAAGGTCTTTAATACAGTATTGGAGTCATCATCAAGCAGCGCAACAGGTAACCTTTCTATACTATTACACTCTAAACATCCACCGCTCACTAATATTAGCTTATCGCTACCTATATACTCTGATATTAAGTCAGCATCATCTATATTGCTGCAACTGATTACTAGGTCTGCTCTATTATGTATAAGCAACGCTTTTTTATTTACTTCTTTTTGACTATTTATACTTATATTAATATTTTTAAATATACTTCCCATATCTCTTACTACACCATCTAATATAAAGTTTGCATGTGTATTTAAAACATTTATTCTTATTTCCTTATTTTTACAATCATCTTCATTAATATCCTCTATCAAATTATCATGTAAAGTTAAAATTTGTTTTGCATAATCATATAAAATTTTTCCTTTGTTAGTAAGCTCAACCCCCTTATTACTCCGGTCAAAAAGCTTTACTCCAAGTTCTTTTTCAAGTTTGGATAGTTGATGGCTTAATGCTGGCTGAGATATATGTAAATTATTTGATACCTTTGATATACTCTTTAATTCTGATACTTCGTAAAAATACTTCAAGCTGCTTATTCGCATATTTACTTTCCCCTTTTTAAATCTAATTTGAAAGTATGAAACCTTCATTTATTATTTTAAAATTTCCTTTCAATCCATCAGTTATATATACTTCTTTATTGTTTGTTATAAATACAGCATCTACTGTATCTAACTCTTCTACTAGCTTCAGGCCTTCTTCTAGTCCTTTTGTAAATATCAATGTTGATAGTGCATCTGCATCTACTGACTTATCTGCAATAATAGATACTCCTGCTATCTCTGTTTCATAAGGGTATCCAGTCTTAGGATTTAGTATATGATGATATTTAACTCCATTTTCTTCTATAAATCTTTCGTATACACCAGTTGTAACAACAGATTTATCCGCAACTTCTACAACTCCAACTGCATTCCCTCTATCATCAAATGGATCTTGGATTCCTATATTCCATCCCTTATTCTCTTCTTTTGACCCTAGTGCATATATATTTCCACCTAAATCAATAATCGCCTTATTTACTCCCTCATTTTTTAAAAGTGTAACGATTTCATCTGCTACATATCCTTTGGCAATACTTCCTAAATCAAGCATCATTCCTTTTTGACTTAAAAAAACTTCTTTTGTAGAGTCATTTATTTCTATTTTGCTGTAATCTACATATTTTATAGTTTCGTTTATTTCATCTTTTGTTGGAACTTTTGCCTCTGGAAGCCCTATACTCCAAAGCTTTACAAGTGGTCCTATGGAAATATCATATGCACCATCAGACATTTTTGAATATCTTAATCCTTCTTTTATGATGTTATAACTTGTATCACTTAGCTTAACTTTATCTACACCTGAGTTATCATTTAACTTTGTAAGTTCTGTTCCATCCTTATTTATGCTTACTAGGTCCTCAATCTCTATGATACGGTTAAATACTTTATCAAGTATCCCCTCATTGCCCCCTTCATACAAGGTAACCTTGATTGCAGTTCCCATAAATAACTCTGTTCTAGTAATTGTTTCATCCTTATTTTTTGATGAACATCCAGTTATGCTTATTGCTAGTACAATCATTAAAATACTAATAATCCTTTTCTTCATACTTTCCCCTTTCTAGTAATACTTTGTTATTTATATAACTTATAAACTTTTAAGCATGTCAACCACTTTATATAATATATATTTTACCAACATTTTACAATATATTGTTTTGTTTTTTATGTAAAATACCATTTCTCCTTAACTTAATTATTTTTTTAACAATCATTGTTAATGAATTTCATTATTATCGATAAGCAAATTTATCTTAAAGGTCAAATTCGATATATATAATATCTATTTATAAATACCCTATAATTGTAAAAAAAAACTACTAGTATAGATATACTAGTAGTTTTTATATGTTAATTATTTAATTTCTATTAATTCTTTTTCTGATTTTCCTTCAGCTGCATTATCTAATGCTTTTTGGAATAAAGTCTTAGCTTTTGAAGATGATCCTGTAGCTCCTGTAACACCATCTATTTCAGCAGATTGAACATCCATTACTTGCTTTTCTATCTCAACTTCATACTCAGCTGGATTTGTTCCTGATTTTTCTTTCATCATTTCGTTGTAACCTTCGTCTTCTCTCTTATCACCTTTTTCAGTGAATTCATTGTACTTAGCTTCTGTTATTTTTCCATCCTTAATTGTAACAACAACTTTAGCTTTTCCTCCGTTATCATCGAAGTCTTTAGTTTCTACTTCATAAGTTCCATCAGTCATTGCTCCTTCATTTTCTTGAGCAACTTCTTTTTCTGGAGCTTTTTCTTCTGGAGCTTCTTCTTTAGGTGATGAGCATCCTACTAATGATAAAGCTAAGAAACTTGTACATAATCCTAGTGCTAATTTTCTTTTCATAATTACATCCTCCACATTATTAAAAATATAACAAACTCTTAATTTGGATTATACATTGTTTTTACGTTTCACATATAATAGATTATTTTTATATTGTATAAAATTTTTGTATTGCCATTTTATTTTTATATGGCTTAAAATTCAATTAGTAGGTATTTTAGTAAAAATACTTTTAATCGAATTTTTAAGGAGAATATTAATGAAAACTTTTAAAAAGCTGGACTTTGTCATTATAGTGTTTCTTATAATTTTATCCTTTATACCCCACTTTATATTTGCAAAAACGTTAGCTAAAAGTTATACGTCAACCTATGCTAATATCAAGGTTTCAGGTAAACTTTATAAAAACATTAATTTATCTTCATTTAAAGGTGAAAAAACATTGGTCATTCCTACTTCTCATGGCACCAATACAGTATTAATAAAGGATAATACTATACAAATTATTGAAGCTGATTGTAATGACGCACTTTGCATAAAACAAGGTGTTATTTCCAAAGTAGGTGAAAACTTGATTTGTTTGCCCCATGAATTGATAATAGAAATTAAAGGAGATGAAAGTGATAGTTCATCAGATATGATACTCTCACATTAAATATTATGAAATTAAATAAAACTTCTAAAATGGTGTACATGTCATTACTTGTATCCATGGCTTTAATACTTTCTATAATAGAACGTATGATACCTGTACCATTTGTAACTCCAGGTGCGAAACTAGGGCTAGCTAATCTAGTTATAATAATTTCAGTTTATACCTTAGATAATTATAAGGAATCTTTTACTGTATTAATTCTAAGGATATTCCTAGCAACTATGCTTGGCGGTAGTGTCTCCAACTTGCTATACAGCTTTACTGGTGGAGTTTTAAGTTTTATTGCGACTCTAGTAGTTAAAGAACTTGGTGGTAAGCATGTATCTATAATAGGTGTAAGTGCTTCAGCTGCAGTATTTCACAATGTAGGTCAACTACTAGCAGCATCACTTGTTCTAGATAATATTGGTGTATTTTTATATCTTCCTTTATTGTCCATAGCAGGTATAGTAACAGGTATATTTATAGGTATATCCGCAAATTATTTACTAGATCACCTTTCAAAATTACCTCAGTTTAAAGGTAGTGTATACTCTAAAGGTTAACTCTTAGTAGTTTGACCACACAAACCTCAAAACAAAATCTGTGCTTTAATATAGATATTGAGATTATAAAGTAAAAGTACCCTATTAAAATAGGGTACTTTTACTTTATATTAAGGTTTAATTAGTTAAAATATCGCATATTAGCTCTTCTGAATTGTATATTTTACTAATCTCTTGTTCTCTATACATCCACTCTTGACATAGATTAAAATCTTCATGCCTAAATAGTGCTTGTCTCTCAAATGTAAAATCTTTTAATCTTTTTGCCATCTCAATATTATACCCTACTATATCAACACCAATTTTAATCTTTTCTTCTGGTGAAGCTTCATTGAATAAATTTTGTGCGCCTTCCAATGCTTTATGAAAATCAGAAACCAATTTCTTATTGTTCATACAAAACGTTTGATCAAAAGCCCACATAACAAGATTTTTTTCACTATCTTTACTACTCCATATCACTTCTCCACCCTTTTCGATTACATCTGTTACAAACGGTTCAATCGCTACTAATGCGTCAATCTCTCCATCTTCTAATGCCTTAAGTCTTTCATATGAATTATTTATCCAAACTGGCTTCGCACCTGGCATTAAATCTTTTAGGTCATTTTCTAGATATAGGCGAAATAAACCAGCTCTATTCACACCAACTTTTAAATTTTTCAGATCTTTAGGATAATTTTTTCCACCTACAACATGTATAGTGCGTGTTAAGTTAGAAGTCAAAACTGCTTTTTTTCCTCTTTCTAACATGTAGAAGAAAAATGTGATATCTCCAACCATTGCATCAGCTCTACCTTCATAAAAATCACTATTCCCATCAAACACAAAATCTTCACTAATCTTCAAGTTGATATTAATGTCATATTTTTTAAAAATATCCAACTTATCAGCCATAATAACAGGTATTGTTAAAGGGTTTTTTCTTATTAGATTTAAATTTATTGTATTCATAATATCTCCTTTATTTTATCAATAACATTAATAAAAACTCTATACTCATAACTAAATGGAATCCATAAATTAACAATAGTGGTCTTGGACCCCATTCCTTTCCCATCTCAGGATATACTGCTTCTATTTTGAAATAGTCTTTGTACCAACGTACATATCCATAGTAATAAAATACTAAAAGACCACTTATAAACATTAAACTAGTAATACTCGAAATCATAAATAACATAATCCATAAAATAATCATAATTATAGCCTCTGGTATTATGATTTTTATAGAGTTTCTAAACCCAATAACATGAGGTAGAGTCACTCTTGTACCAAAGTCCTTATCATAATCTGATGTATTATTGGTAGACATTAAAAATACCGTCATTATCATCGCTATTAGCGCATATAAAACTATCGAGTAACTCATAGTATTAGTT
>NZ_NOJY02000075.1 GCF_002250835.2 Romboutsia weinsteinii
TTTACTTTAGAATTACCTCCTTATAGAGCTCCTCAAATAGGTAGAGTGTTATATACATCTGTCATTGATAGAACAATCTTCGTACTTGGAAGAGCTGTAGTAGTTGCAGTCCCTGCAGGTATTATGACTTGGATCTTTGCAAACATTTATATTGGTGATCTAAGCATCTTATCTCATGTTGCAAGCTTCTTAGATCCACTTGCTAAGTATATTGGACTTGATGGCTTTATTCTACTTGCATTTATTTTAGGGTTACCTGCAAATGAAATTGTAATTCCAATTCTTCTAATGTCTTATCTCGCTACTGGTTCTATGATCGAGTTAGATAGTTTAGATGCTCTTGGTCAAGTTCTTAGAGATAATGGCTGGACATATTTAACTGCTCTAAATGTTATGCTTTTTAGTCTTTTCCATTGGCCTTGCGCTACTACACTTATTACAATAAAAAGAGAAACAGGTAGTCTAAAATGGACAGCTTTAGGATTTTTAATACCCACAGTCATCGCCTTTGTTGTTTGCTTTATAACAACTGCTGCTTATAACTTGTTACAATTAATTTAATACTTTTTATATCAAATTTCGCAAATATTATTTTTAATATACTAATATCCTCCCCCTTGCTTTAATAAATAGACCGTTTTCTTGTATTAATTTGTATAATTAATCGATATTTTGAGTTTTTTTTTCAGGTGATATTGATTAGGTTATATAGTAAAATTAATTTAAAGACATGCTATTTATAGCATGAGGGGGGTTTTTACAATGTTTCTTTTTATTCTTTTAATATTTATATTATGTTTAATTTATTTTTTATCTATGGTGTTCTTACAATATACAAGAATAAGTAATATTAAATTGCAATTTGGAATGGATGTTACAAAGCTGTATTCTGATGATAATTTAATTGATAATGCAGGATACTTCACATCTACTATAAAAAATTGCGCTATGTGCTTATACAAATTCTCGACTCGATTTAAATAGTATTATGAATAAATATAAAAAGTTATTTAGACGTTACTAAGCAGTATAAATGTATTTGAAAAACTCAAATTCATCTATACTGCTTAATTATTTTTATAAAAGTTAATTAGTCTACTTTTTTTATTATGGATTTAAAAAACTCGTCATTTTTAATTACACACTCATTTAACGGATTCATATCTTTGCACTTTAGATGGTGATAATAAGATTTAGCTATATCATTAATTTCATAGTAACATATACAAAGATTTAGATGAGGAGTAAATCTTAAGCAACATACATTTACACATTGATTACAGTCATTTGGTAGTTCTAAACCTAGAATAATTTCATACCAAACTATTGCTTGCTTATATTTTCTTTCTTTCTCAAATGAATCTGCTATGCTGAAAATTATTTCACCTCTTGGTTCATCATATTCAAAGGTTTTGTATAAGTACTCTCTTCCTATACAAGATTGCCCTTTGTTTATGTAAGCTCTGCCTATTTTACATAGTGCATCAACCTTTTCTTCAATAAAAGGGTCTCTTTTTATAAACTCTTCTAATGTTTTTATACACTCTTCCCACATTTTATTGCAATATAATTCTTTTCCATAATAGTATAAATCTCTATCTGTAAATTGATTGCCTTTAGCTATGTTAGATTTATATATATCAAGATTTCTATTTTCATTATTTTTTATTTTGTTATGAATTATATATACATCACTGTCACAGATACTTCCATCAACTTTTATATATTCATGAATAAATCCAACCCATTTAAAATTCTTTTCTCTTTTAACCAGTCTGTTTCTCCTACAGATACACTTTGGATTATTACTCTCATCTACAGATACATAAGTTTGAAAGCTTATACAATCAATTTCACTATTTAGATTTTCTTTTAATTTAATCAATTTATTTTTATTCTCTAAATTAATGATTTCATCTGCATCCATCCAAAGAATATAATCTTTTGTACTCTTACTAAATGAGAAATTTCTAGCAACAGAAAAATCATCTTTCCATTCAAAATCATATATCTTTTCAGTATAATTACTGGCAATTTCTTTTGTTTTGTCTGTTGATCCAGTATCAACAATAATTATTTCATCTATAACTGAATTTATACTATCTAAGCATCTAGCTATAGTTTTTTCCTCATCTTTTACTATCATGCATAAGCTTATACTAACCATATTGCTAGCTCCTTATTTTATTAATTCTAATTTAGTATATGATAGTATGCTATATATTGTTATGATTTGTTAATATAAGCTTTAAAATAAACAAAAAAGATATGTCTAGATAAATAATAATTAGCATCTAGATATATCTTTTTAATATCATTCTATAATCCAAATATTATCCCTGCTACTGCACCAATAGCTATGAATAATGCTGGATGTTTTTTTGAGTTTCTAGAAATTAAAAATATTGCTACAAATAAAATTAAAGACTTATAATCAAATAGATCCAAAATATTTTTTGTATCTATAAATTTGTCTAATGTTATAATAGATAATTTTACTATTTCAAATCCTGCAACTGCAATCAGTCCAGTTACAGCTGGTCTAAGTCCATAGAAAACTGAGTTTACACTTTTACTTTCTCTAAACTTTTTTAGAAAATGCGCAACTATAATTATTATGATAAATGATGGCAATACCAATCCAAATGTAGCAACAATAGATCCAATAATACCCTTAGCATTAAATCCTGCATAGGTTGCCATATTTATTCCCATAGGACCTGGTGTTGATTGTGATACTGCTATCATATCTGCAAGCATTGACTTATCAAACCAAGGATATCTCTCAGCTATATCCGTTAAAAAAGGAAGTGTCGCTAATCCCCCTCCTACAGCAAATAATCCCGTTTTAAAAAATTCAAAAAATAGTTGTATGTATATAGTCATTATTATTTTTCTCCTCTGTATTTAAGTAAAAGTCCTAATATAGATGCAGCTAAAACTATAAATATAGGAGAAATATTTAGAAAAGCTCCAAATACAAAAGTTGATATAAATATTATAACACCAACCTTATCGACTACTGAATTTTTCCAAAGATTTATAATGGCATTTAGAACTAACACTGCTACTGCAACCCTTATTCCAGCAAGTCCATGTTGTACAACTTCAAATTGAGAGAAACTCTTTAAAAATGTAGCTATAGTTATAATTATAATAAATGATGGAAACACAACACCTGCTGTTGCAAAAAATGCACCTATTGTTCCCCTTACCTTATACCCCACGAAAGTAGCTGTATTTACAGCTATTATCCCTGGCGTTGCCTGACCTACTGCATAATAGTCTAATAGTTCTTCACTTGTAGCCCATTTCTTTTCTTCCACTACTTCTTTCTCTAGCATAGGCAACATGGCATATCCGCCTCCAAAGGTTAATCCCCCTATCCTACAAAAAGCCATAAATAAGTCAAATAATTCCTTCATGTCTACACCTCCTATATAGTCATATCATAAATTGTTAATATATTCAAGCAATTTATACGTTTAAATTTATTGTAAATTATGATTCTTCATAATAAAAAACCTAGAATTATTAAAATTCTAGGTTTTTTATTATTTATCCATGTACTTCTTCCAATCTCCACTTGAGATAGGTATCAACTTATCTTCTTTGTTAAGTTTTGATTTTGGATTATATTCATAGTAATAAGCATTATCAGAAGTTCCATCTTCTAACTTTACTTCTACTACTTTTCTTAAATATTCACAATCAGTATAATTGTTCTCATCATAATTTTCTAAATCATCTAATTTAATTAAACTCTCCTCAAAATTAAAAAGTTCCA
Organism: Romboutsia weinsteinii; assembly: GCF_002250835.2. Classification (GTDB taxonomy): domain Bacteria; phylum Bacillota; class Clostridia; order Peptostreptococcales; family Peptostreptococcaceae; genus Romboutsia_A; species Romboutsia_A weinsteinii. The sequence goes on from NZ_NOJY02000075.1 coordinate 3,788, forward strand.
TTAGTTCTCCTTGTATAGTACTAGTACCAGGAACTACTGCTGGATATCCTTTATTTTCTATATGAGAAAGCTCTCCTTGTATACTACCTTTATATACTTTAGAAACTTGTCCTTCTAGAAGTTTTTTGTAGTTAAACATATCACTTCTTAGACTTCCATATACAAATATCTTCTTAACTAGCATATCTCTCCACCTATAGCTTTTATATCTTCTTTATATATTGTACAAGCTTCTATAGCAAACTCTAATCCTTTTACTATTTCTTCTAATGACATAAATGGTGTATTCTTCTTATCTATAACTTGAGAAGTCATATATGGTATGTGTATAAATCCACCCTTTATATTAGGATATTTTTTATCTATCATATATAAAATACCATACATTACATGATTACAAACAAAAGTACCAGCTGTATTTGATACTGTAGCAGGTATGTTGTTATCATTCATGTGCTTAACCATTGCTTTTATTGGTAAATTTGAGAAGTAAGCTGCTTGTCCATCTTCATGAATTATAGAATCAGTAGGTTGATTGCCTTCATTATCTTTGATTCTGAAGTCATCCATGTTTATTGCAACTCTCTCTGGAGTTATATCAAATCTTCCTCCAGCTTGACCAACAGATATAACCACATCTGGATTATGCTTTTCTATTGCTTCTTCAATCGCTTTAACCGATTTAGTTTGAACAGTTGGAATAGTTATCTTTATTACCTCTGCTCCATTTATATTATCTCTAACCATCTTCACAGCTTCTTCAGCTGGATTTACTGGTTCTCCTCCGAATGGATCAAATCCTGTTAATAATACTTTCATAATGTTTCCTCCTATGTTGAAGTTTCTTTATATTTGTACCTTATACAAGTATTACTCACCCACTAGTAATTATTTTAAGCATTAGTGAATGAGTAAGTTTAAAATCTATTATATAATTAAAATGCTAAGAAGTACATAGCGAATATGTGTAAAACTAATAATATTAAAGCTACCGGTGCTTGATATTTTATTACACTATATTGATTTTTTGTTTCAAGTAATGCTGCTGGTACTATATTAAAGTTTGCAGCCATTGGTGTAAGTAAAGTTCCACAGTATCCAGCTGTTAATGCTAATGCCCCAACTATTGCAGGATTAGCACCTTGAGCTAATACGAATGGTATACCTATACCTGCAGTTATTACTGAGAATGCAGCAAATGCATTTCCCATTATTAATGTAAATATTGCCATACCTAATACATAAGCTACAACTCCAAAGAATCTACTATCTACTGGAACTACACCAGATATCATATCAGATATAACAACTCCAACACCAGCTTGAGTAAATAACGCTCCAAGAGCAACTAGTAATTGAGGTAGCATACTTGCAGGACCCATTTGTTGTAACATTCTAGCTCCATCTTCTACTGTAGTAGATACTTTAGGTTTTGCTATCATAAATGCAGATATTAATGCAACTATTGAACCTACACCTATTGCAAACTGAGATGAACTTCCAAAGTTCTTTAATCCCATAGCAACTGCAACTGCTGCAAATGCTAATACTAATGATGGTAAGAATATTTTATTCTTGATTTTTTCAGATTGTTGTTGTCCAAATTCTTCACTTGGCATATCATATTTTGCAAATACAACTTGCTTTGAAACTGTTAATAAACTTGATGCTATTAATATTGCTCCAACTACATTTGCTGGTAATACTTTTCCTAGCATAAATGGTAATGATATTAATACCCAGAATGCAAATGTTCCATATTTTCTATTATCTCCTATAGTCTTTAACGACTTAAATGCTATTACTAACATTAAAAGTCCCATAGCTACATAAAAAAGTTCTAACGATATATCTATAAAGTTTTGCACTGTAATTCCTCCTTCGCTAAATTATTTCTTATATTTTCTCTCTAATTTCTTGTCATACATATAATTTTGAATTGCTGATACTAAAAATGCTACAACAGCCATTATTATACTAGCTTTTGCTATTTCAAGTTCTGATACTTTATATCCAAACTCAGTTAGTGTAGATGCTATTAATAAAACACCTGAACTTCCTGCAAATAAATTTTGACCGAAGAAGTTACCATAGTTTTCTGATGCTGCTGCAAGGGATTTTATTACTTCCTCATCTTCTTCTTCTACTTTTCCATACTTACTTTCTGAAGCGGCTTGTGCCATTGGATTTACTAAAGGTCTAACAAATTGCGGATGCCCACTCATTCTTATTGATAAAGCTCCAGCTAATTGTCTAATTAACATATATATACTTAATACTCCTCCTGTAGTAAGCTTTTGAAGCTTTTGTATTAAGTATATCGCTCTTTGTCTTAATCCATATCTTTCTAATATCCCTATAACCGGTAAAGTTAAAATAAATAATGAAACTGCTCTGTTTGCAACAAATGATTCTCCTAACACTGTAAGTATTGAGTTAAAATCTAATCCTGCTACAAGTCCTGTTGCTATTCCTGCTACTAACACTGTAAATAACGTTTCTACTTTAAATATAAAACCTAGTACTACAATTAAAACTCCTATTAATTTAATCATTAATATTCTCCTTTCTAGCTAATCTTTTCTAATTTGTCTTTTTCGGCAAATATCTTTGTTATTTTTTTATTATAATATATTTTACAATAAATTTATACAATTTTTTATATTTTCATTATATTTTTGTTATTTTAATTCAGTTAGTTCTATATTTTTCCATACTGCATTGAAAGCACTAAATTTACATAACAAAATATCCGTATCTTCATTTATGAAAATACGGATATTTTTATTTATTTTTATACATAACAATAATTCATATATTTTTTTAGATCATCAACATAAACTTCTATATCTTCTATTAATTTTTCAGCTTCATAGTCATTAATTGATATGTTCTTAGAAATCTTAAATATATCTTCAGTGGTTCTCACTATTTCCTTGCTTGAATTATCGTAGCCTTCTGTTAAAGTCCCAACTACATTAGATTTAATTTCTTTTATAAAAATTTCTATGTCACTGATTAATTCTTTACTTTTTTGGTCATTCTTAATCTTGTCATATATAAGTTTTCCTAGAGCGCCACTTATTGTACCTGCAATTAACAGAGGTGGGCAATAAGTAATAAGTGCGCTTCCTATAGTTATAGATGCTGCTGATGTACCTACTCCTGCAGCATATAATGATATGACTCCACCGGAAGTAGCTCCTAATATTGCACCAGTTCCAACTGTAGCTAAAAGTTCATTTAAATTTATTTTTTCATCATTAATCTCAAAGCTTGGCGCTTCTGATAATTCACTTCTATACTCAATGTTTTCGATATATTTCTTTATATCCTCATCTACTTCATTACTTACCTCTTTAAGACATTCAATCCACTCTTCAAAGAATATTTGGTCAAGCTCTTCTTTTTTCTTGCTTATAACCGAGTTTATATATGCTTCATTAATATAAATCTCTGCATCCTCAATACTATTTTTTATTTTTTCTACTTCATCACTAAGAAATATTCTATTTACCCAATCCTCTATTTCAAAGTTCATTTTTGTACTTATATAATCTACCTTATGTTCTAATAGTTTTCGATACTTTTTCAGCTCATCTATAATTATTGATATACTTTTTGAATAATCGTAGTTATTTATAACTTCTTTATGGATAATTGATTCTATAGAAGATTTTACGCTATTAACTTTTACACCTTCGTAATTGTTATACACATTATTTATATATCTTTTTAAGTTTTCAAATCCTTCTTTTAAGTTTTTATCAGTAGGGAGCATTATATCTCTATCTTCAGCTTTTGCATTTTTACTTATTCTATCTTGATATTCTAAGAATGAAGATATCATAAAGAGATCTTCGCAATAAATTCCATATTCATCGTTTATATATTCTCGTATTTCATCTTTGTCGTCATTAATAAGATCACATTTATTTACTATGCCTATAAGTGGTTTATTGAAAGATGCGATATAATCTAGAGAATCATAAATATCTTCTTGCCCAAGATGTGTAGCGTCCACTACAAACATTATAAGATCCGCATTTTCTATATATTTTAGGGTGGTTTGTTCATTTTTTAAAGTTGTACTTCTAAGCCCTGGAGTATCAACAATATTAATCTTTTTAAGATAATCTAAATCTAAGCCTATTTTAGTAATATCATTACTTACTCTAAAGTATTCTTCATCGTTATAAAATACTTCAATAATTGTTGATGTAGCTTCAAGTACATCAACTTCGCTTATCTCTTTGTTTAGAAGTGCATTTACTAAACTTGATTTTCCAGATTTAACCTCTCCTAATATCACTATTTTTAGAGGCTCATTCTCTTTATATTCTAAAATCTCAACACTATCCATCACTTTATTTAAATTTTGTGATATTAAGTTTTTAAATGGTGTATTATCACTCTCTGCTAATCTTTTTCTAAGAGGTGATGAAATCAATAGATTTTTTATTAATTCAATATATTTACTTGTATCCTCCAAATTAACACCCCATATCATTTAATATATTTTCAATATTATTTATATACTTTAGATGCTCTTTTATTTGCTTATTATGTAAGTATTTACTTTCAAATGTCTTATCTCTAGTATTATTTATAGACTTTTCAATGGCTATTAATGTATCTTCTATAGCACTCTCTATTTCTTTTTTTAGGGCATCTATTTTTTTAGAATAAATTTTTCTTTTAATAACTTCATATTCATTTGTATTTTTTGATTTTTTTTCGTTGAATTTATTTAATAGTGATTCTATTTGATTTGAATTTTTATATTGATATTCACGTAGGATTTGCTGTTCTTTGTAATCAATAATCAAATTTTTACTCTTAGTAAAATATAAGTTTATATCTAGCATATCTTTTTCTTCAATTTGACTAAAATTTGATATTGTATAAAGATTTTTATAAGTCTTTTCTATACTACTATATAAAATAGTCTCTACTTCTTTAACTTTGTTTTTTAATAAGTATAAATTAATATCATCTATATACTCATCATACTGTATATTATTTAATATTTGAATTGCGGTGTACTTTATGTTATTAAGTGATTTATTTAATTCATATTCAGCTTCATTATATCTTGATATATCATTATATAAATTGCGCTTATAACTTGTTATACTATCTTTTATATTATTCTTCATAATATGCAAATTAGTATACTTTGAATCGATTTGATTTATCTCGGATACTTCTTTAAAATTTTTATCTATACTTTTATATAACTCTTTAATATTACTCTCTTCTATCATACTGTTATCATTTTTGAGGATACCATTAATTGCTTCCTTTGCCGAAATAAAAATAATATCTGCAAACTTATCCTTATATATTTCATCTACCGTATCTTTTATTTTTTTAATATCTTCATGTTTGTTCTTTCTTATTATATCCATCTTATTGATTACTGCAATCATATTCTTCCTTGTTATTTGAGTAGAGTCTAGCATAGATATTTCATCTATAATATCATTATTAACTTTAGATACTATATTTTGAGCATCTACAATCCATATAACACCATCAGATCTTCTATAATACTCTTTCATCCTATCAATTGTACCTTTGACTAAGTTCTGATTTAAACCGGGTGTGTCCACTATAACAAAGTCATTTAATATAGTATCATTTTTAATATAGTATTTCACCTGTGATACATTAGATTTATATAAATATTTTTCTTCTAAACTTTCTTTATATTCTTTCATACTATCTAAGTTTGGAGTATTTTTTTTATAAACCTTTAATTCTCTAGATACTTGTTTTTTACTTTGTTTATATTTATCCTCTTCTTCTTTTAACATTCTTTTACCAGATTGTAAATTTAATATTTTCTTTTCATCATTTATATAGTTTATTTCTAACTTTTCTCTTTGAGATTTTATAAATATATCTAATTTCCAGGTATTTGGTAAATCTGTAGTATCTATTAAGTTATCTTTTAAAAGTGCATTAATAAGAGTTGATTTTCCATAGTTTCCTGAGCCTACAACAAAAAGTAAAAAGGGATTTTTTAATTCATTTATACTTTCTTTAGTTTTTAATATTTCTTTTTCGATGAAGTTTAACAACTCTTCACTGCGATTTTCACTAGAGTATTTTATCTCATCTTTAATGCGATTTACATTACTCATTAATGATTCTATTACTTCCATCATATTCGAGAATACATCTTCTCTACATAAGTACATATCATCAGCCCTCTTATATATACTACATAGCTAATTTTGCTATCTTACATAAGTATATGATTAGACATAAAGTTCAATACTTATTTTCTGTACTTGATTTTTTAACTTGTTATACAGTTGTTATTCAAATATATAATTTAGTATATGGCATTCTTATTTTATTAACTAATATTTTTGAAAATAATAGGCTATATATATTCAAGATACGCATGAATATATATAGCCTATTATTACTTAATTTTTAATTTTTTCTTTGCCAGATTTATTATCATATTAACCTCATTAACCTTAAATAAAGTTATAAGTAATCCATATACAATCGCACCCACTAGTATTGAAACTAATACTATATTAGACTCTTCAATTACTAACGTGCCAAACATATCCATAAGCCCATTATATGTGAAATATACAAATACTCCCATTATAACTGCTGCAATAATTGATTTTATTGTAGCTCTTATTATTTTATCTTGTCCAAAATATCCCATTCTCTTCTTTAAACTTATAAACATTATTACTATACATACTAATGAAGATATACTTGTAGCAAATGCTAGACCTGCATGTCCCATATAGCGTATTAGTATTAAATTTAGGATTATGTTTATTACTACAGAGACAATACCATTTCTCATAGGTGTCTTAGTATCCTTAAGAGAATAAAATATCTTACCTAGTATATCTCTAAGACCAAATCCTAACATACCTACAGAATAAAATACTAAAGCTATAGCAGTCATATCTGTGGCATGAGCATTAAAAGCACCTCTTTCAAATAATATTCTAACAATTGGATGTGCCAGTACTATAGACCCAACAGAAATAGGTACTATCAATACTATAATTATATTTACACTAGAAGTAACCGCAGCTATAAATTTATCACTGTTCTCCTCTGCTGATAGTTTAGATAGCATCGGGTACACAACAGATACTACTGATGCTATAAATATTCCTAGGACAAACCCATTTAGACGGTTTGCATAAGTAAGTGCTGGAATACTTCCACTTACTAATGTAGAAGCCAGTGTGGTATCAAGTAAGGCGTTTATTTGATTCACCGCTACACCTATTAGTACAGGACCTAGCAGGTATAATAGTTTTTTTAAGTTGTCATCTTTTAAATCTATGTACTTAATATATTTAAAGTTTGTCCTTCTTACAAAACTAATATAAAAAATAAGCTGTATTAACATAGCAAGTACTGCACCTATTGGTAGCGTGTATGGTCCTAATACTGTGCTAAGATAAATAGACACTATTATCAC
>NZ_NOJY02000076.1 GCF_002250835.2 Romboutsia weinsteinii
ATTCCAAACCATCTATTATTAATTATTTCTTTATTCGTTTTATCTATATCTATATATGGATATTCTTCAAACTCTTCATCTATATAAAATCCAACAAATATATTTTTTATTCTATTTTTTAGAAATTTATACTTATTCATAGTTCCTATCTCCAAATCTTTTATTTTCATTATATTACAAATTTCAATGTAGTACAATTAAGCATAGAAACATAAAAAAAGGAAGGATGTAGAAGCAAGCATGATATGACTGAGCATCTTGATGTTACAGAGGCGTTTTTGGATGAGGTGCTTGATTGTTATGGAGCTTGTTTAAAGTAAAAAGGTATTGTTTAAAACAATACCTTTTTTGTATTTAAGTTATCTCTATCTGTGTTGGCCTAAGTACTAATAATTTATCCAAGTACTATCTTAATTTTTTATATTCCTATTGAAGGTATAATAAGTTCCTACAAAATAACTCACATAAATCATAATCATCAGCACTATACCTACAATCATATTTAAAACAAACAAATTATCACCTATATAACTAGCAATAAAAGATTCATATACTAGGTAGAAATTATAAATAAATACTACAAATCCTATAACCCCAATTACTACAGGTATTATAAAATATATACTTATTTGTTTTAAAACTATTTTACTAATCTTGTGTTCTTCTATTCCTAACTTTCTTAAAACTTCAAATCTATCTCTATGCTCAATAGAATCTGTAAGCTGGCTAAGTGCAAGTACTGTTAAGCTTATCATAAGTAAAACTGTTCCTAAGTATAACCCTAATATTCTCATACCCAAAGTAGCATTTACTATTTCACTGGTTTCTGCTGACTTTATACTTGCATCAGCAAAATAATAAGAGTCATCATAGTTTTTCATTAATTCTTTATTGTTATTCTCAAACCAAGTAGGTATATATTCATCTTCAAATTTAATAGCATCTTCATAGCTCATTTTATTATCAGTTGTAACAAATAAATTTACACCCGCACTTAATAGTTTTTTACATATTTCATCAGGAAGTATAATAACATTACTTGCAGGAAAGTTGTAAATACCTTCTCCTAAGGATTCTTTATAATATGTATTTTCACTTATAGCTAAATCCTTATCACCTACTTTTATAACTTTATTTTCTTTTATATATTTATCAATTTCCGTATCTTCAGTAGTTCTATCCCATTGAGTTGTGTATTCATTATTATCTAAATGTACTTTTTCATAACCTTGCATACTTCTTAATTTATTAAAATCACTTAAACTTATAGCCAATGCTGGCGTATCATATCTATCTCTTTTATAAAAGTCATCTTCACCAATAAAATACTTTTCTACCTCTTCATACTCATTTATCTCTACTCCAGAGTTTTCTAAATGATTTATTACTTGTGAATAATTATACTCAGGCATGTCCTCTATTTTATGTATACTTCTTTTCTCATCTTTTCTAAAATCTGAATATGCAGTTCTAATCTCTATATCAAAAGGAACCCTATAGTCTAAGAATCCCAAGGACCATTGAGACATCAAAAGTGTAAGTACCAAACTTATTGATGCTCCTAAAAATGTTAAGGATATAGTAGCCATAAGTATTGGAGCTGTTTTTATTTTAGATACAATAGAGCCTAGTAAAAAAAGATTTGTTCCTTCGTATCTGAAATTCACCCATTTTTCCTTTATTCTTATAAGTATATATGCTATTGAATAAAACAAAGCATATGTCCCTAATATAAATGATATTAAAGAAACAAGCTCTACTAACAGCATTTGATTTGTACTTATTACAGAGTTACTTCCACTTGCATTATCCTTAGAATCTAGTATAAATTTGCTAGAGTACACAAATATACTGTATAGTGCTATGGATATTAAGAACACTCCTGTATAAACCCTCTTACTTCTCTTAAACTTAAATTCACTTACTCTACTACTGTTCATCATATCTATAAGTTTTAGCTTATTTAAAACTCTAATATTATAAACTCCTACTAAACAAAACATCCCAATAAAAAAAGCAAATGTAATACCTATAGTATCCCAATATAACTTAAATGAAAATACAATTTCTTGTCTAGTACTCATATACACCATAGCTGTCACAACTTGTGAAAAAAGTGTTCCAACAAATATTCCACATACTATGGCTAATACTCCTACTAATAGCATCTCAACAAAAAACATAAGTGCTATTACCCTTTGCTCTGCACCTAACAATATATAAGTTGCAAACTCTTTTTGTCTTCTTTTAATCATATACTTACTTACATAGGCTACAAGTAAAGCTAATATCGCTGTTATAAAATAAGTTGAGTACTTTAGCATCTTCTTTAAGTTCTCAAAATTAAAGGTATCTTCTGTTATTAATTCATATCCAGAACTAGACAAAGATGTAAATGCGTAAAACAAGCTTACACACATTGTTATTGTAATAAAGTAAATTAAGTAATCTTTAACTGCTTTGCTTGCATTGTTTATAGCTAACTTAACGTACATCCCTTACATCACCACCTAACAATGCAACTACATCTAATATCTGATTAAAAAATTGTTTTCGTGAATTACTGCCCTTTACTAATTCCGTAAATACCTTTCCATCCTTTATAAACAAAATTCTATCACAATAACTTGCTGTAAATGAGTCATGTGTAACCATTAATATTGTAGCCTTAAAACTCTTATTCATATTAGAAATCATTTCTATTAGCATTTGAGCCGACCTAGAATCTAATGCTCCAGTTGGTTCATCTGCAAGTATCAACTTTGGATTTGTAATTAATGCCCTTGCACATGCAGTTCTTTGCTTTTGTCCTCCTGATACTTCATAAGGGTATTTTGTTAATATCTCTTCAATTCCCAACTCTCTTGATACTACTTTTACTTTACTGTCTATTTCATCCTTCTTAGTTTTATTTATTGTAAGTGCTAAAGCTATATTTTCATGTATAGTTAAAGTATCTAATAAATTAAAATCTTGAAAAATAAACCCTAAATTTTCTCTTCTAAACTTTGCAATATTCTTTTTGTTTATTTCAGTTAGGTCTTGATTATTTAAATAAATATGACCAGAACTTACTTCATCAATAGTTGCTATAGTGTTTAGTAAAGTCGTCTTGCCTGAACCAGACGGTCCCATTACTCCAACAAATTCCCCTTCTTGAACTATAAAACTTACATCATCAATTGCTTTTAATATATTCCCTTTGTTTCCGTAGTATTTTTCTATACTTTCGATTTTTAATATTTCATTCATATTCATCACCTCAAGGTTATTTTACAATATTTATCCTTGTTTTGATTTCATTTAACCTTTCATTAATGTTACACTTTCGTCACACTACAATATAGGTTTAATCAAACTTAGAAAAGTTTCCTCTTGGAAAAATAATATTAACCTCTGTATATTCATTTTCTTTAGAATTAATTTGTAGCATCAACCCTAGTTTATCGCATAAGTTTTTGCATAAATATAGCCCTATTCCTGTTGATTTATGATTTACTCTACCTTTATTCCCTGTAAATCCTTTATCAAAAACTCTATTTATCTCACTTTTAGGTATACCTATTCCATTATCATAAACTCTTAACATTACTCCATTTTTAATTTCACTAGAATATATCTTTATAGTTGGATCCTGTATTTTTCTATACTTTATAGAATTAACTATAATTTGATTTAGTATAAATTCTAGCCATTTACTATCACAATACACATTTTTATCTATATCCTGTAATTCAATATCAATATTATTTAATATTAATACTTGCTTATTTCTTGTAATAACTTTGTTAATACATTCTTCTAAATTTATCTCTTTTACTAAATAATCTTTTTCTACATCCTCACTTCTAGCATAAAAAAGTGCTTGTTCTACATAAGCATCTATTTCTTCTAATTGTTGTAGTACTACTCTTGATGTTGATGTTTTATTATTTTCTTGTATCAATTTAATAGCTGATATAGGCGCTTTTACTTCGTGTATCCACTTTTCTATATATTCTTTATAATCTTTTTGCTGTTTTTTAATTATATTTATTTCTTCTCTCATTGATTTACTAGATTTTCTTAAAATTTCATAGTACGGTACTTCCTCTATATATTTTGGTTTTTCAATTATTTCACTTAGTATATATTTTTTATCAGTATTTTCAATGTATTGTCTTATTTCTTTAAAGTATTTACTCATAGATATATACTCATAATATAGGTATGTTGCTAGTACTATACACCATGTTATTAATATGATTTTTATTACCTCAAATGTATTTCCTACACTAAATAGAAATATAGACAAAACTATTAAAGCTAATATATTTAAAAAAATTACACCAGTTCTTTTGCTTAAATATTGTCCTACATTCATATCATATACCCTTGTCCTCTTTTAGTTTTAATGTAATCTATTACTCCTAATTCGTCTAACTTACTTCTTATTCTAGTAATATTTACCGTAAGTGTATTGTCATTTACAAATAATGAGCTATCCCATAAATATTCTAGTATATCTACTCTTGAAACTATCTTTCCTTTGTTTATTAATAGATAATGCAATATCTTCATTTCATTTTTTGTTAGCTCTACTGATTTATGATTATACTCAATTGTACTGGTTAATATATTTAGGGTTACTCCATTATATTCTAACTTATCTATTGATTTTTCATTTGGATAAGCCCTTTTTAATAAGGATGCTATCCTAGCTAAAAGTATTTGAGTATTATAAGGCTTAGTTATAAAATCATCGCCTCCTAGTGTTATCCCCATCAGTTCATCAATGTTTGTGGCTCTACTTGTTACAAATATTATAGGAACCTTTGAAAAGCTTCTTATTTCTGTACATATTTTAAAACCATCTACATCAGGTAGGTTTATATCTAATAGTATTAAATTAGGGTTATAGTCTTTTACTTGTTTTGCAATATTACTGAAATCATTAATTTTTATTGTTTTGTATCTATTTAAATCTAATAAGTTATGTATTTCGTTTCGTAGCAATTCGTTATCTTCTATTATCATTATAGTAAACATATTTTTTCTCCATCTAATATAATATTGTTTTATTTGAATAATCTAATTATATCTTATTTTAGATTTATGTAACTATTTTCTAAATAAAAAACACATTGATAAAATTATCAATGTGCTTTCGTGGACTTAAGTTGTGGAGACGATTCATAACAATCATACCCACAATTTAGTTTTGCACTTTTCTACATAGATTTTGCCCCCAGGAGTCATACAAGGATAAGGTCCTTGTTGCTAATAATTTTACACACCAATTCTTATTTAACTAATAATAGGTAAAAGTTGGTGTATTATTAAAATCTATACTTCTATTTTTAATTCTTGTGCTCCACTTAATTCTTCTACAATGTTGTCTACCGTACTTATATAATTGTCGTGTTCTTCTTTATTCTTAAAGTGTATACACGATTTATAGATTTTCTTTCCCTCCATATTTGTTATATCTAAATCATAATCGATTATATTTTCACTCTTCTCTTTATTTACCTTAGTGACTATAATATTGTAGATAACAACTATCGTAGGTAATACTATAGTTGAGCCTAAAATATTACATTCAAAGTTTCCAGATGATTGAAAAGCTGCACCTTTTTTACCAAGAAATATATCTTCGTCTAATTCTTTACTCGCCTTAAGATTCAATTTATTTATATTTATATTTTCTTTATATGGTTTTTGTTTAACTAGAGTTGTATATAACTCCTCTAGTGAATATATATCTTCTCTACTTATATTTTCTTTTGGTATAACTTTTATATCTATTAGGCTAGTTACTTCTAGCAACTTTTGATAGAAGTCAATCATATCGGACACTGCATCATTATTTATATTGGTTTTAAATTCATGAGCTCTATCTCCTAAATCTATTCCCGCAACTTTAAGTTTACCTTCTCCAAACGCTTTATATAATTTAAAATTTTCTATTAGTTGTTCTAGCGAATTACAACTTTCAAAATTTATATCTATATTAAAATCTATTTTTGGCTCTTTTAAATCCATCATATATGAAAACTCTAAATCACTTGAGTCTACGCTCTTAATATTTATCTTATTTATATCTTCTGATGCTTGTCTCTTTACATTTATTATTTTTTTTACATTATCACATTCTAATTGTAGAGTAAATACTTCAAATGGAATAGGTAATAATACAAGTTCACTAGTAGATATTTTTTCTGCGCTGAACGGAAATTTAACCATATCCTCTACTTTAATTATTTTCGAATCTATTTCTATGCTATTTTTAAATTTTAATGGTTGTTGGGAGCTATATGTATATTGTAATATTTCATCAATGCTCTTATCTTTTAATTCTTTTGATATTATGAAAGATTCTTTCTTAATTATTTTATTAATATCATCTGGTATCATTATACAAGCTCCATCATTATTAGGCTTATAATAAAATCCTTTAGGTAAATCTTTTTCAAGTTGCTTAAGTATTGAGTTTGGGATACTAGTTTCTCTTTTTTGAAATGCTTTTTTGAAATTTGCGCACATATATTATAAATCCTCCCCTATTGAATCTAATATAATTATTTTTGATGCTAAAATAAATTTTTCTTCTATCGATATATCAATCTCATTATTAATATATTGTATAATATCATATCTATCTGCTTCGTTTTCTAACAATAGATACTTGATATCACTATATTCAAATTTTAACCATAATTTTTCATAACTTAATATACCTTTCGAAAATGTATTATATGCAGTCTGATTCATATAAATTTCATCAGATATAACTTCTGGTAAATCAATATCATTAGCTATACTTGGTATATATCTCCATTCTTTTTCATCATGAAAATTTGTAGATTCATATTTATCTTTTCTATACATTTCACCTTGTAAAGGTTTTATAAATATCAAATGTTCTAATAAATAATTCTTATACGGTTCTAATATTTGCTCATTCACATCTTCATCTTCTATCTTAAATAAATCTATCAATTCCTTAAATATTCTTGATTTATCATTTATATAATGTATTGGTTGTATTCCATTTTTAATTCCCCATGATTTGTTCATCCCGATTCCTATATTTCCATAATTAGAGCAATGAAATTTGATTTTTTGAACATGTATATCACAAAAACAGGTCATAGGAAAGGCTATTTTATTAACTCCATCTAATCCTAAATAATCTATTACCTCTTCATAATATCTAGGTATAAAAGCCTTATTTCTTAATATCAATTTTAAATACTCAGTTTGTCTCATAAAATTAAATAATGAATTTGCACTTTGTACAGATAAAATAACTTTATCTCTATCTTTATACACTAATCCTTCCGTTTGTATCTGATTTAACTCGCTCACTTTTACTTTTCCCCCTTGTATACCTAAATAAATGCTATTTGATATTGAGTTTTTATAATTGTGTTATCTATGTATAAAAAAAGGAATTTAGCAGCCATAAACCGTTTAAATTCCAATGTTTTTTCGATTAATTGTTTGATACAATTCTCAACAATCAAAGCCACAACTTATATAATTATTCTTATATTATAAATCTTCTATAATATTAATATATCAACTCTAATAATGTTTTAACTGTTCCAATTTATACTATCTAATTCATTTATAAATCTTTTTCCGCATTCGTATTCAACCATCTTTATAAAATATGCATGCCCATAAAGATATTCTTTGTAAAAAGATTTCCCTTCATTACCTGTATATTTTAAATGTCCATATACCCCAAATTTCTTACAAAAGTAAATATGCTGTCTTAAACTCTTTTTTAGTTCTTTTTTTACACTAAGTCTGTCATTAACAACTAGACCTGTAACCTCTTGCCTGGATTTTCTATACTGTATTTTAAGTTTATCTAGATTTACTTTAAATCCTTGGCTTTCTATTATTGATTTAATAAATGGCACATGTACAACTATATCTCTATTTCCTGACATAGTTATATCATCAGCGTATCTACTATAATCACTATTTATTTTTTTAGCTAAACCATCTAATCTTAGATCTATATTCATCATTATTATATTTGCTATATATGGGCTTGATGGTGCACCTTGAGGTAAAGTATCTTTGTAAGTTAGCAACTTTGATAGTACATAACATAACTCTTTTGTATAACCTAAATTATAAAACATATAAAAAACCTTATTAAAATCTATACTTGGAAAAAAGTTACTTATATCTATATTAACTACTACATCTTTTTTAACATGATATTTAGCATTATCTACAATACTCCTATTTCTTACAAATCCTGTTGCTTTATTATGAACTTTTATATTATATAATATATTATCTAATACCCATCTTTGTATTTTTTTTAAATTATAACTCGGCATTGATATTACTCTATACCTTCCATTCTTTTTTGGTATTTTAATTTCATTATAAAATTCATCAGTATTTACTAAGTAGTAATTTAAAGTTGCTAAGTTAATTCCCATAAGCAAACTTAAATGTTTTTTATCAAAAACTACTGGAACTTCATTATCAATTAATTTCTCTGCATATGTAATACATGCACTTTTATAATAATCATCATATTCTAATTCATTTAATTTTTTTTCTAGCCTATTTAAATAGTCCATTTTCCTCACCAATTGTATATTGTCAATAATCTCTACTTAAAATAAATAATATATCATATACCTAATAAACTAATTAAATCAGCTCTTTTGAAAATAGTTTTATTTGATTAAATTGGTTTTTATTTAATCCGATAAAACTGTTGAATTAAATTGCTTTTTATTTAATTCAACGCAGGACTAATAACGATCTTATATTAGTCCTGTATCTATAAAGAAACATTTCATCTTAAATAGCGACTCGCTATTAATTGCTAGAGATTATTGACTTTTTATATTATACCATATTTCACCTTATTTTTTTCATAAATTCATCTGGAATATAAACTTCTTCAATGTTCATTTTTTCATCAGTAAAGAGTTCTTCATCTTCACTCATTGTGTCAAAAAAATCTATATCTTTTAAATTATATTGATCTAAAACATTAATTCCAACTTCTGTCAGTTTATAATATTTATCTAAAACTAAAGCACCATATTCTTCCATATCATTCAATGTAGTTTCTATTTGCTTAAATGTTAATCCAAATAAATTAGATATCTCATTATATGAGTAACTAGATTTCATAGTATTTAGGTAGCTTAATATTAAAATATATTTATATTCCATTTATCCTCCTAATTTCTTTGCATTTCTATTTTGATTTTTTCTATTCTTTTTAGGTCTTCTTCTTGGTGTATATCTATGAAATAAAGGATTCCATTTTTTTTCTTCTCGCAACATCTCACTAGAAAGCCAAAAACTGCTTATTGTATTATTGGGAATATTATGTTCAAATCCAACTAGTAGTTGGCTATCTTCATATCCTAATATATTCTTATTATTCTGACCCCAAACATCTTCTTCAAATTTATGTAGTTTATCCTTATGCCCATATTCTAGCCTATCTAGATATACAAATACTTTATCAAATTCATATTTATATTTTAAATATATTTTTAAATCATTATTTTCTTGTTTAAATTTATCTATTTCAATCTTAGCAACTTTAGTAATTGCAACTAAATTTAAATATATTTCTTTCTCTCTAATAAAATCTATATTTTTTTCAAGAAATTTTATTATAGTCCCTCCAGTTCCAGATATATCATCAAAAAATATCACAGATTCAATATCATCTGATATTTCTTCTATTCCATGAACTATTGTATCTTTATATAAATATATATTACCTCTTTCTCTATCTATTTCTCTTATTAAAGGAATCATTTCACTTGAGCTATTATACACATTCCCAACAGATGGAAAATGGCATATATTTGTATAATCAATATCTACACATTTCAAGCATTCTATAAGTTGTTCTTCCATTATTTGTTTAATTTCTAATTTATTAAATAATTTGAACTCATTAAAAAGTTCTAATAAAATATTTTTTATCTCGATGTCTTCAGTATTATTTATCCAATTTAATAGCTTTTCTTTTATCCCCCTAGTATAATAAGTTTCTTCTCCATATTTCTCAATAAAAACTCTAATTATTTCATCTATATTAATTATATTATTTTGCATTCTTATAAACCTACATCAATCTCCTATTATTTACTTAATTTTTATTATATCAAATTTTTATAAATAGCGTGTGATATATATTATTTATACATTATTTTTATATTTGTTCATAAAATTTATATCTATGCAATATTAATCAATATACACTATTCACTACTTTTACTATAATAAATAAAAAAAGATATTGACTATTTAGCCAATACCTTTTTCGTGGATTTCAATGGTGGAGACGAATCTCACCGAACCCCAGTGTTACTAACTTTTTTATTTTTTCATAATTTTTTTCTATTACAATCAATCTCTCTTAGCAATCCTCCTCACATGATTTGCACTAAGATTATACTCTCTTCCAAGCTGACTAGCATTTGCCCCGTTGTACTTTCTCCCAATCTCCATATCCCTTGACATTCTACAAATCCTCTTGTAAGTTGGTATATAAATATTATCCCCTCCATACACCTTTACTATCTCAACAAACTTATCCTCTCCAACAATATCAATAATACCATGAAGATTTTCAGGTACTTCTTCAAGATCAATTCTCATATTTCCCACTCCCCTCTTACCTATAATTTTATACCAACTAGGAAGTTATCGCCACAACATTTTACATAATAAATATTGCAAACACAGGTTTTAACTACACACACCCTATTTCACCTACAATATAATTATCAAATGAAACTTCCTAGTAAAACTGTCTTATAAGTAATTTTATTTGATAATAAATTTATAGGAGGTAATACATATGGCTGTTGTTGTACTAAGAGA
>NZ_NOJY02000077.1 GCF_002250835.2 Romboutsia weinsteinii
GCTTTTATATATAGCCGTAGAATATAATTTACCAATAATCCCCCTATTAGTAAGTGTTGTCATAGGGTCTAATATTGGTGGTGCACCACTTCCATGGGCAGATACACCAGCAGTAGTACTAACATTATATAGTGATTTTGGATTATTGGACTTCCTAGATAAATTATTTATTCCTTGTATGATTTACACAGGATTACTAGCTTTATACACCTATATTTGGTATAAAAAGACAAAAACATCAGGAAATAGATTTTTACCATTTAGAGACAAACCAGAAATTAAATGGAACAAAGCTATACCTGCAATAATTATTTTTATATTATTTATAGCTAGTGTTAGTATAGGGCCTTTTATTAATATATCAATTGCTTTCTTTTCTTTAGTTTTTGGAAGTATAGGATTGTTAATACACGATAGAAGTCCTATAGATACAATCAATAACTTGCCAATTTTAGATTCTCTATGTTTTATAATAGCTTTATTTTTAATAGGTGGTGTATTAGAATATACTGGTATATTATCTATAATTGCCGAGTATATTATCAGTCTTACAAATGAAAATAGCTATTTAATAATGTTAGCAGTATTATTTACAGCATTTATCATTGCAACATTTCTTTCTGCAGGACCTGCAGCAGCGACATTACTTCCTATATGTGTGAATTTAGATCCACTGGTAGCCAATAATTTAGTATTTGCAGCTCTAGCATTAGGTATTCTTGCAGGTAGTAGTATGTTACCTTGGTCAGCTACAGGGGGACCTGTACTGTTTGGAGAAGTAAATAGATTTTTGAGTGAAGTTAAAGTTAACGAGCATCATAAAGAACGAATAATGAAAGTATATGATTTGAAGTCATATATAAGCTTTTCGGTACCGTTTTCTTTTATTATGTTGATTTGTAGTACGTTATATTTAATAATGTATTTAAACATTGTATCTTAATAGAATTAGGAGAAGGGAAATCTGTATATGCCACTTAAAGATGATAATAAAAATAAATCCGATCATAAATTAAAAGAAATATTAAAATTACTAAAAAAAAATTATGCTTTAGTAGTTATAGATACTTTAAATAGTCCCTATCCAGGATATGAGGGATATATACAAAAAGTGGATCATAATTTAGTATATTTATCTAGTACTATAAATGAAAGGCCGTATTCAATTGTTCCTATATCAAATATAATTGATATTTATGCTATTAACGTAGAAGTAGATGAAAAAAAAGTAGGAAAAATAAGAGATGACATAAATAAAATAATACAAGAAGGTATAAATAACAAAGAGAAAGGTAGTATACTTACTGCTATTAAAGAACTAGATGATAGTCAGGAAGATAGCCTTCTTATAAAAATATATACAAAATCTATAGTATATCAAGTATATGATGAGATAAAGTTAAATCAAATTAGTAATTCAAATGAAGAATTTTTGTTTATATATTATGAAGAGACAAATCAAAGTAGAAGTAAAGAGGTTATGATAATATTCCCACAAAATTCTATCGATAGCATAATTATTTATAATGATATAACAAAGCCAGTAATTAAGCATTTACCTAAAGAAAAAACTATTATGAATTTATATAATAAATCAGAAGAAGATTTGAAAATAGCTAAAAACTCACCAGAAGAATAAAAGAGATTAGGGGGGGATTAAATGTTGTAAGTTAAATATAAATTTTTATAATATAAAAATTTATATTTTACATATTGTATTAGCTAGAAAATGCCCAAAAGAATAAAACGGACAAGATTTTGGAATAATACTCTTATAAATAAAAAATGTAGAATAATTAGTAGTTGTATAAGAAAACAAAGAAAACTACTAATTACTTGCTAGGAGTGATAGTATGCAAAAAAAAATATTATATATAAGTGTAAATTCTAAGCCAGAAAACTTGTCATCCAGTAAAACCGTTGCTAGAAAATTTATTAACAAATTTTTAGAGAAAAATAAAGAATTTGTAGTTGAAGAAGTGGACTTATATAAAGAACACATACCAAGACTTGAATATCAGTATTTCGAAAAGAGAAACTGTATAGTTAATGAAGAGGATGCAAAAAAATTAGATGACAAAGATAGAAAAGAGATAGACAAGATAAGAAAGCTTTGTGATCAATTTATAGATGCCCAAGTATATGTAATAGCTACACCTATGTGGAGTTTATCATTTCCTGCTCCACTAAAGGAGTATATAGATTGCATAGTACAAGATGGAAAAACAATAAGCTTTGACAATAATGATAAACCTAAAGGAAGACTTGAGGGTGTTGATAGAAGTATGGTTTATATACAATCTTCTGGAGGAAACATACCGTGGATATTAAAGCCAGTTATGGATAAGGGTTTAAACTATGTAGAGAGTATAATGAAGTTTATAGGTATTAAAAAATTTGATGAGCTTCTAGTAGATGGTACTGGTACTACAGAAGAAGAAAGAATAAGCGCAATTGAAAAAGCATCTGAAAAGATTGATGATATTATTGATTCTCTAAAATTTTAATACTAATTAATAGGAAGGTAATAGTTTAAAACATTAATGTTTTAAACTATTACCTTTTTTATATTAGATAATTATTATATGTGAAATAAAGAGAAAAGATAAAATCAAAGTCTTTTTTATTAAAAAGTAGCATATAAAAATAAAATAAAGTTAATTATTTTCATTAATTATTATTTTATATAATCCAAATTATCTGGTAAAAATTTTTTATAAAGATAAAATTATGAAATGAATTATTAAAATATAAAAATGATTAGGGGGTAGTTGAGAATGAAAGTATTAGCTATTAATGGGAGTCCACATAAGAATGGTTGTACTTATACAGCTATTAAACTTATAGCAGGTCAATTAGAGAAACAAGGAATTGAAGTCGAGATTGTCCATATAGGAGATAGACCAATAAGAGGTTGTTCTGGATGCGGAGCATGCTCAAATATGAAGGATAGCAAATGTATTTTTAATGATGATTTAGTTAATGAGTGTATTGAAAAATCTAAGTTTGTAGATGGTATAATTTTAGGATCACCTGTGTATTATTCTGGAATAGCAGGTTCTATGAAGGCATTCTTAGATAGATTCTTTTATGCAGGGAAGCATTTAAGATATAAGGTTGGTGTAAGTGTGGTATCCTTAAGACGTTCAGGAGCAGTAGATACTTTTCACCAGCTAAATAATTATTTTAACTTAGCTGATATAGTAATTACGCCGTCTCATTATTGGAATGCACTACATGGTAATAAACCAGAGGAGGTATTACAAGATGGAGAAGGTGTTCAAATAATGCAAACACTAGGAAAAAATATGGCTTGGTTGCTAAATGTTATTGATAATAGTAAAGAGACAGTTCAAAAACCTCAAAAAGAGGAACGAATAAAAACAAACTTTATAAGATAAATAAAAATTAAGCGAAGTGGATTCTATACTTCGCTTTTTTAGATAATTTATTCATATATTTTTAATAAATCTTTTTTAGATAATTTATTTTTCTTTGCTTCAGATAACCAAAACTGATTAGCCATAGGTATAAATAAAGTCCTAAATAACTTTGGATTAACAAATAAGTTTTCAAAGTGCTTATTATTGCCTATTAATGAATCTGATAATATAACAAGATCTTCATAAATAGGCTTTTTAACAAGAACCCTAAGAGGCATAGATTTAGAATTTCTTAAAAATTCACCGCCACCTATACCAATTCCATAGCACCATTGAAGATTACACTTATGAGTGAAATTTTTTATAATATCAAGAGCTATATGATTTTGATGTCCCTCTAAGAAGCCACAGTTAACAATCGCATATATATGTATGTTGTTAATATTTTTATCCATTATATAGTTTTCAAATCTAAGCATAAACTCTATAAGTTCACTGGGTAAAGAATCTACATAAAGAGGAGTTACAAAAACTAATTTATCAAATAAAACAAGTTTCTTAAATAATGATTCATAGTCTTTAATATTTGAAATAAAAAACTCTTTGCTATGAATATTATTATTGCATATATTTATTAATTCTTTTGTTAAATAAGAAGAAGTACTATTTTTATTTCTTGGACTAGCATTAACAAATGCAACATTATTCATTATTTTTCACCTCTATTTTAGATATTAATTGTTTAACTTCATCTATGCTACTTACAATGAAAACTTCATATTGATTATTTTGTAAGTTTATTGAATTTGCTTTTACAAGTTTTTTAAACGTGTTTTTTTCAGAATCTGTGATATTAGCTCCATAGCCAATTACAGTTAACTTAGGATATTTTTTATATCTTGGTTTATGATGCATTTCATTATTTACTACCTTGAAAAAAGGTAATATATTGGGAATTGATCTGTCTAATATTCTTTTAATATATGGGCTATATCCTCCATAAACAATTTTACTAACTATAATAAGATTATTACACTTTATCATAGAACGACTAATTTCATTCGATTCATCATGTATAATGCAGCAACCAGGTGTTTTTGTCCAGCAGTTAAAACATCCAAGGCAACTTTTAATTTTCATATCATATTCAAAATCACTAATTATAAACATAATCTACCCCTTTCATTTCATAATATTTACAGTGCTAACTTAATTATATATCAAGTATGTTTACAATGTAAGCCATACTGCACCATATAAACACTTTAAAAACAAAGAAGATCTTATATTATTTAGAGTTAGTAGAGAAATTAATTTGTTAAAAGCTATCGCTATAATTTTCATATCAAACTAAAGCATACTTATTTATTTTATGGAAAAAATAATAACTGTAAAAATAATAAATAAGGAGAATTATCAATGGAAGCTAATCATAAGAATTTATTAGATGGAAGTCTAGAGCAGTATAATGACTCTGCAGTTCCTAAGGTTCCTGTATTTGCAGGCGATGACATAACATCAGAGGTGTATTATTTTAATGAAAATCAAGTATTAAAAATGCATAGACACCCAAGTGGAGAGCAGATATTCGTATTTATAAAAGGATCTGGAACAATGACTGTAGGCGAGAAAGAGCATGGTGTTAAAGAAGGAGATATGGTATTTGTAAAATCAGGCGAGTGGCATGGTATTACAAATGGAGGATCTGACAAGATGATTGCTGTTCAAATTACCAAAGTAGGAGCAGGTGCTGAGTTTAAAGATGCTTAATAATTAATATACTAAAAGCGGACTTTTAATAAGTTCGCTTTTTTAATAATGTGATAATATTATCTATAGGGGATATAATCTAAAATGATAATTAAAATTATATAATATATGAGGTGCTTTATGGGAGATAAAATAAGATTTGGAATAATAGGTACAAGTAAAATAGTAGAAACATTTTTAAAAGGTGCAGAGATAGTTGATGAATTTGAACTAGTAGGGGTCTATTCAAGAAGTTTAGAAAAAGCAAAGTCTTTTGGTGAAAAATATGGTGCTAAATTATATTTTGATAAACTAGAGGATTTTGCAGCTTCAAATGAAATAGATGCAGTATATATTGCATCACCAAATGCTATGCATGCTAAACAGGCAATTCTTTGTTTAAATAATAAGCATGTATTATGTGAAAAAGCATTTGCATCAAATGCAAGAGAAGTAAAAAGTATTATAGATGCAGCTAAGAAAAATAATGTAGTAGTTATGGAAGCTATGAGACTTACATGCTTACCTAATTTTAAAGCTGTAAAAGAGAATCTACATAAAATTGGAAAAGTAAGACGATACTTTGGAAGTTTCTGTCAATACTCATCTAGATATGATAAGTTTAAAGAAGGTACTATTTTAAATGCTTTTAAAAATGAGCTTTCAAATGGATCCTTAATGGATATAGGGGTTTATTGTATATACCCTATGGTTAGTTTATTTGGAAAGCCAAATAATGTTGTATCTAACTCGTATATGCTTCATACAAATGTAGATGGAGAAGGATCAGCAATATTTAGTTATGATGATATGGATGGAGTAATACAATATTCAAAAATATCAAATTCCTATCTTCCTTCAGAGATTCAAGGTGAAAAAGGAAGTATAATTATTTATCCTCATAATAAATTTAAAAATATAAAAATAGTGTATAAAGATTTGAGTGAAGAAGATATCACTTTAAATCAAGAAGAAGATGATATGTGTTATGAAATAAGTGAATTTATTAAGACAATTAAAAGTAACTCTATAGAGTCAGAAGTCAATAATCACAATAATTCCATTGTAGTAATGGAGCTTATGGACGAAATAAGAAAACAAGCTGGACTTAAATACCCTGCAGATGAAAACTAACATGAAGGTGAAAGTAAATGGAATATATAAAAGTAAAGTCAATAATATCTAGCTATGAAGAAAATAACCCTTGGTTTGGAACTAATTATAAAATGAATATTTATCGAGGGTGTTGTCATAAATGTATATATTGTGACTCAAGGAGCAGTTGCTATCAAATAATAGATTTTGATAAAGTAAGAGCAAAGGGAAACTCAACCGAGATTATAAAAAGAGAGTTAAAATCGAAGAGAAAAAAAGGCATAGTTGATATAGGTGCAATGAGTGATCCTTATAATCCATTTGAATTAAAGTTAAATCTAACTAGAGAAGCTCTAAAAGAAATAAACAATTCAAGATTTGGAATATCTTTAGCCACTAAAAGTAATTTAGTTACTAGAGATATAGACATATTAAAGAAAATACAAGAACACTCTCCAGTTTTAATCAAAATGACTATAACTACTTATGACGATGAGCTTTGCAAACAAATAGAGCAGAGAGTATGTGTTTCATCTAAAAGGTTTGAGGCCATAAAACAATTAAGTGATAATGGTATATTTGTAGGCATACTTCTTATGCCTATACTTCCATTTATTAATGATAGTGTTGATAATATCAAAAATATTGTAAAAAAGGCATATGACTGTGGTGCAAAATTTATATTTACATATGGTATGGGTGTTACACTTAGAAATAATCAAAGAGAGTACTATTATCAACAATTAAATAATATTTTTCATAAGAACACATTAGTAGATAAATATATAAAAACATATAAAGAAAATTACGAGTGCAGTAGTCCGAATTCAAAGACTTTATGGAAAGTATTTGTATTAGAGTGTGAGAGATATAATATACTATATAAAATGGAGGATATTATATCGGCATATAAAAGCAAATATGAAAATTGTCAGATAAATTGGTTTTAATATAAATGCTTCACAATTAAATAATATAAATAGTGCCTTATAAATAGAGGAGTATAATCTAAAATGATAGTACTTCTCTATTTATATTTTATTATAGAAAATATTGAAATAAGCTAATAAGAAGCATAATATTAATAGTATAGATAAGAGTAAGATATAAATTTAGGGGTGGGGATTAGATATGAAAGATATAAGAATATGTATCGGAAGTTCATGTCATATAAAAGGGTCTGACGAAGTAGTGGAAGAGTTTAAATCATTAATCAAAGAATATAATCTTACAAAAAAAATAGAATTATATGCTTCCTTTTGTTTAGGAAGATGTACTAACGAAGTGTCCGTAATGAGATGGGATGATAAGGTTCTGTCTGTATCAAGCAAAAACGCTAGAGAAATATTTGAAAGAGAAATAATACCATATATTTAAGGGGGGATATATAATGTGGTTTGTTAGTTTTTCAAAAGCAAACTGTAAAAATTGCTATGCGTGTGTAAGAGTATGCCCAGTTAATGCTATTGAGGTTAAAAATGAGCAGGCTCAAATTATAAAAGAAAGATGTATAGTATGTGGAAAATGTTTCAAATCTTGCCCACAAAATGCTAAAGTAATCAGAACAGAAAAAAATCTTATAAAGAAATATTTAGAAACAGAGAAAAATGTAGTTGTTTCTGTTGCTCCAAGTTTTGCTGCAACATTTGCAAGTAATAGTAATAAGATCCCCACAGCTCTTAGAAATCTTGGGTTTAACTTTGTGGAACAAACAATAGTAGGCGTAGAGCCTATTATTGAACAATATAAAATCTATGCAGATAAAGATGATAATAATAGCTACATCACAAGTTTTTGCCCATCGGTTAATAGTCTAATTCAAAAGCATTATCCAAATCTCATAAAAAATCTAATACCAGTAGTATCTCCATCAGTTTGTCATGGAAGGTTGATAAAGAAAAAGTATGGTCATGATACAAAGGTTGTTTTTATTGGTCCATGTATAGCGAAAAAAACTGATTCTCATGATGAAGATAGTATAGATGCAGTACTTACATTTGAAGAACTAGAGAAATGGCTTAAGGTAGAAAATATAAACTTATCTGAATTGGAAGAATCTAAATTTGATGATAATGATGAAGACAAAGCATTATCTCCAATAGTGGGTGAATTAACTAAGCAAATTAAAGAAAAAAAGATAAAACGGAAAGTGATAAATGTAGATGGTATAGAGGGTTGTATTGAAATATTAGAGGCAATAGATGATGGGAAATTTAAAAATACTTTAATAGAGATGAGTAGTTGTAGACATAGCTGTATTGGAGGGTCAGGCATGCCTGATGATGATATTAGTTGCTATGAGCGTATAGAAAATTTAAAAGACTATTCCGTGGGATTATCTATTTCAGACAAAAAAGATAAAGAACCTTATCTTAAAGACATAGAAATCAATAAAAACTTCGAATCTCTTAATATTCCTTTGCAAGTACCTACTGAAGAAGAAATAAAGGGCATACTTAACTCTATGGGTAAATATGCAAAAAAAGATGAACTTAATTGTGGCAGCTGTGGATATAAAAGTTGTAGAGATAAAGTAGTAGCTGTATACAATGGCATGGCAGAGAAAAATATGTGTGTACCCTTTATGAGACAAAAATCTGAGAATATTAAAAATGTACTTTTTGATACTACACCAAATTTAGTTATAATTATCGATAAGGAACTAGATATTATTCAAATAAATCCCGCTGCAGAGAAATTTTTCAATATTGAAAAAGGAAAAGTAGAAGGTCTTCCAGTTATAATGTTTCTAGAAGAAGAGATATTTAACAAAGTAAAGAATAATAAACGAAATATTTATAAAGAGAAGGTCGAGCTTTTACAAAATAATGCAACTGTGATTCAAAGCGTTATTTGGCTTGAAAATAATCAGGTTATGATATGGATTGCTGATGATATAACTAAAAATGAACAAATAGATAAAAAACATAAAAAGATGAAAATGGATGCAATAACTATGACTCAAGAAGTTATAAACAAGCAAATGACAGTAGCTCAAGAGATAGCAAGCCTGTTAGGAGAGACCACAGCAGAGACAAAAGTAACATTAACAAGATTAAAAAATCTTATTCAAGAGGAAGAGGTTAGTAAATCATGAAGTTGTTTATAGATTTTGCGAGTGGAAGCCTTAATAAATACGAAGAAGAACTTTGTGGGGATAAAGTTGAATTTTATAATGATGACGATGATTTTATAGCAGTACTATCAGATGGACTAGGAAGTGGTGTAAAGGCAAATATACTAGCAACTTTAACAGCAAAAATAGCAATTACCATGTTAAAAGAAGGACTATCTATTGAGGATGTAGTAGATACTATTATACACACTTTACCAGTATGCTCTATAAGAAAACTAGCATATTCGACTTTTACAATTATTAAGATCGATAAAAATGGAACTGCATATGTAGTAGAGTTTGACAATCCGAGCATATTTTTCTTAAGTGATAGGCAGATAAAAAAAATAGAGTGGAGTACTTTTGAGATAAATGGAAGAAAAATTAAAGAAAGTAAATTTGAAATTAAAGAAAAGGATATTTTAGTTTTTGTAAGTGATGGTGTTATACATGCAGGTGTAGGTCAAGTATTAAACCTAGGTTGGAAATGGGAAGATGTAGATAGATACTTAAGAAGATATACTAACAAAGATATGTCAGCTAAGATGGTGACAAACTTATTATTGGGGGCATGTGATCAACTGTATATGCAAAAACCTGGAGATGATGCAACGGTAGCTACAATAAAGGCAATCAGATCTAAAAGAGCAATATTATTCTCAGGACCACCTATAGATTTAAATATGGATAGACATATAGTTAATAAAATAATAGCCACAATAGGAAAGAAAATAGTGTGCGGTGGAACTGCAGGAAATATTGTAGCAAGGGAATTAGGTGAAAAGCTGACTACTAGTTTTAATGTTATAGATAAAGACGTACCACCTATTGGATATATAAAAGGGATAGATTTAGTTACAGAGGGTGTATTGACAATGAAAAAAGCAACAGAAAAATTGTTAGAACTAAAAGAAGCGACAGATTTAAAGTGTATTCATGGAGAAGACGGAGCTTCTAAACTTGCAAGTATCCTGTATGAAGAATGTACACATATCAGAATGCTAATAGGTAGAGCTATTAATCCTGCACATCAAAATCCATCTTTTCCAAATGAACTAAGTATAAAAA
>NZ_NOJY02000078.1 GCF_002250835.2 Romboutsia weinsteinii
GTACCACCATAAATGTTGTATGGTGTTTGGCTTCTATTTAAAGCATCTTCTATAGGACGCGCTTGAGCATTGGCTCTGTAAAGAATTGCAAAATCTTTATAAGACCTCTTCTGTTCTCTTGATATTTTTGCTATCATATCTGATATAAATTCTGCCTCATCCATTTCATCATCAGCTATTTGTATCTTTATAAGCTCGCCTTCTTTTTTCTCACTCCAAAGCTTCTTTCTTTTTCTTTCTATATTATTAGATATAACAGTGTTGGCTGCATCTAGTATTATCTGAGTCGATCTATAATTTTGCTCTAGCTTTACCACATGAACGTCATCATAATCCTTCTCAAACTCAAGTATATTTCTTATATCAGCGCCTCTCCACCCATATATACTTTGGTCATCATCTCCAACGACACATATATTTTGGTGCTCTCTTGCTAATAATTTTATTAACTCATATTGAGCTTTACTAGTATCTTGATACTCATCAACCATTATATATTTGAATCTACTTCTATAGTAATCTAATACTTCTGGCTCTTCTTTAAATAATTCAACTGTCTTGTAAATTAAATCATCAAAGTCTAATGCACTATTTCTTTTTAAACGATCTTGATATAGTGCATAAACATCAGCAATCTTACTCATTCTATTATCACTTTGATGTATAGCTTTAAATTGTTTTGGGCTATATAACTTATCCTTAGCACCTGATATAGCACTTATTATTGACTTTGGTTCAAATACTTTATCACTTAAGTTTAATTCCTTTAAGCAATCTTTAACTAATGTGACTTGATCCGCACTATCATATATAACGAAGCTTCTATTGTAACCTATTCTATTTATATCTTTTCTAAGTATACGTACGCAGCAAGAGTGGAAGGTACTTATCCACATATCTTTAGTGTCTGTTCCTTCCATTGTTTCTTCTACTCTTTCTCTCATTTCCATTGCTGCCTTGTTTGTAAATGTTATTGCTAATATATTGATAGCCGCAACACCTTTGTCTTCCATAAGATGTGCAATCCTTGTTGTTAAAACTCTAGTCTTTCCTGATCCTGCTCCTGCTAATATTAATACCGGTCCTTCTGTATTTTCTACCGCTTCTCTCTGAGCAGGATTTAATGTATCTAAATTCATCTTTTTCCTCCTACTTATCAGTCCTATAAATCTATTTTAATCTAATTTACACTTTTGTTCAAATCCTTCAAATACCAATATATAAATTTTTACCAATATATCATAAATTTAAAATCTATATTGGATATTTCTATAAAAAATTCGATTCGCTCATGTCACCATACCCATGCTAGGCACTTACGTCTTCTACGCAAGCTCACATCCCGCTGCTCAATATAAAATAGGTAGGAGCACTTAACTCCTACCTACTATGTTATACGATATCTTGTTTTAATTCTTCAAATTCACTAAGGTCTACTATTCTATGACAGATTCTATCCACCAAAGCTTTTTCATGACTTATAACTATAAGCCCTATATTATGTTTTTTAACATGTTCTAAAACTACTCCCCATATCTGAGCCTGCGTAATGGCATCCAACATAGTAGTCATCTCATCTGCAATTAAAAATTTTGTTTCGCTTGAAAGTGCCCTTAGTACACAAAACCTTTGTAATTCTCCTCCTGATAATTCACTTGGCCATCTATTTAACCATTCATCTTTTATACCCATATCATCTAATAACTCTTTAGATGGTTCAAAAGCTTCATTTAATATCTTACTCATCTTCCATTTAGGATTTACAGACTTTTCAGGATGTTGAAAAATTAACTGTATTGGACTATATCTATTTTTTGATTTTGTAAGTCCTTCTATTTCAACACTTCCACTTTCAGGCTTTTCATAACCTGCTAGTATTTTAGCTAGAGTTGTTTTACCAAATCCACTCGGAGCAACTAAGCCTACTATCTCTCCACTTTCTATAGAAAAATCTATATCTTTTAATATATATCTGTCACTTCTATATTTAAAATTAATATTTTGTGCTCTAAGTTGCATATAAGCATCTCACCATCCCATCTCTAACAAATTTTGAATCAGGTCTTGTTTCTCTGCACTTTTCACTTACTTTTTCACATCTATCTTGGAATAAACATCCTTTAGGTAGCTCATTTGGCATCGGCTGAGATCCTTTTATTGGCTTGAACCCATTTTGAGGAAGTGCATTGTAAAGTGCCTTAGAATATGGATGTCTAAGTTTTTTGCCATCATCCATAAAGTCACTTGCGCTAGCTACCTCTAATGTAGTACCAGCATAAAATACAGCTATTTTATCAGCTATTTTAAGTGCTGATTCTATGTCGTGAGTTATCATTAGTACTGCACAACCACTATTAGCTACATTTCTAAAATCGTCTAATACTTCATTAAGGGATTTTTCATCTAATCCAGGAGTAGGTTCATCTGCAATAATAACCTTACAATCAGATACTAAAGCAGTTGATAACAGTACTTTTCTAGCCATACCTCCAGATAATTCAAATGGGTACAAACTATCTACTTTTTTATTTAGACCGTATTTATTAAATATTTTTCTTTGACGCTTATCTGCTTCTTGCTTATCATCTATACAAATTTTTACTTGTTTTGATACTTGCATTAAGGGATCTAAGAAATTTACAGATTGAGGTATAAAGGCTATTTCATCTCCTCTAAGTTTCTCTTTTACTCTTTGATCTAATGCTTTTCCATTATAAGTTATAGTTCCTTCAGTAGATGAATTGTCTGGTAAAATCCCAAGTATAGCATGCGCTAATAAACTTTTACCAGAACCGCTAGATCCTACTACTGCTAATATTTCTCCCTCATATAAATCTACATCAAGATTTGTTATTACCTTTAAGTCTCTTCTTCTTAATCCCTTTGTATATTGAGAAAAAGAAACACCTAAATCTTTAACTGATAATATAGGTTCCTTTTTCATAATTCCCTCCTATTTATAAGCTGTTTTTGGATTTATTAATTTACTAACTTGCTTACCAATGTTGTCAACCATTAGTGATACTAACACTAAACTTAAACCTGGGAAAAATGCAAGCCACCATCTACCACTATTTAAATATTTCATAGCTTCTGATAGTATTATTCCTATAGCTGGTTCATGTGGTGGTAAACCAAATCCTAAGAATGTAATTGAAGCTTCATGAAGTACTGCATGAGGGAATATTAAAACTATCCCTATAAGTAATTGAGGTACTATATGTGGTAATATGTGTTTTACCGCTATATAAAAATTCGATTTACCAAAGTTTTTTGATATCTTAGTGTAATCAGATTCTCTAATTTGCATAACCTCTGCTCTTATTATTCTTGTAAGCGATGGCCAGTGCGTAAGAGCAACTCCCGCTACAATCCCTTTAAATCCTCCACCTACAGATATAGATATAAGTATTATTATTAGTGCATGAGGTACTGATAATACTAAATCTATCCCCCATGTTATAAATGCATCCACTCTCTTACCAAGAGTTGCCCCCATTAGACCTAGTATAAGAGCTATAATACCACTTAGAACTGATGCTAATATACCAACCTGCATACTTAAACTTAATCCCTTCATTGTTCTATAAAACATATCTCTACCAACCCAATCTGTCCCAAACAAATGACTTATACTTGGAGCTAGATTTTTTTCAGTAAGGTTTATTTTGATATGTTCTGGAGTTATTGTATTTCCAAATATTATTATTCCGCCTAAGAATAGTGTAAATATACCGATAGCTAATAAAGTCTTCTCCCTGATACCAAATCTTTTTTGTGGTATTTTATTAGAAGCTTGATATGCTTTTTGTAATTGACTCATTATGCTTTATCCCCCCCTTTTACTCTTGGGTCTATGACTCTATATAAAATATCTGCTATTAAATTTCCTGTATATACAAATATTAAACTTATTATCACTATTCCCATTAATAGAGGTAAATCACCTTTAAGACCAGCTTGAACTGTCGCCTGACCAAGGCCTGGATAAGAAAATACTTGCTCTGCGAAAACTGTACCTGCAAAAAGCTCACTAAAAGATAAAAATTGTAGTGTTATCGCTGGCATAGCTACATTTTTAATAACATGATTATAAACTATACTTTTTTTACTTTCTCCACGAGCTTTTGCAAATAATATATAATCACTTGATAGTATTTCTATAACTTTTTCTCTAGTATGTAAGCAAATATTTGCAACCCCTAATATACTTAGAGTCAACGCTGGTAATACAAGATGCTTTATCAAACTGCCTATAGTTACTTGATCTGAAAGTACTCCCATAGGTACTCCTAAGCCAGTTGGGAATAATTTTAATTTTACAGAGAATATAATAATAAGTAATATACCTAACCAAAATGTAGGTGTTGATATTAGTACATAGCAATACCCCCGAATACATTTATCTACAACTTTTCCTTCATTTGCACCCGATATAATTCCTAAAACAAATCCTAATACTCCTGATATTACCCATGCTACTAACATCAGAGCTAATGATGCCATAAATCTTTCGCCTATTACATCTACTACAGGTCTCCTATAAATCATAGAGGTACCTAAATCTCCTTTTGCAATTGAACCAAACCATGACATAAACTTTTCTGCTGGAGGTTTATTTAATCCCCAATGCTCTGCTATATTATCTCTTTGTTCTTGAGTAACTGTTAAATCTGCACCTACATATGCTTGTATTGGATCTAAAGGAGATTTTTCCATTAAGATAAATGTTACAATACATAGTGCTACGAGAAGGGTTGCTAGTTTAAACAGCTTTTTTAATATGAATAATCCAATTCCATTTTTATCCTTCATATGAATTTCCCCTTTGTCTAAATTAGTTAAATTATCACAACAGGACATTCTACTTGAGAATGTCCTTACTGTTGTGAAATATCCTTATTTCCACTTCCATTCAGTTATATTGTATAATGCTCTACCTCCATGAGGTTGAACAACTGGTGTTCCTATATCTAAACTTTCATCTGCTAGATATAGATGTCCTGCATTTACAAACCAAGTATATGCACAGTCTCCTTTAGGAGAGAATCCCGCGCTTCCATCCCATTGAGCTTTCTTCCAGTACTCTAAAGCTGCATCTTCATCTTCACTTTGTAATGCCTTATCTATGTATTCATCAACCTTTGGATTTTGATAATATCCTGAGTTGTTCCAAGGAACTCCTACTCCTAAAGTTTTACTACTGTATAAGTTGTAGATTTCAGATGGATCTCCTGATCCAAATCCATAAAGTACAGGTTGAGAGTTTATTTCTGGTATTATTGTATCCCAAGTTTTAGCTTCTAGATTAACCTTTATTCCAAGCTGTTTTGCAACTTCCACATAAGCTAATCCAAGCTCCTGTCTGTACTTTCCATCTGTATATAATAAACTGAATTCTGCCTCGACACCGCCTTTATCAATTGTTCCATCATTGTTAGTATCTTTCCATCCAGCTTCTTCTAATATTTTTTTAGCTTCTTCTAAATTGCCATCTTCTTCTGGTTTTATTATGGTCTCTTCATTTAACCAAGGCATTTTTTCCAGACCTGTCGTTGACGGTGCTCCATATCCTTCTAATATTCCTTCAACTAACTCTTCTCTATCCATAGCATATGTCATAGCTTTTCTTATTGCTATATCACTAGTTACTGCATTACCTATTGGGTGTCCATCAGAGGTAGTTTTTCCAGGTTTTTCAGTTGCGTAAGCTACTCCATAAGTCTCTATACTGTCTAATTCTAAAAGCTTTTTACCAGGTACTTCTTCTTTAGCAAAAGATCCAGGTATAGATGCTATGTCTACTTCTCCTGCTTTTACTGCTGCATAAGCTGCATCATCGTCCATAAATACCATTGTTAGTTTCTTTATAGAAGGAACGTCCCCGTAGTAATCTTCATTCGCTTCTGCTATAACTTGTTGACCTTTATCCCATTGTACAAACTTATATGGACCTGATCCTATTGGATTATCTGAGAATCCTTCTTTATGTGCATGCTTAGGTACTATACCCACTCTAGCTAATTTTTCTATAAATGTAGATTGTGGATGAGTAAGCTTAAACTCTACTGTATATTCATCTACTTGTTTTACACTATCTAGCATAGTTAAATCTATAGAAGAACCACTATCTTTAGCTATTTCATATGTATAAACAACATCCTCTGCTGTTAAATTTTCTCCATCTGTAAATTTAGCATCTTGTCTTAGTTTTACAGTCCATGTTAACCTATCTTCTGATACTTCATAGCTTTCAGCTAAATCATTTTCCATTCCTAATTCTTTATTTCTTTGGAATAGTGTGCTGAAAAATACCCTAGTCATATCACCATGGCCACTTTCTGTAGCATCAAAACCTTCTTCTGGCTCATAAGTTACTGCTGCTATAAGTTCATTACTAGATTTTCTATCATTCCCTTGTTTTTGATCTCCAGACCCAGCTTCTCCACCTGTATTTGCACATCCTGCTAAAATACCTGCTGTTAGAGCAATTGTAACCATTACTGATAAATGCTTCTTTAGTTTCATAACCCCTATTATCCCCCTTGTAAAGCTAGTTTTAAATGCCAAAAAAGGCCTTTAAGCATATAAGAATATACAAACTCTTATATACATAAAGACCTTCATGGCCATGCATTATCGCTTTCATAGCATTTAATATTATTTACATCTTAATAGTATCCATTTTTTTACACAGTGTCAACAAATTATCAATCATCATGTCACTTTTTCAATCGACTTTTTTCGAATAAATTCTACATTTTCTATTTTTTCATTCCAATATTTATATAAATCTCTCTCATTTTTGAATATAGGAAAGTTCATATTTTTACATACTTTTACTAACCAAGGTAGCTCTAAACCAGCATCTATAATCTTATCTTCATTAATAAATACTTCTTCAGTTAAACCTTCTTCTACTATATTTCCTTTATTTAATATATATGTATAATCACAGATATCATATATTAAATTCATATCATGGCTTGAAATTATTACTTTAACATTATTTTTACTTAGTTTTTTGATTATATCAATAATAAGTCTAGTACTGATTGGATCTAACCCTGCTGTAGGCTCATCTAATAGTACTATTTTATTTTTCATAGCTATTACTGATGCTATTGCTACTCTTTTTTTCTGACCATAACTTAAAAAGTGTATAGGCCTATTTATAAAGTCGATTCCATTAACAGCCTCTAGGGCTTCATGTATTCTCTCTTTTATGGTTTCTTCATTTATACCGATATTTCTTAGTGCAAAAGCTATATCATCGTATACCATAGAATAAAATATTTGTTTTTCAGGGTCTTGAAAAACTATCCCTACATCCTTCCTTAAATTATATAAACTTTTTTTATCATGTTTTATCTTTTTTTCATCAAATAATATTTCTCCCGAGGTTGGTTTTAAAATACCCATAAGATTCATAAATAATGTAGATTTACCTGACCCATTAGAACCTATTACTCCTATTACATTCCCCTTAGAAAAGTCCATATTTATGTTGTTTAGAGCTAATTTGTTTTTTTCATATTGGTATGTTAGATTACTTATTTTAAACATTATTCATCACCTACTATGTAAAATGTCCCATCATATAATTTTACATCTAAGGATATACACATTTCTTCATATCGTATCATCATTCTCTTATACAATAGATTAACTAGAAGTCCCAGTGATTTATATGAGGTTTTTAAATTTATATATCCAAATCTTAATTCTTGAGATTGTCTAATATCAGCAACTTCTTCCATAAATATAAATATAAACCTGTATATTAGCATTGATAGCTCAATTACTGTATCTGATATATGTAACTTTTTAAATATAAATATTAATTGGTTAAATGGAGTTGTCAGTATAATAAAATATACACAAGTTAAGCATGACATTGATCTTCCTATTATATGTATGCACGTATTTATTGATTGATCTGACACTCCAATATATAAGTTGCCTATATTTACACTATAAATTAATAATTTTGGATCTTTACTTATATTTATAAGAGTTACAATTATGCTTAATAGTATAAAAGTTATCGGTATTTTTAGCAGCTTTATGTAACTCTTCAGATCTATTTTAGCTATAAATACTATTATTACACTCATTAACAATACAGTACCAATAGATAGTATAATATTTGAAATTAGCATAGAAAGCAGCAAAATTGCTGCCCCTATGCTAACTTTTATATTAGGATTCATATCTCTTAATTCATTGGTATAAGCGTACTTATCAATTTCTATCATATTTATCTCTTCTTTCTACTCCCTAAGTAGTATCCTATAACTCCTGCACCTAATGCTGCCTGAATTGAGAATAATAAACTTTCTATTTCTCCACTTGGTGGTTCATAGAAGCTGTTAAACCATGGTTCATAAGATGGATTTATTTCTGTAATTGCTGACTCCGCTTCTCCATCTGCTCCTCCATATTCAGCGCCTGAATTTATCACCAATGGTATAATAGCTATTGCCACAGTCAATAAGAGTAATAACCAATTTGTTTTATTTGCTGATTTCGTATTTGTGCTCATCTCCAAGTACCCCCTCCTCTTCATTTTTAGTTACTAAATCATAGATTATAGTAGTCAATAAACCTTCTGCTATTGCTATAGGTATTTGAGTCATAAAGAATATTCCTAGGAATTGAGCTGCAGATGCTGCTACTCCACCAGTTGATGATGGGAAAGCTATAGCTAATTGTAGCGCAGTAATTGTATATGTAGCTAAATCTCCCAGAGATGCTGCAAGAAATACTGTCCATCTCCTATTTATATTTTTCTTTTTAAGTAATTTAAATATTAAAAATGATACTATAGGTCCAACTATAGCCATTGAAAATGCATTTGCTCCCAAAGTTGTTAATCCACCATGAGCTAGTAGTATAGCCTGGAATAAAAGAACTATCGTGCCTAATACAACCATAACGCTCGGTCCAAACATTATTGCTCCTAATCCTACTCCTGTTGGATGCGAACAACTTCCTGTAACTGAAGGTATCTTTAGAGCTGATAGTACAAATACAAAAGCTCCACATAATGCTAATAAAACTTTTTTCTTAGGATTTTCTTTTACTATTTTGTTGATAGATTTTAAACCAACTAAGAAAAATGGTATAAATATAACGCTCCATATAATAGACCATTCTATAGGTAAATACCCTTCCATTATATGCATTGCATTTGATATTGCTGGATTTAGGACTATTAGCATAAGAGCTGCTACTAGACCTAATTTCCATTGCTTAAATTTTTTCATTGCCTTTCTCCCTTTCTTCTACATACTAACTATGTATTTTTATTATTTCTTTATATACATATAAATAATTAATATCAAAGAGAGACGGTGTCGTATATAAAAAGGCCTAATCAGAGATTAGACCATCAATTAGCAGATATTATTTTCATAATATTCATTTTGAAGAATCTTTCTCCCTCCCCGAAGAAATTACTTAAATATTTATAGGCAGGTCTCCTGACTTAGCTTCA
>NZ_NOJY02000079.1 GCF_002250835.2 Romboutsia weinsteinii
CCTGCTAGTCCTATAGCAAAATCTACACCCTTGGAAGTTTCGCTTAGTATTACTTTATTCAACTCTCCCAAGTTATTGGAAAATATACTTCCTACTATACCGATAGCTATCATATAAAACCATATTCTTCCTATAATAATCGCCCCCTCTTTAATAATTTTATGATGCTTGACCTATACTTTATACTTGAAAGTTGTACTATATTATGTTTTAGTATATATGTGGGGTTTTTTATAATTTTTAATATTTAAGGAGATAAATAATGAGAAATTTAACACTTCTTACTGATTTATATCAACTTACTATGTTAAATGGGTATTTTGAGAAAAATATACATGAGGATATTGTAGTATTTGATATGTTTTTTAGAAAGAATGCATGCAACGGCGGCTATACAATAGTTTCTGGTATAGAGCAGTTCGTTGACTACATAAATAATCTTCATTTTTCTGATGAAGACTTGGAGTATCTGAGAAGTTTAAAACTATTCTCTGATAATTTCTTAACATTCTTGAAAGATTTCAAATTTACTGGGGATATATATTCTGTTGAAGAAGGAACTATCATGTTCCCTAATGAACCTATAATTACTGTTAAAGCACCTTTATATCAAGCTCAGCTTATAGAGACTGCCTTACTTACTATAGTTAATTTCCAATCACTTATAGCTACTAAAGCTTCTAGAGTATGTCTTGCTGCACAAGGGGATCCAGTATTTGAGTTTGGTCTAAGACGTGCACAAGGACCTGATGCAGGTACCTATGGAGCAAGAGCCGCTATGATTGGTGGATGTCATGGTACAGCAAATGTACTTGCCGGAAAATTGTTTGATGTTCCTGTTATAGGTACTCAAGCTCATAGCTGGGTACAAAAATTTGATACTGAATTAGAATCTTTCGAGGCTTATGCAGATGTTTATCCTGATAAATGTCTATTACTTGTTGACACTTATAACGTATTAAATAGTGGGGTTCCTAATGCTATAAAAGTATTTAAGGATTTAGCATCAAAAGGTCACAAGCCTCTTGGTATACGACTAGATTCTGGAGACCTACAGTACCTATCTGTTGAAGCAAAAAAAATGTTAGACGAAGCTGGATTTACTGATCTTTCTATTACAGCTTCTAATGATTTAGATGAATATACAATTACTAACTTAAAATCTGAAGGAGCTGCTATAAACTCATGGGGTGTAGGTACAAAGCTTATTACATCTGCTGATTCGCCTTCTCTTGGAGGAGTGTACAAGTTAGCTGCATCTTACAAAGGGGATTCTATAGAACCTAAAATTAAGGTTTCTGAGGATCCTGAAAAAATAAACAACCCAGGTTTTAAGAAAATTATTAGAATATACAATGCTGAAGGTAAAGCTGAAGCTGATTTCATCATGCTACATGATGAAGAAATAGATGCGACTAAACCTTTAACTGTTTTCCATCCAGTTTATACTTGGAAGTCTACAACTTTTGAAAGCTATACAGTTAAAGAACTTCACCAACCTCTATTTATTGGTGGTGAATGCAAGCACAATAAAAAAACTGTTATTGAAATAAGAGATTATGTTCAAGATGAATTAAGTACTCTGTGGGAAGCTTATAAGAGAATTTCAAGTCCTAAAGTTTATAAAGTAGATTTATCTAAAAAGCTTTGGGATTTAAAAAGCAACTTACTTGATACTAAAAAATTTGTATAATATATCATCTTAATTAAGGGGGATTACAATATGGATATTACAGATCACAGAATTATAGAGATTTTACAAGAAGATGGTAGAATCTCTATGAAAGACTTAGGGAAAATAGTTGGACTAACTTCTCCTGCGGTCTCTGAAAGGGTTAAAAGATTAGAAGAGTCTGGGGTTATAGAAGGATATAAGGCAATAATAAATCCAGATACTTTAGGTAGAGTTATAAAAGCTTTTATACATATCTCTTTACCTAGTACTATTTGTTACGAAGAGTTTATTAGTGAAGCTCGTCAAGACCCAAGAATAGTTGAATGTCATCATATAACTGGAGATGACTGTTCTCTATTAAAAGTTATAGTTAAAGATATGTATGAATTAGAAAATGTTATAGATTCTATAAAGAAAGTAGGATCTACTAAAACTTCAGTCATCTTATCTACACCTATACAGGCAAAATCTATACTTTAAATAAAAAATCCTATAGAAAAGTTTACTTATTTTAAAACTTTTCTATAGGATTTTTACATTCTTTTATATCTATATATATAGTTAGTTAAAATGTACTCCATATATGTTTTTATTACACCGCTATTTTCATTAGGATTCAAAAGTTTTCTTGTGGATACTACATCCGCATATCCTAATAATACTACTCCAATAACTTCATCTTTTAATATATCAAATATTTCGTATAATTTATCTTGGCTCATATTATTAGTCTTGTAAAACCCTAATAGTATCATATGGTATCTTATATACTTATATAATACATCCATAGATTTTTGAGATAAACTTAATTCTTCACCAATATTATAAGCTTCTTTAGCACCTATTTTTTCGTGACCTTTAAAGTGAGCTCTTCCTGTCTCATCTACAGTCTTTGCGCCAGGCTTACCTATATCATGCATAAATATACCTAATTTTAATAACTCTAACTTAGATATCTCTTCTTCTGTTTTAGTTGATAGGTACTTATAAATATTTTGTTTTAAATGACTTGGAAAAAAATCATCTTGTTTAAGCATACTTTCAAACTCACATAAAGCATTTAGTGAATGATCAAAGCAGTTTACTACATGATATTTGCATTCGCCTACTAATTTCATATCCTTAGTTATTGGAATGATTTTTTCTAGCTCTTTTTCTTCATCCAATTTATAAAGGCTACTATGTGTATTTTTACATTTCAAACTATTTAGTAGCTTATCTTGTAAATTCATATATATCACCCCAAGGCTAAAAATTTATAAATCTAACACTTGTTTATACACTATATCTTTCTTTAATTTTCTATCTTTACATACTATTTTAATAGCTTCTTTTTTGTCCACACCATCTTCTAGTAATTTTACTACATAGTCTCTTTCTGAAAGGTCATCAAAATTATTTTTAGATGTTACTTCACCTTTGAATCCATCAACTATTAAAACAAATTCACCCTTTACTTCTCTCTCATTGAAAATATTTATTACACTTTCTATGTCTTCTCTTATTATTTCTTGATACTTTTTAGTAAGTTCTCTATTTACAGATATATTTCTATTTCCTAAAATTTTAAGCATATCCTTTAAAGTATCTTTTAATCTGTGTGGAGATTCATAGAAAATTATTGTTCTCTTTTCTTCTTTTATAGATTCTAATTGCTCTCTCCTAGTTTTTTTATCTCTATCTAAAAAACCTTCAAATGCAAATTTATAAGTATTTAAACCTGATCCAACCAATGCTGTTACAAATGCTGTTGCTCCTGGTAATACTTCTACTTCAATGTTATTTTCTATTGCTTGTCTTATTATTTGCTCTCCTGGATCAGATATCCCCGGCATACCTGCATCACTTATTACTGCTATATTTTCACCATCAAGTAATTTATTAATTAGGTAATCACCTTTTGTATTTTGATTGTGATCATGATAGCTAGTTAGTGGTTTTGATATATCAAAATGATTTAAAAGTCTTATACTATGTCTAGTGTCTTCAGCTGCAATTAAGTCTACTTCATTTAATACTCTTAATGTTCTATATGTTATATCTTCTAAATTACCAATAGGTGTTGGGCATATATATAATTTTCCGCTCATTTATATCTCTCCTATATCTTCATTTGCATATACTGCTTTTAATTCTTCAGTATATTGTCCATCTTCACCATAAACATATAATGGATCTAGTATTCTAAGTTCTGGTCTTCCATCCTTAACAAATTCTACTAATAATAAATTAGGTGCTTTTTTAGGCTTTGGATGTATAAACTGTACTACCTTTGGCTCTAATCTATACTTTCTACCTAGTTCTATTATATCAACTAATCTTGTTGGTCTGTGTATCATAAAGAACTTACCTTTTGGCATAGTAAGTCTTGATGCAGCTCTTATTACATCCTCTAAGTTACATTTTACCTCATGTCTAGATATAGCTTTTTTATCATTTGGGTTTTTTATTCCATCTATATGCATATATGGTGGATTAGACGTAACCACATGATATCCGTGAACTTCTAACTCTTTATCTATATTCTTTATATCTGCATTGATGATTCTAACTCTGTCTTCTAATTTGTTTAATTTTACAGAACGAGTAGCCATTTCAAACACATCTTCTTGTATCTCTACGCCTACTATTTCCTTAGCTTCACTTTTACCTGCTATTAGAGTTGGTATTATCCCTGTACCTGTTCCTAAGTCAACTACTCTTGCACCTCTTTTTACTTTTGTAAAGTTTGCTAGTAGTACAGCATCAACTCCAAAGCAGAATCCATTAGTATCTTGAATTAACTTTAATCCTTTTAACTGTAAATCATCTATTCTTTCTGTGTCTTTTAATTTTATGTCCATAATTATCTCCTTTAAA
Source organism: Romboutsia weinsteinii (assembly GCF_002250835.2). Taxonomy (GTDB): domain Bacteria; phylum Bacillota; class Clostridia; order Peptostreptococcales; family Peptostreptococcaceae; genus Romboutsia_A; species Romboutsia_A weinsteinii. The sequence goes on from NZ_NOJY02000079.1 coordinate 4,535, forward strand.
CATTCATTACTTTTATCTGTAAAAAATCACTATAATAAGTTTTATACAGTAATTATTTAAATCTCTTATATATAAAAAGGTAGGAAAAAATCCCTACCCCATTAGTCTTCTAATTTCTTTAACTCTCTTAATGTAGCCGCATCTATATCTTCATTCTTATTACCACAATTTCCACCACATTTTTTAGGTTCTTGTAATACTTTTACTTCTTCTCTATGATATACTTTTATATTTTTATCACTAAGTTCAACTTTAACTTGTTCTAATAATGGGTTAATTTCCATTACCTTTCCCTTACCATCATCAACCTTAACTAAAGCTCCTACTGATGGCATAATATCTATAGCTTCAGCATATACATCATGCTCATACTTTAAACAACAGAATAGTCTTCCGCATATTCCTGATATCTTTGTAGGATTAAGCGATAAACTTTGATCTTTAGCCATTTTTATTGAAACTGGTTGGAAATCTCCAAGCCATGAAGAACAACAAAGTCGTCTTCCACATGGTCCTAATCCACCTATTGATTTTGCTTCATCTCTAACTCCAATTTGTCTTAACTCTATTCTAGTTTTAAATATAGCTGCTAAATCTTTTACAAGCTCTCTAAAATCTATTCTTCCTTCTGCTGTAAAGTAGAATATTAGCTTATTTCTATCAAAAGTATATTCACAATCAATTAAAAACATAGTTAATTCATGCTCTTTTATTTTTTGTTGGCATAATTCAAAAGTTTCTTTTGCTTTTGCTTTATTTTCTTGATATATTTTAGTGTCTTCTTCTGTAGCTACTCTTATTATTGGTTTTAAAGGTGAAACTAGTTCATTTTCTTCTATTTCTTTTGGTCCTACTACTACCTTACCGTACTCTAATCCCCTTGCAGTTTCAACAACTACCTCCATATTTTTTTCTATTGTCAAGTCAACTGGATCGAAGTAGTATATTTTCCCCGCGTTTTTAAATCTAACACCCACTATTTTTATCATTTAATCACCTCATATATATTCAAAGCCATAACTTGTATGCTTGTATTGAAATTACAATTGCTTCTTATCTTTTTCTTGGTTTCTTCTATTATATCAATAATCTTAGATACTTGAGAATAGGTAATTTTTTTGCTCATATTTTGTATAAATACCATCTTGTCCGCATTTATAATCATACTTTTATCTATTCCCTCTTTAGACATCATTATATCTCTAAAATAATTTATCATCATATCAAGTACATTTACAATTTGGGATTTATATTTATCTATATTATTGGGGATATCTAATATTTCTACTATATTTTTATCTAAAATAGTTTGTATATAGTTTTGTATATCTTCTCTCATTATTGCAAAATCTGCTGACTCAGATAATTCAAGAGCTTTACTTATACTTCCTCTTGAAAATGTAGCTAATAACTGTGCCCTTTGTTCTTCTATATCATTACCCATAAGATATTTTTTTAAATCCATAAGAGATATAGGTAAAAACTTTATAATTTCACATCTAGATTTGATAGTATCTAATAAGGCTTCTTTATTATTCGTAATAAGAATCATTATAACATACTCTGGTGGTTCTTCTAATGTTTTAAGTAAAGCATTTTGAGCTTCTATAGTCATTTTTTCTGCTTGATTTATTATGTAAATTTTATAATCACTATGAGGCTTTACTATAATATCTGTTTGTAAATCTCTAACCTGAGCTATCTTTATACTATTTCCATCTGGCTTTATACTTATATAGTCTGGACTATTGTTCACATTTTCACTCTTAAGGAGTATACTTGAAAATTCATCTGTAAATGTCTTTTTTCCTACACCGTCAATACCCTCAAACATATATGCATGGTTAACCTTGCTATTTTTTATAGAGTTTCCTAAATATTTCTTAGCAAACTCCTGACCTATAATATTTTTAAAATACATATCTACCTCTCCATAGATTCTATTGTATCTTTAACTAGTTTATAAATTTCTTCATGTATGCTTTCTATGCTTCTAAGTTCATTATTTTCTACGCAATTTATCTTTTTCCAATTATACTTATCAGCTATATATAAAGCATTGTTATAAGATTTTTCTAAGTATGATATATCACTCTCATGTATATCCTTCTTATCCTCACCTGTAAACTTATTTTTTCTATTTTCCATAAGCTTCTTACTAAACTCTATTGGAACATCTAAAAATATTACACAATCTGGCTTTGGTATCTTGTACAAGTTAAACTCAAAGTCTTCTAGCCATTCTAAATAATTTTCTCTATCTTCAATATCCATCTTAGACGCTTGATGGACCATATTAGACGTTGTATATCTATCCGAGATAACTATCCCACCTTCATTATAAAACGTCTCCCACTGTGTTTTAAATGATGCATATCTATCTCCTGCATAAAATGTTGATGACACATAAGGATCTACATCTGTAGGCTTACTTCCGAATTCTCCTCTTAAATACATTTTTACTAGTCCTGATGACTCAGAATCATAATTTGGAAACTCAACTTTCTTTATATTATTTCCTTCTTCTAAGAGCCTCTCATATAGTCTTTTAGTTTGAGTAGCCTTTCCACTTGCATCTGAACCACTCTCTATGATTATTAACTTACCTTTCATATTTTATATCCTCCAAAACTAATTAATACTGTCTATTATTTGTATAAATTCTAAATTAGAATCTTTAATTCCGTTTACATTCATTCCTTTTTTGTGGCACATTCGTATATAATCAATTATTTCCTCGGTGATAATTTCCCCTGGCGATAATAAACTTATCCCTGGTGGGTAAGGTATTATATACTCACCGCATATCTTTCCTATGCTTTCATATATTTTAACACTTTTCTTTACTTTATAAAATGCTTCTCTTGGAGTTAATACTTTTGTAGGTATATTTATTGGATATTTAATATCTTCATATATCTTATTACCCTTATATCTATTAGTAATATCATCTAATGCCGTTTCTAAACTTATGAAATCCTCTTTATCATTTCCAATTGTACTTATTAATAAAACTCCATATGGATTAGATAGCTCCACCTGTATATTATATTCTTCTCTCAAAATATCCTCAAGCTCATATCCACCTATACCTATATTTTTCAAAGATATAAATATTTTTGTTTTATCATCTGTATCATATATCTCAATATATTTATTATTTTTAAATTTTAATTTTAGATTCTCTATATTCATTAAGACCTTGTCCATTAAATCTCTTCCATACTTATTATATATATCTGTTGCAAGTTCTAGAGAAGAAATTAACATGTATGAAGGACTTGAAGACTCTACTATTCTTAGTATGCTTAGTAGCCTATTTTCATCAATCCTGTCCCCTTGAACATGTATCATAGAAGATTGAGTAAATGCAGGTAAAGTTTTATGAGTACTTTGGATAACTATATCCGCCCCCTCTTCTAAGGCTGTCTTTGGCAGTTTATTACTTAGACCTAAATGAGCGCCATGAGCTTCATCTACTATTACCACTATATCTTTACTATGAGCATACTTACATATACTCTTTAAATCATAGGTCATGCCATAATATGTTGGATAAGTTAATAGTATAGCTTTTGAATCTACATTAGAGTCTATAATCTCTATCGCATCTTCTGTTCTTATTCCTTGTACTACATTAATATCTTTATTTATTTGAGGTTTTATATATATAGGATCTATATCACCTAATATACATCCATTTATCACTGATTGATGGCAATCCCTATTTACTATTAGTTTATCTTTAGGATCGCATACAGACATGATAGCAGACTGTATTCCACACGTACTTCCATTTACAAGGTAATATGTACTCTTACTTTTAAATACCTTAGACGCATTTATTTGAGAGTCTTTGATTATATCTTCTGGTGAAAGTAGATTATCTGTTCCTGGTATCTCTGTAGTGTCCATCTTATATATATTTTTTACTATATCCCCATAACCTAGACTGTCGTAAATTTTACCTAACTTATGTCCTGGGACATGAAAAGAAATTAAATTTTCATCTACTAATTGTTTTATTTTATTTATAACTAAGTTTTCCATATGTATCTCCTTTTGTTACTAATATGCTTAAGTCTAAGTTATTTACTACTAATTAATATTTTATTATATATCCATTTATAAGCATAGAAAAACCGCTGATATTTATACATCAACGGTGAATATTTAGATTAAATTTATTATGTGTTTTTATTAGGTACTGATATAATAGCTAAATATACCCCAGCTATTCCAACTATAAAATATATAATCCTACTGAAAACTTCATAAGTTCCTCCAAATACATTGCCTATCAAATCTACTCCAAAGACTCCGATTCCGCCCCAATTAAGTGCTCCAACTATTACTGTAATAAATGCATACTTTTTCATATATACATCTCCTTAGAAAATTAGTCATTATAATCTTAATAGCTAGCGTATGTTCTTCAAAATAGTTTTTCCTAATTTATCTTAAGACATACCTGATCAGTTTAGTTTTATAAATTTAGTTTTATTATTCGTTTCATAGTTTATATTTTTGTATAAAAAAAGATTACGTGGCTACGTCTTACTCTCCCAGGCAGTTGCCCACCAAGTACCATCAGCGCTAGAGAGCTTAACTTCTGTGTTCGGAATGGGAACAGGTGTATCCTCTCTGCTATTGTAACCACATAATCTCTTATGCTTAATATTTCTATTAAGTTATTTAGAGTTAATACTCTAAAAACTGCAAACATTTAAAATTCATGACATTCATTTCGCCAACGTCTAAATATTCATATTCATTCATATTTATCCCGTTGCTCAAATATATATATTGGTCAAGTCCTCGACCTATTAGTATCGATAAGCTACATACATTACTGCACTT